>CADAKX010000041.1 GCA_902788605.1 uncultured Prevotellaceae bacterium | reverse complement strand
GCTCTGGATAACTTCCTTCTGCTGCTTGAGCTCGTTGATAGTACCAATCAGAGGAACCATGATCTCAGGCATAGGATTCTTACCCTCCTTCTTCAGCTCGCAGGCAGCACCCAGGATAGCCTTGGTCTGCATAGCGGTAATCTCAGGGAAGGTGATACCCAGACGGCAACCACGGTGACCCAGCATGGGGTTGTTCTCAGCGAGAGAGTCGACACGACGCTTGATATCCTCTACGCTAACGCCCATCTCCTTGGCCATTGTCTCCTGACCAGCCAGATCGTGGGGAACGAACTCGTGCAAGGGAGGATCGAGCAAACGGATGTTCACGGGCAGACCGTCCATAGCCTCAAGGATACCCTTGAAGTCGGCCTTCTGGTAAGGCAGCAACTTAGCCAAAGCCTTCTCACGTCCGGCAACGCTGTCAGCCAGAATCATCTCACGCATAGCAACGATCTTCTTATCCTCGAAGAACATGTGCTCAGTACGTGTCAGACCGATACCCTTAGCGCCGAACTCACGAGCGAGCTGAGCGTCACGAGGTGTATCAGCATTGGTACGAACCTGCAGCTTGGTGTACTTGTCGCAGAGGTCCATCAGCTCCTTGAAGTCGCCAGACAACTCAGCAGCCTTAGTAGTAACCTCGCCAGCATAGACCTGACCAGTAGTACCATTCAGAGAGATATAATCACCCTCCTTATATACAACGCCGTCAATCTCAACGGTCTTATCCTTATAGCTTACATTCAGAGAACCAACGCCTGATACGCAACACTTACCCATACCACGAGCCACAACAGCAGCGTGAGAGGTCATACCACCACGTGCGGTCAGGATGCCCTCAGCAGATGCCATACCGGCCAAGTCCTCAGGAGAGGTCTCGATACGAACGAGAACTACCTTATGACCATCATTGTGCCAAGCCTCTGCGTCGTCAGCATGGAACACGATCTGACCACAGGCAGCACCAGGAGATGCGGGCAGACCCTGAGCAATCACCTTAGCGGCAGCCAAAGCCTTCTTATCGAATACGGGGTGCAGCAGCTCGTCGAGCTTCTGAGGCTCGCAGCGCATGATGGCAGTCTTCTCGTCGATCATACCTTCGTGGAGCAGGTCGATAGCAATCTTAACCATAGCAGCACCAGTACGCTTACCGTTACGTGTCTGCAGGAACCACAACTTGCCCTCCTGAACGGTAAACTCCATATCCTGCATATCGTGATAGTGGTGCTCCAGCTTGTCCTGGATGCTGTTCAGCTCAGCATAGATTTCAGGCATAGCCTCCTCCATAGAAGGATACTTAGCCACACGCTCAGCCTCAGAGATGCCAGCGCGCTCAGCCCAGCGCTGAGAACCAATCTTTGTGATCTGCTGTGGTGTGCGGATACCGGCAACCACGTCCTCACCCTGTGCGTTAACCAGATACTCACCGTTGAACAGGTTTTCACCGTTAGCAGCATCACGGCTGAAGCATACACCAGTAGCAGAGGTATCACCCATGTTACCGAATACCATAGCCATTACTGATACGGCTGTACCCCACTCGTCGGGGATTCCCTCCATCTTACGATAGAGGATAGCGCGCTCGTTCATCCATGAACGGAACACAGCGCAGATTGCGCCCCACAACTGCTCGATAGGATCGTTGGGGAAGTCCTTACCTGTGCGCTCCTTGATGGCAGCCTTGAACAGCTTCACCAGCTTCTTCAAGTCCTCTACAGAGAGGTCCTTATCGAGCACAACGCCGCTATCCTTCTTCACCTTCTCGATAATCTCCTCGAATGGGTCGATATCGGTCTTGTTGACAGGCTTCATCTCCAGCACCACGTCACCGTACATCTGTACGAAACGACGATAAGAGTCGTATACGAAGTGAGGATTGTTGGTCTTAGCGGCCATACCCTCAGCCACCTCGTCGTTCAGACCCAGGTTCAGGATGGTATCCATCATACCGGGCATTGAAGCACGTGCACCCGAACGTACTGATACCAGCAAGGGGTTCTTGGCATCGCCAAACTTGCAGTTCATCAAGTCTTCGATATGCTTTACTGCTGCCATCACGTCGTCGTTCAGCAGTTCCATAATCTTCTGCTGTCCAACCTGATAGTACTCATTGCAGCAGTCAGTTGTAATTGTGAAACCTGGAGGAACGGGCACACCAATGTGGTTCATCTCTGCAAGGTTTGCACCCTTGCCACCGAGTTCCTCGCGCATCTTTGCATTACCTTCGGCCTTACCATTACCGAAGAGGTAAACTCTTTTCTGACTCATTAGTTAAATTATTTAAGATTAATATTATAATAAGTTATTGTTCAATATTTCGGTTTTGTTCTCTTTTGCTTTTTGGAATTTTGCAAAGTTATAAAAAAGTTTGCACACAGCCAAAGAAAACGCGCAAAAATTACAAAAAAAAATAATAATAGCATGAGAATCGATTATTTTTTGTAACTTTGCAAACCAATACACATATCTATTATTATAATATGGTAAAACACATCATTCTTTGGACGCTCAATCCTGAATTGACGGAAGAGCAGAAACAGCAGGTAAAGGAAGGCATCAAGGCTGGGTTGGAAGGTCTTGTTGGCAAGGTACCTGGACTCATCGACGTAAAAGTAAATATCAGCGGACGCCTGGCCTCATCGAATGCCGACGTGATGCTCGACTCCACACTTGAATCCGAGGAGGCTCTGAAGGGCTATGCCCAGCATCCTGAGCATCTGGCTGTGGCCAACGGCAAGGTTCGTCCCTATACCGTTCAGCGTGCTTGTCTGGACTTCGAGATTTAATTGATAATTGAAAATTGAAATTGATAATGGCGAGAAGCAAGAAACCATTACCCCTATTAGAGGGCGTTACCATCGAGGCCGTTGCAGCCGAAGGTAAATGCCTGTTCCACTGGAACGACCTGGTGGTGTTCGTACCATTCTGCGTGCCTGGTGACGTTTGCGACATCCAGATTCGTCGCAAGAAGCACTCATTCGCTGAGGGCGAGGTGGTGCGCTTTGTGGAGTTGAGTAAGGTGCGCGCTGTTCCTTTTTGCAAGCACTTCGGTGTCTGCGGTGGTTGCAAATGGCAGAACCTGCCTTATGAAGAGCAGTTGAAGTTCAAGCAGCAGCAGGTCTACGACCAGTTGCACCGTATCGGCAAAGTGGAACTTCCAGAGTTCCGCACCATTCTCGGTTCGGTCAAGACCCAAGAATACCGCAACAAGCTGGACTTCGGCTGTGCCAACAAGCGATATCTGACAAAGGAAGAGATCTCAGCACTTCCCAAGGACGAGAGTCAGAGTCTGAAGGATATTCCTGCTATCGGTTTCCACATCACAGGTGCTTTCGACAAGATACTGCCCATCGAGAAGTGCTGGCTGATGGACGACCTGCATAATCAGATTCGCAATGACATCCGCGATTATGCGATGGAGCAAGGCATCTCGTTCTTCGACCTGCGTGCCCAGGTAGGACTGCTGCGCGACATTATCATCCGCAACAGCGCCAGCGGTGAACTGATGGTCATCATCCAGTTCCATTTAGAGACCTCCACCAACCCCTCCCAAGGAGGGGAGAACCGATGGGATAGTCCTGACGGTAAACAAGCTCTCGACCTGTTGCAGCACGTTGCCGACACCTTCCCCCAGATTACTTCCCTACTCTATCTGGACAACCAAAAGTGCAACGACACCATCGGTGACCAGGACATCCTTGTGTTCAAGGGCACAGACCATATCTTCGAGTTGATGGAGGACTTGAAGTTCAAAGTTGGCCCCAAGTCATTCTATCAGACGAACACCGAGCAGGCTTATCATCTTTACAGCGTTGCACGTGAGTTTGCATTCTCTAGTACAACTAGTAAGACTAGTTCAACTAGTGAAAAGCCCCTGGTCTACGACCTTTATACCGGTACAGGTACCATCGCCAACTTTGTAGCCAAGAAAGCCAAGAAGGTGATAGGCATCGAGTATGTGCCCGAAGCCATCGAGGATGCGAAGATCAATTCAGAGATCAACGGCATCAACAACACGCTGTTCTATGCTGGAGACATGAAGGACATCCTCACCGACGACTTCATTGCCGAGCACGGACGCCCCGATGTCATCATCACCGACCCCCCACGTGCTGGCATGCACCCAGATGTAGTGAAAACCATTCTTCGTGCAGCCCCAGACCGCATCGTTTATGTATCGTGCAATCCCGCCACGCAGGCTCGCGACCTGCAGGATCTGGACGAGCAGTATAAGGTCATCGAGGTGCAACCCGTGGATATGTTCCCCCACACGCCGCATGTGGAGAATGTAGTCTTATTGAAGAAAAGATAATATAACAATAAACAAACAAAATGAAGAAAATATTATTAGCCGCCCTGATGATGGGCGCAACACTGGGTGCTAAGGCCCAGAGTGAATGGTTCCAGAACGTGAAGTTCAGTGGTTACGGCATGGTACAGTATCAGGCCAGCGATAAAGATGGCGCCGAGAACAACGGTTTCAACCTGCGCCTGGTACGTATGGCCCTCGAAGGTCGCGCCCACACCGATTTCTACTGGAAGGTGCAGATGCAGATCAACGGTAACACCTACGATCCCGACAAGTCATCCACTGACATCCGTTTGGTTGACCTCTTTGGCGAGTGGCAGAAGTACGAGTTCTTCAAGGTGAAGGCCGGTCAGTTCAAGCGTCCCTTTACATTCGAGAACCCCATGCACCCTATTACTCAGGGCTTCATGAGCTACTCTCAGAACGTGAGCAAGTTAGCAGGATTCTCTGACCGCTGCGGCGGCAACGCCTCAAATGGTCGTGATATCGGTGTGCAGATTCAGGGTGACTTCCTCAAGAACGCCGAGGGCCGCAACCTGTTGCACTATCAGGTAGGAGCTTTCAACGGTGAGGGTATCAACCAGAAAGATAAGGACAACCGCAAGGACATCATCGGCGGCATGTGGGTTATGCCCATCAAGGGAATGCGCATCGGTGCTTTCGGATGGACCGGCAGTCGTGCTGGCGTTGGCGAGAAGAATCGCTACGCCCTCTCTGGCGAGTACACTCAGAATGACTGGACCTTCCGCTCGGAGTATATCCACAGCCAGGGTTGGAATGCAGCCCACACCAGCGACAAGGCCGATGGTATCTATGCCCTCTGCATCGCTCCTATCCAGAAGAACAAGCTGCACGTGAAAGCTCGCTACGATCTCTATCGCGAGGCCAAGGAATGGGGACAGTCAAAGACCATGTATGAGGTGGGAGCCGACTACATGTTCACCAAGAACCTACAGATCAACCTGGAGTATGCCCGTGTGAACGACCGCACTATCGACAAGCACAACTACAACATGGTTGATGTAGAACTTGATTTTAGATTCTAATGACCTCAAAGGTTTTATTAATCTACACCGGTGGCACGATTGGTATGAACCAAAACCCGCTGACAGGTGCTCTGGAGCCATTTGACTTCGAGCACCTGCTCAGTAGAGTGCCCGAGTTGGCGCAGTTTCAGACCGAGATAGCCACCTATCAATTCAACCCGCCCATCGACTCCAGCGACATGTCGCCAAAGCTGTGGACGGAGTTGGCACATATTATTGCCGACCACTACGACGAGTACGACGGTTTTGTCGTCCTTCACGGCACCGACACAATGGCCTATACCGCCTCCGCCCTGTCGTTTATGCTCGAGGGACTCACCAAGCCTGTAATCCTCACCGGCTCGCAACTGCCCATTGGCCAGTTGCGCACCGACGGCAAGGAGAACCTCATCACCAGCATCGAGATTGCAGCAGCTCACCGGGCTGACGGCACAGCGATGGTGCCCGAGGTAGGTATCTATTTCAACGGCCACCTGATGCGCGGCAACCGCACCACCAAGCAGAGTGCCGACGAGTTCAACGCCTTCGAGTCGTTCAACTATCCCCATCTGGCCGATGCCGGCGTCGAGATTACCTATCACGATGAATTCATCCGTCGTCCATCAAATCTCAAAACTCAAAACTCAAATCTCAAACCTCAATTCCGTCTGGACAACAACGTGATTATCTTCTCGCTGTTTCCCGGCATCCGTGAGGATTTGATTCGTCACATCATCGCCACACCCAATCTGCGCGCCATCGTAATGCGCACCTATGGCTCGGGCAATGCGCCCCAGAGCCCCTGGCTCATCAACGCCCTTCGCGAGGGCTATCGCCGAGGCAAGGTGATTATCAACATCAGCCAATGTCTGCAGGGCTGTGTACAGATGGGACGCTATGATACCGGCTATCAGTTGCAGGAGGCAGGCGTCATCAGCGGCTATGATGGCACCGTAGAGGCAGCTGTCACCAAACTGATGTATCTGCAGGGCAAGTATGACGACCCCGAACTGGTGCGCCAATACATGCGCCAGAATCTTCGTGGAGAGATCACCGTATAGCGCCTCTTCACACCTCTTTTTATATATAGTAATGTGTTTCCCCACGCATTACTATTTTTTTATATCCGATTTTTAACCATCAAAAGTCGCTTTAGCCGTCTACACAATTACAAAACGACACATTTCACACCACAAATGTGCAATTTTTGTATATTAAAGACATAAAAATGTACCTTTTTGAAAGTTTTCTGCTTAAAAATTTGTTATTTATCAAACAATTAACTATTTTTGCACCTTGTAACACTATTTAGGACTAATAAAAAGAACATAATAATACATTAACATTTACATTTTTATCAATTTAAACGAGAGAGATTATGGAAAAAAGACTCATGACATTGTTGGTGGGACTGTTCCTCTTTATCGGAGGAGCTTTGGCCCAGACAAAAGTCAATGGTACCGTTGTTTCTCAAGATGACGGAGAGCCCGTTATTGGTGCTTCTATCTTAGTTGTCGGGACACAAGTCGGTACTATTTCGGATGCAAATGGTAAGTTTTCGCTGACAGTTCCTGCTGGAAAGTCTAGCCTGCGAATCACTTACGTAGGTATGCAACCCATTGAGGTGAGCGCCCGTCCAAACATGAAAATCATGTTGACCAGCAACCAGAAGGCTCTTGACGAGGTTATCGTCGTTGCCTATGGTACTGCCAAGAAAGGAACATTTACCGGTTCTGCCGGTTCAATGAAGGCCGACAAGATTGAGAAGCTGCAGGTGAGTGACCTGAGCCGTGCACTGAGTGGTCAGGTAGCCGGTGTCCAGGTACAGAGCAGCAACGGTCAGCCTGGTACATCTGCAACCATTCGCGTTCGTGGTGTCAGCTCTATCAACGGTAGCAACACCCCATTGTATGTTGTTGACGGTGTACCCTTCGATGGTGACCTGAGCTCTATTCCTGCTAGTGATATCGCCGATATTACCGTATTGAAGGATGCTGCTTCTACCGCTCTTTATGGTGCCCGTGGTGCCAACGGTATCATTATGGTTACCACCAAGTCTGGTAAGCAGGGCAAGCCCACTGTGAACTTCAACGCCCGTTGGGGTCAGAACAGCCGTGCCGTCAGCAACTATGATGTCATCAGCAATCCTGCCCAGTATTTGGAACTGGAGTATGCTTCTATCTACAACTACGCAACCAACAACTTGGGTTATGACGCTCTGACTGCTCAGAAATATGCCAACAGCGCCATCGTGACCAATGCAAATGGTGGTAACGGTTATCAGATTTACACCGTTCCCGATGGCCAGTTCATGTTCGGTTCTGACGGCAAGCTGAATCCTAACGCTACCCTCGGTTACAGCGATGGTACCTACTATTTCACCCCCGATGACTGGGAGAATGAGATTATGAAGAAGGCACTTCGCCAGGAATATGAGGTTAGCCTCTCTGGTGCAACAGACACCAACAACTATTACGTCAGCTACAGCTTCCTGGATGATAACGGTATTGTCAGCGGTTCAAGCTTCACACGTTCTTCTATCCGTCTTCGCGACGAGTTCAAGGTAAACCAGTGGTTGAAGCTGGGTGCCAACGTTGGTTTGACCCACTCTAAGAGCTTCTATCCCGATGATCAGACTACTACTAACTCATCTGGTAATGCTTTCCGTATGGCTTACGGTATCGCTCCTATCTATCCTCTTTATGTTCGTGACGCTAGTGGTAACATCATGTACAATGGTGACCGCGCTGTCTATGACTACGGTTCTGGTGAGGCTGGTCGCGACCGTTCATACATGTCAATCTCTAACCCCGCTGGTCAGATGCAGTATGACAGAGCTATCTACACGATGGACATCTTGAACAGCACATGGTTTGCAGAGTTGAAGCCTATGGAAGGTCTGACCCTGACCGCTCGCCTGGGTTACAACTATGACAACACCAACTACGACGTTCTGCAGAACGCCTACATGGGTCAGTTCGCAAGCATGGAGGGTGCAGCCTCTCAGTACCATATGCGTACTACAGGTTTCACCACTCAGTTCCTGGCTAACTACAACACCAAGATTGCTGACGTTCACAACCTGGATTTCACACTGGGTTATGAGGGTTATCAGTGGAAGTATCGTCGTCTCTATGCTGGCGCTACCAAGCTTTACGATCCCGAGAGCTATTGGATGGACAACGCCGTTAACCAGAAGAACAACGGTGGTTATTCTCTCGACTACGCGACCAAGGGTATCTTCGGTCGTATCAACTACAGCTATGACGACAAGTATATCGCAGCTGTCAGCTATCGTCGCGACGCATCTTCATGCTTCCATCCCGACAACCGCTGGGGTGGTTTCTGGAGCGGTTCACTGGCTTGGGTTATCACAAAGGAGCAGTTCATGGAAGGCACTCAGTCTTGGTTGAACAACTTGAAGTTGAAGGCCAGCTATGGTCAGCAGGGTAACGATAACCTGGGTCGTAGCACTGGCGATGGCCGCTACTACTACTATGCTTATGCCGACCAGTATACAATGACTGGTGACGCTTCTGGTTTCTCTGATGGTACTTTGGCCTACAAGGGCAACAAGGACCTGACTTGGGAGAAGTCTGTATCTTATAACATTGGTCTCGACTTTGCTCTGCTCAACAACCGTTTGAATGGTAGCATCGAGTACTTCGGCCGTCAGCAGAAGGACATGCTGTACTTCAAGCCCGTTGCCGGTTCGCTGGGTTACTCACAGATTCCTATGAACGTTGGTACAATGACCAACCGCGGTTTGGAAATCGACCTGTCATACGACATCCTGAAGCACCGCGACTACTCTCTGACCATCAATGGTAACGCCACATTCATCCAGAACAAGATAGACAAGTTGCATCCCGACCTGAACGGTAAGTGGATTAGCGGTTCTCGTATCTACGAGGAAGGCGAAAGCATGTATCGTCTGTACTTGCCCGAGTGGGCTGGTGTTGACGAGAACACTGGTGAGGCTCTCTATTGGGTGAACGACTACGAGATGGAGACTATCGGTGGCAAGGACTACGAGGTTTGGTATGATGCCAACGGCAAAAAGATTGCTCACGACGATGTAGAGTCTTATGTTGGCGAGAAGAACCGCAACCTTCTGGGCCGCAAGACTTCTAACGACTACAACACTGCCAGTCTGTCAGAGAATCGTGTGGCTACAGACGACCTGCTTCCCGACGTATATGGTGGCTTCGGTCTGTCGGCTACGGCCTATGGCTTTGATGCAAGCGTCCAGTTTGCTTATCAGATTGGCGGTCAGGTGCTCGACCAAGGTTATATGTACCTGATGCACGCTTCTGCATCTTCTGACGCTGGTGGTGCTTGGCACAAGGACATCCTCGACGCTTGGACTCCCACCAACACACACACCGATGTTCCCCGTCTGAACGCAGGTGACCGTTACACTGCTTATTCTTCTACACGATTCCTGACCAGCGCAAGCTATCTGTCAATCAACAACGTGACCTTCGGTTACACACTTCCGAAGAACTTGGTACAGAAGTACGGTCTGGGCAGTGTTCGCATCTACTTCTCTGGTGACAACCTCGCTCTGTTTGCAAAGCGCAAGGGTCTCGACCCACGTCAGGGCTTCGTTTCATCAATTCCTTATACCTATACTCAGCTGCGTACGCTCTCAGGTGGTATCAGTGTAAGCTTCTAATCTCACATATTAATAATTAAAGGAAATAAAGATATGAAACTAAAATATTTCTTGTTTGCTGCATTGGCTACGTCAGCCTTCACAGCTTGTGAAGATTTGGACACAGCCCCCGAGGGTGGCACTCTTACAGAAGACCAGAAGGTCGAGATCGGTGATGCCAAGCCTGAGCGTGCTGAAGCCGGTGTGCGCGGTATTTTCTCACAGTTCAATGTGTACATGCCGAACTATGATGCTATTGGCAGTCGTCACAACGACTTCGGCTACAGCAGTATCATGTTATTCACCGACTGCAACACCGAGGACTTGATAAGCGGTGATAACGGTTACAACTGGGGTGGCAACAGCCTGACTTATGACGACCGTCCCTATACCAGCCGTGAGAGTCAGATTCTCTGGAACGACTATTACAAGATTATCTTCAGTGCCAACACTGTTGCCGGTTCTCTGAACGCTGATTCTGAGGATCCTCTGACACAGTACTATCTAGGACAGGCTCTTGCCGCCCGTGCATTCTGCTATCTGGAGTTGGCTCAGCTTTTCCAGTTCAACTACAAGGGACACGAGAAGTCAGCCTGCGTTCCCCTGATCACCAACGAGAACTCAAGCAAGGCAGCTACCGAGGGTGCTCCCCGTGCTACCGTAGAGGATGTCTATGCACAGGTGAATGCTGACCTTACAAAGGCTATTGAGGTACTTGGAAAGGCTCAGAAGGCTGGTCAGAAGCGCTCTGACCGCCGTTATATCGACCTGGCTGTGGCCTATGGTCTGCGTGCCCGCATGAATCTGGCTATGCAGAACTGGGCAGAGGCTGCTGCTGACGCTCAGGCAGCCATCGACAACACCGATGCCCGTCCCGCTACCATCAACGAAGTTAGCAAGCCTACCTTCTGCAGTGCCGACGAGCCCAACTGGATGTGGGGCATCTATATTGCCGAGACCGACGACGTAGTATCTTCTGGTATCGTCAACTGGATTTCTCACAATGGTACGTTCAACTATGGCTACGGCCAATACAGTGGTGGACACCAGATCAGCAAGAAACTCTATAAAACGATTGCCGACACCGATATCCGTAAGGGCTGGTGGAGCGACGACAAGGGCTTCTGCGCCAACGTGAGCGATGAGTGGAATGCATATCTGCAGGTAACCTTCAAGCCCACTGACAAACAGAAGGCTGCCGGTATCGTTGCTACTCCTTATCTGAACTGTAAGTTCGCTCCCTATCAGGGCATTCTGAACAACGACGTTAATGCCAATGACCTTCCTCTGATGCGTGTTGAGGAGATGTACCTCATCCTCGCTGAGGCTCAGCATATGGCCGGTCAGAACGGTAAGAGCACCTTGGAGCAGTTCATTAAGACCTATCGTGATCCCGCTTATGTTTGCACCGCAAGCGACGTTCAGAACGAGGTTTATCGTCAGAAGCGTATCGAGCTGTGGGGCGAGGGTCGTATCTGGTTCGACGTGATGCGTCTGAATAAGGGTGTTGACCGTCGTGGTGCTGGCTACGAGCCCAACTGCGTGCTTAACATTCCCGCCAACGATCCCATCCTGTTGTGGCGTCTTCCTCAGACCGAGATCAACGGTAACTCTGCTCTGACTGATGCTGACAACAACCCCTCAACACCTGTTCCCTCAGCTGTTGAGGACGTTGATATCCCCTTACAATAAATATTAAATAGTTAGAAGTATGAAAAATATATTCAAATATAGTCTGGCTCTGCTGACTGTTATTCTCGGTTTTGTTTCTTGCGACTCTGAGAGGGATGACAACTATCAGCCTGCAAGCATTTCTGGTGCTCAGGTGTACTTCTCAAACGATATCGCTACCACAGTTAATCTGACTTTCAGCGATACGAAGTTCTCTATTCCCGTTGTTCGCGCAACTAAAGGTGAGGCAGTAACTGTCAATATCACCAAGGAAGACGCCGACAACCTGTTCACCGTTCCTGCCAGCATCTCATTTGCTGAAGGCAAGGATACGGCAGACCTCGAGATTGGCTTGGACCCTACTAAGTTCGAGTACAATGATTTCAAGACTCTGACTTTGGCTATTGATTCTGCCATGCGTACACCTTACGGTGTCGGCACTGTCACGCTGAAGATTGGTATACCTCTGACTTTCAAGTCTCTGGGCAAGGGTACCTTTGTTGAAAACTGGGCTGGCTACCAAGGCATGGTCGAGGTTCAGCAGTGCGATCAGGATCCCAACCAGTTCCGTCTGGTTAAGCCCTATGCAGGCTTCGACGGTGGTGAAGACTTCGATATGAGCGGCGAGATGACTCCTTACCTGGAGTTCTACCTCCTGCATAAGGGAGATGAACTCGCAGGTGTAACAATCACCCAGGATGATCTCATCTATTTCCCCATCTACTTCACTGGAATGATTGTTCCTGATTATGGTATTAATATTGAGATTGACCACCCCGCAGAATTCAGCACGCTGAGAAGTGAAGACAAGTGGCTGTGCAATAAGGTCGTTGAGTATCAGTCAAACGGTCTTCCTGCACATGTGCAGTTCGCTCCTTACTACTACATGGAAGGTCTCGGTGGTTGGAACAACACTCAGGTTGATGGTGTCATCGACTTCTATTTCCCCGGCTTCGAGCCTCTTGACTACGCCGTTGCTGTGGAGTATGAAGGTGCGTTTGTCAATGCAGAGAACGAGTCTTTTGCAAAGATTAATGTAGAGGTCGGCAGCGATCTTGACGAAGCCAAGATTTATATTGGCGAAGGTGCTCCCTCAAACGACATGTTGATCGGTATGATCACTGGTACACTTGAGACAACATCAATCACCAAGAGTGGCGTCTACGACATTCCTTGCAACCTGAATGGTGACTTAACCGTCATGATTATTGGCTTCGCTGGTGGCGAGGCAATGACTTACGATTATGACCAGTTCACCTTCAAGTATGGCTCAACTCAGGAGACCTCACGCGCTATTGCAAAACTTAAGAATCGCAAGATTTCTCAGTTTGGCAAAAGACTTAACTCTTTCTCGAAAGTCGTTAAATAATTGCGCTAATTAGCAATTTGACATAACCCAAATCGGGAGGCATGCAAAAGCATCGCCTCCCGATTTCTTTTTATTCCCCCACCTTGTTCACTACCTTGCGGATTATAGTCGGTACTAATGATGCTATATGATGGAATTTGTCAAGTAGATTCATTTTAAATCGTGATTAAAAATTTAGCAAAAGAAATTTGAATAGAAAAAAGGGGTTGAGCCGTCACACATACAACTAACACATTGAAGTACAATAGGTTAAGACGTGATGGCTACCATAAAAAGCCATCACAAAAGCATCACAATTTCATATTTCCAACTAAAGACATGAAATAATAATAGCGTTACTTATTGATTTTCAGGTGGTTTCACAATAGTAACAATATATGGAACTAACAGTTCCATCGGATGGAACTAATAGTTCCAGCGTACGGAACTGATAGTTCCAGTGTGTGATACAATAAAGAAATCAGTATTGAACAATTCGTTAGAACGAATAGTTATGTCAATTGATTTCAATAAAGCATATTTATATACTTAAGTGCTTCATAAAAAAAATCCCCCCACTTCAAATTTGAAGTGGGGGGATTTAAATACTTACTTACGAACCACCTTCTTGTCGTCCTTAATCACGATGCCCTTCTGCTGGGCTTTGGCCTGATGACCGGAGAGCGTATAGGCCTTAGACGAGGTCTTGAGGGCCGAGGGCGTGCTGATGCCGTCGGGCTTATTGATCAACGTCAGCTTCATGCAGTCGATATCGGGCATCCAGTTGGAGGCGTTATACAGGCGGACAACATTCTCGCCGGGCTCCAGCGTGATCTTCACTGTCTTTTTGCCCACCTTAGAGTAGCTGCCCGAGTTGAGCGAATAGGCGCCCACCTTCTTACCGTTGACCTCGACGGTCACGCTGCGACTCTCGCCCGACTGGTAATAGAGGTCCATCGAGTACTCGCCGCCGTCCAGACTATAGACATTGCGCCACTGCAGGTCGTTCTTGGTGCCCTTGCCCAGCCATCCTGCCTTCATGCCACCAGAGCAGTTGTTGTCGCTGGAATAGACGCCTGTGTTACCGCCACCAATCTCCTGATAGTTCGTCATATAGGCGGTCTCGGCCTCGTAGAGCGTGCGCTCCAGGCGCTGCTCGCCCACGAGGGTATAGATGCGGGTGCCGTGGGCAGGCACGTTGACGGTGAAGCTCGTCTCGGCATCGTCAACATCGGTCTTCTCGAAGCAGTCGTGCATCTTGATGACGCCGCCCAACTCGATGTCGGCAAAGTCGATTGAGATATCCTGAGCCTCGTCGGTAGAGTTATAGAAGGCAACGGCACGCTTCAGGCCGTACTTCTTTTCCAGATCCTTCACCAACACATAGCAGCCACCATCACGCTTGGCCACATAGGCCTGCAGATAGAGGGTGTCCTGGTTGAGGGCGATAAGGTCGGGGTTGGTCAGCAACTTATAGGTCTTGTTGCCCGCTGTCAGCGAAGTCAAAGAGCAGCCAATGAGCAACGGGCTGTCCATGATGCACCACATGCCGAAGTGAGTTTTGTCTTCCTCGGTATTGAGGCCGCGTCCCACCTCCAGCATGTCCATATCGTTGTAGCTGCCGTCGATGCAATAGGCCGAGAGATAGAGGTTCTCTTCGATGATGTTGCGGACGGACTCCCAGCTGGCATTGATATCGCCAGAGATGCGCCACGAGGTGCTCACCTGGTTGGCCCAGGTGCCGGGATAGGCCCAGCGACAGATGTTGAAGCGCACATCGGTGCGGCCAGTGTTCTGGATGGCCTGAGAGATGGCGGTGTAGCGCTCTTGCTCGTCGAGCTTCAGACGGTCTTCGTTGTGAATGGGGTCGCCACCGCAGAAGTCCACCTTGATGAAGTCGAAGCCGAGTTCGGTGAAGAAATAGTCGGCATCCTGCTGATCGTGCTGATAGAGGCCAGTGCCCTTGCCCAGCGCGTCACCGTTGTGATAGCTGCCGCAGGTGTTGTAGCCCGCATCGCTATAGATACCGGCCTTCAGGCCCTTGCTGTGGATATGGTCGACCACAGGCTGCAGACCGTTGGGGAAGCGACTCTTATTGATGAGCAGCTGGCCGGTCTGACTGTTGCGCCCGCCCTGGAAGCCGTCGTCAATATTGATATACTGGTAACCAGCACTCTTAAAACGGTTGGCCATCGCGTTCGCCTGATTCTTGATGAGCGACTCGGAGATGTTACAATAGTAGGTGTTCCATGAACTCCAGCCCATGGTGGGGCCTTTGGGTGAGGTCTGTGCCTGCGCACCCTGTGTCAGCAAGGCCAAAGCCAATGCTGAGAATAATTTTAGTTTCATTATTGTGATTAATTATGGATATTGTTTCGCAGTATATCTGGTCAAGCCCCTACCCCAGCAGTATCTTCACGATACGCTCGGCCGTACGACCATCCCAGCGGTCGGGCAAGGCTGACTTCTTCCATTGTCCGCGCAGCAGGTCGCTGATGGCAGCAGAGAGTTTCTGAGCATCGCCGTCCACCAGTACGTTGGAACCCACACTCACGGTTTCCTGGTGCTCGGTATAGCTGTTGAGCGTGATACAGGGCACGCCGTTGAACGTCGCCTCCTCGGCCACATTGCCACTGTCGGTGATGATACCCTTGGCGTTGGCGGTCAACCAGCCGAACTCGAGGTAACTCAGCGAGGTTTGAGGTTGGAGGCTGGAGGTTTGAGGTTTTAGACGGGTGACCATCTCGAGCGCTTTGCCGCGCAAGGGGGCGATGATTGGCATATCGCCTGCAGCCTCACTCATCGCGCAGAGCATCTTCTTGAGGTTCTCCTCGTCGGCCAGCAGGGCCTTGCGGTTAAGGGTGAAGACGAGATAGTTTCCGGCCTCAATGTCAAGATTGGGTTTGCGCAGGCGCTGATGGTTGAAGCGCAGGGTATCCATCAGGATATTGCCCACCATATAGGTATTGGAACCCTCGGCCTGCTCGCGCGTGGCCACGCTGTTACTCTTGATGCCAGCAGTAAAGAGATAGTCACTGAGGGCATCAATCACCAGGCGGTTCACCTCCTTGGGCATATTCATATCGAAAGAACGAGTGCCGGCCACCAGGTGGGCCAACTTGACGCCGCGTTTCTTGGTAACGATAGCAGCGGCCATCGTCGAGGCAAGGTCGTCGACAACAATCACCACGTCGGCAGGATTGACGTCGAGATAGGTATCAAAATGGGCCATCACCTTACTCGTAATCTCGTTAAGACTGGTGCTGTCGACACCAAAGAACACCGAGGGGCGAGGCATCTGAAGGTCGTCAAAGAGCGACGACTCGAGTGTGGGGTCATCCTCACGTCCGGTATACACCAGTTCATACTCGGCACCTGAGGCCTGCTCGATAGCACGAATCAGGGGTGCCACCTTCACGAAATTCGGGCGTGCGCCCGCCACAATACATATCTTCTTCATATTCATTCTTTTCAGTAAGGAATGGCAGCGGATCATCGCAGACTTTTTCGGGCTGTCCGTGTAAGTCCGCTGCTTATTGTTTTAACAGTCTGTCGATCTCGTCAAACTGCTTTCCCATATTCAGGTTGAGATAGATGCGATAGAGCACCGGGGCCCACTTGTTTTTCTCGTCTGGCATCAGTTTGCGATAGGTCTCCACAAAGGGAAGCGCATCCTGATAGGCTTGACGCATCTGCTTCTTATCGTGACGCTGCTCGTGACTGGCGGCTATATTGACATAGGCGGAACCGGCATTGAAATAGGGTTCAGCCATGTTGGGATTCAGTTCAATCAACTTCTTACTATACTCAATACACTCGGCATAGCGCTCCAGGCGAAGCAGCGTGGTGGACTTGGCAAAGAGGAACAGCTGACTGGAGTCGTTGACAGCCAGCGCGCTGTCGGCCACAGCAAGGGCTTTGTCATATTGGCCCATGCTGGTATAGGTGTCCATCAGACGGGGGAAGAAATAGTGGAACGTGGGATAGCGACGGAAGCCCTCCTGAAGGGTGCTCAGATAGAGTTCGTCGTCCTTGAGCCACTTGCGGGCCTCGGCCACAAACTGCAGGGTAAAATTGGCACGCGACGAGTCCCTGAGCGCCTGCTTACTATAGCGAAGTGTCAACACAGGGTCGTCCATCTTATAGCCACAATAGGTAGCCCAATAGGCGGCCTCGTTCATGCGGGTGTCCAGAGAGTCGTAGTGATAAGCCGAGAACAGGGGCTGACGGGCACAGTCCATATAGGCCTCGAAATAGTCGAAGGCCTCGCTCCACTTGCCCTTACGCAACAGGAACGAACCGCCGCTGAACAGGTTAGGACGATAGCCGTTCTGCTGCTCGGCGTGACTCTTACGGTATTCGGGTGCCAGACTGTCGAGGGTCTCGGCTATCGACAGCATCAGTCTGACATTATGGAAAAATGTAGTTGTATCGTAGTTTTGCTTTAAATATAGCTTTTCGTTGCCCTGCTCGTATTTACCGCGCACAGCATCGTAGTAGGCCAACCAGATACGCTTGTTCGTACGGTTGGTCGAATCCTTGAGGAGTTTTGTCAATGTCCTCTCAGCATCGTCGTATTTGCCACTCTTGATAGAAGACCGTGCCTGACTGAGCTCTTTCTTCTGAGCCATCAGGCACGGTGTTATTGTCAGTAAGAGAAGCAAGGTCGCAATGAGTTGCTTCATTCTATAGATTCAATATTTTTTAGTTTCCAGCATTCACGAGCTTCTCCATCTCGTCGCTCTTGGCCTTGTCGCCAATAGAATAATAGATCTGATACAGAGGATATGCCCAGTTTACCTTCTCACGATCGGGATCCAGCTCCTTTGAGCGCTCCAGATACTCGCGGGCATCGTGCAGGATAGCCTTCACCTTGTCGGCATTAGCCTTGGTCAGACCACCAGTGTTCTTGTCGGCCAACTTATCCTTCAGGTCGATAGCCTTACCGTTGAGGCAGACACCGGCATTAAAGACGCACTGGATGAAGGTGGGGTCAATCTCGATAGCCTTCTTGTAGGCCTCTACTGCTGCATCCCACTCGCGGGCGTTCATGTGAACCTGACCAGTGAGAGCCCAAGCCATCTTGTTCTCGGGGTTGATAGATGTCTCCTCCTCAGCCCAGGCAGCCATAGCCTTCTGGTCGTCGGCACGAGTGTAGTATTCCATCAGCAGGTTGAAATAGCGCTCCTCCTCGGGATTAGCCTTGTGCAGGTCCTTCACCATATCAACATATGCCAGAGAGTCTTCCTTGGTCTTCATGGTCTCCTTCTTTGAGAAGAGCAGAATCTCGTTGGCCTCGGCTGCCTTCTTGGGGTCCTGAGAAGCGAGCTTGGCAAACTTCTCTGCTGTAGCGAAGTCTTTCTTCTGATAAGCCACCAGACCAGCATAGTAGGCAATCTCTGAGCGATACTGGTCCTGAGCTACATCGGCAACAGCTGCAAAACCTGTGAACAGTTCTGAAGCGGGACTGTCGAGATAGAGTGACCACTTGGCCAGAGCGCCGTCGAGGTTCTTGTGGTTATAGTCAAACAGACCAGCGTTGATCAGGTTCAGACGCACGTTCTGCATGCGCTGCTGGTTGGCCTGACGGAAACGAATCTTCACCTTTCCCTTGTCGTTGGGCTGGACGTCATACTTGTCGCACTCTATAGCGGCCTTCAGGGCCTCGTAGCAGGCAGTATTCATGCCCAGAGTGTCAAAGGGAACAGCCTTCTGGTTCATCTGGTTCTGTATATTCTCGTTCTGAATGGCCGAGTACTTCTCAAACTGGATGTCAGTCATCAGATTCCAAGCAGCTGCCTTGTCGAGGGTCTCACTTGAAGTGAGGGCCGGTGCCAACATCTGGGCTGCAGCGTCGAAATCTTTCTTGGATAAGAGTTTCTTGGCTTCTTTCACCACAGTTTCCTGTGCAAAGGCGGTGGTGGCAGCGGCTGCCATCAGGGCCATCATCATTACTTTCTTCATACTTTTATAAGTTAGTTAAACAATTTATTCGTTAGTATTATTGTTATCAGTGTTCTCGGGAGTCTCTGAAGGTTCTGAAGCCTTGGGAGTCTCAGCATACTCGGCATTCTCCTCGGCAAGCTCTTCCTCGGTGGCCTTCTGTACCTTGCAGACGCTGGCGATGGTATCGTTCTTCTTCGTCAGGTTGATCAGACGAACGCCCTGGGTAGCACGACCCATGACACGCACCTCGCTCACGTTCAGGCGAATCAAGATACCACTCTTGTTGATAATCATCAGGTCGTTCTCATCGGTCACCACCTTGATAGCCACCAAACGGCCGGTCTTCTCTGTGATAGCGAGGGTCTTCACGCCCTTGGTACCACGGTTGGTGATACGATAGTCCTCAATGTCCGAACGCTTACCGTAACCGTTCTCGCTGACCACCATGATGGTCTCGGTCTGAGGATCATTGACGCATACCATACCTACTACCTCGTCGTCACCACCGTCAAGACGCATACCAATCACGCCAGTTGACACACGGCCCATGGTGCGGACAGCATCCTCATTGAAGCGTACGGCACGTCCGTTGCGGTTAGCCAGCAGGATTTCGTTATGGCCGTTGGTCAGACGAACGCCTACAACCTGATCGCCCTCGTTGATATTGATAGCACGAACACCGGCTGCACGCACGTTACGGTAGTCATACAGACAGGTCTTCTTGATGATACCCTGCTTAGTGGCAAACATCACATAGTGTGTCTTCAGGAACTCCTCATCATTGAAGTTCTTGATACGCAGCACGGCATTGATAGCATCATCGGGCTCAATATTGAGCATATTCTGGATGGCACGACCCTTTGAGTTGCGGTCGCCCTCAGGAATCTCGTAACACTTCTGCCAGTAGCAACGGCCCTTCTGGGTGAAGAACAGCAGCGTGTTGTGCATGGTGGCAGGATAGATATACTCGGTGAAGTCGTTATCACGGTGACGGGCACCCTTAGCACCCAGGCCACCACGACTCTGAGCATGGAAGTCGCTCAGCGGAGTACGCTTGATATAACCCATGTGGCTGATGGTAATCACCACGGGATCATCGGGATAGAAGTCCTCAGCGTTAAACTCGTGATCGAAGGGGATAATCTCGGTCTTGCGCTCGTCGCCATACTTCTCCTTCACCTCCAGCAGGTCTTCCTTCATCACCTGCTTGCAACGCTCGGGATTGTTCAGGATTTCCTCCAAGTCGGCAATGAGCTTCATCAGATCATCATACTCCTGATGCAGCTGATCAACGCGCAGGCCGGTCAACTGGCTCAGGCGCATATCAACGATAGCCTTCGACTGTAGCTCATCCAAATCGAAGCGCTTCTCCAAGTTGCGCTGGGCATCGGTAGGTGTAGCCGACTGGCGAATGATGTGCACCACCTCGTCGATATTGTTCACAGCAATAATCAAGCCCTCCAGAATGTGAGCACGCTCCTGTGCCTTCTTCAAGTCAAACTTGGTGCGGCGGATGGTTACCTCATGACGATGCTCGATGAAGTAACGGATGCACTCGCGCAAGCTGAGCAGCTTCGGACGCATCTTACCATGAGTACCAGGGATGGGCACCAGCGCGATATTGTTCACAGAGAACGAGCTCTGCAGGGCTGTCATCTTGAACAGCTTATTCAGAATCACGTTGGCATTGGCATCGCGCTTCACGTCAACCACGATACGCATACCCTGACGACCAGATTCATCGTTGACATTTGAGATACCCTCAATCTTGTGCTGGGTAGCCAGGTCAGCGATATAAGCCACGAGGTCTGCTTTGTTAACACCATAAGGAATCTCGGTCACCACAATCTTATCGTGCTGCTCGCCAGCCTCAATCTCAGCCTTGGCACGCATCACGATACGGCCACGACCAGTCTCGTAAGCATCCTTCACGCCCTGCAGGCCATAGATATAGGCACCTGTGGGGAAGTCAGGACCTGGGATATACTGCATCAGCCCCTCGCAGTCGATCTCGGGATTATCGATAAAAGCACAGCAACCGTCAATCACCTCACCCAGGTTGTGGGTAGGCATATTGGTAGCCATACCTACGGCAATACCGTTACCACCGTTCACCAGCAGGTTGGGCACCTTTGTAGGCATCACGCTGGGCTCCAGCAGGGTATTGTCGAAGTTGGGGTCCATATCAACGGTGTCCTTCTCCAGGTCGTCCATGATATGCTCACCCATCTTAGAGAGGCGGCACTCCGTGTAACGCATGGCTGCAGGTGAGTCACCGTCCACCGAACCGAAGTTACCCTGACCATCTACCAGCATGTAGCGCATGTTCCATTCCTGACCCATACGCACCAAAGCACCATATACTGATGAGTCGCCGTGGGGGTGATACTTACCGAGCACCTCACCAACAACACGCGCACACTTCTTGTGTGGCTTGTCACTGGTGTTACCAATGCCCATCATACCATAAAGAATACGGCGATGCACAGGTTTAAATCCATCACGAACATCAGGAAGGGCACGGGCCACAATC
>CADAKX010000040.1 GCA_902788605.1 uncultured Prevotellaceae bacterium | reverse complement strand
GTCAACCTGAGCACCAAGCTCTATAGTGCAACCTCACCCCAGCCCTCTCCGAACGGAGAGGGAGCTAGTCAGACTGGCGGCGAGAATGGCAACCAGGGCAATGAGAACCAGGGCGGTGGTGGCACCACCAATCCTCCCTCAGGCGGCGGAGGCGGCAACGAGAACGATTAGTAAGGGCTGAGGGCTGAAGGCTGATGGCTGAAGGAAGAGGGCTGAGGGCTGAAGGCTGAGAAGAGGGCTGAAGGCTGATGTCTGATGGCTGAAGCCAAAACCTAAGTATTAACACAAAAACTAAACGACTATGAAGAAAGAAGGTTGGAAGACACTCTTGCAGATTCTTGCAAGCATCATCACGGCAATCCTCACTACGCTGGGCACAACCAGCTGCATGGGAGTGTGAGTTCGAGGGTACGAGGGTAGTTTCGAGGTACGAGGTGCGAGGATAGACTCCGTTTGCTACAACGGGACGCAAGAATGAAAAGGAATCGGGCGAGTCACGAAATGTGGCTCGCCCGATTATTATTTTGATGATTGACTACTCTTTATCGAGCAGAATCTTCATCATCTGGATGGCCGAATAGGGAATCGGGGTACCAGGACCGAAGATACAGGCGACGCCTGCCTTGTAGAGGAAGTCGTAGTCCTGAGCAGGAATAACACCTCCGGCGGTGACCATGATGTCCTCGCGACCCATCTTCTTGAGTTCCTCAATGAGCTGGGGAATGAGGGTCTTGTGACCTGCAGCCAATGACGAGGCACCAACGATGTGGACGTCGTTCTCGACAGCCATACGGGCAGCCTCTTCGGGAGTCTGGAACAGTGGTCCCATATCCACGTCGAAGCCACAGTCGGCATAACCTGTTGCCACTACCTTTGCACCACGGTCGTGACCATCCTGACCCATCTTGGCAACGAAGATACGTGGACGGCGACCTTCCTTCTCGGCAAACTCGTCGGTAAGGCGCTTGGCCTCCTCGAATTCCTTATCGTTCTTAGATTCTGAACTATACACGCCTGAAATTGTTCTGATTACTGCTTTATAACGACCTACGATCTCTTCGCAGGCATCTGAAATCTCTCCTAACGTACAACGCAGCTGAGCGGCCTTGACAGCCAGATCCAGGAGGTTGTTCTCGCTCTTGCGACCTTCCTTGAAGTCGCGCACACACTCGGTGATAGCCTTGAGTGCAGCCTGACAAGCGGCCTCGTCGCGGGTAGAGCGTACCTGCTTGAGGCTCTCTTCCTGCTGCTTGCGCACGGCGGTGTTGTCCACCTCGAGGATATCGATGGGATCCTCGTGCTCAAGGCGGTACTTGTTGGTACCCACGATGGTCTGGACGCCACTATCGATACGGGCCTGAGTGCGGGCTGCAGCCTCCTCGATACGCATCTTAGGCAATCCGGTCTCGATGGCCTTGGCCATACCACCCAGTTTTTCAATCTCCTGGATATGCTCCCAAGCCTTGTGAACGAGTTCGTTGGGTCGATCTGCTTGCACACCTTGGTCTCGTTCTGGATATAGATCTGGGTGTTACGAGCGATACGAGCCGAGAAGTCGGTAGGCAGAGCGATAGCCTCGTCAAGCGCATTGGTGTGCAGCGACTGAGTATGACCCAGCACAGCAGCCATAGCCTCGATACAGGTACGACCTACGTTGTTGAATGGGTCCTGCTCGGTGAGCGACCAACCTGATGTCTGTGAGTGGGTACGCAGGGCCAGCGACTTAGGATTCTTGGCACCGAAGCTCTTCACGATCTTAGCCCACAACAGTCGGCCAGCACGCATCTTGGCAATCTCCATAAAGTGGTTCATACCGATAGCCCAGAAGAAGCTGAGACGAGGTGCAAAAGCATCCACATCGATACCAGCATTGACACCTGTACGCAGGTAGTCCATACCATCGGCCAAGGTGTAAGCCAGCTCGATATCAGCTGTAGCACCAGCCTCCTGCATGTGATAACCTGAGATAGAGATGCTGTTGAACTTAGGCATCTTCTGCGAGGTATACTCGAAGATATCAGCGATAATCTTCATGGAGAATGCAGGGGGATAGATATAGGTGTTACGCACCATGAACTCCTTCAGGATATCGTTCTGGATGGTTCCAGCCATTTCTTCTAATTGAGCGCCCTGCTCCAGACCTGCTACGATGTAGAATGCCAGGATAGGCAGCACGGCACCGTTCATGGTCATAGAAACCGACATCTTATTCAAGGGGATACCGCTGAAGAGTACCTTCATGTTCTCCTCGTTACAAATTGATACACCAGCCTTACCCACATCGCCCACTACACGAGCGTTATCGGGGTCGTAACCACGGTGTGTAGGCAGGTCGAAAGCTACGGAAAGACCCTTTTGTCCTGAAGCCAGGTTACGGCGATAGAAGGCATTCGACTCTTCGGCAGTAGAGAATCCGGCATACTGACGGATAGTCCAAGGCTTGAAGGGGTGGACGAACCTCGATGTGCTCTGGGGTCTTCCAGTTGGCCTCAATACCATTATCTTTAATCCACTTGGCACCATCCTGAGCCTTGATGCCTGCATAGATATCAATATTTCTAAAATCTTTTCTCATAATCGGACCCCCTCCCCGCTCCCCCTGTAGGGGGAGAGTAGAATGTTTGTGGGGAGGATTCTACATTATATTAATATTATTTATTTTATGTTTATCCAGGTAACCACTCCCTCCCTAAAGGGAGGGTTGGGGAGGGTCTTTTAGATACCTAACTTTTGATTATACTCCTTGAGAGTCTCAAGCACGTTGCACTTTACGTGTACAAAGTTCTCGATGCCAGCGGCCTTCAAATCTTCCATGCAAGCAGGCGCACCAGCAACCACGAACATGGCGCGACCATTAAGATACTTGAAGGCAGGGATAGCGTACTCGGCATACTCATCGTCGCTCGAGCAGATAACCACGATATCGGCCTTAGCCTCTAAAGCGGCATCAACACCCTCTTCAACAGTCTTGAATCCAAGGTTATCAATCACCTTATAGCCAGCGCAAGCAAGGAAGTTGCAAGAGAACTGGGCACGAGCCTGACGCATGGCCAGATTACCGATGGTCAGCATAAAGGCGGTAGGCACCTTCTTTTCCTCGGTATGGATGCGGAGGTCTTCGAAGTCGGCAGCCAGACGGGTGCTCTCGATAGACTTGAAGGGCACGCTCTCCTCGCCATGATGGTGGACACCACCACAACCGAAGTTCTGCTTGTAGGCGCGCTTGCCCTCGCTCTTCTCGGTGAAGTTGGGGAACTGGTTGGTGCCCAGCAGGAACTCCTTGCGCTTGGCAGCATCGCCGTGACGCTTCACGTTGGTGGCGTTGATATCATCCTGGATGGTGCCAGCCTTGATGGCTGCGAGGAAGCCACCCTCGTCTTCTACCTTCAGGAAGATCTTCCAGGCCTCGGTGGCCAGGGCGTCGGTCAGGTGCTCGATATAATAAGAACCTGCTGATGGGTCGACGATACGGTCGAAATGACTTTCCTCCTTGATCAGCAACTGCTGGTTGCGGGCGATACGCTCAGAGAAGTCGGTTGCCTCCTCGTAAGGTGCATCAAACGGTGTTACCACCATCGAGTGGACACTACCCAGGGCAGCACTCATCGCCTCGGTCTGAGAGCGGAGCAGGTTGACGTAGCTGTCAAACAAGGTCTGATTGTACGTCGAGGTGGTGGCGTTGATAATCATCTTGCAGGCACAGTCGCACTTAGGCTCGTACTGCTTGACAATTTGGGCCCACAGCAGACGGGCAGCGCGGAACTTGGCAATCTCCATGAAATAGTTCTCGCTGACGCCCATATTAAACTTGATGGCCTTGGCAGCGGTATCAACATCAACACCAGCATCGGTCAACTGCTGCAGATACTCGTTGCCCCAAGCCAAGGCATAGCCCAACTCCTGCACGATATAGGCACCGGCATTGTTGAGGGCGTCGCTATGCACCACGATACCACGGAAGTGGGGATACTCCTTGAGCGACTCGGCCAACTTGGGTCCGAATGCCAGGATGGGCGACACGTCCTTGCCCTTGAGTACCATCTTCTTCATGGGGTCCCACTCAATAGAGCCCACAATCTTATCCTTGTCGTAGCCTTTCTTCTGCCAATAGGTCTTGAGAATCTCGGCCAGTTCGAGCGAATGGCGCTGACAGGTAGAGAAGTTGACCTCGATGCACTCGCAATAGATGCCCTCGAGCAGCGTCTCGACGGTATCCATCGACACCATGTTGCCAGGAATCTTGAAGCCCAACGAGTCGATACCTTTATTAAGGATGTCGAGGGCCTTGGCGTTAGCAGCCTTGGGGTCGCTGGCATCGATATTCTGACGGACATACCACTCGTTGGAGTCCTTCTTGTTGCCACGCACGAATGGGAACTCTCCTGGGAGAGCGTCGGGTGTCTTCAGGTTCGCCAGGTCTTCGCGGCGATAGAAGGGCTGTACGTTAAAACCTTCGTTAGTTCTCCATACCAAGCGCTTCTGGAAGTCGGCACCTTTCAGGTCAACCTCGATCTTGTCGAGCCATTCCTGTTTGGTGGGCGCTGTGAACTCGGTAAAGAGTTTTTCTTTGTTTGCCATAGTTTTTTGAGTATTATTATTATAAGTTTTAAGTTCGTGGGGCAAAGATAAGCAATAATTTATATCTGTGCAAGAGAAAGTGCAAATAAATTTTCCGTGTGCGTTCTCAGGGGCGCTGAATCTTGAGTTTATAGGTGCCGTCGGCATACTCGATGCGCATCACACGCACCATATCGTCATCGGTGGGTGTGAGGGCCAGGGCCACGTGTCCCATAGTGCGTCGCAGGTTGATCTCTACGCAGGGATGCAGCTGCTCCTCGGCAATCATCATATCGACGCCGAAAGGTCCTACATATTTACCTTCGAGAATCGCAGGAAGAAGGGCGCAAATCTTTTCTTTGACAGCATCAAGTAATTCCAATGATACATAATGACTTATCATTTCGCGCTTAGTGGTTTCAGTTGCCAGGATATTACCCGTGTAAGCACCGTTGGTTGTATGGAATAAGGAGAGGCCTTCATAGCGAATCTGACCATCGGCAGAAGACGAGAATTCCATACCAAAGTCCTTGGCTTTGTGATAGAAAGGTTCGGCCATCACAGAACCCTGAGAAGCCAGCAGATTCTTGAGCCAACCGGCATGCATGGCCAAGGGCGTGCGCTCAACATCCAGGAAGCGCAGTCCCCTGCCACTCGACGACCAGGGGGCCTTGAGCACCAGGCGTCCATAGCGCTGCAGAAGGGCTTCGACCTCCTCGGCTATCGTACATTCAAACGACTCGCCCAGGGTACCGGTCTGTTGTAAAAGGGGAAGGAGTTTGGCGGACGTACGGCGATGGGACAGCAGGCGGATATCGTCCAATTGGGAGTCGGAAGGCAGGAGGCCCACTCCGCCGCGCTTCAACTGGGCCGTGATGGCACGGTCCCATCCCCAGGGATCTATCGCCGTTGTCTCTCGCATGGAGACAAGTTGTTTCTTGGTGAGAAAAGCGATGTTTCTCTGCCAACGAGAGGCCGTTTCTCCAAAGACGCGCTTCAACGACTGCTGGAAACGCATATAACTATACTCGGCATTGGCGACATTCTCCACCAAGATACAGTCTCCGTCTTCTGCCCACAAGGCTGGGATAAAACCCAGGTCGTGGCGCAGTTGGCGACCTGCATGCGGAGCCGTGAAATTACTGAGATTTGATGCCAGCGCGATGTCGTGTTCAGGGTTAAAAATATGTAGTGTCATACGAATATTTATGAAATATGTTGCAAAGTTACAAAAAAATATGACCAAAATGCCATTAATTTCGAAATAATTCGTAAATTTGCACACAAAAATAGAACAATTAATCATAAAAGCAATTACTACAATGACCATTCCCAGTGAATTTTGGCTAGTACCAATAGCTTCTGTGGCTGCCCTCTCGATGGCATGGGCTTTTTTCCGTAGTATGATGACTGCCGACGAAGGTACGCCTCGCATGATTGAGATTGCAGGACACGTGCGTCGTGGCGCTATGGCTTATCTGAAACAACAGTACAAGGTTGTACTGATTGTTTTCATCATCCTGGCCATCATCTTTTCTATCATGGCTTATGGTTTCGGCGTCCAGAACCCCTGGGTGCCTTTTGCTTTCCTCACAGGCGGATTCTTTAGCGGACTGGCAGGCTTCTTCGGCATGAAGACAGCTACCTATGCCTCGGCTCGTACGGCCAACGCCGCACGCCAGAGTCTGGACGGAGGACTGAAGATTGCTTTCCGCAGTGGTGCCGTGATGGGACTCACCGTCGTCGGCCTGGGCCTTCTGGACATTGCGGTATGGTTTCTTGTGCTTAACGCATTCGACGCCGACGGACTGATCTCTATCACCACCACGATGCTGACCTTTGGTATGGGTGCATCGACACAGGCGCTCTTTGCCCGTGTGGGTGGCGGCATCTATACGAAAGCAGCCGACGTGGGTGCTGACATCGTGGGTAAGGTGGAAGCCGACATCCCCGAGGACGACCCTCGCAACCCCGCAACCATTGCCGACAACGTAGGCGACAACGTGGGTGATGTGGCTGGCATGGGTGCCGACCTCTATGAGAGTTATTGCGGCAGTATCCTGTCGACAGCAGCTCTGGGTGCTGTGGCCTTTGCAGCCTCAGGTGAGATGCAGTTGAAGGCTGTCATCGCCCCCATGCTGATTGCTGCCGTGGGCGTGTTCCTCAGCATCCTGGGCATCTATCTGGTGCGCACCAAGGAAGGGGCCACGATGAAAGACCTGTTGCGCTCGCTCTCGCTGGGCACCAACGTATCGGCAGCCCTCATTGCTGTGGCTACCTTCGGCATCCTCTACATGCTGCAGATTGACAACTGGCTGGGACTCTCGTTCTCGGTCATCACAGGTCTGGCTGCCGGTGTCATCATCGGACAGGCCACAGAATACTACACCTCGCACTCCTACAAACCCACGCAGAAGATTTCGGAAGCAGGACTCACGGGTTCGGCCACCGTCATCATCAAGGGTATCGGCACAGGCATGATGTCAACATGCATCCCCGTGGTCACCATCGGTGTGGCTATCATGCTGAGTTACCTCTGCGCCAACGGCTTCGTGCTCGAGATGAATGCCGCAGCCCTGTCGCAAGGCCTCTATGGCATCGGTATTGCTGCCGTGGGTATGCTATCGACACTGGGTATCACCCTGGCGACGGATGCCTATGGTCCTATTGCCGATAATGCTGGTGGCAACGCCGAGATGAGCGAACTGGGCGAAGAGGTGCGCCATCGTACGGATGCACTCGACGCCCTGGGCAACACCACTGCTGCTACGGGTAAGGGATTTGCCATCGGTTCGGCTGCCCTCACGGCGCTGGCTCTGCTGGCTTCCTATATAGAAGAGGTCAAGATTGCGATGCATCGCTCTGGCGACATCATCGTGAACCTGGCCGGCGAAGAGATTGACGCCATCAACGCCACCATCCCCGACTTCATGAACTACTTCCAGGTGAACCTGATGAACCCACGCGTGTTGGTGGGTGCCTTCATCGGCGCTATGGCTGCCTTCCTGTTCTGCGGACTCACCATGGAGGCTGTGGGACGTGCTGCCCAGAAGATGGTGGAAGAGGTGCGCCGACAGTTCCGCGAGATCAAGGGCATCCTTGAGGGAACGGGTACGCCCGACTATGGTTCGTGTGTGGAGATCTCGACCCGCGCTGCTCAGCACGAGATGATTATCCCATCGCTCCTGGCCATCGCCATCCCCATCGTCGTGGGTTGTGTGCTGGGCATCGCCGGCGTACTGGGATTGCTCGTTGGCGGACTGTCGAGTGGCTTCACGCTGGCTGTGTTTATGGCCAATGCGGGTGGTGCCTGGGACAACGCCAAGAAGATGGTGGAGGAAGGCAACTTCGGAGGCAAGGGCTCGTTTGCCCACAAGGCCACCATCGTGGGCGATACCGTAGGCGACCCCTTCAAAGATACGTCTGGCCCATCACTCAACATCCTCATCAAACTGATGTCGATGGTCAGCATCGTGATGGCTGGTCTCACCGTACTTTTCTCATAGATAACTCAATTTAAAACATAATAATATGCCAATCAAAATCCTCAGCGTTGACGACGAGAACGACCTCGAGTTGCTCTTGACGCAATATTTCAGAAGAAAGATTAGAAAAGGAGAATACGAATTTCACTTTGCCCACAATGGTATCGAAGCATTGACCATGATGCTTCAGCATAAGGACTTCGATATCATCCTGAGTGATATTAACATGCCTGAGATGGATGGTCTGACTCTGCTGACGAAGATCAATGAGATGCAGAACCCGGCCCTGAAATGCATCATGGTGTCGGCCTATGGCGACATGGGTAACATCCGCCAGGCCATGAACAACGGCGCATTCGACTTTGCCACCAAGCCCATCGACCTGGACGACCTGAGTGTGACCATCGAGAAGGCCATCGAACAGATTGACTATATCAAGAAGTCACAACAGGAGCATACCCAACTGGAGTCGTTGAAGACCGACTTGGCTGTGGCCGGAGAGATTCAGCAGGCCATCCTGCCACGTGTTTTCCCGCCATTCCCCGAGTTGGCTGGCGATATCGACATGGCGGCATCGATGACACCTGCCAAGGACGTGGGCGGCGATTTCTATGATTTCTTCCGCATCGACAACGATAGAATAGGTATCGTGATGGCCGACGTGAGTGGCAAGGGCGTTCCTGCTGCCATCTTCATGGCTGTGAGCCGTACGCTCATCAGGGCCATCGGCATGCAGGGCAACGCACCCGGTGACACCATGAAGCGTGCCAACGAACTGCTGTGCAAGGAGTCGGTCAACTGTATGTTCGTAACGGTGTTCTATGCCATCTATAATTTCAAGACTGGCGAGATAGAATATTGTAATGCCGGACACAACTCACCTTATATTATACGCAAAGACGGACAGGTGGAATGTCTGCCCCTCAGTGGCAACTGCATGATTGGTGCCATCGAGGGACTGGACTTCGTGGAAGGCAAGACACAACTGGACAAGAACGAGACGCTGGTGCTGTTTACGGATGGCGTGAACGAAGCCGTGAACACCAGTTTCGAGGAATATGGCGACCAGCGTTTCATGAACATACTGGGCGCCTCGAAACCAGAAAACTGCAAGGGTCTCATCAACAATATCGTTACTAACGTGAAGGAGTTTACGGGTGATGCACCACAGAGTGATGATATCACCATCCTCACCATGAAGAGAATCTGATGTCTAACAACAAAAGCTGATTCAGGTGAAAACATCGCTCAAAAGGAATATCGCATGGGGCTTAGCCACTGGCTTGCTGAGCGCAGGATGCATCTGGGGATACACGATGTATAGTCGTGAGAAAGCCAAAGCTGAAGATCTGGAGACACAATTGGCAGAACTCTCAAAGAAAGAGAGACAGTCGTTTATCGTACAGCGTATCAGTACGCAGATGGAGGAGATTGCCAAAGAACAGCAGACCATCAGCGACCAGCAGCGCAAAGAGGCTATCGAGCAAAAGAATATTGCCAACGACATGCGCCAGAAGGCTGAGTTGGAACAGCACAAGGCTGAGGAGGCTGAGCAGGCCGCCCGACAGTCGGAGCGCAAAGCTATTGAGGCCTCTGCAGTTGCTGAAACGCAGCGTGAGCTGGCTGTACAGAGACTGCGTGAAGCGCAATATTCGCGAAGCGTGGCCGACACGCTGAGCTTCATAGCTTTGGCGCGTAGTCTTGGATTGCGTGCCTTCACCCTATACAACACGGGCAACACGGAACTGGCCACCTTGCTGGCCAATGCATCCTATGTCTATACACACCGTTATCAGGGCGATGTCTATAATTCTGCAATCTATGAGGCGCTGGCCTTAATCAGTAAGAACAGTATCCAATGGTCAGTAGGACGTGGTTCTATCATCCAGACGAGAAAGGTTCCTACAGCAGAGAATGCGGTTCTGGCTATCACCGATTACGGCGAGTTGACCTATAATGAATATAAGGATGGACGCCTGCAAAACAGGACGCTTATCGCCAACAACAAATATGACTTCCGTGATATCATCTACGTTGGCGACTACTATTATCTGATCAGCCATACGGGCCATCTGCTGAAAGGCAAGAACAACAACACTCAGGAGATTTTCATTGACGGAGCCACCCATCCCTTCAGAATCTTCCAGAAGACAAAGAATCAGCTGATTGTCACGGCAGAAAAGAGCGTACACCTCTTGGACGCTACAACACTGAAGTCCATCAAGACAATGCCGCTGAGCTTCGAGACCAAGATAGCAGGTGAGGATTCTACGCACGTCTATCTGTTTGACAGTAAGGGCGGCATGTATAGCGTGGACCCGCAGCTCATGACTATCCAGCCTGTGAGGTTGCCTTTCAGCCAGGCTGTCACAACGTATGACTACGACCCAACCACTGGCGACAGGGCCTTTGGCACCATTGATGGCACGATATTCCTCATCAAGCCATCAGGAAAGATACTACGACTGGTGGGACATCGCTCAAGGATATCAAGGGTGAAATTCGAGAACGACCTACTCTACTCCACAAGCTATGACGGTACGGTGAGGTCTTGGAAGATCAATGACGACAAGACAGACCCGATTACCGTGATGAAGACCAACCAGTGGATTGCCACCTTCTCTATCTCCAAGGACAGACAACATATCTGGACTGGTGGACAGAATGGTAATCTGAACTATACGGTCATCTCGGCAGAGCTGATGGCAGACAAGGTGCAGGCAAGCCTGAAACGTAAATTCACTAAGGAAGAATGGGACTTTTATATCGGTAGCGTTGTCGCCGACATGCCCTATGACTCCTATCTTAAGAATGGCCTATGAGACGTCTGAAACAATATATCATCATTGCCTTTCTGGCATTACTATTCCCGCTTACGGCCTCTTCTCAGGGACTGCCGTTGCTCAAAAACTATACGTCGGAGAACTATCAGGCGCATAATGTCAACTATGACATCTATGCAGCCAAAGACGGTATTGTCTATGTAGCCAACTTCGAAGGCTTGCTCTATTACGACAAGGCCAACTGGCACATCATCCACACACCAGGCATCACACGTATCACCTCGCTCTATTGCGACAAGGATGACCGTATCTGGGCTGGTGGCTATAACTATCTGGGATACTTGGAATATAATCATAAAGGTGTGCTGGGCCTTCATTCCATAGATATCAAGAATCAGCGAGGTGAAGTGAGTCAACTGCAGGAGGTGAATGGCGTCCTGTCTTTCCGCATGTCGAATGGCAAAGCCTATCAGGTGAAAAACAACACCATTCACGAGGTGGCAGAACAGCTGTTGAAGGACAAAGCACGGAACCAAGAACAGGAATTGTCTTTTGGCGACGATTTGAAGGTCAGGACTATTGACGCCAACGGCCTGATTGTTACCGATAGGAACGGTAAGACGGTTTGTCATTTCACAGAGGAAAAAGGTTTATGCGACAATAATATCAGTAAGATTTCATACGATGGACACGGAACGTTGTGGGGAGCCACTAGTAAAGGTATCTTTACGATTGCCATACCATCGAAATACTCGCGTTATACCGCTGCAGACGGTCTGAAAGGTGAGATTACGGATATCGAGGAGCTAAACTCAACCATCTATGTCAGTACGACCAATGGCGTGTACAGATGTAATGACTATGACTTCAGCCTCGTTGAAGGTATCAGCCACGGATGTTCACAGCTGTATCAGAGGGGCAACACATTGCTGGCAGCCACAGGAATGGGTATTTATAGCATTCCCAACAAGGGTCCTGCCAAACAACTGACCAGCGAGAGTGCCATCTCTGTCATGGGAACGCCAGAGAAGTTTTATTGCGGCGAGCTCAACAGGGTGATGCTCTATACCAATGGACAGCCTACTCATATTGCAGATATCGAGAAAGCCGTTGACATCCATATCGACGACAACAACTGCCTGTGGATTGAGGATATCTACGGACAGGTATGGAAGAGGAATGCCAACGAGAGCCGCTTCTCCTTGGCATCAGACAGTCAGACGGTGGCAACGATGATTATCAAAGACAACATGGTGAACATCGTGACATCAGCCGACAACAACCAATATCCCCTCTTCACCATTACCGACAAACTGGGATATACATGGCTGACGAACTACGAAGGTCGTCATCTCTATGCACTACAGGACGGTAAGCAACAGGAGACCTTCACTGACGAGATTGCGCCGTTGGCAGACTACAGCATCAAAGCCTTGTATCATCAGAATGGCTTCCTGTGGCTGGGTGGAGAGTTCGGCCTTATCGTCGTTGGACATCAGTTTCAGGACGAGTCGTTGGCCACCAAGCCAGAATTGCTCTTCCGCAGTATCACATTGAACAGCGATAGCGTCATCTGGGGAGGATTCGGCGCACAACCGGAGCGTCTGCCGGCCTTCGACAGCAATAGCCGTCATATCACGATTTCGTTCTCAACATCCTATACCGCTCTTGTAGGCGAGACGCATTACAGATACCGTATCAACGGGGAGGCATGGACGGCGTGGTCTACCCAGACCAGCGCCACCTTCCAGAACATGGCCTACGGCAAGTACACCTTTGAAGTACAGGCCATGGATGCCTTCGGTCACGTGACACCAATACGCTCGTTGAAGTTCAGCATCCACTACCCCTTCTATATGGAGTGGTATATGGTGATTGTCTATACCGTTTTCGTCGTCTTCATCGTTTATTGCATTGCCAGACTGAGACTGCGTCATCTGGAGCAGGAAAAGGTGAGACTGGAGAACGTGGTACAGGAACGAACAGCGGAGGTGATCCAACAGAAGAACGAGATTGAGGAGAAGTCTGTACGCCTGCAGTCTGCACTCGACGAACTGGCTCAGACGCAGCACGAACTGATCCGTCAGGAGAAGATGGCTACAGCAGGTAAGCTGACCCAAGGTCTTATCGACCGCATCCTCAACCCGATGAACTATATCAATAACTTCTCTAAGCTGTCGTGCGGTCTCCTGAAAGACCTCAAGGCAAACATCGAGGACGAAAGCGAAAACATGGATAAGGAGAACTATGAAGATACGCTGGATATCCTTGAGATGCTGACGCAGAACCTGGAGAAGGTGGAGCAACACGGACTGAACACCACCCGTACGCTGAAGGCGATGGAGGAAATCCTGAAAGACCGAAGCGGTGGTAAACTGGCGATGGATGTCAAGACGGTATTGAAACAAGACGAGGAGATGGTGCATAACTACTACAAGGAGAAAATCGAGAAGTATAACATGCAAGTCAAGTTCTCGATGCCTGAAGAGGATGTCATCATCAACGGCAATCCGGAACTGCTCAGCATGACATTCATGAGCATCTTTGGCAACGCCATCTATGCCCTAGAGAAGAAGGCAGAACGCCAGCAGTACACGCCGGAGATTTCTGTCAACGTAACCAAGAAAGAGAACATGGCCACTATCGTTGTCTACGACAATGGTATCGGCATCGAATCTACTATCATCGAGAAGATCTTCGACCCATTCTTCACGACCAAGCCTACTGGCGAGGCTGCAGGCATCGGACTCTATCTGAGCCATGAGGTGTTGCAGAATCATGGTGGCGATATCATCGTAGAATCGGAGAAAGACCAACATACATCATTCACAATCACAATACCTACCATTCAAAACTGACACGACTATGGATAAGCAAATGGAAGACCTCAAACAGAAACTGAAAGAACAGGAGAAACTGGCTTCACTGGGACTACTCAGCGCTGGTATTGCTCACGAGATTCAGAACCCCCTGAACTTTGTCATCAACTTCAGCAAGATATCAGATAAGCTGCTCAGCGACCTGACTGAGATTGTGGAAGACAATGAAGACAAGTTGAGTGACGACGACCGCGAGGAGGTGGAAGATATCGTGGCCGACCTGAAAGAGAATATGGCAAAGATCGTGGAGCATGGCGAACGAGCCATCAGCATCATACAAGGCATCCTGCTCATTTCTCGAGGCAAGGACAACGAGTTCCTGCCCACCGACATATGCCATCTGGTGAAGGAATATGTATGGCTGTCCTATCACGCCATGCGTGCCAACAACAAGAGCTTCAACATTGCCATCCACGAGAACTATCAGGAGGGATTACCCAAGCTGATGGTCATTCCGCAGGACCTGAGTCGTGCCGTCCTCAACGTGATGAACAATGCCTGCTATGCCGTTTGGAAGAAATCTGAATCGGCTCCTGCCGACTATCAGCCTGAGGTGAATATCAGCGTGTCGCTCAATGACAACCAGCTTGTGATTTCCCTTGCTGACAATGGCGAAGGTATGACGGAAGAGGTGAAGGAACGTCTCTTTGAGAACTTCTTCACCACTAAGCCCGTGGGACAAGGTACTGGACTTGGAATGGCCATCACACGCGACATCGTTGAAAACAAACATGGAGGCAAGCTGACCTTCGAGTCAACGGAGGGAAAGGGTACTACATTTACGTTCACCATACCAATAAAGAAATGAAGAAAAGACTATACCTTGTAATATATATACTCGTCGCTTTACTCTCACCCCAGCACGTAGAGGCGCAAGACAACAACGAGTCTCGCCAGATCTACTTGCAGGCGGAGGAAGAGTATCAAGTGGGACGATTGGAGCAGGCTTTGAAATTGTTGCAAACCAATATCAATGACTTTGACGGCAATCTCAAACAGAATGCCTATCGACTGATTGCGCTCTGTTATCTGGCACAAGATAACACTTCGCAGACGGAGACCTATGCCAAGCTGTTGCTTCAGGAAAACCCCTACTACACTTCCATTCAAGACCCCGTACGTTTCGAGGATATAATCAAACGCCTGAAGACAGGACGTTCTGCAACGGTGACGACAGCATCAAGTCAGGCGGAGAGTATCAACGAGGCACCTGTGCCCGTGACGATTATCACCGCCGAGATGATTGAGATGCTGGGCTATAACAAGAACCTCAATCAAATCCTTGCAGCATATATCCCTGGCGTTTCAGTAGTAGCCTCATCGACGCTCGACAACATCGCCATGCATGGTGCATATAGTACAGGTCAGGAAAAGATTCTAATCATGGAAAATGGTCACCGACTGAATGCACGCTCCACCAACCTGGGACGCACGGATTATGCTATCAACACCCAGAAGATAGACCATATAGAGGTGCTGCGTGGTCCTGCCTCTTCTCTTTATGGTAATGTGGCTCTTACTGCTGTGGTTAATATTATCACGAAGGAAGGTACCAGCATTAATGGTATTTCGGCTCAATATGGCTACGGTTCTCTGCACACACACAAAGCTGACTTGCTGGCAGGAACGCATTTCATGAATTGCGATATTTCGGCGTGGGCATCGTTCTATAGTTCCGCAGGCGAAGATCGTTATATTTCACCAGAAAGAGATCAGTCCTTAGATATTTACAGAGCTGTTGCTCCTGCGACGTATGGAGGTTATGGCCATATCAATAAATATGCTGACAAACCTTCATACGATGTTGGCGTAAACCTGAAACTGAATGACTTCAGTCTGATGTTTTCACGCAAGAGTGGAAAAAAGGCGCACCAGTATTCTATGTTGGGACAACTTTTCAACTATGACGAATATCGCAGATATGATGGGAATAAGCCTGGTTATGCGATGGATGAAAATCATGCAGATATAGGTTATAAGAAAAGTTGGGGAAATTTTTCATTGAACGCTTCTGTCTATGGCGACTGGTATAACATTGATGACTATAGTGTGGCTTCTGATGCCATGAAGTATTCGGCATTCAATGAAGATGGCACGCCAATGAAAGATGAAGATGGAAATCCTGTATATACAGAGTGGAATGGTGCCTATCAGATATACGGTTGGAAAGAAATGACTGTGGGAACGACCATGAGGGGTGACTGTAATTATACCTTGGGAGGTATGAATGGTAATATCCTCGCTGGTATGCAGTATGAGTATTTCTCGATGTATGATAGTTATGCTATCGTGGGACAGGATTTTGATGCCATTCAATTTCTCGTCAGGGAATCTGAGAATCCTGTTCTTTCAGGAAGAGAGAACATTATTTCATTCTTCTTGCAAGATAAGCATTATTTCACGAAGAAACTCATCTTGAATGCAGGCTTGCGATTCGACAGCAAGTACAGGGCAAACGGCACACGTATCAATGCCCTCTCTCCACGTTTGGCATTTATCTATACGCCCAGAACAGACTTCAGTATGAAACTGTCTTATTCTCGCTCTTTTGTTGATGCTCCGTATTTCTACCGTCGTAATACAGACAACTCTTACCTGGGTGCTGAGGGTTTGAAGTCAGAATACCTCAATGCTATTCAGTTTGACGTACTGGGAGAGATTGCGCCGATACATCTGTCATACGATGTCAACCTGTTCTATAACAAGTTCACAGACATCATCTACGCTATTCCTGGAGCCAAACTGGAGGATGTTAAATACCGAAATTCTGGTAAACTGGATATCATTGGTGCAGAGATGGATGTGCACTATAACTATAAGCGTTTGAGAGCAGACTTGACAGCTAGCTATACCCATTTGCTTTCTGCAAAAGACTATTATTATCATGACAACCACATCTTCTCTGTTCCTAACTTCGTCACTAATGGCGTTTTCTCTTATAAATTATTGAATAAAGCTTCTAACAACTTGTGGATTACTTCGAATATCCGATTCTCTACCAACTCGTATATTCAAAAGGTCAATGCAGAAGTATATGAGGAAGAGAAGATGCCTTCGAGTTTCATTTTCGACTTAGGAGCAAGATACCAGATGGGTAATCATATGACATTGCGAGTTGACTGTGAGAACATATTTGATAAAACTACGTATACGTCAGGAGCTATGGTGGTTGCAATGCCTTGGTATAATCCAGGACGCACATTGATGGCTAGCGTTAACTTTAAATTGTAAGCAATGATTAGTATTTTTCAGAATATCGTAAAGCAATACCATGACAAAACAGCACTGAAATTTGGCAGTTTGTCATTTACATATAGTGAGTTGGACAGGATCTCTGACTGTATAGCACTATTGATTCTGCAAAGCGGACACACCCCTGCCATTAGCCCTTATGTGGGTATCTATTCCTCGCGCACCCAATATACCATTCCGATGATGCTAGGTATCTGGAAGGCGGGCTTCGCTTACGTCCCGATGGATCCGAAATACTCTTCTGAGCGCATCAAATATATTGTTGACGACTGTAACCTGAAACTGGTCATTACCGACTGTGATGCTCCGGTCTCTGATTATCCTCAGACTCAGTGGCTGACCATTAATGAAGCAGCAATCTCTGCTGTGGCTCATAGACCTGTTCACGAAGAACATGGGCGTTATGCCTATGTGATATATACTTCCGGCACCACAGGCAAGCCCAAAGGCATACCTATTTCCCATGTCGGACTGCGCAACCTGATAGAAGTCCGCAAAAAGACCCTCTATACCCATGTAGAGAATACGTTGGAGACCTGTATTGCCAGTATTGCATTTGACTACTCCGTTTGGGAGATGTTCTGTCCACTGATGACGGGAACAGCCGTCTATTTCTTCAGCGAGGAAGAAAAAGCTAATCCACAGCGTATAGCAGAGATATTGGAAGAACAGCATGTTACAACATTCAGCATAACTCCCACCTATCTTTCCATCATCCCCTATCGACCTCTCCCCGATTTGAAATATCTGGTATTTGGTGGAGAGCCGTGTCCGGAACCATTGGTAAGAAAATGGCAGAACACAAGCACCCTCGTCAATGCTTACGGACCTACAGAGGCGACAGTCTTCATCACCGCCAACATCTTGGGACGAGAGGACACTCCCAATGATATAGGCTTGCCTATGGAGGGAACAACATGCTATATCCTGGATGAACAGCATCGCCAGGTGCCACAGGGTGAGAAAGGCGAACTGTTTATTGGCGGTATTCAGGTGACTGACGGCTATCTTAACAAGAAAGAACTGAACAGGCAGAAGTTTATTCCCAATCCTTTTGTTGGGGAAGGGGCTATTGACCCCATACTCTATGCCAGTGGTGACATCGCCTATCAGTTGCCCAATGGCCATTTCATCTGTTGTGGCCGCAAAGACAGTCAGGTAAAGCTGCATGGCTTCCGCATAGAGCTGGACGAGATTAAAACGGCCATAGAACAGTGCTCTCAGGTAGAGGCAGCAGCAGTAGAGGTTGCCCAGCAAGGAGAGCAGAAGTATCTTCGTGCCTTTGCGAAAGCGAAGACCAGTCCGCTCGACATTGACCAGCTGAAAAAGGAACTCAAAGGTGTACTGCCTCCTTATATGATACCTACCCGCATCATAGAGGTATCGGATATTCCAAAGAATATCAACGGAAAGATTGATTTCAAGGCTCTCGCAGCCATTCTTCCTTCTGAACAGCAGGAAGACGAGGTCTCTGGTGAGATTGAGGAACAGATTGCAGCCATCTGGCATGACCTGCTTGGCAATATGGAAAGCATCAAGTCTGACAGCAACTTTATTGAGGTAGGCGGTGATTCTATTTCCATCATTTTTATGATGCAGAGAATCAATCAGCAATTCAATGCGCAACTGAAGATTGATGATATCTATCGCCATCTGACCGTGCGCCAATTGGCTTCACTCATCGCTTCGCTCCCCTCGCAATCAGCTGGCACTACCCTATCACCTGACTCTCCCACTACTCAGGAGCTACCCTCTTCACTCCCGTTGCCGCAGCATCTCCAGAATGTCTATGTTCACTGTATGCTGAATCAGCAGGCATCCTTGGCTTATAATCTGGTGGAGCTGATTCCGTTCGAACCGTCATTAAAGATAAATAAGCTGCTTGAGGCATGGAATAAGCTGTTGCAAACGCATGATGCCTTCCATATGACCTTCTATACGGATGCTGTCGGAAAACACTTCATGAAGGTGAATGACTATGAGCAGCAAACCACTATTCCAGAGTTCTCTGTTGCTGATGACAATGAGGTGAAGGACATAATAACGGAACGCCTGTCTCGTCCGTACGACTTGGAACGCGGTCCGCTTTATTTCGCAGAACTCTATCATTACCAGAATGGCAAATGGCTGTTTGCTGTTTATGTGCATCATCTCATTTCCGATGGATGGTCGCTTGATGAAGTTGGACAGCAGCTGTATGCCCTTTATGCACAAAAAGATTTGGATGCGGCAGACAGTTTTGCCAAGTATGTGTATGATACATATAAAAAGGAAGAGGACACACCGGGTGTTGACAGTAAGAAGTATTGGGATGCCTATCAGGACGATGTTCCTGAATTGAAACTACCCGGCATTATTGAGGAGAACGATAGTGATGACTATACCACCGGATGCGTCTTGAAGCAACTGGACCACTCTTTGTCTGATGCCATTTACAAGTATTGTTCACAGCATCAGGTGACTCTCTTCTCATTCTTGTCATCAGCATTGATGATGGTGCTGTATCGCGTCTCGCGTCAGCAAAAGTTTATGATTGGCTATGCTTCCTCTGGCCGAACCACGGCTGAGAGTCTTAATATGCTTGGCTATTTCGTCCATCCATGTCCTATGAAGTTTGAAGAGTCTTTGCTTGACATGACTTTCGAGCAACTCTGCAAACACACCATAGAGGATATACGTGAAGCATCGGCTCATGGTTATGCAGTACCCAAACTGCCTCCCGTGAATTTCACGCTTGAGGATATGCGTCATGAAACACGTATGGGAATCAATCTGCCTTATCAGTTGGCACCCCTGATGCTGACCGTAGATGCCGACGAGAAAAAACTCCAGTGCCGATGGCTCTATCGTCGTACGCTGGCAGAGACAGAGCAGATTGACTTGCTGAGTCGCTGTTATATTGGTCTCGTCCAGCAGATCGTTGAGGCAGGAAGTCAGCCTGTCAGGACGTTGTCCATGATAGACAGGTCTGCTTATGAGAACATGGTGAAGCAGAACACCATTACGCCTCTCTCATTGCCAAGCGAAACGATTGTCGACGTATTCCAGAAGCAGGTGGAGCGTTATCCAGACCATCTGGCACTCAAGGACGAGCGTCATAGCTACACATACCAAGAGCTCGACAAGGCTTCAAAGAATGTCGCTTCTGTCCTGTTGTCCGACGGACTCCCACAAGGTGCAGTAGGCATCTATTGCGAACGTTCTTCCCAGTCTCTGGCCACCATCATGGGTATTGTCAGGGCGGGGTGTTTCTACGTGCCTATCAACGATTCCTATCCCAAGGAACGTCTGCGCCATATCATCACCGATAGTGGCATGCAGCGCCTTGTGACAACGCGTAGTCTGCAGAAGGACGTCGAGGGACTGGTACCATCAGTTCGCATCTACTTTATAGAGGATATGCTGGAGACACAGGGCGACATCAGCTCACAGCCAGAGATCACGGCATCTACGCCAGCCTATATGATCTATACGTCAGGCACGACGGGACAGCCGAAGGGCGTCATCGTACCTCATAGCAGCGTGGTATCGATGGTGACGATAGGTGCTCCAGGCGTCTACTGTCCTACAGCAGATGACCGTGTCATTCAGTTCTCGACCTACATCTTTGACGCTTCCGTCATTGACATCTTCTGTACCTTGCTGACAGGTGCTACTCTGGTAACGGCTCCTGAGGTAATGAAGAAAGATGCAGAGCAGTTGTTCCAGTTTATGGACAAGGAACAAATCACTTGGGCCTGCATACCGCCTGCATTCCTGCATTCCTGCCATAAAGATCCGACGCCATCTCTGAAGACCATTCTCGTTGGAGGTGAGTCGCCCAGTCAGGAGATTATCTCCCGCTATCGCAACATCCGATTCATCAACGGCTATGGTCCTACGGAGAGTACCGTATGCAGTACCAGTCACACCTACAGTCAGGACGCCACAAAGGATTCCAACTGCATCGGTAAGCCGTTGCAAGGTGTTACCTGCTATGTGCTCGACGATGACCACAACCTCTTGCCCGACGGTGTTACTGGCGAGTTATACCTTGGCGGACTACAACTGGCCACGGGCTATCACAACCGTCCGGAACTTAACAGCAAGAGTTTTATCGACAATCCCTTTGTCTGCCAGTCGGACATCGACCAAGGCATCAACACACGCCTCTATGCTACAGGCGATATGGTGTGCCGTAAGGCAGACGGATTACTCTATTTCATGGGACGCAAGGACTTCCAGGTCAAACTGCGCGGATATCGCATAGAACTAGCAGATATTGAGAGTACTCTCCAGTCTCACCCGGAAGTGCAGCAATGCTTGGCTGAGATTCGTCAGATAGGCGATACCAAACAGTTGGTGGCTCACATAGAAACAGCCAATAACCAGTTGACTGGAGCCAGTCTTCGTACATGGCTCGCCGACAAGTTGCCTGCCTATATGACTCCTACCTATTGGACTTTCTCAGAATATTTCCCGCTTACTCACAACGGAAAGATAGATCGCGCCCGCTTGCCCGAACCACAATCGTATGCTGCAGAAAATGCTGACGACGAAGACACATTGGAGGTGGAACGTCGTTGCCGTTTTGCCATCGCTGGCATTTTGGGCATCAAGGCCGAGTCCATCGATGTCAATGCCAATCTGATGGAAGAGATTGGCATGAACTCGCTTCACATTCTTGAATATGTCAGTCAGATGCAGGCACGTGGCTATCAGCTGCATGCCTCTGATGTCTATCATTGCAAGACCATACGCAGACTGACAGATTTCATGCAGAACAACAAAGAACCGTTGACACAGGAGCAGATTGACGGCAGAGTCATCTATTTCTCTACGCCCGACAACCGTCATAAGCCCCTGATCATCTTCTGTGCCGGCACGCCCTTTTACGAAACGTTCTATGCGAAATTACACAATGTGCTGAAAGACGACTACACCATACTCGTGGTTGAGGCAGCATGCGAATTCTATTCTCTTCGTAAGGACTTCCCCGTAGAAATGAATGCGCTGATAGCAGATTATGCACGCATACTCCGTCCTATTCTCAAAGATCGCACCATGCCGATATTAACAGTAGGTCATTGTATTGGCGGCGACATGGCGTTGCGTCTGGCTGTAGAACTCCAGGAACAAGGCATAGCTACACCTCCCTCCATCAACATAGATGGTACGCCATACCGCTCTGAACTTGATGAAGAGGAAAGCGAACTGGTTATCGAAACAGGCATTTCAGAAGAGTTGCAGAAATTCCGCAGTCATGTCATGTTCTCCCTCTGCCGTTCTTTCGTCCAGCGTCATTATTCAGGTCCTGTACACCTGATTATGTGTACCAAATTTGAAGATGAACCAGGACAAACTCGTGAGGAAGGATTGGCACACTATGCCGTTAATCTCGCCAACTGGAAGAAGGCACAACCAGGCCTGCCTATCACCTTCGTTGACTCAGCCCACATGCAGGTAATCAATGAACCGGAGAGTCTGAAAGTCATCAAGGAAGTGCTTGACAGCTATGCCTTTGGTGAAAAAGTAAAATAAGGATTAAGTGACGAAAAAAAGCGAATATCCTTCCATCTTTTTGATAAAAAAGAGATGGATTTATAAGATTTTGCTATTTAGAGTTTGCAATTTAAAGAAATAATTGTACCTTTGCAACAGCAAAACAATAATTCAAGGGAATGGAAGCTTTCTATCGCACACATCGCTATTTGGTTGAACATGTTAATGCCCCCATACGTCGCACCCTGATGGATGAGATTGATTGGGACTGCCGACTCATTGGCATCAAAGGCACGCGTGGCATCGGAAAGACCACCTTCCTCCTGCAGTACGCCAAAGAGAATTTCTCGATAGAAGACCGCCAATGCCTCTATGTCAACATGAATAACTTCTATTTCCAGGGGCACGGCATTGCAGAGTTTGCTGATAAGTTCTACCACAAAGGTGGTCGCGTCTTGCTCATCGACCAGGTGTTCAAGCAGCCCGACTGGAGCACAGAGCTCCGTAAATGCTACGACCTCTATCCTGGTCTGAAGATTGTGTTTACGGGCAGCAGCGTGATGCGACTGAAAGACGAGAACCCTGAGTTGAACGGCATCGTCAAGTCCTACAACCTGCGTGGCTTCTCTTTCCGCGAGTTCATCAATCTGCAGACGGGCAACAACTTCCGTCCCTATACCCTCGACGAGATCCTCTGCGACCACGAGCACATCATCAAGCAGATATTGCCCAAGGTGTCGCCCAATCGCTATTTTCAGGACTATATCCATCATGGATTCTACCCCTTCTTCAAGGAGCAGCGCAACTACTCTGAGAACCTGCTGAAGACGATGAACATGATGACCGAGGTGGACATCCTGCTCATCAAGCAAATAGAACTGAAATACCTCACCAAGATCAAGAAACTCTTCTACCAGTTGGCAGAAGAGGGTCCCAAGGCTCCCAATGTCAGCCAGTTGGCCAAGGATATTGAGACCAGTCGCGCCACGGTGATGAACTATATCAAATACCTCACCGACGCCCGCCTTCTGAATATGATCTATCCCGTGGGCGAAGAATTCCCCAAGAAGCCATCGAAGGTGATGCTCCACAATTCTAACCTCCTCTACGCCATCTATCCCATCCACGTAGAGAAGCAGACAGCTATGGAGACCTTCTTCGTCAACTCGCTGTGGAAAGACCATAAGGTCAACCAGTCTGGACGCGACCAGTCTTATATCGTAGATGGCAAGTTGAAGTTCCGTATCTGTGATGCCGATGCACACGCTAAAATGCGCTACGCACCCGATATCATCTATGCGCGCTACAACACCGAGATTGGCAAGGACAACCAGATTCCCCTTTGGTTGTTGGGATTCCTCTATTGATTCATCATGACAGTCCAAGACGTTTTTGACCTCAGGAATCAGGGACGCATTGATGCTGCCTACGAAGCCGCACGACAGATATATGCCACAGACAAAAGTGTACAGGCATCTACGGTCATGTATCTCACCGCCTTAGACAAGCAACAACAACTTTTGGACAATGACGACACCATTGAGGCCGACAAGATTCATCGTGCCCTGCAACGACTGCTTCAAAACACACCCGAGCATCTGATTCTGGGCTGTTGGGGCGAAGAATTGGCTGTCGACTATCTGCGCCAGAAGGGTTACGACATTATTGAGCGCGACTGGCACTCCAACCATCGCGACATCGACATCATTGCCCACCTTGACGGCACCATCGTTTTCGTGGAAGTCAAATCACGCCGTAACAACGATTTCGCCGAGCCCGAATCCGCTGTCAACTACCAGAAGCAAAAGAATCTACAACTCGCTATAAACCATTATATTAACTATAAAAGAATAGACCTTTCATGGAGGTTCGATGTCATCACAATTATCGGCAACATCGGATGCCCCGACCCCATCATAAATCACATCGAAGATTTCCAATTAGTATAAAAATACACACCATACTAATTTAGACAAAAGCCAAACAAGCACATTTTTCAAGTTTTTGTAACCTCGGCTTTGCAATTAGCAGAATTCTTTGTAACTTTGCACACGTTTTAAAACAAACTGTTATTTAGCAATAGGAAAATACTTCATTTTTATATTAATCTAAACAAGTTCTCGGAGGTAGCTGCTATCTACCCCATCACCCCGTCTTCGCCAATGGCGGAGCATGTTGACGAGTGGGCTGCCCGTGGTCGTAAGAACCTGTGGGGCCAGAACGTCAGTGTTCAGGAAATGCAGTCAGAGGCTGGTGCTGCCGGTGCCGTTCACGGTTCTTTGCAGGCTGGTGCTCTCACCACAACATTCACCGCATCTCAGGGCTTGCTCCTGATGATTCCTAACATGTATAAGATTGCCGGTGAGTTGATTCCTTGCGTATTCGACGTTTCTGCCCGTACGCTGGCTTCACACTCTCTGTGTATCTTTGGCGACCACCAGGACGTCATGGCTTGCCGTCAGACCGGTTTTGCTATGTTCTGCTCAGGTTCAGTTCAGGAGGTTATGGACCTTACCGCTGTTCCTCACCTGGCTACCCTCGAGACTATGGTTCCGTTCGTTAACTTCTTCGATGGTTTCCGTACCTCTCACGAGTATCACAAGATTGAGATGATGGACATGGAGGATATCCGTCCTCTGGTTAAGGAAGAGTACATCAAGCGTTTCCGCGATCGTGCTATGAGCCCTGAGCGCCCTGTAACACGCGGTACCGCCGAGAACCCCGAGACCTTCTTCACACACCGCGAGGCTAGCAATCCTTACTACGATGCAGTTCCCGAGGTAGTAGAGAAGTACCTGGGTGAGATTTCAAAGATCACCGGCCGCGAGTATCACCTGTTCTCATACTACGGAGCTAAGGATGCCGACCGCATGATCATCCTCATGGGTTCTGCTACCGATGCTGCTCGTGAGGCTATCGACTACCTGAACGCAAACGGTCAGAAGGTTGGTATGATCTCTGTTCACCTGTATCGTCCATTCTCAGTTAGGCGAGCCTCTGTACCTCGACGTGAAGGATGCCTTCTTCGATGTTCAGGATCGTCCAGTTATCGTTGGTGGCCGCTACGGTCTTGGTAGCCGCGACACCACACCTGCTCAGATCATCAGCGTGTTCAACAACCTCGCTATGCCCGAGCCCAAGAACCACTTCACCATCGGTATCGTAGACGATGTTACCTTCACCTCTCTGCCTGAGGTTGAGGAGATCGCCCTTGGTGGTGCTGGCATGTTCCAGGCTAAGTTCTATGGTCTGGGTGCTGATGGTACCGTAGGTGCTAACAAGAACTCAGTTAAGATTATTGGTGACAACACCGACAAGTACTGCCAGGCTTACTTCTCTTACGACTCTAAGAAGTCGGGAGGTTTCACCTGCTCTCACCTGCGTTTCGGT
>CADAKX010000039.1 GCA_902788605.1 uncultured Prevotellaceae bacterium | reverse complement strand
TCAAATACTGTTGGCATCCAACTGTTCTGAAACATTACTGGTAACATAATCAATACCTCCTAATTATACTTTTAGTTTAACGTATGTTCTGAGTGCCTTGACCTTCGGTCGAGCCTGCTCACGCTCGGCAGAGTCGAAGCGAGCTTCACTCTGTTCTCGCTCAATCGCAGCCTTGACCTTCAGTCGAGCCTGCTCACGCTCGGCAGAGTCGAAGCGAGCTTCACTCTGTTCTCGCTCAATCGCAGCCTTGACCTTTTGAGTTCCGGCTCTCATCATGCTAAAAGCAACTTACGTGCCGAATGACAAAGTGGCACTCCAAAGAGGACAGAATGGCATCGAATTTAAACTACGATAAACATTGCTGACAGCCTTTTAAACTCAGTTAAACATTGGCAGTAACTGTTCCTGCATTCTATGCCGGATTAAACTTCGACTTCGGCTGCTTGCAACGAGGACAACGCCAGTCGTCGGGCAGATCCTCGAAAGCAACGCCATCATGCTCTGCTGGGTCATAGACATAGCCGCAGATGGAGCAGACGTACTTGCCAGAGGCTTCCTGCTTGGAGAAATCCACTTCGGCCAATATGGTGGGTACTGGATTATCCAAGTCCATCACGCGCTTGGCCTCCAGGTTCTCATAGCCCTGAGGTGTGTGGGTGCCACAATAGACGGTGGGGTGGTTGCGGACGAACTCGCGGATGCGGTTCTGTGTCTCACGGGCAGCTGGCAGGTCATCAAAAACGATAGACAGTTTGTCCTCGTAAAGCGCCTCATCGACGTAGGTGATGTCGCCGTGAAGCATGTAGAACAGACCGTCCATCTCCACTACGATGATGCTGTTGCCCTTGGTATGGCCCTTAGCCTTGATGAGGTAGATGCCGTATGTTTAAGTTTAGATGTTCTTATATATAATAAGGTATAGTAAACCCATTATTTACCCATGCACAAGCATTTTTAGAGTATAAACGGATTTTGATGCGGTAATGAATAAGATGTTACGCTCTTTGCCACCGAAGCAAACAGATGGGGCAAAGAAAAAAGCACCAGTCACATGGACTGATGCTTTCTCTATGGTGTCTTGCTGCTTGCTTAGAAGGGCAGGTCGTCAGCGGTATTCTCACCAGCGGGCTCCTGTGCAGGAGGGAAGGGTGAAGTAGCAGCCTGAGGTGCTGCATCCTGCTGAGGTGTGAACGATGTTGCTGCGGGTACTGTACCAGCTGCTTGACCGCGAAGGATGTTCCAAGCACGGATGTCGTTGAACCAACGTCCGTTATATTCGCGTGCGTCGATATCGAACTGAACGGTGATCTCTTCACCGGGCTGAATATTGAACTGCTTGATCTTATCTTCGCCGAAGATGTTGAAAACCATCTTGCGGGGATACTGACCAGGAATCTCAATCACGTATTCCTGAGTCATCCATGGGTTACCGGTACGTGCAGAAACACCACCTCTTGCCTCCATGATGGCAATGACTTTTCCTGTTAAATCCATATCTAAAAATGTTACTATTGTTTGTATTTTTGCTAAATCGCTTGCGAAATTACTAAAATAGTTTGAAAAACAAGCAATTTTTTCGCAAATATTTTGTTGTTGACACACTTTTTTTGTATTTTTGTACTCCAAATTGAGAATACCAAAATAATAAATAATATGAGATTTACTGTATCAAGCACAGCACTGAGCAGCCGACTGGTAGCTCTGTCGAGAGTAATCAATAGTAAGAACTCGTTGCCCATCCTGGGCGACTTCTTGTTCGAGGTCGTTGACGGACGTCTTAATCTGACAGCCTCTGACAGCGAGGTGATGATGAAGACCTCTATTGATTTGACGGATAACGACGGTAACGGTCGTTTCTGTGTGGGTAATCATGATCTGCTCGAGGCTGTGAAAGGTATTTCGGAGCAGCCTATCACTTTTGATGTGGACCAGACTGCTAACATCGCAAAGATTGGTTATCAGAATGGTATGTTCTCTCTGCCCGTAGAGAGCGCAGACGAGTTCCCTCAGCCACAGCAGATTGGTGAGGGCGCTAATGTAATCAATATTGCTACGGCTACACTGGCCGAGAATATCAACCGCTCTATCTTTGCCACAGCTCAAGATGAACTCCGTCCTGTGATGAACGGAATCTATTTCGACCTGACTCCTGACTATCTGGCTATCGTGGCTAGTGATGGTCATAAGCTGGTGCGCAACAAGGTGCTGAACGTTAAGTCGGAACAGCCTGCTGCTTTCATCCTGCCTAAGAAGCCAGCCGCTTTGTTGAAGGGCGTGCTGGGTAAGCAGGGTGGCGACGTGGTGATTCGTTTCGACGAGCGCAACGCAGAGATCAACTTCGAAGAGGGCACCATCATCTGCCGTTTGATCGAGGGTCGCTATCCCAACTATAACTCTGTTATTCCTCAGAGCAATCCAAATACGCTGACTGTCGATCGTCTGGGCCTCCTGGCTGCCTTGCGTCGCGTACAGCCTTTCTCTAATGACTCAAGCAACCTAATCCGCTTCCATGTGGAGAATGGCACACTGCAGCTTGATGCTGAAGACTATGACTTCTCGAAGACTGCTACCGAGAAGATGTCATGCGACTACAACGGTATGCCTATGAGTATTGGCTTCAAGGGTTCTTCATTCATCGAGATCTTGGGCAACTTCGACTGCGAGCAGGTTGTCATTCAGTTGGCTGACCCCAGTCGTGCCGGACTGGTATTGCCTCTTGAGCAGCCAGAGAATCAGGATGTCCTGATGCTGATGATGCCAATGTTGATCAATGATTAAGATTTGAAATTTTAGATTTGAGATTTAGAAATTCATGAAACTGAATTTAAATAAGCCACTGGTCGTCTTCGATTTGGAGACGACCGGTCTTGATATGGTAAAGGACCGTGTTATTCAACTGTCTTTCATTAAGGTGTTTCCTGATGGAAAGGAAGAGCGCGGTGACTATTTGATCAATCCTGAGTGTGTTATCCAGCCTATTATCACCCAACTTACAGGTATCTCTAACGAGGACGTTAAGGATAAGCCCACCTTCAAGCAGTTGGCAAAGACCTTGGAGGAGAAGTTCACGGGTTGTGATTTTGCTGGCTTCAACTCCAACTATTTTGATATCCCCATGCTGGCAGAGGAGTTCCTGCGTGCTGGCGTTAACTTTGACTTCTCGAAGTCTCGCCTGATTGATGCATGTACCATTTTCAAGAAGATGGAGCGTCGCAACTTGGCTTCTGCCTATAAGTTCTATTGTGGCCGTAAGATGGAGGATGACTTCGAGGCTCACCGTGCTGACCAGGATACTGAGGCCACTTATCGCGTGCTGATGGGAGAGCTGGACTATTATACTGAGGAGAAACAGCGCTCACTGGGCGAGGATCCTGAGGGACGCGTGTTACAGAACGATATGGACTGTCTGGCTGAGTTCTCTAAGGTGAACAACAACGTGGACTTCGCAGGACGTATCGTCTGGGGAGAGGTGCGCGATGCTAAGGGTAACGTGGTACTGGACGAAAAGGGTCAGCCCAAGATGACGGAGTACTTCAACTTTGGTAAGCATAAGGGTAAGACCGTAGCCGAGGTGTTGCGCTTTGATCCGGGTTATTACGCTTGGATTCTGGCTGGCGACTTTACTTATAACACCAAGCAGGTGCTGACTCGTATCCGCTTGCGTGAGGCGCAGAAATGATGTCTGATGTAAGATGTCAGATGTCAGATGTAAATTGTTGAAATAATAAGTATGCTGAAGGGAAAGAAAATCGTCTTGGGAATAACGGGCTCGATTGCGGCCTATAAGTCGTGTCTGATTATCCGTGAACTGGTGAAGCGTGGAGCCGAGGTACAGGTGGTTATAACGCCCGCTGGTAAGGAGTTTATTACGCCAATCACGCTGTCGGCACTGACGCAGAAACCTGTTATCAGCGATTTCTTCTCTCAGCGTGATGGCACGTGGCATAGTCATGTGGCTCTGGGACTGTGGGCCGACGCGATGCTCATAGCTCCCTGTACGGCTTCTACCTTGGGTAAGATGGCCAATGGTGTTGCCGACAATATGCTCATCACGACGTATCTGTCGATGAAGGCTCCCGTATTCATTGCACCCGCTATGGATCTGGATATGTATGCCCATCCTACTACCCAGCAGAATATGGAGCGCCTGAAGGGATTCGGTAATCATATCATCGAACCCCAGAGTGGGTTCCTGGCCAGCGGATTGGAGGGGAAGGGACGTATGGAGGACCCAGAGAAAATTGCTGCTGCCTTGGACCTGTTCTTCGAAAAAAAAGACCTTCAGGGCAAGCGTATCATGATTACTGCTGGTCCCACTTATGAGAAAATAGACCCTGTACGCTTTATCGGCAACTACTCGAGTGGTAAGATGGGATTTGCTTTGGCCGAAGAGTGTGCCCGTCGTGGTGCTGAGGTTACGCTGATAGCCGGACCTGTCAATGTGCAATGCACAATGAACAATGTACAGCGTGTTGACGTGGAGAGTTGTCAGCAGATGTATGATGCTGCTGTTCACGCCTTCCCCCAGATGGATGCTGCCATCCTTTGTGCGGCAGTTGCTGATTTCCGTCCTGCAGAGGTGGCCGACCAGAAGATCAAGCGGGTGGGGAAGACGATGGATATTCATCTGGTGCCCAATCCTGATATCGCTGCGGAGTTAGGCAGAATGAAGCGTGAAGGACAGACGTTGGTTGGCTTCGCCCTTGAGACTAATGATGAGCTGCAGAACGCCCAGCATAAATTGGAGAAGAAGAATCTGGACTTCATCGTGCTTAACTCGCTGCGCAACGAGGGTACATGCTTCAAAAGCAACGAGAATCAGATTAGCATCATCTCTCGCAAGGCTAAGAAAGACTACGATAAGAAGGCGAAGGCTGATGTCGCACGTGATATTATTGATGAGTTGGTCAAAAATCTATCGTAGTCATTGTATTGATGGTAAGAATTTACGTGTGTTTCGAAAATAGTTCGTATTTTTGCATGCTATTAAAAAGAGGAACAGTTATATAAAGTCATCACACAATGAAACAACTCCTATTACTATTGTCTCTTTTCCTGCCTGTTGTTTTGCAGGCGCAGGAACTGCAAGCCAAGATAAATATCAATCATCAGCAGATTCAGGGAACGGATAAGGCTGTCTTTGATAATCTGCAGCAGACCCTTGAGCAATTCGTTAACGAGAAGCAGTGGACGGCTCTGCAGTTTCAGGAGAATGAACGCATCCAGGTGACTTTCAATATTACTGTGACGAAATACGATGCATCGTCAAACCGCTTTACCTGCACGGCTCTTATCCAGGCCAGTCGTCCTGTGTACAACTCTTCTTATACCACCACCTTATATAATAATAGGGACAGGAACTTCGACTTTGATTTCGCACAGTTCGACCAATTGAACTTCACCGAGGAGGTTATTGACAATCAGTTGATGGCGCTGGTCGGTTATTATGCCTACCTGATCATCGGACTGGACCTCGACAGTTTTTCTCCCATGGGTGGAACAGATGTCCTCCAGCGTTGTATGAATCTGGTGAATAATGCCCAGAACCTCGAGTTTGTCGGATGGAAGTCGTTTGAGGACTCTCGCAATCGTTTTGCCTTTATCAACGACTATCTGGACGAGGCGATGAAGCCTTTCCGTCAGTTGCAGTATGATTACTATCGCCAGGGGTTAGACGAGATGGCACAGAACGTAGAGCGAGGTCGCACCAATGTGACCACCGCTTTGGAAACCCTTCTGAAGCAAGCCCACGAGGATAAGCCCCTGAGCCTGTTGCCCCAGATATGGACAGACTACAAGAAGGACGAACTCGCCAATATCTATAAAGGTAAGGGAACTCAGAAAGAAAAGGAGTCCGTTTATGATGTTCTGCTTGGTATCAATGCCTCGCAGAGTTCCTCATGGGACAAGATTAAACAATGATTATTTTGATTGTTAAGCTATAAATAGAAAAGAACAGAATGCTGAAACAACTATATATCAAGAACTTCACGCTGATAGACGAGCTCGATATGGCATTCCATAGTGGCTTCTCTGTGATCACAGGTGAGACGGGTGCTGGCAAGAGTATTATCTTGGGAGCCATAGGCCTGTTGTTGGGACAACGTGCTGACTCGAAAAGCGTTAAGATGGGGACAGAGCGTTGCATCATTGAGGCCCATTTCGACCTGTCGCGCTATCAGATGGAAGATTTCTTTGAACAGAACGAGATAGACTTTGATGCCGACGATACGATTATCCGTCGCGAACTGACTGCAGCAGGCAAGAGTCGTGCGTTTATCAACGATACCCCTGTGTCGCTGGCGATGCTCAAGGAGTTGGGCGAGCGCTTGGTTGACGTCCATTCTCAGCATCAGAACCTGTTGCTCAATAAACAGGACTTTCAGCTCAGCGTTGTCGATGTCATCGCTGATGATGTGAGCGAACTGGAAGATTATCGCCAGTCTTTTGCTCGTTATCAGGAACTGAAGAAAGAAGAGCAACGCCTGCGTGACGAGATTGAGCAAGGTCGCCAGTCGGTGGATTTCATGCAGTTCCAGTTTGATGAACTGTCCAACGCACGTCTCTCTGATGGTGAGCAGGAAGACCTCGAGCAACGCAGCGAGACGATGGCCCATTCCGAGGATATCAAGACGGCCCTCTATGAGGCCGAGACTGCGCTGTCTGGTGATGAAGGCGGTGTGGTGAGCAACCTGAAGAAGGCCGTTTATGCTTTGCAGGGTATTGAGCGCGTCTATCCCGAGGTGGCAGAGTTGGCCGAACGCATGAACAGCTGTTATATTGAACTGAAGGATGCTGCAGGCGAGGTGAGTGGAAAGATGGAGGATGTGGACTTCGATCCTGCAGAACTCGAGACCGTGAATGCCCGTTTGGACCGCATCTATGAGTTGCAAAAGAAATACAAGGTAGAGACTATTGCCGAGTTGCTTGCTATTCAGGAAGAGCTGGAGCGCAAGCTGTCGAACATAGAGAATAGCGATGAGGCTTTGGCGGAGATTGAACGTCAGGTCAGCGAAACATTGAAACTCGTGCAGAGAAAGGCCGAGTTGCTCACAGAGAAACGACGTGTTGCTGCTGGCGTTATAGAGAAACAGATGCGCGAGCACTTGGTGCCTCTGGGTATGCCTCATGTTCGTTTCCAGATTGTCGTCGAGCAGGATTCGCTCAGTCGCAGTGGTCAGGACAAGGTGTCGTTCCTTTTCAGTGCCAACACATCGACGCCTCTTCAGCCAGTGGCTCAGGTGGCCTCGGGTGGTGAGATCGCTCGTGTGATGTTGTCGTTGAAGGCGATGATTAGTGGCGCCGTGAAGTTGCCCACCATCATCTTCGACGAGATTGATACAGGTGTCAGTGGTAAGATTGCCGAGCAGATGGCTCAGATTATGGCAGAGATGGGACGTTGCGACCGACAGGTTATCAGCATCACCCACTTGCCTCAGATTGCTGCTTTGGGTACCACTCACTATAAAGTGTATAAGGAGGAAACCCCACAAGGCACCACTAGTCACATGCAGATGCTGACGCCAGAAGAGCGCATCAAGGAGATTGCCCAGATGCTCAGTGGTAGTGATGTGACGGATGCTGCCATTCAGAATGCAAAAGAACTATTGAAAAAGTAAAATATAGAAATACGTATGAAAAAGATATTGTCTGTAAAGGTTTTTAGGTCGGTAATGGGGATTTTACCCTTTCTTCTCTTCACCTTTTTACCTTTATCAGCTCAGCCCGATTGGGCCAAGAAAGCTTCTAAGGCGGTCTTTACATTAAAGACCTTTACTGCCGATGGTACGCTGATTTCCAGCACCAATGGTTTCTTTGTGGGTAATAATGGGGAGGCAGTGAGTTGCTTCACGCCGTTTAAGGGTGCATCGCGTGCCATTATCATTGATGCCTCTGGCAAAGAGATTCCTGTGGAGTATATCCTTGGTGCCAACGAAACCTACGATGTAGCCAAGTTCCAAGTGGCCAAAAACAAGATCCAGCCCTTACCTTTGGCAGCAACGAAGGCGGCAAAGGACGACAAAGTGTGGCTTTTGCCCTATCGTGAGTTGAAGCGTGTGCCTCAGGGTACGATACAGAAGACCGAAACTTTTAATGGTGATTATGCATATTATACGGTGGAACTCACCATGCCCGAGAATACCGTTGGCACCCCATTGATAAATGCCAATGGCGAGGTTGTTGGTGTGATGCAGCACCCCAATGCCGTTGGCGATGCGCAGAGTTATGCCGTCAGTGCCCTGTTTGCTGACAGTTTAAAGGTCAATGGCCTGAGTATCAACGACCCCGTGTTGCGCTCCACCCATATCAAGAAGGTTCTGCCCGATGATGTCAATCAGGCCCTGCTGACGCTTTATATGGGAGGTTCTCTGCCAGATTCTCTGGCCTATGCGCAGCTGATAGAAGATTTCATTGCAAAGTTCCCCAAGCAGCCCGATGGTTATACCTATCGTGCCCAATTGCTTGCTGATGGCAGTCGTTTTGCTGATGCCGACCGTGATATGGAAAAGGCCCTGAAGGTAGCCGAGAAGCCCGATGAGGTGCATTACACCTATTCTCGCCTCATTCTTCAGAAGTTGCTCTATAGTCCCGATACCCTCTACAAGGCGTGGACGTTTGATCGTTCTTTCGATGAGGCTGTTGAGGCCTATCGCCTGAACGCCCAGCCCACCTATCGTCAGCAGCAGGCTGTAGTCCGCTATATGCAGAAAAACTTTGCTGAGGCCTACACTATCTATGAGAGTCTGTTCCAGTCCTCGCTGCGTTCGGCTGACCTCTTTTATTCCGCCTCATTGTGTAAGCAGCAATTGAATGATTCCGTTGCCCAACTGGCTTTGCTCGATAGTTGCGTGGCCCAGTTCTCGCGTCCTTACCTGAAGGAGGTTGCTCCCTATCTGCTCTCGCGTGCCCAGTTACTGATGGATATGGGACGTAATCGTCAGGCTGTGAGCGACCTCAACGACTATGAAGACGTGATGAAGGCGCAGGTCAACTCCAACTTCTATTATATGCGTTTCCGTGTTGAGATGGAAGGCCGTCTGTTCCAGCAGGCCCTCAACGATATCGAGAAAGCCATCACGATGACCCCTCAGTCAGACTTGTATTATGCCGAGAAGGCCTCTTTGCAGGTTCGTGTGGGTTATTATGACGAGGCAATTGAGACAGCAAAGACCTGTATCCAGTTGGCTCCAGAGCATAGTGATGGCTATTTGTTTATGGGGCTGGCCCAGTGTCTGAAAGGTCAGAAAACCGAAGGTCTTAAGAATCTGCAGAAAGCCAAGGAGCTGGGAGATGTGCAGGCCGAAGAGTTGATAGAGAAATATTCGAAATAAGGCAAGATCCTGTTCGTTGAAGTTCAGGACTCGTCAATTAGTAACATGTAAATCATAGTGTGATGGCTTGGGAGTATGTGTTGACTATTTTTGTTGGTGCCATCCTGGGTGGTGCCATCGGCTTGGAGCGCGAGTATCGTGCCAAGGAAGCCGGCTTCCGCACTCATTTTCTTGTGGGACTGGGGTCTGCGTTGTTCATGGTGCTGTCTATGCACGGTTTTGATGGTTTTGAGGGACAGGCAGGAGTGATTATCCAGCGTGACCCAGCCCGAATGGCAGCGCAGGTGGTCAGTGGTATCGGTTTCATTGGTGCTGGTACTATTATCTTCCAGAAGAATGTGGTGAAGGGACTGACCACAGCTGCAGGCCTGTGGGTGACCTCTGCCATCGGTATGGCTGCTGGTGTTGGCATGTATGATGTCGCTGTCGCTGCCACAATTATGGTGCTGGTCTGCCTTGAGGGCATGAACTTCCTCCATCATCGCATCTTTAAGCATTGGCATCGCGAATATGATGCTGATGAGAAATAATAAAAAAGAGGCCCATGCAGGCCTCTTTTTCGTTTCCTTTGTATCTTGATTATAGTGCGATGCGCTGTGTCAGGCTGATGTAACCCACCTTGCGCTTCATGCCAGAAAGGTCGATACCGTTTTTGTTATAGCTGCTGTCGATGAAGTTATGCAAGGGCATAGAGAACTGTAACAGCGTCTTGTTGCCTTTCTTGTCGGTAGTAGAGAAGGCGAAGTCCAGACCAAAACCACCTTTCAGCATGCCTTTATCCGTGTTATCAAAGCTTCCGCCGCAACCTGTTACTACATCATAGAAAGCACCTGCCTCGAAAGCACGCTTCTTGCTACCCATGATGAATCCGGCACGAGGCTGGATATAGAAGCCGCGGATATTGTCGTCGGTCTCTTCGAACACAATCTCCTGACTCTTGAAGTATGCACCTGCATAGAATCCCAGTGTTGACTCTCTCCAAGAAGCATCCACACCGATGGCATAGTCGCCAATATATTTGAGGGGGTTGCTGAAAGCACGATGATAGGGACCGTAGATGTCATTTCCATCAAATCCTGACTTGCCCATACCAACAGGGAATACCAGGTCGGGATTTGGGATGATACAGTCCAGTGTCTTCTTAGCTTTGCTCTCATCATCGATGGCATACTCCTTGACAGCAGTTTCAGCAACGGCGAAAAGCACCGTTGTAAAATAGTTGGTGCACCAAGCGCGTGTGTTCAGTGTCCAAGCCTTGTCGTCCTGAGCAGAAGCGTTGATGGAAATCATCAAGGCTAGAGCCATCATAGTTAAAGTTTTTTTCATGTTCGTGTAGGTTTTAATTAATGAATTATAATTTCTTGCGGCAAAGGTACGTTTTTTTTTATAAATTACAAAGATTTTCCTTTTTATTTCGTACTTTTGCAGACCAAAAGCATAGAAATTGATATGAACGAATATACAGAGAAGAGAATTAACCCTTTTTTTGAGTCCTATAACACGCCTCACGACACGGTTCCTTTCGACCGTATTCGTTTGGAAGACTATGAAGAGGCCTTCATGGAGGGCATTCGTCGCGACAATGAGCAGATAGAGAAGACCATCAATAATCCCGCAAAACCCACCTTCAACAATACCATCATTAATATTGATGATGATACCGAAGGTTATTATGATTTGCTGGATCGTGTGTCTACCGTTTTCTTTAATCTGTTGAGTGCCGAGACCAACGACGAGATGGATGCCTTGGCTCAGAAGATGCAGCCCATCTTGACGCAACATGCCAACGATGTGCGACTCAATGAGAAACTCTTCGAACGTGTGAAGTATGTGCATCGTCATCACGGCGTTCTTACTCCTGAAGAAAAACGACTTCTAGACAACTGTTACGATGGCTTTGTGCGTAGTGGCGCCCTGCTCGACAAGGAAGGTAAGGACCGTTTGCGTCAGTTGACCGAAGAGGCCAGCATGCTGAGTCTGCAGTTCTCTCAGAACCTGTTGAAGGAAAACAAGGCCTACACGTTGCATATTACAGATGAGGCCCAACTCGACGGACTGCCCGATACTGCACGTGAGGCTGCTGCTGCCGAGGCTCAGGCTCAAGGTAAGGAAGGATGGGTGTTTACGCTCGATTTTCCTTCATATTCGCCATTCATGACCTATAGCACCCAGCGTGACTTGCGCCGTGAGATGTATATGGCAAAGAACACTGAGTGTATCCACGATAATGACTGCAACAACCTCGAGATTTGTAAGCGTCTCATTAACCTGCGTCGCGAGATAGCCCAGTTGCTTGGTTTCAAGACCTATGCTGAGTATGTGTTGAAGAATCGTATGGCAGGAAATGTCCGTAGTGTCTATAAATTGCTCAACAACCTGATTGATGCCTATAAGCCCACTGCTGAGAAGGAACTTGCTGAATTGAAGAAGTCAGCAAAGGCCCCATACGATTTGGAACCATGGGATACCTCGTTCTATTCCCATAAGTTGAAGTTGAAGAAATACAACCTCGATGCCGAGATGTTACGTCCTTACTTCCAGTTGGACAAGGTGATTGACGGCGTCTTCGGTTTGGCTAACCGCCTTTACGGCATCACCTTCAAGGAAAATAAGGCTATCCCCGTCTATCATCCTGACGTGAAAGCCTACGAGGTTTTTGATAAAGACGGCAGCTATCTGGCTGTGTTCTATGCAGACTTCCATCCTCGCAAAGGCAAGCAGGGTGGGGCATGGATGACACAGTACCAGGGCCAGTATATCGATAAGAAAGGTGAGAACGTGCGTCCCCATGTCAGTGTGGTGATGAATCTCACGAAGCCTACCCCCGAGAAACCCGCTCTGTTGACACTGGGCGAGGTGGAGACTTTCCTCCATGAGTTTGGTCATTCACTTCACGGTATGTTTGCCAATACCCGTTTCGAGAGTCTCAGTGGCACCAACGTTTGGTGGGACTTCGTGGAACTGCCCTCTCAGTTTATGGAGAACTACTCCGTTGAGAAGGATTTCCTGCGTACCTTTGCCTTCCATTATCAGACAGGTGAACCCTTGCCCGACGAGTTAATTCGTCGCATTGTCAAGAGTCGCAACTTTATGGCTGCCACTGCCTGTCTGCGCCAGGTGTCGTTCGGCTTGCTCGATATGGCCTACTACACCCAGAAGGAAGCTTTTACAGGCGATATTATTCCGTTTGAGAAGAATGCCTGGAAGAAAGCCATCCTTGGTAAGCAACTGCCAGACACCTGTATGACTGTGCAGTTCTCTCATATCATGGCAGGCGGTTATGCCGCAGGCTACTATAGTTATAAGTGGGCTGAGGTACTCGATGCCGATGCCTTCTCAGTATTTAAGCGTCATGGCATCTTTGACCAGGCTACAGCCCAGTCGTTCCGCGAGCATGTCCTTTCTAAGGGTGGTACCGAGAATCCGATGGTGCTCTACAAACGTTTCAGGGGCAGTGAACCCACCATCGATGCTTTGCTGAAGCGAAATGGAATAAAATGTAAACGAGCCAAATAGGCCCAACAACTCCATAAGTCCAATGAACAACGATAAGCAACAAAAACTCGATTCACGCTATCTGCGCATGGCTCGTATCTGGGCTGAGAACTCGTACTGTGTACGTCGTCAGGTAGGTGCGCTGGTGGTCAAGGACAAGATGATAATCAGTGATGGCTATAATGGTACCCCGACGGGGTTCGAGAATGTGTGCGAGGACGAGAACAACGTCTCAAAACCCTATGTTCTCCATGCTGAGGCCAATGCCATCACGAAGTTGGCACGAAGCAACAACAACAGCGACGGAGCCACCATCTATATCACCGCCTCACCTTGTATTGAGTGTGCCAAACTGATTATCCAGGCAGGCATCAAGCGTGTGGTCTATGGTGAGAAGTATCGTCTCACAGACGGTATTGAACTGTTGGAGCGAGCTGGCATCGAGGTCATATATTTGGAATTATGATAATATGCATTATGCATGATTAATTTGCATTGACAAGATGAATACGAAAAATAGATTTTCACCCCTGTGGTTGGCATTGGCTGTGGTGATAGGTATCGCCATCGGCACGTTCTATGCCCATCATTTCTCAGGCAACCGCCTGAGTATCATCAACTCAGGCAGTAACAAACTGAACAATCTGCTCTATATCATCGACGACCAGTATGTGGACACCGTCGATATGGCCGATTTGGTGGAGCAAGCCATGCCTCAGATTCTGGCAGAGCTCGACCCTCATTCCACATATATCTCGGCCAAGGATGTGCAGACCGCCAATGACGACCTACGTGGCTCGTTCTCGGGTGTGGGTATCGAGTTCACCATCCGTCATGACACCCTGCGTGTTCAGAATGTCATCAGCGAAGGTCCTGCTGAGCAGGCTGGTGTGCTGGCTGGCGATAAGATCGTGACTGTAGATGACTCTGTCTTTACCGGTAAGAGCCTGACCAACGAAGAAGCGATGCATCGCTTGAAAGGTCCTCAGGGCACCAAGGTCAAGTTGGGCATCCTGCGCTATGGCGAGAAAGACCTGCGTCACATTACTGTGACACGCGGAGAGATACCCATGAAGAGTGTTACCGCAGCCTATATGATTGACGATCAGGCCGGTTACATCAAGATTAAGAACTTTGGTGAGAATACATATCTTGAACTTCTGGTTGCTCTGGCTCAGTTGGCTGATTCTGGTTTCCAGCAGCTCATCATCGACCTTCGTGGCAATACAGGTGGCTATCTGCAGTCTGCCGTACAGATTGCCAATGAGTTCTTACCCAAGAATAAGCTTATTGTCTATACCCAAGGTCGTCGTTCTCCGCGTGAGGAGCATCGCAGTGATGGTCGTGGCAGCTATCAGCGCATGCCTTTGGTTATTCTGATTGACGAAGGCTCTGCTTCGGCCAGTGAGATTCTGGCAGGCGCTATTCAGGACAATGACCGTGGCACCATCATTGGTCGTCGTTCCTTCGGCAAGGGTTTGGTTCAGAAACCCGTTGAGTTTGGCGATGGTTCCATGATGCGTCTCACCATAGCCCGCTACTATACCCCTTCGGGCCGTTGTATTCAGAAGCCCTATACCAATGGTATGGACAAAGACTATGAAGAAGACCTGCTGATGCGTTATCAGCATGGCGAGTTCTTCTCTCAGGATAGTATCAAGCATGTGGGTCCCGAATATCACACAGGCATTGGTCGTGTGGTCTATGGTGGTGGTGGTATCACTCCCGATATCTTCGTTCCCGAAGATACCGTCGATTTCACCTCTTACTATAAGGAAGCTGCCTATTCAGGACTGATTCTTCAGTTTGGCTACGACTATACAGACCAGAATCGCTCTACGTTAAAGAACTTTGATGATGAGGCTTCGCTGTTGAAGCACATCAAGAAGCAGAATTTGGTAGAGCAGTTTGTTCAGTATGCCGAAAAGCATGGCTTGAAGCGTCGCAACCTGATGATTCAGAAGTCGCATCGTCTGTTGGAGCAGTATATCTACAGCCGTGTGATCTACAATATGTTGAGCGAAGAGGCTTGGCTTCAGTATCTCAACGACGACGATTCCGCCATCCACGAGGCCCTGCGCCTGTTTAAGGCTGGCGAAGCGTTCCCCAAGACTCCCGATTTGGTTGATAAGAAACAAAAGAAAGTGTCTATGACCTACGACTATCGGTCTGTTCACCGATCCTATTCAGTCATAGCTCGTGCTTAACAGAATCTTATGTCGGCAATCACCTGGTTGCCGACATAATTATTTAATTTCTGTACGAATTCCTGACGTCGCATGCTCAGGTCGGCACGCAATGCTGGTGCGCTGAGGCTGACAAAGAGTGTTTGGTTGCGAATCACCACATTGGTTGTATAGCGAGCAATGACTTCGCCAGCTACCGTTGGCCAGGCTTCCACCAGTCGTTTTTGCAGCAACGGTGTTTCCAGTCCCTGAGCACGCAGGTTGCGCATAATCAGGTCGCGAATGGCTTGTTCTCTTCTCTTAAACATTGATTTCTCCGTCTTTTACCTCGTATAGTTTGTAATCAAAATCGCCGTGCTTCAATATCTGGTCGATGTGCTCACGATTGGTGTCAGTAATGAATATCTGACCAAACTGTTGGCTGGCCACTAGTCTGACAATTTGCTCCACGCGTTGCGAGTCCAGTTTGTCGAAGATATCATCGAGCAATAGGATAGGGCAGGAGTCCTCGTTCTTTATCAGATGATGCATCGCCAGTTTCAGGGCGATGACAAATGTCTTTTGCTGCCCCTGACTGCCTTCGCGCCGCATAGCGTGTCCGTCAATCATGATTTCCAGGTCGTCGCGATGGATGCCGTGTAGCGAATAGCCCACGGCACGATCTTTGAATCTGTCACGCTGAATCACCTCCAGTAAGGGACCGCGCTGACAATGTGAGGTGTAGTTGAGTGACACCTGTTCGTGTCCGCCCGAGATGGTCTCATAGAACTCCTGAAACAGCGGGATGATACGTTCCACGAAGTCTTGGCGCTTGGCATAGATTTTCTCTCCCTCGCGTGCCATCTGTTCCTCCCATAGTGTCAATAATTCTGGGTCTGGCTCACGGTCCTCCATCTTCAGCAGTGCATTACGTTGCTGTAACGCCTTGTTATAGCGATTCAGTGCCTCGATATATGTGCGGTCCAGTTGGGCGATGACGATATCCATCAGTTTCCTGCGCTCCTCGCTGCTTCCTTCAATCAGATAAGCATCGGCAGGTGATATGAGAACAATAGGTATTAGTCCGATGTGTTCCGACAGGCGTTGATAAGCCTTCTTGTCGCGCTTAAACACCTTTTTTGCCCCCCGTTTCATGGCGCAGTGAATCGTGATATCTTCATATTTTCCTTCCAACATGAAGAATTCCTCGCCGTGCCTGATGACCAGCGAGTCCTGAGTGGTTTGTGCCGAGTGACAGAACGAGAGGAAGTACACCGCATCGAGCACGTTGGTCTTGCCCGCTCCGTTGTGTCCAATGAAACAGTTGATTTTGGGCGACAAATTCAGTGTTGCCTCCTTGATATTCTTATAATTTATGATGGAAAGACGCTCTAATATCATCCTTTGCTCTTGAAATTTACTGCAAAATTACTGCTTTTGAGGCTTAAAAACAAAAAAAGTCAGAAATAAATTTCATCATGTGCAATATTTTCTGTAATTTTGCGCCCGCAATTAATATACGAATCTAAAAACAAAACAATAATGGCAGACATTAAAAACAACAACGCTGCTCCCGCTTTTGGCGAGCAGAACAAGCACGAGGCTTTGATCCTCAAGTACAAGAACGTGATTATCGGTGGTCTGGTGGCTATCTTCGCTGGTGTGGCAATTGGCTTCTTTGTGAAGAACTGCACCACTGAGAGCTTCAACAACGCCAGCACCGATATGGCAAAGGCTCAAGAGTATTTTGCCGAGGCTGTGATGAGCAACGACTCTGTGGCTTTCTCTAAGGCTCTCAATGGCGATAGCATCAACGCAGGCTTCCTTGCAGTTATTGAGAACGACGGGTCAGGCAAAGTTTCTAATCTCGCTAAGCTCTACGCAGGTATCTGCTACGCTCGTCTGGGTAATATGCAGGAGGCTGCTAACTACCTCGAGCAGTTTGACTCTAAGGATGACGCTATGGTTTCTCCCGCTGCACTTGGTGCTCTGGGCAATGTGAAAGCTTCTTTGGGTCAGCTTGACGAGGCTGCTGCCACACTGATCAAGGCTGCAGAGTTGGCTGACAACAACACCCTGTCACCTCAGTTCCTGATTCAGGCTGGTGAGATTCTCGAGAGCCAGGGCAAGAAGGACGAGGCTCTGAAACTCTACGAGCAGATTAAGGCTAAGTATGCTGATTGGCAGCGTTACAACACCATCGATAACTATATTGAGCGCGTGAAGTAATTGACAATTAATAATTGAAAATTGACAATTTATGGCAACTGCCCTTCATAATCTGAGCGATTACGACTTCGACGCTGTTCCCGATGCTTCGAATATGATTTTCGGTATCGTGGTGGCCGAGTGGAATCCTGAGATTACAGGTGCTCTGCTTGAGGGTTGCGTGAGCACCCTCGAGAAGCATGGCGCCCTGTCTGAGAATATCCACGTGAAGACCGTTCCCGGCTCATTTGAACTTATCTATGGTGCCCACCAGATGACCCTTAACGACGGCTATGATGCTGTGATTGTTTTGGGTAGCGTTATTCGTGGCGAGACTCCCCATTTCGACTATATCTGTCAGGGTGTCACCGCTGGTATCGCTCGTCTGAATGCCACCAGCAATATCCCCGTTGTCTATGGTCTCCTGACTACCAACGACTTGCAGCAGGCACTCGATCGTGCAGGTGGCAAGCATGGCAACAAGGGCGATGAATGTGCTGTAGTAGCCATCAAGATGGCAAAATTCTGATTTTACCCTTGATGGCGTACTAAAGTCGCACTTCCTTTCTTTTAGAACGTTACTCTTCCATGAGTTTACGATAACGCGTGCGCTTCGGCTCTTCCAGGCCGAGGCGCATTGCTTTGTTGGCCTCGTATTCGCTATAGTTGCCTTCGAAGTAGAATACCTTTCCTTCGCCCTCGAAAGCCAGAATATGCGTACAGATACGATCCAGGAACCAGCGGTCGTGACTGATGATGACAGCACAGCCGGCAAAGGCTTCCAAACCTTCCTCCAGTGCCCGCAGCGTGTTAACGTCGATATCGTTGGTCGGCTCGTCGAGCAGCAGCACATTGCCTTCCTGCTTTAGGGCGATGGCCAGATGCAGGCGGTTACGTTCACCACCAGAGAGCACTCCGCATTTCTTCTCCTGATCAGCACCACTGAAGTTAAATCTACTAAGATACGCGCGTACATTAATATCCTTGCCCCCCATGCGGATGGTCTCATTGCCTTGGCTCACTACCTCATAGACCGATTTTGTGGGGTCAATATCCTTATGCTGCTGATCCACATAACTCAGTTTCACCGTTTCGCCTACATCAAACGTGCCTGCATCAGCCTGGTCTAAGCCCATGATGAGGCGGAACAGCGTTGTCTTTCCTGCTCCATTGGGACCAATCACGCCCACGATTCCATTTGGTGGCAGGTTAAAGTTCAAATCCGTAAACAGCGTCTTCTCTGCGAACGACTTTGCCACATGTTCCGCTTCAATTACCTTATTACCCAGTCGTGGTCCATTGGGGATAAATATCTCCAGTTTCTCTTCTTTTTGCTTCTGCTCCTCGTTCAGCATCATCTCGTATGAGTTCAGACGGGCCTTACCCTTGGCATGACGAGCCTTTGGTGCCATTCGTACCCACTCCAACTCGCGCTCCAGCGTCTTACGACGTTTCGAGGCCGTTTTCTCCTCTTGAGCCAGTCGCTGACTCTTTTGTTCCAGCCAAGAAGAGTAGTTGCCCTTCCAGGGAATACCTTCGCCACGATCCAGTTCCAGAATCCACTCTGCCACATCGTCCAGGAAATAGCGGTCATGGGTTACGGCAATTACCGTTCCCTCATACTGCTGGAGATGCTGCTCCAGCCAGTCGATTGACTCCGCATCAAGATGGTTGGTTGGCTCGTCGAGCAACAGTACGTCTGGCTTCTGTAACAGCAGTCGGCATAAGGCCACACGCCTGCGTTCGCCACCACTCAGTGTCTTGACGCTCCAATCGCCCGGTGGGCAGTTCAGTGCTGCCATTGCACGGTCCAGTTTTGAGTCCATATTCCATGCATCCGTAGCATCGATGATGTCCTGCAGCTCTGCCTGGCGTTGCATCAGTTTGTCCATCTTGTCTGGGTCTTCATAATACTCTGGAAGACCGAATTTTACGTTGATGTCATCGTATTCTGCCAACGCATCATACACATGCTGTACGCCCTCCATCACGTTCTCTTTCACTGTCTTTTCCTCGTTTAGGGGTGGATCCTGAGGCAGATAGCCCACAGTGTAGCCAGGACTCCACACCACGTTGCCCTGATATTGCTGGTCTAGTCCGGCAATAATCTTCATCAGGGTTGATTTACCTGCGCCATTCAGTCCGATGATGCCAATCTTGGCCCCATAGAAAAAGCTCAGATAGATGTTTTTGAGCACTTGCTTTTGGTTCTGCTGGATGGTCTTGCTCACGCCTACCATCGAGAAGATAATCTTTTTGTCGTCTACTGTTGCCATATTCTTTCTTTATATAATTACCGATTTTAAAGCAGATTGTTTTAGTTTCTGCAAATTTACAAAATAATCCTGAGACTTCCAAATATTTGGTGTTTTACTTGGCAAAATGAAATATAGTTTGTATATTTGCACATCATTAAAACATCAAGAGATATGAAACTGATTTCATGGAACGTGAATGGACTACGCGCTTGCGAGGGCAAGGGCTTTAGTGATATATTCCGCGGTTTGGATGCCGATTTCTTTTGCCTGCAAGAGACAAAGATGCAGCCTGGACAGCTTGACTTGCAGTTTGATGGCTATGAGTCTTTTTGGAACTCAGCCGAGAAGAAAGGCTATAGCGGTACTGCTATTTTCTCCAAGCACAAGCCCCTCAGCGTGACCTATGGCATTGGTATCGATGAGCACGACCATGAGGGACGTGTTATTACGCTCGAAATGCCCGACTTCTTCCTTGTATGCTGTTACACCCCCAATTCCCAGGACGGTCTCAAGCGTTTGGACTATCGCATGACATGGGAAGACGACTTCCGTCAGTATCTCTTGAAGTTAGACGCTGTAAAGCCCGTCATCCTTTGTGGCGACCTTAATGTGGCTCACAATGAGATTGACCTCAAGAATCCCAAGACCAACCGCATGAATGCAGGTTTCACTGACCAGGAGCGCGAGAAGTTCTCCATACTTCTGGATAGTGGTTTCACTGACACCTTCCGTTGGAAATATCCAGAGCAGGTCACCTATTCTTGGTGGTCCTATCGTTTTCAGGCTCGTCAGAAGAACGCTGGCTGGCGTATCGATTACTTTGTGGTGAGCAATCGCTTGCAGGAACGCGTCGCTGATTCAAAGATTCACACTGAGATTCTAGGCTCTGACCATTGCCCTGTAGAGTTGGATTTACTCTAACCTCCAACCTCTGACTTCTCGCCTCTATCCCCTAAGATACTCCGCGAATATCTTGGCGGCACTCTCCACCTTTGCAGCGCAGGGGCGTGTCTTGTAGTATTCTGCTGTGCGAGGCGAAGCTATATAGCTTGAGTGTGCCTTCTCATGACCTTTGATGCCTAGGAGCTCGGCGCAAATCAGACTGCCGTTCTCCTCCTGCGACTTGTTTAGGAGTTCCTGTACCACCTTATAGCATGCCGATTTGCCTTCGCGATCACTGCCCTCTGTCTGTCCGCAGTCCAGTCCCACCAGAATGACAATACCCGACACTGCGCCGCACATCATCCTCATGCGTCCCACGCCGCCGCCAAATCCTGCTCCAATACGTTTTGCCATTGTGTCGTCCAGTCCGTATAGGTCAGCAAAAGCTGCCACTACGGCCTGACAGCAGCCATAGCCTGCCATAAAGTTCTCCACTGCGCGACTCACGCGCTCATCCAGTTCTTCATTGCTGAGCTTCCCTCTCAAACTGTTTGTTGTCTGTTCCATCCTCTTTTTGAAATTTGTTTGCAAAGGTACAAATTATTCGTTGGACATGCAAATTATTCTGCATGATATGTATGAAACGATAAGTTTGAAACGCTTTAGCCATACTTTAGCCATACTCTAGCCATACTCTAAGCATACTCTAGGCATACTCTAGGCATACTCTAGGCATACTCTAGGCATACTCAAAGGGTATGGGTAGAGTAAGCCTACAGCGAGGATGATGTGAGGTTAATTGCCGACAATGTGTTAAATGACTTTTTTCGGTGCAAAAATACAAAATCTTTCTAAAACATAGGCAGGATGTAGTAAAAACCTTTCTAAAACATAGGCAAGGACGGATGATTTGTCGAGATAATCCCAATGAGTCGTTCAAACCATTGCAACGACTCATTGGGATAATTCCTATGGGGGTAAAGGAATTATCGGAATGAGTCGTAGGGATTATCGGAATCACTCATCGGGATTATCCGAATGAGGTAAAGGTGACAAGGTGTCTTTGCGAACGATTGTCGCCTCGTCTGAAGCCACGCCTCCGGTCCTCGTCCGCACCTGCAGCAAAGAGTTTTTCACTTGCCCGAAGCCTACATCCTCAATGTCGTCCACGAGCGGACGGTCGGTGCTCACCACCGTCTTCTCACACGCCGTCAGCCCCAGTACCGCCAGAGCCGACGCAATCAATGATAATCGTTTCATTGTTGTAAATGATTTGATGGTTATTTGGGACTATTCCCATCAAAAAGAAGGCAAAGGTACTGCTGAAAGCCCCTTCAACAGCCCGATGCACACCGAAAACACCCCTTTTGGTATGCAACTCTAAAACTAGTTTAAGAAAAAACTGCAAAAAAGACATAAAAATGTGCCTCTTTTCTGCATTTTCCTTCAAAATGTTTTGTCATTCCGAATAAAAGCCGTACCTTTGCACCAACAGTTCCCGCCACGCCTCCTAACAATGCGTACCACGGCGGGACTTCGTCATTTATATGGGTATGATTTATGACAAACGACCAACAGACATCACCACACAGCTTGCCATGCTGAAACAGCGTGGTCTCATTGTTAATGATGATGACAATGCACTGAAACAACTTGCCTCCATCAGTTACTTCCGCTTAGCAAGTTACTGGAAAATCTTTGAGACAGACGAGACTACGCATCAATTCGCCAGCGGCACACGACTGGAGGATGTCATTTCTCTCTACAACTTCGACAAGGAACTGCGCTCCATCATTTTCACGGCTATACAAGATATAGAGGTGGCTTTACGCACTCGCATCATCCATTTCTTTTCAATGGCACATGGCGCATTTTGGTTTATGGAAGCGTCCAAGTTCAACAGCCGTAGCATCTTCCAGACGTGCCTCGACAGCATCAAGGCTGAGTTAGATCGTTCTAAGGAGGATTTTCTACAAGAACATTTCGCTAAGTACGACACCCCATCCATGCCACCCGTTTGGAAGACGTTAGAGGTTGTTTCATTCGGCAATCTCTCCAAACTTTACGCCAATATGAAAGATGTTGCAGTTAAGAAACAGGTGGCAAAGAGTGTCGGACTACCACAATACATTTACTTGGAGAGTTGGATGCGTAGTCTCACAGTGCTCCGAAACTGCTGCGCTCACCATGGCCGTGCATGGAACCGCCGCTATCCTGCCATGCCCCAAATGCCAAGCCGATTGCCGCTTGCATGGGTTGACGCACAGCACATACGCCCCATGAAGTTATACGCTCAGCTTTGTACTTTGCTCTACCTTGAACAAAGCATCACGCCTAACAGTCAGATTAAAGACCGACTGCTGAGCCTGTTTAAAGCCTATCCACACATCAACGTCAAGAAAATGGGCTTCCCCCGTGGATGGGAGAATGAACCGCTGTGGCAATAAGAATATCATTATGACCCAAAATAAGAACAAGCACTTCAACACCTACAAGGAGGGGCTGGACCTGGAGTTCCTGCGGGCGTACTGCATGGAGCACGGGGAGCGGCGCGTGATGGAGCGGGGCGAGACGCTGGAGGAGGCGGGCGAGCCGGCGCAGTGGGTGGCCTTCGTGGAGAGGGGCTGCTTCAAGTACATGGTTCACCGCTCGGCGACGAAGGAGACGCTTGGCTCGTCCAAGAACTTCGAGACATCGTCTCAAAGGTAATCATTTTTTTTGAATGAGCCAAAACTATTCACATCTTTTTGTTTTGAGCTTGCTCTCTGTTTCTGCAATCACTGTGGCATCTTATATGGCATCTGCCAGAAAAGTGCGTATTAGGCTACGTCCTATTACCCAATATCTGTGAGGTATCGCACACATTGGGTACGCTCACATAAGTTTTCTCAACTCCTCTGGTTCAGGAAGTATACCTTGGCGGTAATTCGTCCGTTGTCAATGGACGAATTTCGATATGTCCTTTGTCGCCTACAGGAATGATGCAGTTTTGTAAATCGTCCGCTGACAATGGACGATTCTCGAACATACTGCACCATGCCTCATAGAAGATGCGCATAAGTTTGATGCTGGTCTCAGAAAAACCTCTTAACCCAGGCAGTTCCTGTTGCAGCAATTCTGAGATAGTGACAATAGCATTGCTGCCCCATCTTGCTGCTCTGCTTTGAACGGAAATATACCCACCAATAGCATAGTAAGGAGCCTATCGTTATTCTCTCTGCATTTTATCGAAGTTCGACACTTGTAGAATGTAATCCAATTAGTCCTATACTAGTCCTATACTTGTAACTTGGAGCCAATTTGCTTTCAGGGAAGATTTCTTTCACCCCCACAGATGCCTTTATCTAACTCCTGCGAGACACGTTCATTAAGGCTTTCGTTGTGTACTGTAATATTCTAACATCTTCTCTATCGTTCCCCTCATTTCATCTCTTACACTTTCAGGCTCCAACACCTCCAACTTTTCCCTATGCCAAAGCAGCTGTTGATAGAAATTAAAACAAGGAACCAGTCTATATTCAAAGATACTCCATTCATCTGTTTTTTCTATCTCTTTCTGAGACTCATGAATTGGTAGAGCTTTTACGTATTCTGCTTGGGCACCATATACCTTGATGAGGATTCTCTCTGGTTTTTGATTATCTGAATGATTCACGCCAAAGCTGCCATCAAAATACTCATCTGCCGTAATCTTCTTGGATGGGAGCATCTTCTCTTCCGTCAAACGGATGTTGTCCATTCTTTCTAGGGCAAACACAGATAGACCATGGTGATGATTGTCCGGCTCAGCAACCAGATACCAACGATTCTCCCAGGTACGCAGGAAATATGGTATCAATTTCTGCTGTTTAATTGATTTCTTATTAAAAGAATAGTAGTCACACTCTATGCCGCGCTTTTTATCAATCGCTTCGAGGATTAACTGAACATTCTCAACACCAGTTGGTGCTTCAGTCAGCATAATCTTTTCGCGGTGTTTCAATGCCAATTCCGTCATACCCTCGATGTGATAGGCTGACAGCAGATAGTCGAATAGAGAATCATCTTCGCCATACAATGCTTGGTGACGATGCAACTCATATTTTCCCGTCCTGGCATTATATTCTATATAACAAGGGAAGTTTGCCTCAATAAAATCTTTATACCTCAAGAATGTTCGAGGTATAATATTATCGCCTTCATAGATAGAAGAGTACTGATAACTTTCATTTATCTCCTTCAGAGTCATTGCACCTTTCCGCTCCAGCAGATTAATCAGGTACAGGCATTTTCTTATTTTAGGCAGCATGGGTATATATTTTGTGGCAAAGATAGTGATTATTTCTATAAACACAAAGAATCATGCTCATCTTTTTCATGCTTAACATCATTAGCTATGCAGATTAAAACTACTCTCGTATTTAAATCTTTGGCGATTTTCTGTAACTGCTCTCGATTCTTTTCAACAAAATCATAGTCACACTTAATAACCAGCCAATCCTTCTTAAACTTTTCAAAACCAAAACAGACTGTAGCTGTTATTGATTGAATGTTGCCTGCATTAAAATCATAAAAACGATAGTCACCTTTAATTATCCTTTCAAGATCACCCCTTGACCATCTCTTTTTCAGTACTTTTATAGCTGCATTGCTATTAAAATTGGGTATAAACCAGACGCTAGACTGTTTAAGTTCTAGTGTGATGTATCTCCAAAGCTTCATCCAATTTGTTGAACTTGGCAATTCATGGGTATTCCCAGGTTGAATGAATTGAAGCCAGAAGAACTGATTAATCAGCAAATTAGGGTATGGATCTTTTTTTATTTTCATATTATCTTTGCTTTTAACTTATGAATGCAACATAGTCTTGATGCCGTATTTGAAATAGGCTTCGTCCGACGCTCTGTTATAATACTCTATGGCTTTCTTTTCTTCTCCATGGCTTTCATACATTTCGCCTAATTTGCAGAATGCTATAGGCAAACCGCAATTTGCTGCCATCGTATAGTATTTGATAGCCTTCTCCTCATAACGTACTTCATAGAGGTCTTCTGCAAGGTCTTGAAATATAGTACCCAGTCTATAATATGCAGCTTGGGCTATGACTGCATTATCACTTTTATCATGTATAGCGGCTCTAATAAACCATTTAACTGCCTTCTTGTAATTCCGAAAGCGAATTATTTGATCTTTTCTCCTATTTCCCTTCTTTATAAGCCGTGAGAGCCCTTCCCCTTTACGATAGTATTCTGCTATTTGATATTCTGATAATGGGTCTTTCGAGTCAGCTTGTTTCAAAAGCTGAAGCATATTAATAATGCACGATTCGACATCTTCTCCATTTTCTTTCGCTTTTTTAAACCACTCCATTGCTTTTGTGGTATTTCGTTGGCAACCTACACCATCAAAATAGAAATAGCCAAGATTATTCATCGCTTTAGGATTATCTCTAAGAGCAGATTCCATAATTAATTGAAATGCTTTGTTTTCATCTTTTTCCACACCAAGGCCTCTTACATATTTCATTCCTAAGTTGTTCATCGCTTCCGCGTTTCCCTGTTTACATGCCAGTTGATACCATTTCACAGCCAATTTATAATTTTGTGGAACCCCAATGCCATATTCATAATCAACCCCTACATAGAATTGTGCTTCAGCAAATCCATAATAGGCTACTAATTTGTACTGATAAAAGGCCATAGTCTCATCTTTCTCCACATAATATCCATTATCGTAGAACTCGCCAACCATAAAACCAGCTTCCAATTCACCATTTGTGGCAGCTTTCACGAACCACTCAAAAGCAATTTCATCATCATGCCCATCATAATCATCATCGTGATACAAATAACCCAAAGCTGTCATTGCATACACACATCCCATTTCTGCAGCTTTTTCAAGAAGAGTACGACCTATTTCACAATTCTCATTGACTCCTTCTCCATTGCAGTAATCACACCCTAAGTTAGCAATATCCTCTGGAGTGTCGAAGCTATCTGGATGCATTCCTTTAATAACTTCCAAATCGATAGTTTCTTTCTTTGCCATAATAATGTTCTTAATTGTTATAATACATTTTCTGGCTGCAAAGATAAAGAGAGAGGCAGACATTTTGTGTCTGCCTCCCTCGTTTTTATATATCTTTGCACTGCTGTCCAAAGAAAAATTCTCAGACATGATTTAAATTAATTATTTTCAATGAGTTACGCGAATGTTATTTTTTCGAGATTTGATTTTGTACTTT
>CADAKX010000038.1 GCA_902788605.1 uncultured Prevotellaceae bacterium | reverse complement strand
CTGGCCACCTCTTCAGTATAACAGGCATGCCATGTGAGTCCGTTATACGTCGTAGAGGCTTTCTGACAGAGATAGCCCATCACACTGTCCTCGCCTTCCGTCAGCGTCCATTCTGGCGCACGCCATGCCTCATCGGTTTGGTAGCGATAGGGATAAAGCTCTTCCTGCACAGTGACGCGACCAGCAGGATAGTTCATTAAGATGGTTCCCACATGCATCTGTGCTGCCTTGTAGGTATCTATGATATCGTCTCTTTCGTGCTTCTGCTTCTTATAATCGTTATAAGGAAAGCATTTGGTGATGCCATCGGCCGCCTGAACAGCCAGGAGCAGGGAGTCGACCACTGGCTGTCCGTCAGCATCGACAGTCTTGCACTCATAGAGATAGACTGCTGTGAATGCTGAATGACAGAGCGTGTCCGTTTGGGCCTCAGCAGCCATGGCTACTGAAAGCAACATAATGGTTAGGAACTTCTTCATAAGATATGGGGGTTATTGTAATCGATAATGCAAGGGATAAGTGACTCTGGCTCTTACCACATGACCATTCTGGCGGCCTGGCTTCCAACGAGGCATATCCCTAAAAAACTGCTCGGCCGACGCTGCCCATTCGTGCAACAGTTGCGCAGCTATTTCGCCATTGAGCTGTATCTCGTCGTCACGATGGAATCCTGTGATGACGGCATCAACTTCTGAACCTGTCTCATTGCTCAACACCGCTGTCACGTTGCTGATAGAGCCGTCCATCTCTACGATGAACGAAACTCTCATACAGCCTTGAACACCATAGTCCAAGACTTTCGATGGATATGTCAGATGGCGACTGATATATTCTTTTAAAGCTGCGTCACCACCCACGAACTCTGGCATTTCCTCACAGATATCCCATACTTTATCATCTACCATATTGTCCTGAGCTGTCTCTTCAGCAGCTTCTTCTTTGGCTGCTTCTTTGGTGCCTATCTCAACGACACCATCCTTTGCTCGTTCGCCATAGATCCTTGTGGCAACCCCATCCTTGAGTACCGTTATGTGGTCTATATCTTCCTGGGGCAACTGCTTGACACGCTCTGCTTCCACCTCTACGCCATCAAGCATGAAGAGAGGCTCGACCACTGGCGTGGCTGAGATGAGGAGCGAGAAGATGAGGAGGGGCACAACATAGAGTACCTTACTGCGCATCCAGGGATTAGAACTGGGGCGCTTCATCATACTGATACGCTTGGCCACGTGACTGCGATTGAAGTTGTTGGCAAAGGCATAGGTGGTGTTGGCCAGGGCCTTGCGCACCAGCAATGTCTGATAGGCCACCTGCGAGATGCCTTGGTGCAACACGTGGTTGTCGGCCTCATACTCATGCACATCACGCAGACTGGAGCCTAACTTATAGACAAAGGGATTCCACCATTGCAAAGCCTCAACAAGGGTGAGCAGGAGGATATCATAGGAATGGCGGCAGACGATATGGGCACGTTCGTGCAACAGGATGGTGCGACCATTCTTCCTGTAGTCATCATCACAGATATAGATATTGCGCATCCAACTGAAGGGAGCACCATCACCCACATGACAATAAACGGTGATATGATCGTCTTCCTCCTCGCGCCACAGGCAACCATGATGCATGGCCTGACGGACCTGAAACATCTGGAACAAGCGCAGACAGAACACCAGCACCACACCTATTATATATATCCAGGCAACACATGCCTGCCATTCCCATGTCGTTGACGGCTCTGACGCTGTAATCACCGTCAAAGCATCTGGATTGATGACGGCCTCCGTCTGCTGTACAAACGCCTGCGTGCTGACAATAGCGGTGCCTGCGCCTCCTAACTGTGCCAAACCCTCGGGTTGGGCAATCTTACAGAGAGGCTGCACCAATGCCAAAAGGAGGATTGAAAGCAGCGTCAGGCGATTTAACCTGAAGAAACGCTCTTTTCGCAACATCAGCGTGTAAGGCAGATAGAGCAACGTGAGCACAAAGGCTGACTTGAGGGTGTAAACAAGGAGTGCTGTCATTAGTTAAGCTTCTTTGAGTTGGTTAAATAATTCTTTGATATCGTCTTCTGTCAGGTGCTCCTCCTCAACGAAGAAACTGAGCATATTCCTGAGACTACTGCCAAAATAGTTTTTCTTCACCTCCTGCATGGCCTTGCGGGTATATTCCACACGGCTGATCATGGGCATATACTGGTGAGTCTTGCCTTCGCCTTTGTTTTTGAAAAAGTCCACATAGCCTTTCTCGTGCAGCACCTTCAGATAGGTGGCTACAGTGGTGTAGGCTGGCTTCGGCTCTTCCCAACGATCCAGGATGTCCCAGGCACATGCTGCATGTCCCAGGTCCCAAAGGATCGACATCACTTGGAATTCAGTCTTAGTTAGTGCATTGTCACTTTTCTTCATCGGTTTTGTCATTGATTCCGAATGCAAAGAAAAGGGAAAATGCTGAATCTCGCAACTTTCCGATATACAAATTTACACCATCAGTCGCATTTTAACTTTTATTCTTAGAAATGAAACAATATTTTACAATAAATCTCTAAAAACAAAGCCTACGATAACTATGCCTAAAGCAACCAGGAGGATAGAGGTCAACGTCAGGATGATGAATGCTGCAAAGGTCTTAAAGATGACGCGCTTGTATGTGTAGCCTGACAGCTGTTTCAGGGCCACGATACTCAAGACGGCGGAACAGGTCTCAATCACCTCAGGGTAGAAACAGAAGAAGCCTGCAGCCGCACTCACGATGGTCATCATGTTCTGCATATAGATGATGGCCACAAAGAACTCAGGAAAGCGGAGGTCAGGAATCCTGGGAGAAGACTTAAAGAACAGATAGAGCGGCAGCGATAAGGCCAGGAGCCACATCAACGTGACGATGGTCTCGTGCTCGCTCACAAATTGATAGGTCTTTCTCATCGACTCAAAGAAATGCACAGCAAAGTCGCGTGTGGCTTTCTGCTCTTCTGTCATGGTGCCATTGCGCGAGGCCTTGGTTTCTATCTCTATCGTGTTTTCTCTGGACTCTACGGCCTTATTATAGCCTTGCTCAAGGGTATTCACCGTCTCGTTGATATGATTCTCACCATGAATATTAAAACCGCTCTTGACCAGGATGGAGAAGGCAATCAGAAGGAAGAACATCTTAAACGGTGGGAAGTAAGCCATCTGCATGCCACTCAGATAGTCGCGAATCATATAACCTGGTCGCAACAACAGGTCGCGGAGACTGCGAAACATGCCACGATTGCCCAGCCCCCAGACGTCGAGGAACAACAGGAAGGCCGTCTTAAACGAATAGCGGCCAACGACAGAAGACTGTCCACAACGGGGACAATAATTGCCCTGATAGGTGGTATGACAAGTGGCACAGGTGTGCTCCTCCTGCGAGAGTGGCTTCACCTGATAGGGACGTTGCTGCCACTCCTTAAACGCACGATATTTCTCCTTAATGTTCATCTTTCCAATGGTTAGCAGAAACAAAAACAGGCATCTGCACAACGATGGTGTAGATGCCTGCTTGTCTATTTATGGGGTCTAAAGCTTAGAGCTTAGGACCAGCAAAATCCCCCAAGGGGAAGTTGCTTCCGGCACCAATTACAATTTGGGGCCTGCAGCTACGAGAGCCTTACCAGCCTCGTTGCCCTCATACTTCTTGAAGTTCTTGATGAAGCGAGCAGCCAGATCCTTGGCCTTCTCTTCCCACTCGTTGCGGTTCTGATAAGTGTCGCGAGGATCAAGGATGCCCCATGCCACACCATTGAGCTGTGTGGGAACCTCGAAGTTGAAGTAAGGAATCTTCTTGGTAGGAACGAGGTATGCCTTAGCACCGCTCTTCTCCATCTTCTTAACCAGCTCCTCAGCGTACTTTGTGGGGTGCAGCTCGAGGAATGCCTGACCGAAGCAAGCAGAGAAGGTAGGAGTGGGCTCAGTGATACCACGCTCTGTACCAGCCAGCTTAGCTGTGAAACCAGAGAGGAAGTAGTACTTGGTCTGCTCGGGAGTCAGGATAGATACGGGAGGCAGTACGCCGAATGCGTCAGCTGACAGGAAGATAACGTTCTTAGCGTCAGGACCTGCACTCTTACCGTTCACCTTCTTAACCACCTTCTCGATGTGATCGATAGGATAAGAAACACGAGTGTTCTCAGTTACGCTCTTATCAGCGAAGTCGATCTTACCAGCCTCGTCAACAGTAACGTTCTCGAGCAGAGCGTTGCGACGGATAGCGTTGTAGATATCGGGCTCAGACTCCTTGTCGAGGTTGATAACCTTAGCGTAGCAACCACCTTCGAGGTTGAATACACCCTCGTCGTCCCATCCGTGCTCGTCGTCACCAATCAGCAGACGCTTAGGATCGGTTGACAGAGTGGTCTTACCTGTACCAGACAGACCGAAGAAGATAGCGGTGTTCTTACCCTCCATATCGGTGTTGGCAGAGCAGTGCATTGAAGCGATACCCTGGAGAGGCAGATAGTAGTTCTGCATAGAGAACATACCCTTCTTCATCTCACCACCGTACCATGTGTTGATGATCACCTGCTCGCGGCTTGTGGTGTTGAAAGCAACACAAGTCTCTGAGTTCAGACCCAGCTCCTTGAAGTTCTCAACCTTAGCCTTAGAAGCGTTATAGATTACGAAGTTAGGCTTGAAGTTCTCCAACTCCTCAGCGGTGGGCTGGATGAACATGTTGGTAACGAAGTGTGCCTGCCATGCTACCTCAACGATGAAGCGAACAGCCAGACGAGTACCCTCGTTAGCACCGCAGAAAGCGTCAACAACATACAGATCCTTGTTGCAGAGCTCCTTAACAGCGATTTCCTTAACCTTAGCCCATACGTCCTCAGACATGGGGTGGTTGTCGTTCTTGTACTCCTCAGAAGTCCACCACTTGTCCTTAGGTGAACGACCAGTGTAGATACCAGTCATCACGTTTACAGCGTTCAGCTCGGTGTTCTGACCCTTGTCGAAACCAGTCAGACCAGCCTTAGTCTCCTCTGCGAAGAGAGTCTCATACGAAGGATTGTGAGCAATCACGGTAGAACCGGTGATGCCATACTGTGTCAAATCTAACTTTGCCATTGTTTTATTGTTTGTTTTAAAAATGATACTTTCGTCTATTTTAACGGGTGCAAAGGTACGAAGAATTTGAGAAATACGCCCAACGAATAGGAATTATTTGCGCGCACACAAACCTTTTTTATGTTAAAGTATCTCAAAACATAGGCCAGAAAGATTGTTTTGCAACCCGCAGATTACAATTATCTCAAAATAATTCTTACCTTTGCAAGCAAAAATCTATTATTTATGAAAGTCATTAATTTCTCAGAACAGAATTCTGTCATCAACCACTTTATGGCAGAGTTGCGCGACAAGAACTATCAGAAGAACCGTCTTTTGTTCCGTAACAACATTGAGCGTATCGGCGAGATGATGGCCTACGAGATTTCGAAGACCCTTACCTATAAGCCCAAGACCATCACTACCCCCCTGGGCACCATCGACATCCCCATAATCAAGGACGAGGTGCTGCTGGCAACTGTTTTGCGTGCCGGACTGCCTTTCCACGAGGGTTTCCTGCGCGTGTTCGACCACGCAGAGAATGGCTTTGTATCGGCCTTCCGCATGTACACCAACCGTGAGCATACAGAGGTAGGCATCCACACGGAATACATGGCATCGCCCAGCGTCAAGGGCAAGACACTGATCATCGTCGACCCCATGTTGGCTACAGGTGGATCAATGGTAGCAGCCTACGAGGCACTTCTGAAAACAGGCAAGCCTCACCAGGTGCATATCGCCAGTGTGATTGGCACGCCTGAGGGGGTTGAGATGCTGAAAAACAGCGTAGGAGAGGACACCACCCTTTGGTGCGCCGCCATCGACCCAGGCATGAACGAGCACAAATACATCGTTCCTGGTTTTGGCGACTGTGGCGATCTCTGCTACGGAGAAAAACTCTAATAGTGACTAGTGATCTCTGCTACAGAGAAAAACTCTAATAGCGACTAGTGATCTCTGCTACGGAGAAAACTCAAAATAAAAAACCCCTCAAAACTGAGGGGCTTTTTTATTCTACAGGAATAGAAATCTTCTTGGTCAGTTTACGCTGTTTGTCCTTGACAGTAAGCGTGAGCTGACCTTTTTCTTTTCCAGCCTGACAAACCACAACTAATTGACCTGCAAAGAGTTTCATCGTGGGATTCGTAAAGACTTCAAGACTCGTGGCATCGCCATTGCAAACGCCACGGAACGTGCCAGCGCCACTCACCTCGAAAACTAACTGGTCTGTGGCATCAGGAATCAGCGTACCATTCTTGTCTGTCAGACTCACCGTCACATAGGCCAAATCATTACCATCGGCCTTCAGCGAACCCTTCAACTCATTCTGCGTCCAAACTTCGGTCTCGAGCTTTGCAGGTTTGCCTGCTGTTCGCATCACCTTCTGGCCAGCCACGTTTCCATTGGCATCATAGACCACTACCTTCACCTCGCCAGGCTGATACTTTACGTTGTTCCAGCGCAGGCGATAGCGATCCAGGCGCTCTTTTGGATTCTTCTTGATGCGACCCTGACTCTTGCCATTGACAAAGAGTTCGGCCTCATCATAGTCCGTATAGCAATAGACGGGTGTCACCTCGCCTACCCTCTCCTTGCCCCACGTCCAATGAGGCAGCAGGTGGATGGTATGCGCCTCTTTATTCCACTTTGAGCGATAGAGATAATAGCGGTCCTTGGGCAGTCCGGCCAGGTCGCAGATGCCAAAATACGACGAGCGCGAGGGCCAGTATTCATCGTATGGCGTGGGCTCACCCAGGTAGTCGAAGCCCGTCCACACAAACTCGCCAATCACCCAGTCCTTATCGTCCTGCCAAACCCAGTCGTCATCAGGCAGGTTGCTCCACGGACACCACTCCACATCATAGCCAGAGCACTGGCCATCAGGGTGAATGCCTCTATCGGTAGGTGTCACAGGGAAATAATAAGTGCCACGCGACGACACCGTAGAGGCTGTCTCTGAGCCCAGCAGGAAGCCATGCTGCAAACGGTCGTAGGCTGCCTGATAGCGATGCAGGCGATAGTTCATGCCTGGCACCTCCATGGCCTGAGCAAAACCTGTGGCCATCGCATTGTCGATGCGGTCCATGCCCTGAGTAACTGGACGTGTTGCATCGAGAGAATGTACCAATCCCTGCAAGTGAATGGCCATTTCTCTGCCCTCGACACTACCCTGCTCTGGAATCTCGTTGCCTATCGACCACATCACGATAGAGGGGTGGTTGCGATTGGCCTTCACCAGGTTGGTGATATCCTTGTCAGCCCACTCGTTGAAGAACTTCGCGTAGCCATTTTTGCACTTGGGATAGATCCACATATCGAAGCTCTCGGCCATCACCATCATACCCAGCGAATCACAGATATCCATCTGCCATTGACTCGGCATGTTATGGGCCGTGCGGATGGCGTCGCAGCCCATGTCCTTCAATATCTTGATTTGTCGAATCAGCGCAGCCTTGTTGACGGCAGCACCCAGCGGACCCAGGTCATGATGCAGGCAGACGCCCTTCAACTTGCGCGTGACGCCATTCAACTCAAAGCCTTTTTCCTTGGACACGCGAACGGTGCGGATGCCCACGTTCACCGTCTTCTCGTCAACACAACGATTATCCTTAAAGACCTTGGCATTCAGTTTATAGAGGTACGGACTCTCTGGCGACCACAACTTGGCTTTGGGCACATAGAACGTGGCACTCGCCAACCCATTGCGCATTGGAGCAGGTTGGTTGGTGGACAGCTCCTTGCCCTCGGCATCGAGCAACGAAAGGGCCACAGTAACACCTTTCTTATAGCCCACAACAGGCACATCGACCTTCACTGTGGCAATATCCCGCTGTCTTTGACGCAACTCGATGGTTCTGACCACCACACCCCAGTCGTCAATATGCGTGGGAGCAGTCATCACCAGCGTCACAGGGCGATAGATGCCTGCACCAGGATACCAGCGCGAGCTCTCCTCCTGGTTCTTAAGGCTTACCTCCAACAGGTTATCACCTTCTTTAATATAGGGCGTGATATCCACGCGGAAGGTATTATAGCCATAGGCCCAGAAGCCCGCTTCCTGACCATTGATGCTGACTGTGGGCTGTGCCATCGCACCATCAAAGACCAGTTCGGCATGCCCTTTGAAGCCCGATGGAATCGTCAGCTTTCGCTTATAAAAACCTTCGCCAATCCAAGGCAGAGCGCCTGAGCGCCCACTCTTCTCCGTAGCCTGCTTCTCGCCATTCTGCTCGATGGCCACGGTCTGAAGGTCCCATTTCTTGTCAAACGGGCCACTGATAGCCCAGTCATGAGGCACGCTGACCTTCTCCCACGTCAGCTTATCACGTGAGAATTGCCAGTCGTCCTGCAACATCATTTCCTGTCTGTCTTGTGCTTGCGCGGCCATGCCTCCCATCAGCATCGCCATTGCCAGTAGTTTGTGTCTCATTATAGTTTTTAATTATTGAAAAGATAGTCCTATCATTTTTTATCGCAAGGGCAACTCAAAGATAAAGCGACAACCATCGTGATAATCAGGGTCGAGCATGCAGTCGCCACCCAGAACGTTGGCATGACTCTTGGCCAAGGGAAGACCCAGTCCGAGTCCCTCGCTATAGTCGTCGACCTTGGTAAAGAACATAAAGATGCGATTGCGGTCGGCCTCAGCAATGCCCCTACCCGTATCCTCTACGATGAAGCGGATGGTTCTGTCGGTCAGGACGATGCGCACCACGATATGCTCACGGTCAGAATACTTCACGGCATTGAAGATAATCTCGCTCACGCTATATGCCAGGAGCTTCTGGTTAGTCTTGACAGAGAAGGTGTCGGGCACCTCGCTCTCGAATCCAATCAAGACACCAGGCGAAACATCCATCACATATTGCGCCACGATGCGAACCACCTCATTGGGATATACAATCTCGTTTTTATCACATTGCGATGATTCCTGCAAGCCCTTATCCGAACTGTCATAGAGCATCAGCACCATGCGGTTGAGCTGCTTCGAACTGTCGTCCATCATCCCTGCGATATTCTTGATCTCCTCATCTGTCAGGGCGCTGTTCTCTTCATTCGACTGGCTGGTCAGAATCTGGGCAAAGCCCACCAGGATATTCAGCGGCGTGCGCACCTGATGCGTCATGTTCTGCATAAACAGCGTCTTCTGCTTGTCGGCTTCCACCACCAGCTGTGTGGCATGCTCCAGTTCGCTGTTATACTGCTGCACCTCACGGCTGGCAGCATGTACGCTGTCCAACTTGTTCTTCAGTGACTCGAGCATCGTGGCGAAACTGCTTTGCAGTCGTCCCACAACATCCCCTCGGTTGGTCTGGGTGATGTCCACCTCCAGGTCGCCTTCTGCAATCGCCTGACTCTTCTCCTTCAGCTTACTCAGCGGACGGAGGGCCAGCTTCACCACCTTATAGCAGTTCAGCACGATGAGCAACAGGCCAACGATGAGCAATGAGCACAGGATATAGGTCAGTTTGTTATAGCCTTCCAGGATATCGCTGCCTGGACACACGATGGCCAGACTCCACGAGGTCATCGGCACAGGCTGATAGCACACCAGCGAGGGCTCGCCATTCACCACCACCGACATCTGTCCCATGTGCCCTTGCGTCATCTCGTATCCCAAGGCAATCAGGTCTTGCTGTTCTTGCGGGTCAGCCACGTTGAAGATGGTCTTGCGGAAAAGGCGCGAGGTGTCAGGATGCCCCACATAGCGTCCCTTTTCATCAATCATGAAGAAATAGGAGTTAGGATAAGCATGCACGTTCGACACGATCTTCGACAGGTGAATCAGCGAGATGGCTGTTGACATCACGCCCACTATCGTACTGTCAGGCCCATAGAGCGGTTGGCTGTAGGTGGCAATCATGCCGTCCTTATCCAGTTGCAGGGCATTGGTCTCGTCATAGAACACCACCCACTTAGGCTTTTTCTTCTCAAGCGGCTCCTGATACCAGGCTTTGTTGAAATAGCCAAAGTTCCTTGAGATGCTAGAAATGATGGAATCACCCTCCCTCACAGAGTAGGCCATAAACTGGTCGGGATAGTCCTTCAGGACACCAGGCTCCAGACTAATGGAACAGGCATCAACATAGGGATTCAGGCTCACAGCGTTGTTGGTCAGGCTCAACAGTTTTTCTGCCTGCATCGACTGTTCCACCTTCCAGCTATAGGCCTCCGTGACAGTCGTGTTGGTAACGAGATAGCGACAGATGCGATGCATCGATGCGTTGAGCACACCCTTGGCACGTTCCACAGACTCCTCGCGCACAGCCTGGCGCGACTGGCGATAGAGCAACCCCAGCGAAACGAAGAAGGTAGGCACAGCCAGAAGCAACACCCACAGACTGATCTTGGCCGAGAACGAGCGGCGGATATTCAGGTTAATCATGCTCCACCTCCTTTCTCATCTCCTCTTCCGACTGGTTCAGCAGGTTATTCAGCAGTTTGGTGATAATCTCGCCATGCTTCTGGATTCTCTCTGCCAGCTTCACGACCAGCGTCCGTTTCTTGCCACCAACCTTGCGCAGGGCCACCACATCATCATCAATAGTCGTAGCGGGCTCCAGCATCTGATTGGTCATATTATGCATAAACACCGTTCTCATCTTCTCGCCTTTTCTGGCTTGCTTATAGGTTTTGCGCAGTTCTTCGCTGTGCTTCTGGATAGTGTTGGTCAGTTGTTGCAACTCGCTGCTATGAAGTGCCAGCGACAACTGCATCCTCTGGAAGTTGCGCTGCAGACTTCCTATCTCGTCTTTGCTCTTTGTATCAGGGATAGCCTCATAGTAGTGTCCATCGGCAATGCGTACCACCTTTTCTGTCAGCATCTTCAAGGGGCGCAGTTTGAGATAGATGACCAGCCAGGTGCAGACAAACATAAACAGCAGTCCGCCCACCGCAATGATGAGGACATAATTAAACAACTGATAGAAATCGCCAAAGATATCTTCTTTCAGGATAGCCACGCCCACACTCCAGCTCAGGCGTTCCATCGAACGGTTGGGCATATAGGCGCGCTCAAAAGGCTTGAAGAAGACAAAATAACTGTTGCCGTGGATCTCAAACGGCAGATAACCAGTCTCGCCACCCAGCATCGCGTCGGCCACCTTCTGCACAGAGGCATTGGCTTTTCTGATGACCGAGGCATCCATCATATTCTTGCCCATGGGGTGAACAATAAACGAGCCATCGCGATCCAACAGGGCGCAATAGGAGTTCTGCGTGGGCTTGGTCTCAGAGATGATGGTAGAGAGCAGACTGATAGACACATCGGCACAGATGACACCCTGCGGCTTACCATCGGCCCCTGTGATAGGCATACAAAACGATGTCATGGGCTCGACATCGGTCTCCATTCCCACCAACGGATTGAGCCACTGGGCCGAAAACGTCGACATGGGTTTGGTAAACCACACCTGCTCGTAATAGGGACGGTCGCCAAAGGTGTCTGTCCTGACTATCTGTGTCACGCCAGCACTATCCACACGATGGAAATAGACAAAAAATCCCTTGTCTTCCTCATAGAAGCCAGGGATAAGTGCCACCGAGCATCCTGTGACATAACGGTTGGACTCCACCATCTTACGACAGTAGATAGCCAGCGAGTCAGGATTATTCAAATGGGGGGCCATCATGAAATAGATGTTCCCCGCTGTCTCTTCGACACTCAGCAGGATATTATCAATATTGACATTTGCAGCATCCAATGCCTGCTGAGCCTTGTGCAACGCATCATCTTCCATTGACCGTCTTGATGCAAAAAACATCACAAACAAGGCAACCAACAGCAGGATAGCCATCGACAGCACAGCCAGCAAGCTGACTCGCAAAGACAAATTATTTGATACAAGTGTCGTTCTTTTCCACATAATTTGGACGCAAAAGTACTAAAAGAAAATTATACATCCAAAGAATTTTTGGTTAATTTTATATAATGGAAGCGTGGCGGAGTAGGACAAAAAAAGAATGGCAAACACCATTGCTTGCCATTCTTCTCAGCTCCAATGGCCACATTTATCGACGTCATGTTCTGGGTATAATCAACCCATGTGGCAGAAGACAACTTTTCTACTTTGCCGTAGCACGAATAGGCTGCGGGCAGAGGGTCGTTTTGAGTGATACATTACTTTACCCATATCTTTTTCCCATTCACGATATTGATGCCCTTCTGCATCTTCTGCAGGCGCTGGCCCGAGAGGTTATAAATGGCATCCTCATTTATATTTTTCAGTTTTGAATCTTGAATTGATTCAATGCCTGTGCTGCTCTCCACATGGATGTCGCCAATGGCGAAAACAAAGTAATCGTTCAACATATTGCTGAGAAAGTCGTTGGCCATGTATAGTTGGAAGCCATAATCGCCAGTCTCCAGAGGCTCTGACAATCGGATGGACACGTCCTGCCATGAGTTATTTTCTATTCGCACAAACGAATATAGGAAGGGCTGCAACGGGAATACCACGGGGTCGTAGCCACCCTCGTCGTTTGGCTTGAAGAGTTTTGCCATTATCACAGCATCATAGGTCGTGCCGGTTCCGTTACCCACCATGAGGTCGAGATAGTATGCAGGATTGTCCTCTTCGTCCGGTCGCTCGTTGTACTGCGCCATCTGACAATAGAACCGTAGGGCATCCAAAGTAAAAGTCTTGTGGCCTATATAGCCCGGCGTATTCTTGAGGGCGCTGAGTTTGGTACCTTCGAGGTTCATTGTATCATACTCCTTGCTCATTACTACTACAAAATTTCCCTCTCTATTGATGGAGATGGGGAACGTGACGTCTATTGTGTCGCCAGCTTCTATCATAATGCCTGAAAATGATACGCTGACAATTTGATCCAGCACGGAACCGTTCAAACTGTACACGACGTTTGTCATGCCACCCATGTAGTCGTCGTCGCCTTTGTTCGTTAAGGGGAAACTGACGTCCTGACGGAGTCCTCGTTGCTTCAAGCCGTCTATCTTTATTTTAGAGACTGTGGTGGAGAGCTTAGAATATGGGTGGAAGATGGTCTCTGCGAGATTTCCCTCTTCGTCTATCACTACCTCTATGTAGTTGTTCGGACCATAGAGAGGTTTCCAGGGAGCGTCCGTGCCCACCTCCTTGTTCATGAACACCAGTTCATGCCGACCGGCAGCAAGCCCCTCTAAGGCATGAGGAGGATAAAAGGTGTAACTTGAAGTTTCTCTAACGGGGTCATAGCTTGGGAGATCCACCAAATTTCCAAAGGCCAAGTTATGACTGTCCATAGTCCCGTCGGCAAGACGTTCGAACAGACAGATGTTGAATGTGCCGGGACGGTAAGATGTGTTTACCACCTGGAAACTATTAAGTTCGCCGTCGATGGCGTTGTTCCAATATCTAGGGGTGAGATAACGACCGTAATTGTCCAAAGGACCTTGAGCGGGTTGAAGTCCGATGAGTACCTCCTGGTGGAGGTTGTAGCCGTCATTGGTAGTGCTTGAGCCGGTTCCGTGCGCATGGGAATCAAGAAGGTTAATCTTGAAGAAACCGTTGTCGACACCACCCCAGCCCCAGTTCACGTGGTAGTAGCCACTGCCGTCCTGTACCTGATAGCCGTCCACAACGAAGGCGTGTCCTCCGCCGTTGGAGTAGCCGCAATAGACCAGGGGACGTCCTTCCTTCAACTCATTGTAGATTAGCTGGTCCCAACCACTCACCGTATATTGGTCGGCACAAGCCCTGTAAACGCCTTGGTCATAGCCAAACAGCTTAACAAGCATATCCACATCGTAGTAATAGCCGTTGCCGATTTCGGGCGTATAGTCCATCTGTACTGATTGTCCGCAGTAACGCATCAGTTTGGCAACGGCCAATTGCTGCTCCTCTGCGGTCTCCTGCATGTAGTCATCCACCATGAGGTCCCAGTCGAACATTGTGACGGGCAACTCGTCAATGACCATGCCGTTCGCCATCGTATAGCTTGGGATAGGTTCTGAGATGGTCTCTATTGGGTAGCGGTGATAGTACATCACCTGAGCCAGTGCAGTGGCCATACAGCCAGTAACGCACAGCGCCCCGTCAACAACGGGACAAAAAGCATTGTAAGGGTTATGCGGGTCATAGATATTGGAGCCTTGGTTCCAAAGGGCGGTCACCAGCCTATCAATGTCCTCGTGCAGCTCTACAGCCTTAGCTCTCTCGCCATATTGGCTGAGTTTGCCGATTTGGCACTCCATCTCGTCAAGCCACCACTGCATGTTCGATGATACATCATTGGTGTCGAAGCTACTCATGTCGGAATAACCCAGCACGAGGTTGTCGCCCACGCAGTCGTCGCCGCTAACCACGACGAAGCCCTTGGTGGCGTTGAAGACGTAGTATGCAGGGGCTTCTATCTGGGCGGAGGCAGTATCCGTCACAGAAGCGGCGCGGCGCAGCTTCCGCATGGACTCGCTCTTCAGTACAGTGCCTTTCGATTTCATAAACTTGGCAGCAACCTGACGTGCAGTCTCGGGCGACACAGGTTCTGCCATCATTGTCATCCAGCTGCATAGGACGGCAGCCGTCATCAGAATCTTTTTCATTGTCGTTTATGTTTTTTTATCTTTATAACGCATCATCATCTTACCATAACTGCAAGCGCTTCTCCTTGGGGATGAAGAGCTTGTCGCCTTCCTTGATGCCAAAGGCGTCGTACCAGGCGTCGATATGGGGCAAGGCTCCGTTGGTGCGCCAACGGCCCTGGGAGTGGACGTCACTGGTGGTGCGACGGCGCAACTCAGCGTCGGTGATGTTCTGCGCCCAAATGCTGGCGTATGACAAGAAGAAACGCTGGTCGGCAGTGAATCCGTCGATGGCAGGCAGCGGTTGCGCCTGTGTGGCGTTCTTGTAGGCTGTCCATGCCAACTGCAGACCGCCATGGTCAGCCAGGTTCTCACCCAGCGTCATGCGCCCGTTGGCGTGCAGACCAGGCAGTACCTCGATAGCGTCGAAGAAGTCGGCATACATATCGGCCTTCTCTTTGAACTTCGCGGCATCTTCGGGTGCCCACCAGTCGTGCAAGTTGCCGTCCTTGTCGTAGAGGCGTCCCTGGTCGTCGAAGCCGTGGGTCATCTCGTGACCGATAATCACGCCGATGGCACCGTAGATGATGGCTTCGTCGGCCTCCATGTCAAAGAAGGGCGGCTGCAGGATGCCGGCCGGGAAGCATATTTCATTGGTGGTAGGTTCATAGTAGGCATTGACGGTCTGTGGATTCATTCCCCATCGAGTGGGGTCCACGGGCTTGCCTGCACAGCGCTTGACATTCTCCGCATTCAAAAAGCGCACACACTGGATAACGTTCTCCAGGTACGACTTGCTGTTGTCGATATGCAAGGCACTCATGTCAGTCCACTTGTCGGGATAGCCCACTTTCACGATGAAGGCGGCGAGCTTCTCCTTGGCCGCGGCTTTAGTGGCAGCACTCATCCACTCCTGTGCGTCGATGCGCTGAGCGAGGGCCACCTGCAGGTTGCTGACCAACTTAAGCATACGTTCCTTGGCGGCGGCAGGGAAATACTTCTCGACATACAACTTGCCCACTGCCTCGCCCATCAGGGCGTCCATTTGCGACGAGACGCGCTGCCACAGGGGATAGTCCTGCTGACGGCCCGACATCACGCGCTCGTAGAAGTCGAAGTAGATGGCCTCCGTGGCGTCGTCCAGGTATTCGGCGTATTGTCTGATTTCCGTCCACTCCATGTAGTCGCGATACTCGTCGGCAGTCATGGTGGCCATCAGCTGTTCTACACCAGCGCAGAATTCCGGCTGCCCCACCACGAGCTCCTGGATGCAATCCGACGGCACATTCATAGCGTTCATCTGTTTCTCCAGCTGGATATGGGGATAGGCGGCATTAAACTGAGCCAGCGACATCTTGTTGTAGTTGGCCTCGGGATTGCGCAGTTCGGTCTGCGAGCGGCTCACCTTAGCCAGTTCGGTCTCCATGTGCATGACGTTCGCCATCTTCTGCGAAGCCTGCTGCTCGGTGAATCCAAAGTGCTTGAACATCTTGGCGATGGTCTGTTTGTAGGCCTCGCGGATGTCGGCGGTAGCGGTGTCGAGATAGTACTCTTTCTGCCCCATCCCAATGCCGCTCTGCTTCACCTCCAGTATATTCTGCGTGGCGTTCTTCTCGTCGGCAGCAAAATAGGCAGCGAGGAATACGTAGAAGTTCTCTGGTACCAGTTGCAGCTGTATCTGGAACAGCTGCTCCACCGTCGCGGCTTGCTCCATCTGCCCGATGATGCCCATCAGCGGCTCCACACCCTGCTGGTTGCGGCGCTGGCTGTCCATGGCCAAGCGATAGAGGTCGGCCAGTTTCTGCTCCGTGGATCCGTCGGCAAAACTGCCTGTCTGCAGATCTTCGAGGATGGCCTTGATACGCTCCTGGTTGTTCGCTAACAACTTTTCTACTTTGCTGTAGCGCGAATATGTTGCGGGCAGAGGGTTGTTTTTTATCCATCCACCACAGGCATACTGATAGAAGTCGTCGCCAGGACGGACGGAGGTGTCGAGGTCCGACATGTCGATGCCCGACGACTGCGGCCCCTGCTGCGTGGAATTGTCATCACAGTCGGTGCAGGCGGTGAAGACTGTCATTGTCATCCAGCTGCATAGGACGGCAGCCGTCATCAGAATCTTTTTCATTATCGATAGTTACTAATTTTTATAATACTCACCAATGATGGTGCTCAGGTTGTCCAAATTCCAGAAATTCTGGTAGAAGTATAAGGTATAGTCGTGACCATCCTCGTATGGGTATACAATCTCTTTGGCGTAGTCTATCGTCACGTGCGGGGTGATGCCGGCGTTGATATTCTGCCAGTGCTGATCACACAGGCGGCCACGTGCCGACGATATCTTATAGTAGAATCCATCGGCGGTGCGATAAACGCCTACGGCACAACTGCCGCCACCACTCTTCTGACCGGCAACGAGCAGGCCGGCATCCTTGCAGATGGAAGGGAAGAGGTTGCCGCAGGAGAACGACAGCGGACCGGTGACGACACAGAAGTTCAGGTCGTAGTGAACGTCCTTGTCCTGAGCATCATATTTGCCGTCGAAGTTACGGTCCACGTCGAAGTGCCACTCTATCTTCTGACCAGTAATCACGTTGTAGGCACGGAAGAAGTTCTGATCGAACATCACCGAGGTCATGGCCATCAAGACATCCGACGAGCCGCCGGTATTGATACTCAGGTCGAGCACAAGGTTCTTCACTTCGGAGTCGGCCGCAGCCTGCTCCAGCGCATCAAGGAAAATAGCCATCGGGTCTTTAGGACTGGTGGCCAGCGTGGGGCGCGGCCCCTTGCCCTGATAGTAGTCCAGCCATGCCTGCTTGTCGGAGCCCGAGAAGCTGTCGAAATGACAGATGGCGGTGTTCCCCTTCTTGTGATAGGTCTTTGTGTCGCCGAAGACAGCCCCACGCTCAGGGAGGGCCATGCCCCTAAGTTGCAGAATCTTCTTGTTCGTAGGTATCGCTACTCTTTCATCATAATAGTTGTAGAGCGGGGGATTTTCCTCTGCAAATTTCGTGCTGGGCTCGCCATACCATATTCTTGTGTGACCTCCATCGTAGAGGTAGGCATAGAGCATACACATGCCGTCGGCATAGTCGTCGATATTTGTAGACAGCAGCAACTGCTTCACCTTCTGTCCGTCGGCATCAGCCTCAAGCGTCTTGTCCAGTCCTTTCTCCTGGAGCGACGCCTCGAAGTCAGTACCCGCAGGCATACCATAGAAATGATCGATGACGAAGCAGAGTTCGGCATAGTTGTAAGCCCCCATGTCGGCCTGGCGCTCCTTGTGCTTCATGAGATTCTCAAACTGGAAGTCTTCATCAGCACCAATTCCACTCTCAAAGCCGTCGTTGCTGGCATAGACCACCTTCTCGCCGTTGCAGGCCACATTGTGTCCATAGAGGTCGGCATAGAGGTCGGCCAGCGTGGCAAAGGGGAAATAGACCGCCGTCTCGTCGCCGCGCAGGTTGATGCCATAGGAACTATAGTTGAAGTTCACAGCTGATGAGCCGCCGCTGAGCGTCTGATGGTTAAAGCGCACATAGGGCAGACCGTCGTAGCACACATTCTCGATACCCTCCTGCACCAGTCCCATCTGGTTGGTAAATCCCATGAAATCATCGAAGGCACAAGTCTCAGTCACCGTGCTCACCGTCAGCGTGCCGCCGGCGTTCTTCAGTTCATAGGTGCCGGTGCCAGTCTTCGTCACGCTGACCGTTGAGCCAGGTACCATCACGTTCTGGAAATCGGCCACGGAGATATAGGGTACCGAGGGCATATCCTCATAAAAGCGGATAGTCACCGTGCCACTGTTTTGTCCGTCACGGCTCACGGGCACCTTCTTCTCGGTGTATGCCGTCTGGTCGTCAGGATTTGTTTCCGGTTGCTGCACAGAGTTGTCATTGTCGTCGGTGCAGGCGGTGAACACTGTCATTGTCAATGTGCAGCATAGGACGGCTGCAAGCGTCATAAAAAACTTTTTCATTATTAATATTGTTATTTTTCTTGTTTCGTCATATAGAATTTATCATCGTATGCCTTGCCATCATTGTCCGTCATCACCTGCACCAATTCTATCTTGGTTCCTGATTTGTCGATAGATACAGCATATTTTTTTGTAAATCCCGCTGCTTCATTATCTTTCTTTTCTTTGTCTTTTGCCCAAGTCTTGTAGTCTTCCACGAAGTAATTTGTTTGTTTCTCCATACCTGGCTTGGCAGTGACCTTGCTGGCATCTGTCTCGCACTTCAATTCTTTTATGACCACGAACAAAGAGTCACCGCGCAATTCCCAACTGCCTTTCCTCGTTTGCTTACAGACATGACGGCCGTTGAAATAGGGTAGGTTTTCGTAACCAACATATTGGGATATGAACGTATGATCGGCCTTATATTCAAAAAAATCTATTTTGTCTGCTGTATTTATAATGATCCATCGTCCTACCAATTCATGTTCCTTCACGCTTTGTCCCTTCACTTGGCGCGTTTTCACGTACTCTTCCAGTTCCTTGTCGGTGATGCCCATCGCAAATTTACAGGAGTTGCATTTTATCTCACATTCCTCGGCCCAGCTGTTGAGATTATTCTGTCGGAGAGATTCTCCGTCTAAGAATACAGCGACCTCCCTGCGAGGTATGTATTCTTTTATCTGATCCTGATAATCAGGCCTACTATCTCCGAACTTCAACCAGGCCTCATACTCTGCATCGTTGCTGATGGGCTTGCGAAACCTCCAACTACTATTCATTGTGTTAAATATACCATGACGATAAACGTAGAATGCTTGCACGGCATCGATGAATGCGGGGTTATCGATGTTTTTCCACGAGTCCTGGCTGCTGAGGAACACCTTTTCGCTGGCCTCATCGAGCGGATACTGCTGCTGCGAACTGACCTCAGTCTTGATATAACTTAAAACTCTAGCCATTAAATTATACTCGAGGGAATCCACCTTATCTAAATTGTCCAGCACATAACGGGCTTCCTCTGTGTTTTGGGCATCCTCCTTGGCCATCCGTCGTAACAGCTCCACCGTATTGTCCATATCGTGGATAACCATCATGGCCAGCATGCGAGCATCGGCTTCCTTCTGCCGATGCTCAAAATACTGTGCCGTGCCGAATGTCAGCACGATAGAGATGGTGGTGGCAATGGTGGTGAGCAGCAACTCCTTCATCACGCCACCCTTGCTAAGCGGACGCCCAAACTTGGGCATCTTGAATTTCACGTTCATCGCGATGAGATCTTAGAGTTCATAGATTTTCAGAACAATCCACTTACCATCCGGATGGCGTATCTTTCTGATCATCACCGCACCACTCTTGTGGGGTCTTGCTTTCAGTTCCTCACAGCACTTGTCGCAGGCTTCAATCACCTTATCGTCGGCACCACCCACAATTGGGTCCAGACCAACAGCTGTTCTGATGGCTGTATCAAAATGGCCAGGCCCGTCCGAATAATCCATATCACCCATTGCACGATAGAGATAGTCGGCCCTGGGGATGTTCATGCCGTCCATATCATCTTTCAGTTTGTCACAACCGGAGAAGGCGACGCCCGCCATCAGCAGCATCATCATAACAACACATTGGTAAGCAAAACACTTTTTCATTGTCGTATTATTATTTAATGTATATCTTCTTGTTACCTTGGAAATAAAGGCCACGACGGGCGGGCTTAGCGGCGAGCTTTCGGCCCTGAAGGTCGAACCATTCACGATTTGCGTCTTCAGCGGTGAGGCGTTGGATGCCGGAAGGATCACCGGTGGCAATCAGAATGTCGTCAATAGCAATGTAGTTATTGTCGTAGCCGTGGTGGTAGAAAGCGAGTCTGATGCTCTGCCCAGCGTAGGCCGAGAGGTCAAGGGTCTGCTGCGTCCAGTCGCCATGCTCTGCGGTGGGCGTGATGTCGAAGAGGGTTGTGGTGAAGTCGGAGGCGGCGGCGCCTGTGGTAGAGAGCTTCACGGCGTACTTGTCCTCGGGATACCCTGGGTGAACGCAGAACCACCACGAGAGGGCGGCCGGCTGGTCGGCTGGCAGGAAAATTTCAGGCGAGACCAGATAATCGTCAGCCTGCACACCTTCTTCCATCCACGAGAGCGAGGCGGCATAAAGGTTACCGCTATGGGCGTGCACGGCAGGGGAGGTGTACCACATAATCCAAGAGATGTCGTCGTTGTTGGCGTCGTTGGCCGTCCAGCCTTCAAAGCCGTTCTCGAAGTCCAGGCTATAGGGGAATTCTGTGATGGGCTGGCTACTTTCCACAGGCCGGTAGATAACCACTTTCTGACCCTCTCCTTCGGTGGCGAACTGCGCGAACAGCGCCTCGGTCTTACTGTCGGCAGAGAGGAAGCGCATGAATATATCGCTGTCGAACCCTACCCTCTCGCCGCTGTAATGGAAGCCCTGATGAATCAGCGTGTTGACGAACTTCTCGCTGGGCACGGTATCGTTCCAACAGATGCTGACGACGTAGCGCAGGTTCTGGCCGTCCTTGGTCTCGAAGAGGTACTGCTCGGTGAGCATGAGCTCGGCTTTATCCACGAAATACCATCTGTGCCAACATTGGTAGGGGTCTTCCCAGTATTCGAGCTTGTCGTTGCCGTCGGTCCACCACTCTTTCTGCTGCATGTGCTGCTCCACATCGGCGATGCTGCAGCCCCACTGGAGCAGGGGGTCGAAGTTAAGGATTTCCGACTCGGTGTTCTGTGCATTCACTTGGAATGTTACGGCGCATATCAGCGCCACAATGGTTGCGATTCTTTTCATGATTCTAACTTGTTATTATTCTTTGTTGATTATAGTATTCCTGCTTTTCTCAATTTCTGGCGCTGCTCCTCGTTCTGACGGATGAAGCGCTCGATGAACACATTCTGGTCGCCTATGCGCCAACGCTGGTAAATGATGATTGCCACCAACACCAGTGCCACCACGATGAAGGCTGCGGCTATCGCTACGGTAAAGATTAATGATATATCCATACGCTTTATTGTTTATGTTCATATTTTCACTTCATGCATCCCATTTCGTTGGAACGACGGTGCAAAATTATATAGAACACGCCATACAGATGTCTCATGGTAGGAAAAAAGAGTCCCAAATTAGGAAAAAATAAAGCCCGGCATTTCTACCAGGCTCATTTTCACCCGATGAAATGGGCGATTTTTGCAATTTTTCCCTTTTTACTCTGATTCTTGTCGTGGGTACGGATATCGATGGTATATTCTGTTTATCTTCTCATACGCCAGGGCGGCGAGGCGGGCGAGGGTGAACGAGGGCTGGCGGAAAGCGAGGAGTGACCGCCATCGGCCCAGATGTTGCATCAGGCCCTTGACAGGAGCGACCTCGTAGTTGGGCGTGAAGAGCGGTGAGTCCTTCCACGGCGAGAGGGCCTTGTAGCGCAGGTAGGGCTCCTGGCAATGCGAACGACAGGCCTCGTACCAGGGACGGGCCATGACCCATCCACCCAGATAATGAACGATGGCGGGATGGCTGACGGCCTCCTCTATCTCATCGTCGCTGAAGTAGTGGCCTATCCGCAGCCAACTGCGCTCCTGCCGGGGATGATAGTAGTGTGTCCAGTAGTTGAACTTCTGCGGCAGCCTCTTGATAACCCGTTCGGGGATGGCATTGTTAAGCAGATTCTGGTCGGGCCACTCCAGGTCGATTTGTTTGTGGAGCGTGTCGATGATCATCTGGTGACAGTTTTCCTGACGCCACATGGGCATGTTGTAGAGCAGCACGCCGGTGTTGAAGTAGATTTGATTGCCGCTCAACAGCTTATAATGCCCCTTTCGGATGCCTTCCACCCCTAAGTTAACGGGTACGACGCCGAGGGCTGCCCCGCTCATGTCGATGGTCTTCAGTTCGGCCACAGAACCCGCCACCACGGTATCGGCATCGATAAAGAGCAGCAGCTCCACATAGTCGGGGAATATCTGCTCCACAAAGCATTTGGCGTTGGGCGCCATCGATCCGCGCCAGCCCTTCAGGTCGGGGAACTCGCGCTTCACCGCGTCGGTCACGTCCTTGGCGTTCAGAAAGGTGACGTGCTTACCATAGCGGACTGCTATCTCGTCGAGCCGCTCCTTGTTGCGCGGGTGGATGCCGTAGTCAAGGATAAACACCTCTTCCGGCTCATAGTCAGGATTATTCTCGAAGAAACCAATCATCGAGATACCTGCCTCGCGTGCAAAGAAGTCATTAATCGAATAACAGAGATACAACATTACTTTTTACTTTTCACACCACTTCTATTCCTTCCTCAGAATGAGGCGGCATGATGCCGTGTCTTTTGTTGATAAAGTTTCTATAGTAGCTATCTATGATCAGAATCAGATGGGCCAGAAGGGGCGGGTATGGATTCATTATCTGCTTGATAAGCCACGCAGAATGCCTTTCTTCGCTATTCTTTGGCGGATACATCTTCTGAATGGAGGGATAGATCGGAGAGTCCTTCCACGGCGAGAGTGCCTTGTAATGATAGTATTCCTCCTTGCGGTGCGAACGGCAGCCCTCATGCCACGGGCGAGCCAGTGTCCAGCCAGTAAGATAGTGGATGATGACGGGGTGATCGATGGCCTCGCGGCACTCTTCCTTCGAATAGATGCGGAACTGTCTCATCCAGTAGTACTCCTGCCAGGGATGGTAAAAATGGTGTACATAGTTGAACTTCTGCGGCAACACCTTCATCAGCCTCTCTGGGATGGCATTGTTGATGAGCATCTGGTCGGGCAGCCTGAAGTGTTTCTTCTTTCCCAGCACGTCGAGCATCCGCTCGTAGATGTTCTCGCACCGCCAGTTCTTCAGGTCGAAGAGCAGCACGCCAGAGCCCATATAGATGTGGTTACCGCTATAGAGTTCATACTCGTGCCGCTGCAATTTGATGCTTTCCACATTCGAGATGGTGCCTGCCACAATGGCCTCGCCCATGTCCATCTTTGCCAGTTCAGCGACAGACCCTGCCACGATGGTATCAGCGTCGATATAGAGCAGCCGTTCCACATACTCAGGTATTACCTTATCGATGAACGGCTTGATGCACGCAGCCATACTCCCTTTCCAGGCAGAATAGTTGGGAAACTGACGCTTCACCTCGTCGGTCACGGGACGGCCGTCGAGGTAAGTGACGTGCTTACCGTAGCGGGCGGCTATCTCGTCGAGGCGCTCACGGTTACGCTGATGGATGCCGTAGTCGATGAAGAACACCTCCTGTGGCTCATAGTCAGGATTGTTGTCGAGGAAACTCAACATCGAGATTCCTGCCTCGCGTGCATAGAAGTCGTTGATAGAATAGCAGAGGTAGAGCATGTCTATAATTATCGCTGATAAGAAGACTTCGTCGCATCGGGGAATGGTGTTACGGTAGGACGAAAACTTCCTAATCCTCCTGCCACGACATCGAGGAAGTCGTCGGCGAGTGGAACGATCCCGGCCTCCACGAGCTTGTCATAGATTTCCCTTACTTCTTTTGTCTTCTCCTTGAGCTGCTGCTGCAGCTGCTCAATCTCTTCTTTTGTTAAATTTGCCATAATCTTCAAAAAATTAAAACCTTTCTATTATCAATTTTCAATCCCTTCCTCCATCTCTGGCGGCAGGTGTAGCACACGCGCCCTCAGGGCATTCACTCGGTCAAGCGTCTGCGCTGCTATGGTCGTCAAGGCATGCGACGGCTGCTTCGCCATCAGCCAGTAAATAAACATGGCGCACTTGCCTGGGAAGTCCTTTCGCGGATGCTTCTTCCGGTAGTCGTAGAGCAGCGGCGTGTCTTTCCAGGGCGAGAGTGCCTTGTAGCGCAGGTACTCATCCTTGCGGTACGACCAGCAGCCCTCGTGCCACGGACGGGCCTGATGATCGCCGCCGGTGAAGTGGGAGATGACGGGATGCTGGATGGCCTCGTCAATCTCCTCCTTAGTATGCACACGGAATGCGGCCAGAAACTTCGGCTCCTGCCGGGGATGGATATAATGGGTCATGTGGTCGTATTTCAACGGCAGCTGATACTGCAGCCGCGCTGGAATGGCGTTGTTGAGCAATGTCTGATCGGGCGAATACAGTTGCTTCTTCGTCCGCAGCATGTCTATCACCATCTGGTGGCAGTCCTCCTGTCGCCACACGTTGAGGTCGTAGAGTAGCACGCCGGAGTTGAAGTAGAAGTCGCTGCCGGAATAGAGCTTCAGCTGGCCGCTCCTGATTTGGGCCGTAGTCCAAGCCTGCGGCACGGCGGCGAGTGCAGCCCCGCCCATATCGAGGCTTTGCAATTCGTCCACCGATCCCGTCACCAGCGTGTCGGCATCCAAGAAGAGGAGCCGATCCACATACGAGGGCACGATCTTATCCATAAACGCCTTGGCATTGGGGGCCATCGTGCCGCACCACGCCCCGAGATGGGGGAACGCGCGCTTCACCTCATTGGTCACGGAACGGCCGTCGAGGCAGGTGACGCGCTTGCCGTATCGGGCCGCTATCCCATCGAGCCGCTCCTTGTTGCGCGGATGGATGCCGTAGTCCACGAAGAACACCTCATCAGGCTCATAGCCCGGGTTGTTCATCAGGAAACTCAGCAGCGAGATGCCGGCCTCCATGATAGAGAAGTCGTTGATAGAATAGCAGAGGTAGAGCATATCACAGTCTGATGAGTGTAGAGCCCTTCGTGCCCAGCTGGACGGCATAGACGCCGCCACGGAGGTCGGGCAACTGCACAAGGCCATCGGCAACGGTGGCACGCAGCACAGGACGGCCACTGAGGTCATAGACGGTGACAGGGGTGCCATCTTCTGCGCCATCGACACACAGCGTATGACCCTTGAGGCGGAACTTGATGCCGGCAGGCTGATGCTGTGAGAGTTCTGGAATGTTGGCGGTGACGTCGAGGATATCGAGCAGACCGGCATAGGCGTCAATCTCACCCCAACCATAATAGATGTTCTTGCCCTCGCCCGAGAACTCAGGCTCTGGCTGGTGACTGGTGCGCTCGATCACACCCAGGATATCCTCGGGGGTGAGGTCGGGCTTGGCCTGCAGCCAAAGGGCAATGACACCGGCTGTGATAGGGCATGACATCGAGGTGCCCGACATGGCCGTCATCGCATAGGTGCGGCCATATGCTTTGTCGGCATAAGCTACCTCTGGAAGGATATCATCAACAAGAGCTTCGCCCATATCGTTTTTATGATAGAAACTGTTATGACAGGAGATGATGTTATGACCTGGTGCCACGACATCGGGCTTGATACGGCCCTGCATGGTGGGACCACAAGAGCTGAACGTTACGAGATGGCCCTCCTCACTACCAACTGGGGTAGTAGTATAATTCTCTCCAAGGATATTCGTCAAAGAGGTGCGATGGTGCATGGCACCAACAGTGATGATACGATCCATATCACCCGGTGCACCAATAGTGCCTGGATTACAGCCGCGCGACTCAATATTAGCCAGACTAAAAGTAAATTGCTTTGAATTGTTGACTTCGCCAAGTATCTCAAACTGAGGAGCCGCATCACAAATCAACTTGCCCTTCTTTTTAAACACATTCTGCGTTGTTTCATCCAAGACAAACTTCGGGTCGGCAATTGTCATCGTGTAGATCAAACGGCCATCAAAAGCCTCTGTAATATGAGCAAATATTACGACGTCTTCATAGACTTCATGGTAGTAACCCTGCTGTTGCATCGCGGCCTTGATGTCGTCTGTATAGACAACAAGCGTATCGGTCTTGTCGTCAAAAGCGATCTTAAGTGCGAAATTGGGTTCATCAGCTTCTGTGCGCATTTGCATTTGGGCGCTTCCCACGAAGGATCCCAAATAAAATTCGTGGTCCAAGGGCTCGCCTGCCGCCTTTGCAAGATAGGTCATCATATAACCATTGTTACCGGCAGAAGTAACAACAATATGGCCTGGACCCACCATTCTATTGAAAACCTCCTCGTAGAGTCTCCGGTCAAGATTAAAATCTGGTGCGCGTCCAAAGCTCCAGTTTACCACACAAGGCTGACCAGCGGCATCGGCCACTTTGAAGACCTCGTGGAGTCCTACAAGGTCATTCACACTTGTTGGTTGTATTTTGATGAAAGCATCTTCAAAACCAGGATAATTGGAAAGATGACTCTTCAGATAGTCGGCAAGACGGTCCCAATATTCGTTTGGAATGGGGGTGTTTCCGCCCATCGCCATGTGTACGCCCAAGATATCGGCCTCGGGCGCCATGCCCACGTAGCGACCATTGAGTCCGGCGCCTGCCATAGAGCCCATCACGTGGGTACCATGTTTATCCAAGATAGCATCACAACTATGCTGGGCAGCCAGCACCTCGGCGGGCGAACTGTAAATCATGCCCAGCATATCATTATTGGCGTCGATGGTCAAGGGGTCCCAGAACCATTTGATGCGCGAGGTGCCATCAGGATTGCGGAAGGCAGGATGGGTGAAGTCGAAGCCCACGTCCATCACGGCTGCACAGACGCCCTTGCCGGTGAAGGCCTGGGGCAACGAGGGTGCGGCTTGGGAATAGGCGGCCGGTCCGTCACCGTTCCACGCTTTATCAGCACCAAGGATCACGGCACTGGTATCGTTCATCAGTTCCGACGGAGCATTAGCCTCCATGCGCAGCACGTGGGAGTTCTGTTCCAACTCGCCCAACTTGTCGATGGGCAGGAAGGCGGCGCAGATGTCATTGCCAAAGTCCTGCATCACCACACCACCCTGCTGGCGAATGGCCTCTATCTCGCCGTCACTCTTCACCAGTGTCAGCATGTAGTTCTTCACAGGGCGACCTTTCTCGCGACGTGGTCCGCCGTTTTTCTTGATAGCCTGCTGCTCTTGCAGATAATGCTGGTGGAGCCAGGACGACATCTTGGTCTTTTGGAACGAGGTCTGGGCCTCGATACTCACGGTGCAGCACAGGACGGCTGCCATCATCAGAATCTTTTTCATTGCCTTATCATTTCTTAGGTTTATATTTTCGCTTCAGGCATCCCTTTTCCAATGGAATGACGGTGCAAAATTATATAGAATACGCGGTAGGAAAAATATGTCCCAAAACAGGAAAAAATAAAGCCCGGCATTTCTGCCAGGCTCAATTTTCACCGATGAAATGGGCGATTTTTGCAATTTTTGCGGTTTTTCGAGGTGCGAGGTACGAGGTACGTGGGTACGAGGTCAGTTTTGCTGGTGGGAATTTCTCAAAGGCATGTCTATCCTCGCACCTCGTACCTCGAACCTCGTACCTCGAAACTCGTACCTCGAAACTATCTTCGTCCCTCCGCACCCTCGAATATTACACTCCCATGCAGCTGGTAGTGCCCAGCGTGGTGAGGATTGCCGTGATGAATCTGCAAGAGTGTCTTCCAACCTTCTTTCTTCATAGTCGTTTAGTTTTTGTGTTAATACTTAGGTTTTTGATTAGAGGTGAGGGCTTCAGCCATCAGCCTTCAGCCCTCAGCCTTCAGCCTTCAGCCTTCAGCCTTCAGCCATCAGCCCTCAGCCATCTCTAGTCGTTCTCGTTTCCGCCGCCTGAGGGAGGATTGGTGGTGCCGCCGCCCTGGTTGCTACCTTGGTTGCCTCCCTCATTGCCGGTCTGCTCAGCTCCCTCTCCGTTCGGAGAGGGCTGGGGTGAGGTTTCATCCTCGACATTTCCCTCGTCTCCGCTGGTCACGCGCTTCACCTCCTTGCCGTCGCGGTCGTAGCAGGTGATCTGCACGGCCGTCTTGGCCAACTCCTCCTTCAGGTCGCTATTGGGGGTGAAGATGATGCGGCGGGTGGTGATAAGACCGGTCTTCACGTCGTTCACGTTGGCCACGCTCTTGGCGCGCAGACCGAATCGCATGGTGCCCAGTCCGGGCAGAGCCACGCTGTGACCCTCGGTCGCCCATGCCTTGATGACCTCGCCGGCTGCATCCCAGCAAGCCTGCATCACGCCCTTGCTCACGCCGCTGCGCAGAGCCGCCTCCTTGATCACCTTGTCCTGACTCAGGGCGGTGTACAACTCGGGCATCATCACATAGCGGTAGGTCTCCGCATACTTGCCCACATTCTGAAACTGTTCCTTTGCTTTTACTTTCAGTGCCATAATCTTTAATTGTTTAATTGTTACATTTTTACTTTCCCTTGTCGCATTTCGATTGATTTTTCGCTCCCCCGTGGGCCCGTAATTTTTTTCTCGTGGGCGCGCAAATTATCGCTCTCAAATTGACGATGCAAAGGTACGAAATCACGGTTGCGGTTCTCGAATACAGACGGAAGAAAAAATGATTTTTTTCGAGATTTTTCGGGATGGCGGTCATTTGGTCAAGGTCATTTGTCAAAATCGGAAATCAGACCCTCGAAAATCGTCCACTATAAAATAAATATTTTAATATTTATTATATAGTGAGCAAAAATCGGTTTCCGAAATCGAAAATGACAAATGACCATGACCAAATGACCGCGTCAAATTTTTTCGCGATAAACTTGCAGATGTCAGGGATTTAACGTACTTTTGCAAGGAAATTTCAGAAAAGATAATGATGGACAAAGATAAAGACAAGGATATCCCCAAGGTGCTACAGAACGAGGTGCAATATCAGGATCTCTTCTTTTATCAGAAGAGTGAGGTGTTGTATGCGCTGACGTATCATTTTGCCAAGCGCTTCCTGTCTGCAAAGGCCGACCGCACGGTGGACCAGATGATACAGGCCGCCCGTTCGGGGAAACAGAATATCGTTGAAGGTTTTGCCGACGGCATGACATCGACAGAGCTGCAACTGAAACTGCTGAATGTGGCCCGCTCGTCGCTCAAGGAACTGCGTGCCGACTATGAAGACTACCTCACTACGCGTCATCTTACGGTGTGGGATGGCGGTAATCCCCGCTACGACACGCTGCTGAAGTTTTGCAGGCAGCACAACAAGGTGAGCGACTATGAGCCCTTCTTTGACCGTTGGGGCGACGAGGAGCAATGCAACGTGGCGCTCACCCTGCTACACATGACCGACAAGATGATGAAAACCTATCTAAGTGGGCTCGATAAGCAATTTGTCACTCAGGGCGGCATCAAGGAGCGCATGCATGCCGCTCGAACGGGCTATAGAAAGGGAATAGACGAAGAGCTGCAGCGGCTGAGCCAGCAGGTGCCTATCTTGGAGCAGCGCATCGAGCAGCTGCTCAATGAGAAGCGCCATCTCGAGGTGCTGCTGCAGCAAGCGAGGAAGAGGGACTAGTTGGAACTAGTGAGAACTAGTTAAAACTAGTTAGAACTAGTTAGAACTAGTGGAACTAGTGGAACTAGTTTCACTAGGAAGAACACGACTATGTATCAAAGCAACACCATACGACAGTGCCTGTGGCTGATAGCGACCATCAGGCAGAACGGGCGCCTGACGCTGAAGGCGCTGCAAGAAAAATGGACGGCCGACAGTACGACGGTAAAGGACCGCATCGTGCTGGAGAGCGTGCCTATGGCAAGACCTGCCGCTGCATCACTCGCAACGGGTGAAAGACACGACCGAGGCCTATACCGATTTCTCTTATGACATCCGTCCCACGCCCGACTTCATCGGCGAACTGCTGAAGTACGACCAGGGGCTGGAAGTGGTGGATCCGCCTGAATTTCGTCTTAAAATATGTAAAATCATAAAAGAAATGCTTAATAGATATTAAATTTTGAGAGGGTGTCCCCGTTTTCTGGGACACCCTCTGTTGTATATTTGCATCCAGAATTTTAAATGTCAAACTAAAAACATTAAGATTATGGATGCATTATTTATGATTTACATCATCATGGTGGTAGTGGTTTTCGTGAAGGACGAGTTTAAGGACGAGGACAACTGCGGGGCACAACTGAACGGAGATGATGAGTCGCGTGCAGTTGATTGACGGCGTAGCGCGCACCATGGAGGTGTTCGACGAGATTCTGGCCGAGAACGAGCGGCTGAAAGCGGAGATTGACGACCTGCGGCGGCAGATGCTGGAGGCCAGAAACCAGCACTTGGAGACCGAACGGCAGCACTTGGAGACCGAACGGCAGCACTTGGAGGCCGAGGTACAGGCGAAGCCGATGGAGATCCACAATCACTTCGAGTCTGGTAGCACTTCGCAGGTGTTCAACGACCAGGTGAGCGGCCGATTCCCCCGAACCCAGATCGACAAACGTCAATTAAACAAAACCAGAAACGATATTAAAAAGAGCAAGAAAAAATGGAAAAAGACTATCAGAAAAATATTGTAAACAACTTCGAGCCA
>CADAKX010000037.1 GCA_902788605.1 uncultured Prevotellaceae bacterium | reverse complement strand
AAAAATCTGGTGCCAAACAGTGAAGACGCTTGCCGCAGAGAAGGTCAAGGGCCAGACCATGGGCCTTCTCTGCCGGCTGTTTGGCAAGAGCTGGCAGGCATTCTACCAGCACAGGAACACGTTAGGCAAGCAACGGCTTACAGAGGAGATGGTTGTCCAATTCGTCAAGGAGATACGGCTGCTGGATCCTGGTATAGGCGGCGAGAAGCTCCATTTCATGTACCATGAGCGTTTCGGTCCTGACTATGAATATATGGTGGGGCGTGACAAGATGGAGGCGATAATAGCGCGTAACGGACTGAATGTGAGGCTTCCAAGGCGCCGTCCCCGCACGACGGACTCTACCCACGGACTCCCTACGTATCCGAACCTGGTAAAGGACATCATACCGATACGCAAGAATCAGATCTGGGCGACGGACATCACCTATATCCCTATCTGGAATCCTGATGGCAGCTACTATTTCTGCTATTTGTCGATGATAACGGACTGCTATACCAAGGAGATCATCAGCTGGTATGTAGGCGAGACGATGGAAGCCTGGTGCAGCGTGGAATGCCTCATGAAGGCTCTTGAGACACTGCCCGTAGACGAGGTGGTCAACCTCATCCACCACTCGGACAGAGGCATCCAGTACGTCAGTGCAGCATATACATCGCTGCTTCTGGAGGCAGGCATTAAGATAAGTATGACGGAGAGTGGAGATCCAAAGGATAATGCTGTGGCTGAACGACAGAACAACACTGTCAAGAACGAGCTGCTCAGGGACATAAAATTCCGCTCTATAGGCGAAGTAAGAAGGGCTATGGAAAAGGCTGTAGCCTTCTACAATAACGAACGTCCACACATGTCGCTGAACAACATTGGAAATTCAAGAAGGAGCATGTACCTTTGCACCGCAAACCCTAAACATGATTGAACGGCTTTCCGGAGAGCCGATTCAACAAAAACAAGGGTTAAGAGAGAATTATTCAACTTCTGTCAGGGATAAGGATTAAGGTACCTAATAGGCATTCAATCTATGGCAGGGTTAAAGTAAAAACCATTCAACTTTTTCTAGGGTAGTACAGCACGCTGTGACGCAGTGACACTGTGACGCAGTTGCATAAGGTGATTTCGCATTGTGACATTGATAGAAAACTGAGATTTAAATATAATTATATTATTATATATATTATAATATATATAATAATATAATTATATCATATAGTGGTTAATGCCACTTCCTCGGAAAGCAAATGCAACTGCGTCACTGCGTCACAGTGTCACAGCGTTGGTACAACTATCGCATTTTCATTTTAGTGCGAAAGTGCGAAAGTGCGATTCTGAATATCATTTACATTTCTGTGATTCAAAATTTATTAGAATCATAATATGGAGAAGCTTGCATGGTATCTCTGTTTTTAGCGTCTTTTCATTGCTAATAAGAGAAACGACGAGTTGCTATGCGTGAAACGACGAGTTAGTCGCAGAGAAACGACGTAATGCTTAAATCGATGGTACAGAGGTGCGAGATGCGGAGGTGCGAGGATAGAATTGAGTATAAAATTCTAAATAAAAATATTTAACTTAATAACGTGGGAGACGCAATCGCTTTGTTACACGAAGCGAGGCGGCAGTTTTTTGCTGTCGCCTCGCCCAAATTGTTTAGATGTTGTAGAGGCCAAAGACCTCGTGATTTCAATTAGTTGTTCTTAGGCAGGTTAATCTCTACGTCGTCAGCAAGCTGCCAGTCAGCAACCTCAGCAGCAAGCTTAACAGATGTCAGACCCAGGATGAGCTTCAGGTTATAGCTCTTGCCATTCTGCAACTGGACGCTAGTCTCCTTGGTGATAGCATTCGATATGTTAGAAACGTTGCCAGTCAGTTTTGTATCCTTCGTAACCACGCGATAGGTAATCTTCACGTTGATGGTTGTTGGTGTTGCAGGCGACAGCTTTGAAGGAATAACCATGAAGTAGCGAGGTAGGAGACCTGTGTAACATGTACCTGTATAGTCATTTACTGCAAGAGGTGAGGCAGATAATGTATAGTAATCATTTCCATCAGAATTTGTTTCTGTACCTGTTGATAAATGTTTTGTATAAGTTACAAGACCTGTAGAAATATCAGTTGTTTTGATGAAAAACGTTGTACCAACAGTTGCGCCTGCGACTTCTGTTCCCGTTTTAGATGTTGGAGTTAGCGTATAATATGCTTCTTCGTCTCCATTAAGAGTAATTACGGGATCAGAGACCTTATGAACTTGAACCCAGTCTTTGTTGACCTTCTTAAACACATCAGAAGCAGATGTAGCTGTTGTTGTTGCTCTTACATAGTCGTTGCCCTTTTTTGTATAAAGTTTCTTGCCAACTTCATAAGTAAGGTCTGTTGCAATCTTGTTGGGATCTGGACCACCGGCCATCAGAGTCTTCTCGCTAGCGAGCACACCTTCATTTAATTGAGAGAATTTGTTGGCTGCTGTTGCGATTTTACCAATCGTAGATGCATCGTAGCGCAAGTCTGGAGCCAGATAACCATTAGTGGCATTGATGGTGAACAGGGGAGCGAGCTCGGTGCTTGCCGTCCTGTTAACGCTAGTCTCAATCCAATTGGCCACGTTCGTAGTTCCGTTGTTCAAGTTCAGTGTTCCCTGAGTACCGAATGTACCGAAAATCTTTACTTCCTCGATGAGTACGCGAGTCTTTTCTGTGTCGTACTTACCACCATCGTCACCAGCAGCAATTTGGTCGATAGCCGACACAACGGTCAGACCAATACGTGACAGAGCATGCTGGAAAAGGAACTTCATCTTCTGGTCCTTGTCGGGCTTCACCATGTTCAGCAGGGGTAAACCTACACCAACGCTGGTGGTAGCCCCCGACACATCTGTATATGTCATACCAGCGGGTGCAACTCCCCACAGCAGGTCGACGTTGTTGTCTGGATTAGAAGATACGACGTATTCCACAAGTGGATCACCGGCATTTTCTTCGCTGGAAATTGCTACGATACCAGAAGTCTCACTGCCAGAGTAACTTTGAGGGTTATTATAATTATAACCGTCTCTCTGAGTATCCATAGCAATGTTTCCCTTTGTTCCCAGAGGAGATTCGCCTGTGGCAACATAAGGAGCATAGGCAAAGAAACTTAGCTTGTCCTTGGTGGTTGCTGTGGCAGCAGGATCTTGACTGTCGTTTGTGGTCTCGTTTGGCCAGTACTTCAGAGGTGAGTAGCTCCAACCATTGTTCCAAGACACTTGCTGGTTGAACATAAAGTTAGGAGTCATCGTTGTTGCGTAATCAGCATTGTCCTGATACACAGCAAATACACCGAAACCCTTGTTTGCGGTCTTCAGTTTGTCAGTAGTCATCACACCTGTTGGGTCACCAGCACGAGTGGTACCTGCTGTGTAGGTGTCAAAAGCGACGGCTCTGTTGCTGTTCTGGACCTGTCCAGTCTGCAAAGCGTCATCATCGTTGGTGCAAGCTGTCAGCGCTATGGCTGCTGCTGCGAAGAAAAATAAACTCTTTTTCATAATTGTAAGAATTTAGTAGTTAATAATAAATTAGGTAATAATTTCGTTTTCTTGAGAGATTTTGAATCGTTCATACTACATCGGAACATCTACGACTTCGTCGTCGCCCCATTCCTCCACCTCCGCATCGAAGGCGCCAGTGCCCTTGGGCTGTGCATAGGGTAGATTGGGTACATCCTCTTCTTCATAGAAGGGAGCATCGACGATGAGGTCTAGCTCCAGCGTCACGTCAGTCTTGGCGAAGTAGCTCATGTCGTCGTTGTTCTTCTCGCCAGCTCTTCGACTTTGAGCTTCCGTCGTTCTGTATTTGATCATCTTGCCCACGGGATAGCGGAACACGTGCTGCGTGCCGTCTATCAGCGTGAAGCAGAGCGAGAGCAGATTACTGGTGGAGTCGCGCTGCGAATCAAGTTCGCGTCCGTGAGGCAGTCCGAAGGTGCGAATGGTGGTAGTGACATAACCAACGCTCTTCAGGGTATCGCCATTCTCGTAGGTGACGTCTGAGATCTTCCAGTTCTCCAGCAGATGCACGCCTGGTTCTGAGCGACGCCAGGCCTGCGTGAGCAGGAAACCATTGGCCATACCAGAGATACTGCCAATGACACTCTGCATATATTTGATGCCCAAAACGCGCACTCGGATAAACATCTCGGTGGTCATGGGGTCAATGATCTCTTTCAGCTGTACGCCCTCAAACTCCGTGGGTATATAGTCCTTATAATGGACGAAACGGGGCTCGCCATCAGCCATCTCTGGCAATACGGTGAAGGTGTCCACAGCGCAGCCAATGGCCTCAGGCTCTTTCATATAGCTGACGTTCACATCCCAGAAATCCGTGGTGCGAGGCTGTTGCTGGGCAGCAGCAAACAACTTGTTGAAACTCTTGCGATCGCCAAAGGCCATGGAGCCGAATCCATTGAAATACTCGTTGAAAATCAGCATCTTGTAATTGCCAGGCTCTAATTCCAAGTCCTCGTAGTGGAAGATGTCATTGGTGATATCTGTATAGATGATGCTGTCGCTTTCCAACTTTGCAATGATGACAGTCATACCAGTGATGTCCTTAGGGTTGTCGGTGAAGCGGGTGGTCCAGTCAACATCAATATCCACCTGAGCCTTGCCAGTATAGTAAAGCTCCAGGGGCTCGCGCTTGCAGGAAGTGAGCGCCAACAGGACGATGAGGGCAGTGAAGAGTGTTCTCATTTGGTGCCTCCTTTCTTTCCTAAGAGGTAAACAATAGAGAACTTCAACTTCGTGGGGCCCACATAGAAGATGTTCTTGGTGTACTTATAGATGAGGTGGGTGGAGTTGAACTCAGCATTGTAGTGGCGACGCTCGCCAAAGGCTGCTCCAAGTGAGGCTGAGAGCTCCAGGTTCCAGTGGGCACTGAGAGGCCAGGAGTAGCCATAGGTAAAGCCTGCAGAGAAGATTTCGCCCTGATTGCCCGTCTGGTCGTACTCTAAATCATATTTCAAAGCAGCACCATAGACGCCCCAGAAATGACCAGAGAGACAAGGACGGCCCTCGGCACAGCTGGGCGAGAACCAATGGCGCAACTCAAGTCCGCCTTCCTGAATCTGGTAGCTAAAGTCCAGCTTCTTCCAGCGCCACCAAGGGTTGGTGTATTCTGCCATCACGCTCCAGCGGGTTGCGCGACTCAGTGGGAACTCTACCTCGATGTTGGGAGCCAGAGCGAGGTCGTAGAGCATGTTGGTCTTCAGGGCCAGCAGGGGGCTGAATCGCCTTGGCTCAGCATTGAAGGCTGGGGTGATAGGCTCGTTGGCAATCGACATGCTATAGATATAAGCCGTGTCAGTAGCTATCTCTGTGTATTTCGAGTCCTGGCCTTTGGTCAGTGTGTAGTCAATGCGGTAGTCTGTGTGGCGCAATAGGGGGAACACCACCTTGAGCAGCTGCTTGTAGGCCTCGGGATGCTGCTGTACGATGAGCTTCAGTTTCTTATCGGGATTGCCAGGAGCATCAATGATACTGAGAATCTTCTTGCGATCGGCAAGATTGCTCTTCAAAACATAGTCACGCAGACCTTCCCAGTCCTCAGGCTCGTTCTCTGTGCTAATCAGCGCTGAATCTACATTGTAGTTGTCTGCCAAATACTGGCGGAGGGCCTCTACACGGCCTCGAGAGAGGAAATCATTGTGTTTATAGGAACCCTCAGGTGAGGCGTAGCCCTTCAGGTAGATATGTCGAATCTGCATGTTCTCTACCTGGCGGAGGCTGTCGAGCACGCTGTTCAGACGCTCCAACTCATTGCGGTTGTTGCCCAGATTTGGTCGGATATCGGTCTTGTTGACTGCGAAGTTGATATAGGCGCGGCCCTGCAGGTGGTTCACCTGTGCTGCTGTCTCCTTGAGAATCTCGCGATGACTGAGAATCATGTGCTGTTCGCCAATAACGCGGGCATTTCCAAGATACTGAGTGCAGCAACCATCAGTCTGGTTGACAATGAGCTTCAATTGGGCTCGTGTCATCCATTGCTCGAAGGGCAGGTGCTGGGAGTAGGTTAGGGGAATGCGGGCATCGCTGGCAGGAAGAAGGACGTCTCCTGGATTTCCTGCTAATCCGTAATTGTCTGAAGTACTGTCGCCACTGCGCTGCAGGGCTAAAAAGGCCCACTTTCCGTAAAGGCGTATAGCAGGGAAGTCGACAGAGTCTTTGGTGGTGAAGAGGCGTGGCGTCAGCGTGACCATATCGGTCTTTGGCAGCGCGTTGTCTTCTAAGGCAAGCGTCAAAGTAAGGCCGATGGCCTCACTAGTCCCACTAGTTTTACTAGTTTCAACCGTTGAGTTTCTCTTTCCTGAAACTACACCTTTGCTTAGATGGATGTCGTCAATCACCATCATGCACCCTAGGCCGCCATTCTCGTCATAGACGGGAATAGTTTGCTGCTGGGCCCAAGCACTCATGCTCGCGATTGTAAGAATCGCCAGAACCAGTGTGCGGCACCATGTGGTGCATATGGTTGAATTTGTGTTCATCTTGGTGTGTTTCACAGAATTCAAATTATTCTCTCGTTAATTTTAGCAATTATCAGCGCGTACGTGCGCGTTGGTCTTGTACTGCAAATATACAAATTCTGTAGAAAAATGTAACACATTCTGGGCACTATCGTATGATAATTAATTTAAATTAACACAAATTAGGCAAAAATTAACAAATGAAAGGCGGGGATTACGCTCTTTTCATCAGTTTTCTTTTGATAAATAGATGGACAGGAAAGGTTGTTTTGCGGGCCTAAAAATGTTAAAGATGGTTTAAAAATGCGTCAAAGGTGTACGATGTATGCAAAAAAATAGTAACTTTGCAGTCTTAAAAAGCAAGAAAAGCGTGAAAATAAAACAAGTGCTGAACGCCCTTGAACAGTTCGCGCCCCTGCCGCTACAGGAAAGCTGGGACAATGCTGGCCTGCAGATTGGATTGACAGAGGCGGAGGTTTCAGGGGCATTATTGTGTCTGGACGTGACTGAAAAAATCATCGACGAGGCTGTGGCCAAGGGCTGCAACCTGGTGGTGAGTCATCATCCGCTGTTGTTTCGCGGACTGAAGCAGGTGAGTGATGCCAACGACGTTCAACGTACTGTTCGCAAGGCCATTAAGCACGACATCTGTGTCATCTCGATGCATACCAATATGGACAACGCCAAGGGTGGGGTGAACTTCAAAATCGCGGAGCGCCTTGGCGCCACTCCCATTAGCCCCAATAACCCCATTGGTCCCACCGAAAAAATCCCCATGGTTCTCGCCGAGTTGCCAGAACCCATGGAGGCCTTCGCTTTCGTCAGTCTTGTTAAGGAGCGCTTCGGCGTGAAGTGTGCTCATTGCAACGAGTTGCTTCAACGGCCAGTCAAGACGGTGGCCATTTGTGGTGGCGCTGGCGATTTCATGCTCGACGATGCCATTGCTCAGGGCGCTGACGCCTTTATCACTGGCGAGATGCACTATCATGTGTTTTTCGGTCATGAACAGGAGATACAGATTTGTGTCATCGGCCACTATGAGAGCGAGCAGTTCACCTCAGAGATTTTCCAGGAGATTATCCAGAAGGAATGTCCTGGCGTCAAAACCTTCATCGCAGAAACAATCACGAATGCGATCTGTTATTATTGACGTAAATCCGTAATACTGGAATCCCAGAATAGCGGAATGCCGAATAGCGGAATGCCGAAATCTCGCGATAGCGAAAGATAGAAAATGAAAATATTGTAATAAATTATTCGAATAAAATTATGGCAAAGAAAGATCCTACAGATTTGTCAGTAGAAGAGAAGCTGAAGACTCTCTTCCAACTGCAGACGGCCCTCTCGGCCATTGATGAGAAGAAAGCCTTGCGTGGTGAGCTGCCCTTGGAGGTAGAAGACCTGGAGGCAGAAATCGAAGGTCTGAACACCCGCGTAGAGCGTATTCAGGCTGAGATTCAAGACTTTGAACGTGCCATCTCTCAGAAGAAGGCTGAGATCATTGAGGCTCAGAACAGCGTAGATCGCTACAAGCAGCAGCTGAACGACGTGCGCAACAACCGTGAGTATGATACGCTGTCAAAGGAGATCGAATTCCAGAGCCTGGAGATTGAACTCTGTAATAAAAAGATTAATGAGGCACAGCGTCGCATTGCTGAGAAGCAGGAGGAGTTGCAGGTCAACCAGAACGTGGTGGACGACAAGCAGGCTGACCTGGATATGAAGCGTGGCGAACTCGATGAAATTATGGAGGAGACGCGTTCTGAAGAGGAGAAACTGAAGGAGAAGGCACACGAGCTGGAGGCAAAGATAGAGCCCCGTTTGCTCACCTCATTCAAGCGTATCCGCAAGAACGCTCGCAACGGTCTGGGTATCGTTTATGTGCAGCGTGATGCTTGTGGTGGTTGCTTCAATAAGATTCCGCCCCAGCGTCAGTTGGATATCAAGATGCACAAGAAGGTCATCGTATGTGAGTACTGCGGACGTATTCTGATTGATCCTGAGTTGGCAGGCGTAAAGACTGAAAAACCTGAGGTAGAGGAGAAGAAGACCACACGTCGTCGTGCTGCTGGTGCCAGTGTGCGCAAGACTTCGAACTCGAAGAAGGCTACTGATGCCAACGATATGATCTAAAGAAGTTGGTAGTCAGGAATCTCTTGTAGGAACGCGTAGGACTGATGGTCGTAGTCCATGCGACAGCAGAAATGCTGCAGACCATTGGAGATGACGAGAAAGTCTACGTGGAGTAGGTGATTATAGACCGTAATCTGGTTGAACACCTGCTGCGTAATCTCTACATGAGGTGCCTTGTATTCAATAATCATCTGCGGTTGCAATACCCTATTATATAATAAGGTGTCGCACCGCAGTTTTTTATTGCCAACCTTCAACTCTACCTCGTTGGCCAGCAATCCCTGTGGATAGCCTTTGTGGTTTATCAGGAAATGCACGAAATGCTGGCGCACCCATTCCTCGGGCGTCAGCGCAACATATTTGCGGCGCAGGAAATCGAAAATTTGTCGCTTTCCGCCCTGCTCGCGCATTTTTATGTCGTATGGAGGTAGGTTAATTTCCATTTTTTGTGTATCTTTGCAGGTGCAAAGGTACGAATAAGCAAGAGAAAATGCAAATTCTATTTGGATTTTCCGTGCGAAAGTACCTAAAACGGAGTTTAAAGATACTAATTTTCTTGCAATCAACAATGGCAGAAACCAAAAGTGTGACTTATAGCAGCATCATGAAGGAGCTCGAGGCGGGGCAATACCGTCCCGTGTATTACCTCATGGGCGAGGAGTCTTATTATATCGACAAGATTTGCGACTATATCGCTGAGCATGCCCTACAGCCAGAGGAACGCGACTTCAACCAGACGATTTTCTTTGGTAGTGATGTGACGGCTTCGCAGATTGCCGATGCTGCTCGTCGCTATCCCATGATGGCCGAACGGCAAGTCGTAATCGTAAAAGAGGCGCAGAATCTGAAGAATACAGATGCGCTGGAGAAGTATATGAAACAGCCCCTGCCCAGCACGGTGCTGGTGATCTGCCACAAGAACGGCAAAATTGATGGGCGAAAGCGCGATTATGTGAAAGCTGTGCAGCAGGCAGGCATCTTGTTTGAGAGTGCAAAGTTGCGCGAGCGTGACCTTCCTGCATTCATTGAGCACTATGTCAAGGAACGCAGAGCTTCTATTGATCCAAAGTCCACCCAACTCATTGCTGATGCCATTGGGGCTGACTTGAGTCGTCTGACCAGTGAACTCGACAAGGTGTTGCTTGGCTTGCCAGAGCAGGATCGTCGCATCACTCCTCAGGTGGTGGAGGACCAGATAGGGGTGAGCAAGGACTTCAATGGATTTGAACTTCGTGATGCCATTGTCAACAGGAATGTTTTCAAGGCGAATCAGATAATCAACTATTTTGACAAGAATCCGAAGGCTGGTAGCATCTACTCATTTCTCCCAATGCTTTTTAATTACTTCCAGAATTTGTTGATTGCCTGGTATTCGCCAAATAGAGGCAGTCAGGAGGCCGTTGCAGAGTGGTTAGAATTGAGGTCTCCTTGGGCAGCGAAGGACTACATGACTGGCATGAGAAATTTCTCTGCGATGAAAACGATGGAGATAATTGGCAAACTACGCGAGATTGATGCCAAAAGTAAGGGTCTAGATAACCCCAATACCCCTCCAGAAGAGCTGATGAAAGAACTTATCTTTTACATATTGCATTAAAAGGGCTAGTTTTTAGCCCTTTTTTCATCTAGAATGAGCACTCGCCAGGAGTGCTTTTTTTATGCCTAAATGCCTGAAAACACAGGGAGTTAGCTCGAAATAACTACCCTCATATTTTAAAAATTTCCAGCTTCTCAATCGCTCGCCCAGAATTTTTAAGCTATGGCGAAATAGCGATTTTTGGCTCTCCCATGATTTAGCGTTAACAATTATTAGTTTTTAAGAAATCGAACTTTAGAAGTTTAAAATTTTAAAAGCTTGATGTTTTTAAGGTGATATTTATGTTTTAAAACGTAAACTTTCCAAGTTTAATATGTTAAATGTTTAAATATTAAAAAGTAAAGCAAAGCATTTAATTCTTTAAATGTATAAATATAGATACATGTTTTTAATTGTTTAAAGTGTTCAAATTCAAGCATTTATATCTTATATTTATAAGTAAATGCCAACTTATCACTAATAATACCTCAATATGTCTTTTCTAACGAAATGCCTAATTTACAGTCGTTTCAGGCATTAAAATCCCTTTAAAATAATGAATATTAGGCATTAAAATCCCCCTATTTTCTATAATAAACGTCCGAAACCCAGCGAATTACGTCATATTCCTTATATTATACTTTAACAGTATTAAACCTTCTGAATTCAATTTTATGAATGTAAACCAAGAAAACTCGCTTTTATCTTTTAAACTTCGCAAATTTAAAATAGAAAATTTAAAGTTTAATATCATAAATTCTTCTTTAAAAATTTGCACGATTCATTTTTTTGCTTTACCTTTGTAAACTCAAAGAATAACCCCCTATTATGGGCCCAAAACCACTTGATTAGTAGATGAAGGACAGAATCAGACAGATTATGGAGGCGCAACACATGACTCAGCAAGTGTTCGCCAGTTACATCGGGACGACGCCAGCCACCCTGAGTGGCATCTTTAATGATCGCACTCGACCCACCATTAACATCATAGAGAGCATCAAAAAGAAATTCCCTGACATTAGTCTTGAATGGCTCATGTTTGGTCTGGGGGATATGTATCAGTCATCCTCTACCCCTCAATCCTCACCCGCTGTTGAGGAGGAGAATACCCTTTTTGGACCTTCTATGGGGCAGGAGGCGACCCTCGATTTTGATTCACAATCATCTCCTACCCCTCAATCGTCTCCAATTAAGCCTCAAAATTCACATCCCACACCCTCTTATAATAATAGTGTCAGAAGTACACGACCAGAAATTGTTAGAGAAGAGGTAAGAATAGTTGACAAGCCTGTGCGTCATGTTACTGAGATTCGCGTGTACTATGATGACCAGACATGGGAGAGTTTTGTGCCTGCCAAGAAATAGAATACCCCTTTACTTTACTCTCAATTTATATCAATGACATGAGGAAAGCCAAAATTGTTTTTGGCTTTTCTTGTTTTTTTCGTAACTCTGGCTTCGCCCAAGTTACTGCGTCTCGGCAAAAAAAGAAATTGATTTCTTTGTTTTGCTCTCGACTTTTTCGTAACTCTGGCTTCGCCCAAGTTACTGCGTCTCGGCAAAAAAAGAAATTGATTTCTTTGTTTTGCTCTCGACTTTTTCGTAACTTTGCACCCAATTATAATATTAATAATAAGGTGTAAATGAAAAAATATATCCTAGATCTGACTGTACGGTCTGTGGAGCGAGTGCACGAGCGCTATGTGCTGATCAAGTTGACTCAGCAGGAAGCTTTGCCCCCCATGAATCCTGGTCAGTTTGTAGAGGTGCGAGTTGATGGTTCTGCATCGACCTTCCTGCGCCGCCCTATTTCCATTCATTTCGTAGATTATCAGGCTAATGAGTTGTGGCTGTTGGTGGCTTGTGTTGGTGACGGCACTCGGCGTATGGCTGAACTTAAGGCTGGCGACACGCTGAACTGTGTGCTGCCATTGGGTAATGGCTTTTCTATTCCCTGCGACAAAATCGCAGGGCACAAGACGTTGCTTGCTGGTGGAGGCGTAGGTGTGGCTCCACTGCTTTATCTTGGCAAGGTGCTCAAGGAGAAGGGCATGGAGCCAACTTTCCTGTTGGGTGCCCGTTCTGCCAAGGATTTGCTGATGCTGAGCGAGTTTGAGAAATATGGCCGTGTATTGGTGACTACAGAAGATGGCACCATGGGTGAGAAAGGTTTTGTAACCAATCACAGTGTGCTCCAGCAGGAGACCTTCAACCTGATTCAGGTATGTGGTCCTACGCCAATGATGAAGGCTGTGGCCCGTTATGCCAGTGAGAAAGGCATTGCTTGCGAGGTGTCGCTCGAGAATCTGATGGCATGTGGTTTGGGTGCTTGTCTTTGCTGTGTAGAGAAGGTGAGAGTCGACGGAGATGCGTCGACCACTGTGACTACGAATGTGTGTGTATGTAAGGAAGGCCCCGTGTTTAATATCAATCGATTGTTATGGCAAAGTTAGACGTCAATATAGGTGCGCTGAAGCTGAAGAATCCCGTGATGACCGCTTCTGGCACGTTTGGCTATGGTCTTGAGTTCCAGGACTTCGTAGACCTCAGCGGGATAGGAGGAATCATAGTGAAGGGTACCACTCTGAAGCCACGTGAGGGCAATGATTATCCTCGTATGGCTGAGACTCCGCAAGGTATGTTGAATTGTGTGGGCCTTCAGAACAAGGGTGTGGACTATTTCTGCGAGCATATCTATCCCCAGTTGTTGCCCACGGGTGGTAATTATATCGTCAATGTCAGTGGTTCTTCGCCAGAGGACTATGCCGAGTGTGCAGCCCGTGTGGATGCTCTTGAGCATATCCCTGCCATCGAGTTGAATATCTCGTGCCCCAATGTGAAGGATGGTGGCATGGCCTTTGGTGTGACCTGTGCAGGAGCCGCTAGTGTGGTGAAGGCCGTACGTCAGGCTTATCACAAGACCCTGATTGTGAAGCTCTCGCCCAACGTGACAGACATCACAGAGATTGCCCGTGCCGTAGAGGCTGAGGGAGCCGACAGCGTGAGTCTGATCAACACCCTGATGGGTATGGCTGTGGATATCGAGAAGCGCAAGAAGACGCTAAGTATCGGCACAGGCGGCCTGAGTGGGCCTTGTGTGAAGCCTGTGGCCCTGCGTATGGTAAACCAGGTGGCCAAGGCCGTGAAGATACCTGTCATCGGCTTGGGGGGCATCTCTACAGCCAAGGATGCCATCGAGTTCCTGATGTGTGGTGCCTCGGCCATCGAGATTGGCACAGCCAACTTCCTTGATCCTGCTGTAACCATCAAGGTGCGCGATGGTATCAACGAATGGCTCGACAGCCACCAGATATCAGATGTAAACGATATTATCGGGGTGATACAGTAAAACTCATATAGAATCATCATAAAGGCGCGAAAACACGCGCTAAACAATAACTATGAAACCAAAACAAATCATTGGCCTCATGCTGCTTATGGGCAGCATGACGGCCACTGCTCAGCAACTTGCCTCTCTCTCACTCGTTGCCTTGACCTCCGGTCGAGCCAACTCACGTTCGGGCATCAAAACGAGTTCTGATGCCTCTCTCTCACTCGTTGCCTTCCCAGGCGCCCAAGGCTGGGGAAGGTTTGCTACCGGAGGCCGTACAGGCTCCGTTTATCATGTGACCAATCTCAATGACTCAGGCACAGGTTCTTTGCGTGATGCTGTGAGTCAGCCCAACCGCATTGTTGTCTTCGATGTGGCAGGCGTCATCCGTATTAATTCGCGCATGTCGTTTGCCAAGAACCTTTATGTGGCAGGCCAGACAGCCCCAGGCGAGGGCATCACCGTCTATGGCGATGGCGTCAGCTTCTCTGGTTCTGATAATATCATTGTACGCTATATGCGCTTTCGCATGGGTGCTGTAGGCACCAAGGACAAAGATGCTGGTGGCATCGCCAATGGTCAGAACATGATCTTCGACCATTGCTCCTTCTCTTGGGGCCAGGACGAGAACTTCTCTGTGAACTGGGATAACAAAGGCACTGCGCCCAAGAATATCACCCTGATGAACTCCATTGTAGGCCAAGGGCTGATGACTCACTCGGCCGGTGGACTGATGCAAGGCGAGAACATCTCGCTCTATCGCATTCTGCTGGTGGACAACTCCACCCGCAATTTCAAGGTGAAGGGCGTAAACCAGTATGTCAACAACCTCGTCTATAACTGGAAGAACTACGCCTATAACATGGGTGGCGACAGCGAGGGCGAATCGTTTGCTAACATCGAGTCCAACCTCTTTGTCAATGGTCCTGATGGCGGTGGCAACTGCCTTGACGGCGGTAATTCCAAGTTCCATTTCTATGGCTCAGACAACTGGCAGGACGCCAATCGCGACGGTGTGTTCAATCCTACCGAGTTTACTGGCAATGGTGGTGGCGACCGTCAGTCTGCACCCTATGCCTATCCTGTTCTTGAGAAATGGGCAGCCTGCGACCTCGTTGACAAACTCCTGCCAGAAGTCGGTGCCTCGTTGCCTTATCGCGACCTGGCCGACTGCTATATGATTGACGAAGTGAAGAGCTTTGGCAAGAAAGGCAAACTCATCACCAACGAGAACGAATTGCCTATCGGCGTGCCCACCCAGTGGACCTGGTTTGCAGGCACCAAGCCTACAGATACTGATAATGACGGCATGCCCGACTGGTGGGAAGAGGCTAATGGGACCAACAAGAGCGCCAACGATGCCATGGTGATTGCCGACAATGGCTATGCCAACATCGAGAACTACATCAACAGCATCAACCGCGAGCAGCGCCAGTTCTTCCTGCGTGCTCCCTTGCTCCTCAATCTCGAGGCCTCCACGCCCAACAGCCTCACCCTTTCCTGGACTGATTTCACAGACGATGAAGACGGCTTTATCGTCGAGATCCAGCAGAATGGCCAGTTTGTTGAGGTAGGGCGCACCTCCGCCTCGCAATTCCAAGTCACCACTGCTCATTTCCCTCTTCAGCCCGCCTCGAGCTATGTGGCTCGTGTCTGTGCCTATAAGGGCGACCAGCAGTCTGACTATACCCCAGAACTCATTGTGAAGACCCGTCCAGAACAGACTGATATCATCGACATCGATGCTTTCACAGGTGAGGGTGAGGGCGAATGGCTCATCAATCCCGTTGACGACCAAGTGATAACACTCAGTGAACCCACCGAGAAGACTGCCGTTGTGGTGCGCTCTGATGCCCACGTCACTATTGATGGCGATGGCTATATCAGTGGAACGGCTTCGATGAACAAGGGTGGCGAAGGCACGCTGACCATCACCACAGCCCAGCACTACGAAGGACCCACCGTGCTCCATCGTGGCACGTATGAGTTCTCAGTGTTGAAGAATGGCGAGGTGCCCAGCGGTCTTGGTATGAGTCAGGAGTTTGCCCAGAACTGGATCATGGATGGTGGCATGTATCGCTATACAGGCGCCTCAACCGCTACCAATCGCTCGGCCCGTCTCTATGACAATACCGCCTTTGCCGTGGCCACCAAGAGTGCTGTGGTCACGATGAACGGCAGTATTGAGGGCTCAGGTAATCTTATCATCGACGGCCTTGGTACTGTTGGTGTCAACACACCCAATTTCTTTAAGTTCAATGGCAATCTTGTGATGCACGGAGGAACCCTCAAACTCAATTTCCGCGAAGTGTCTGAAGCTGGCATCGGTACGGCCTCGAAGCTCGTGATGCAGGGTGGCACCTTTACGACGGTGGGCAAGAACGAGGGCACCATCACCTATAACTTCCCCATCGAGGTGCCTGAGGGTTCCAATGGCACTGTTGACTTCGACCTTTGGAACAGCAACAAGTGTCGCGTCTCAGGCTTGGGAACGCTCACCTGGAATGTCCACTATGTGCGCGAATATATCGAGGGCAACTGGGACAACTTCACAGGCCGTCTCATTGTCAAGGGCACTGGCAATGCTGGCTCCAGTCAGTTTGCCATCCGCAATGGCTCGGGCATCAAGAATGCTGTGCTCCAGCTCAAGGGTAATGCTGCTGTGCATGGTGCCAAGACCAACTCGACCTATTATCTTGGCGGTCTTTCGGGTGATGCCAGCACCTTCCTTGCTGGTTTCGAAGTGAAGAAGGCTGGTACAGGAAAATGGGTCGTTGGTGGTGCCAATACCGATGAGACCTTCCGTGGCGTTATCAATAACAACGACCAGGCCAATTCGCATCCAGGCACTACCAGTATCGAAAAACAAGGTTCTGGCGATTGGCGACTGACGGGAGCCAATGTATATAGTGGTACCACCGTGGTTAGCAAGGGTCGACTGATTGTCAATGGCACTCATTCAGGTACGGGAGCAGTCACCGTGCGCTCTGGCGCCATCCTCGCAGGCAAGGGCTCGCTCGCTGGTGCTGTCACAATCATGAATGGTGGCATCCTTCAGGTGGGCGATACACTGGCCACCGACAAGGGTCTCACCTTCAGGGCAGGACTGAAACTGAACAGTGGCGCTATTCTGCAGTTGAACGACAAGATGGCTGCGGTGGAGCGTGCTGTGGGAGCCACTCTGAAGGTCTTCACGGGTACGGCAACTGGCACCTTTGCCGAGATTATCCCTGCAACGCCTGGCGATGGCCTGCGTTGGGATACCTCGGAACTCTATACCAAGGGCACGCTGAAGGTGGCCGACGATGCCAACGCTATTCTGAGTGTGACTGATGCTGAGGCCCTTCAGACAGAGTACTTTACGCTTTCAGGCGAAAGGGTAGGGAAGCCTGGCAAGGGACTCTATCTGGTGCGTGAGAAAGGAAAAAATCAATTGAAAAAGGTATTGTTTAGATAAATAAGAGCGGGTGGCATTGCCACTCGCTTTTTATTGTAAACAGCATAAAAATGAAGGGTGGCAATCGTCACCCGCTCTTCGAGCGAACCGTAAAAAAATGAAGGGTGGCAATCGCCACCCTTCAACCAACACAAAAACTAAACTAGACTTAACTAATGTAACGAGGATTTTCACAAACCCTTTTCGTTACAACTGCAAAGTTAAACAAAAAAATCCATTCGACAATGGATTTTTCCGTGTTTTTGCAATTTATGATGAATTTTTTTATAATATACTACTTTTTTGGCACAAAAAACAGTCCAAAATTGTCATTGCAGCCATTGCCTCGACCACTGGTACGGCACGCGGCAAAACACATGGATCGTGGCGTCCCTGAGCCGTGAAAGTGGTGGCGTTGCCCTCGATATCAACCGTGTCTTGTGGACGGAGTAGGGTGGCCACAGGTTTGAAGGCCACACGGAAATAGATGTCCTGTCCGTTGCTGATGCCGCCCTGGATGCCGCCGCTGTGGTTGGTGGCAGTGGTTATTTTGGGGTTTGTGGTCATGTCATGACAACTTACGAAACGGTCGTTCTGCTCAGAGCCACGCTGAGTGACACCAGCAAATCCCTCACCATATTCAAAGCCCTTGACGGCGTTGATACTCAGCATGGCGCTACCTAACTGTGTATGCAGTTTGCCAAACTCTGGTTCCCCCAATCCCACGGGACAACCCTTTATGACACAGGTGATTACACCACCGATGGTGTCACCATCGGCCTTCACCTTCATCACCAGTTCCTCCATCTCCTTGGCCTTCTCTGTGTCAGGACAGCGCATGGCGTTTGTCTCTGTGAGCGAGAGGTCATAGAGGTGATAATCGCGCTCCAGAGCGATGTCGCCCACTTGCGATGTATAGGCTTGGATGGTGACGCCCAACTGACGCAGAGCCAGTTTGGCCAGTGCGCCGCCAACCACGCGGCTGATGGTGATGCGAGCCGACGAACGGCCCCCTCCGCGGTGGTCGCGCGTACCATATTTATTATAGTAAGTGAAATCGCTGTGAGAAGGACGGAACAGTGTGCGCAGGTTTTCATAGTCCTGCGAGTGCTGGTTCTGGTTGCGCACAATGAAGCCGATGGGGCATCCTGTAGTCTTTCCCTCAAACACGCCGCTGAGCAGTTCCACCTGGTCGGCCTCGTTGCGTGATGTGGTCACTCGGCTCTGTCCAGGACGCCGCCTGTTGAGCTCGCTCTGAATAAACTCCATGTCGACCTCGATGCCAGCTGGCATGCCGTCGACCACACCACCAATGGCTGCGCCATGGCTTTCGCCGAAGGTGGTCAGGGTGAAAAGATGACCGAAAGTATTTCTCACGATTCTTACTTTTTTTCGTTATTCCGGTATTTCGTTATTCCGTTATTCCGGTATTTCGTTATTCCGGTATTTCGTTATTCCGGTTTTTCTTAGTGATGACAGTGACCGCATCCGCCGCCGCAGCAGCCGTCGTCCTCGTGGTCGTGACCTTCACAGTCGCCACCACAACCACCACCGCAGTCGCCGCCGCATCCACCGCAACCATGACTCATATGAGCAATCAGGTCCTGGATTTCCTGAGCTGTGGCATCGCGATTCTCAAGCACCTGACCCTTGAACTCCAGTGTCTGACCAGCCAGGGGATGGTTGGTGTCGAGTGTAACACCGTCGGCCTCCACCTTGGTCACCTGAGCCATAAAATGCTTGCCCTCTTCGTTCTGCATGGTGATGACGGCACCTTCATAGATGTTAGCGCTATCAAACTTACCATTGATTTCAAATTGCTCGCGGCCCAGTTTGTGAACACCCTCTTCATAGTATTCACCAAAGGCCTGTGCAGGTGTCAGGGTGAAGTCGAAGTCCTGTCCCTGAGCCAACTGTGCGATCTGCTCCTCAAAGCTGTCGAGCGAGAAGCCGAAGCCTGTGATAAACTGGAAGGGGCGCTCCTTCTTGGTTTCCTCAACCAACTCTTTCTTGCCATCGCTGTCGATGGTGTAGAGCTGATAGTTAACGCTGATGTACTTGTTTTGCTTATTATCCATTTTAGTCTTTTTTTCTGTAATTGGGTGCAAAGATACGAAAAAGAAACGAGAATCCCCCTTGATGGCCCCCATTTTCTTCTCTCATATATTAATAATAGGTGTAGGGCCGTGCCAAAAATGCGTACAAGACCATAAAACGTATAAGAAAACTCAACATCTTTTGATATGGGTCAATTAATGGGCTGTTTGCGCACACAATCGCACATTTTCCATTGTCAGTTAGAAAAATCGTCGTACCTTTGCATCGTCAAAAGGAACAAAAGCCTTGCGACAGGATAACAACACATAAATAATAGGTAGGAGCCCGAAAAGGTAAAAAAAGATAAAGGATAACAAATAAGAAAGTAAGGATAACAAAAAAGACGTTCGAGGGCTCCGAGTAAAAAAAGAAAGGGAAAAGAAAAATGAAAAAGATTGTTTTGATGGTAGTAGCCATGTTCATGATGACTGCAACATTTGCTGAGAACGAGAACAACAGTGCAATGAAGAGCGTTGAGGCCTACGATATGACGATCAATATGCGTAAGTTGGCCGTCGTGCTCGACTTGACAAGCGACCAGATGGAAGCTGTTCAGGACATTCACAATGCATTCTGCAACGACATGATGTTGGCAGCCTACGCACAGGCCGACGAGCGCGGCACAATGGTTAAGAGTGCTGTGAAGAAGGATATGCGTTACATGCGTTACATTTTGAACGATGCTCAGTACAAGAAGTACGAGCTTCTTCTGAACACCACGCTTGTAAACCGTGGTTTGAAGTAAAAAAGAGAGTAGTATAGAGATTGTTGTTGAGTTGAGAGGGAGTGACCGAACGGTCACCCCCTCTCTTTCATTTTTTTTGCTTTTTCTTTGGCCTTTTGCTCTAGTTTTCGTAATTTTGCAGAAACTTTAAAACTCAAAACACTTATGAAAACGATTAGAATTGTTGTGATGTCGCTGGTGACTGCCATTCTGGTGGGCTGTGGCACCACGTCTACGGTGCCCATCACGGGTCGTAAACAGACGTTGCTGGTGAGCGACGGCGAAGTGCTGAGCCTTTCTACCCAGCAGTATAAGCAGTATATGCAGAGTGCCAAAGCCTCTACCAACGCCACCAACACCGCTATGGTGAAGCGCGTGGGGCAGAATCTGGCCAACGCCGTCAGCACCTATCTTACCAACAATGGTCTCAGTGCAGAACTTCAGAACTATCAATGGGAGTTTAATCTGGTGCAGGACAACCAGGTGAACGCTTGGTGTATGCCTGGTGGAAAAATTGTAGTCTACGAAGGCATTCTTCCTATTACCAAGGACGAAGCATCGTTGGCCATCGTCTTGGGCCACGAGATTGCGCATGCCGTGGCCAAACATTCTGCCGAGCGCCTGAGCAATGAGTATAAGAATCAGTATGGCACGGCCATCCTTGGTGCTGTGGTCCAGGGTGCAGGTGTCAGCGAAAAGACACAGGCTCTTATCTCCTTGGGTCAGCAGTTGGGTGGTGCCCTGTGGACATCAGGCTTCTCACGCAAACAGGAGAGTGAGGCCGACCACATGGGACTCATCTTTGCCGCTATGGCAGGCTATGATCCCCAGGTGGCCACCAGTTTCTGGCAGCGCATGGCCGCTCAGGGCAATGGCGGTGGCGGTTTGTTCAGCGACCACCCTTCTGACGAGCAGCGTATCAAGGATATTCAGGGCTGGATGCCCGAGGCACTGAAGTATTATGTGCCCAAGACAACAACTACTAGTAAAACTAGCAAAACTAGCAAGACTGGTAAAACTAGTAAGAATAGCAAGACAACGACAAAGAAGACGACAACTAAGAAGAAATAAGCTTCATATACTCGTCGTAACTGATATATCGGCCGCCCATCGACTCCAGATGGGCGGTTTTTAGTTGGCAGTCGATGATGCTGCCTCCAAGTTCCTGCATGGTCTTGGCCAGGAAGATCAGAGCCATTTTCGAGCCGCTGGGTACCAGTGAGAACATGCTCTCGCCAAAGAATGCCGAGCCGATGTTCACGCCATAGAGTCCGCCAACCAGACGTTTTCCGTTTCCTTTCCCGTTTTCGTTTTCGTTTCCGTTTTCGTTTTCGTTTCCGTTTTCGTTCATCTCCCACACCTCCACGCTGACTGCGAAGCCCTGTCGGTGCAGTTCAGTATAGGCCTTGATGATGTCTTCGCCCAGCCAGGCGCCCTCCTCATCATAGCGCAGTTTGCTGCAGTTGTGAATCACGCCCTCGAAGTCCTGATTGAGGCTGAACGTGTATTTCTTTTTGTTAAACAGCGTGCGCATGGAGTGGGAGATATGTATCTCGTCAGGGAAGATGACGAACCGTTCGTGTGGACAATACCACACCGGTTCATCGTTGTCGCGAAACGAGAACCACGGGAAAATGCCATGCTGATAGGCCAGCAGCAGTCGGTCTGTACTCAGGTCGCCGCCCACTGCCAGACAGCCGTCTTCATCGGCCAGGCGTGGGTCTGGAAACCATAAATCGTCGTCAAGTTGGTATACCATTTCTATAAAATTGAAAAAGTCTATCCTCGTACCTCGCACCTCGTACCTCGTACCTCGAAAAATCAATCCTCCGTCCCCCCGACATCACAACGTAATATCTCCTCCATTTTTGAGTGATCCGAAGAGAATTTCGCGCATCAGCAAGGGTTTCAGTCGCTGATTGATGACGCGGTCCATCTCGCGTGCACCATATTCTTGAGTAAAGCCTTCTTTCAGCAACGCGTCGAAGGTCTCGTCCTTCACTGTCAGCGTCACCTTCTTGGCAGAGAGCTTCTCTTGCAGTTCGCCCAGCTTTTTCTTGAGTATGAGCTCAGCCATGTGGCGGTCCATATCGTTGAAGACCACCGTGCCGCTCAGTCGGTTGATGAACTCAGGCTTAAACGTCTTCTTCACCTGTTTCAGCATCGCCTCGCCCCTGCTCACGTTGCCCTGAAAACCAATCGATGCCTGTCCCGCATACTGTGCGCCGGCATTCGATGTCATAATCAGGATCACGTTGCGGAAGTCAGCCTTGCGTCCTTTGTTATCTGTCAGTCGGGCGTAGTCCATCACCTGCAGCAGGATGTTATAGATATCCTGATGCGCCTTCTCGATCTCGTCGAGCAACAGCACGCAGTGAGGTGTCTTGCGGATGGCGTCCGTCAGCAGTCCACCGTCCTCATAGCCCACATAACCCGCCGGCGAGCCGATGAGTTTGGCCACCGTGTGCTTCTCCGTATATTCACTCATGTCGAAGCGCAGCAACTCGATGCCCAGTTCCTTGGCCAGCACGCGTGCCACCTCTGTCTTACCCACGCCCGTGGGACCAACGAAGAGCAGCGATGCCGTAGGTTTGTTGTCGTCCAGCAGTCCCGCTTTCGACATCTGCACCGCCTCGACCACCTGTCTGATGGCCTCGTCCTGTCCGTAGATCTGCGTGGAGAGTGTAGAGTTTAGAGTGTAGAGTTTAGAGTTTGCTTCCGCTGTGGAGTCGTCCTCTACCTTGCAAGTCTTGGCGAGGATTGAGGCGATGTGTGACTTTGTTATTAACTGAGAATTGAGAGGTGAGAGTTGAGAGGTATGATTAGATTTGCAGTCTTGATCTTTGTCTTGGGAGTAATCATACCTCTCAGTTCTCAGTTCTGAGTTCACAATTTCCATTGCTGCACCAGCCTCGTCAATCAAATCGATGGCCTTGTCGGGCAGGAAACGATCGTTAATATATTTCGCACTTGCCTCCACTGCATAGCGTAGCGCTTCGTCCTCATAGACCACCTGATGGAATGCCTCGTATCTGGGACGCAGCTGCATCAGGATGTTGATGGCCTCGTCTATGCTGGGTTCCAGGATGTCTATCTGCTGAAAGCGGCGTACTAATCCCTTAGAGCGCGAGAAATGGCGGTTGTACTCCTCATAGGTTGTTGAGCCGATGAAGCGCAGGTCACCCCGTTCGAGATAAGGCTTCAGCATGTTTGATGCATCCATCGAACTCTCACCGACAGCACCAGCCCCCACCATATTATGTATCTCATCGATGTAAACAATATTATTACCACTTTCGCCTGCCACACCATCCATCACCATCTTGATGCGCTTCTCGAAGTCACCTCGATACTGCGTGCCTGCCAGCATTGTGCCCAGGTCCAGCATATAGATCTTGCTTCCCTTCAGTCGTTCTGGCACACGGCCACTGTTGATGCGCTCTGCCAGTCCATAGATGAGTGCCGTCTTGCCCACGCCAGGCTCGCCCACGTGCAGCGGGTTGTTCTTGTCGCGGCGACACAGCACCTGGATGGTTCGTTCCAGCTCAGCCTCTCGGCCTATGAGTGGGTTTTTCTGGTCCAGCATGTCGTTCATACATGTTACCAGTCGTCGCCAGCCAGCAGCATCCTCGGCTTGTTCGCCATCCTCGCCCTCGGGCATCATCTCGTCCTCATAGTTCGAGATGATGTCGCTGACAAACTCCGACTCGTTGTCGCCCAGGTGCTTTTTCAGCAGATAGGCTGCCCACGAGTTCTCCAGTTGCAGCATCGCCACCACCACATGGGGGATGTCCAGTGCCTCGGCACTGCTCGAGATCACCTGCATCGACGCCTGTCCCATGAGTTGTGTATAGAGGTCCGACGGCATCAGCTGGTAGTCGATGCCGTTGGGCACCCTTTCCTGCTCAGCGAGTTTCTCCTCCAGTTCGTCTTCCAGCGCCGTGATGTCGCAATAGAAGTCGATGACCGAGCAGAACACATCCTCGCCCAGCAGTCCTTGAAGCACCACCTCGGGTGTGATGAATTCATATCGGCGCTGCTTGCAGGTATCCACGCACGCTGCAAACAGGTCGTTCAGTCTTTCAGTCAGTTTGATATCTTCCATGTAATCCTTTAATCAGGTTCGTAAGTCAGCCTCAGGGGAAATCCCTCTTTGCGTGCCATCATGGTGGCTTTTCTCACCTTCGACACGGCGATGTCGTAGGTATAGATGCCCACCACGGCTTTGTCCGAGTGGTGTACTTGCAGCATCAGCTGTTCGGCTTCCGCGGGCTGTTTAAAGAACACCTGCGTCAGCACCTTAACGACAAAGTCCATGGGGGTGAAGTCATCGTTGTGGATGGTCACCTTGTAGCGTGGCGGCTCGCGCAGGTCTGTGCGCTGCCGTTCGCGAATCTGTGAGAGTTCCTGTGGCATAGTGAGTGCAAAGATACAAAAAAATGGGCGTAAAACAAAAAA
>CADAKX010000036.1 GCA_902788605.1 uncultured Prevotellaceae bacterium | reverse complement strand
GGCAAGGTGAAGAGTGGCGACTGCGTCGTCATCACGCACGAAGGTCCCAAGGGTGGTCCTGGCATGCAGGAGATGCTCTACCCCACCTCTTATATCAAGAGTATGCACCTGGGTAAGGAGTGCGCCTTGATTACGGATGGACGTTTCTCTGGTGGTACTTCGGGCCTGAGTATCGGACATATCTCGCCTGAGGCTGCCAATGGTGGTAACATCGGCAAGGTGAAGGACGGCGACATCATCGTCATCGACATCCCCTCACGCTCTATCAACGTAAAACTCAGCGACGAGGAACTGGCAGCACGCCCACAGCAGCCCCTGAAGCGCAACCGCGTGGTCAGCAAGGCGTTGCGTGCCTATGCACAAAGCGTGAGTAGTGCCGATAAAGGTGGCGTGAGAATTATTGATTAGATAATAAAAAACTAGTAAAACTAGTTCTTCTAGTTTAAACTAGAAAGAATAAGCATATGAAAGACAGAATAACAGGAGCAAAAGCTCTGATGCGCGCATTACAGGCCGAGGGGGTAAAAACCATCTTCGGCTATCCTGGAGGCTCTATCATGCCTACCTATGATGCGCTCTTTGACTATACACGAGGAGAAAAGAAATGCTTTGACCATATTCTGGTGCGCCACGAACAGGGTGCCACACATGCAGCCGAGGGCTACGCTCGCGTCTCTGGCGAGGTGGGTGTTGCCTTGGTGACCAGTGGTCCTGGCGTCACCAACACGCTGACGGGTATTGCCGATGCGATGCTCGACTCTACACCTATCGTGGTTATTGCTGGTCAGGTGCCCATCACGGCCCTGGGCACGGATGCCTTTCAGGAGGTGGACCTCGTGGGCTTGGCTCAGCCTATATCAAAATGGTCATACCAGATACGTCACGCCGAGGATGTGGCGTGGGCTGTCAGTCGTGCCTTCTATATCGCACGTACTGGTCGTCCTGGTCCTGTGGTTCTTGACTTCCCCAAGAATGCTCAGGTAGAGGAGATTGACTGGGAACCGAAAAAGGTGGACTTCGTCCGCTCTTATGTGCCCTACCCCAAACTCGACAAAGAGGCCGTGAAGCAGGCTGCTGAGTTGATAAACAACGCCAAGCGTCCGCTGGCTCTCGTTGGTCAGGGCGTGGAACTGGGTAACGCACAGGAAGAACTGAAGGCTTTCCTCGAGAAGGCTGACATTCCTGCCGGACGCACGATGCTGGGCCTCTCGGCGCTTCCCTCAAACCATCCTTTGAACGTGGGTATGCTGGGTATGCATGGCAACTATGCCGTCAACCTGAAGGAACAGGAATGCGACGTGCTCATCGCCATCGGTATGCGTTTCAGCGACCGCGTAACGGGAAACCTGAAGACGTATGCTAAACAGGCGAAGATTATCCATCTGGATATCGACCGAAGCGAGATTGACAAGAACGTGAAGACGCATGTGGCTGTGGTGGCCGACTGTAAAGAGTCGCTGCCTGCCCTGACTTCACTTATTAATAAGAACAACCACGAGGAATGGCGCGCATCGTTCAAGCCTCTCGACGAGAAGGAACGCACCAAGGTCATCGAGCCGGCTATCCACCCCAAAGAGGGTCCGCTGCTCATGGGCGAGGTGGTCAACGCCGTTGCCGAGAAGGCTGCCGATGACACGATTCTGGTGACGGATGTTGGTCAGAACCAACTCTTCGCCACTCGTTATTTCAAATATCATCACAAGCGTAGCATCTGCACCAGCGGTGGACTGGGAACCATGGGCTATGGTATGCCTGCTGCCATTGGTGCCACCTTCGGCGCTCCTGAGCGTACGGTATGCTGTTTCATGGGTGACGGCGGTTTCCAGATGAACATCCAGGAACTGGGCACCATCATGGAACAGAAGGCTCCTGTGAAAATGATCCTGATGAACAACAACTATCTGGGCAACGTGCGCCAATGGCAAGATATGTTCTGGCTGCGCCGCAAGTCGTTCACCAAGATGATGAACCCCTGCTACGAGGCCATCGCTCAGGGATACGGCATCCCCTATCAGGCTGTGGTCGACCGCAAAGACCTGAGTGCTGCCATAGAGAAAATGCTCAGTACCGACGGACCTTTCATTCTGGAATGTGCTATCATGGAGGAGGATAACGTACTGCCCATGACACCTCCAGGCATGGACGTCGATAAGATGATGCTGGAGGTTTGATGTAAGATGTTTGAAGTAAGAAGTAAGATGTAAGAAGTATGAAGGAGAATACAAAATTATATACTTTATTGGTTTACTCTGAGAACGTGGCTGGTATTCTGAACCAGATTACGGCTGTGTTTACACGTCGTCAGGTCAATATCGAGAGTCTGAACGTGTCGGCATCGAGTATTCCAGGTGTACACAAGTATACCATCACGGCCTGGAGCGACGAGGACCAGATTATCAAGATTACGCGTCAGATAGAAAAGAAAATCGACGTCGTCAAGGCAAACTATTTCACGGACGACCAGTTGTTTATCCGTGAAGCAGGTCTCTACAAGCTGTCAACAGACAAGGTGCTGGCCAACCCAGAGATTTCACGCACAGTACGCCGATATGATGCCACCATAACCGAGGTGAACCCTACCTATACGATTGTGATGAAGAGTGGTCAGACGGACGACATCATTGAACTATTCCGTGCGCTCGATGCCTTCGACTGCGTCCTGCAGTACACGCGCTCAGGCCGTATCGCCGTCACACGTGGTACTCAAGAACAAGTAAGTGCATTCCTCGAGGAACGCGAAAAGAAATAAGATACACATATTATGAATAAAGTAGGAAAGTATCAATTCCTTGCCGAGCCCTTCCATTGCGACTTCTCTGGCCGACTCTTTATGGGACACTTGGGCAACCATATGCTGAACGCTGCCGACTTCCACAGCACAGATCGTGGCTTTGGCATGAAATATCTGATGACCATCAAGCGCTCGTGGGTGCTATCACGACTGGCCATCGAGATAACCGAGATGCCTGAGCAATATACGAAGTTCAACATCGAGACATGGGTAGAAAGTGCCATGCGCTATTTCACTCAGCGTAACTTCGCCGTATCGGACGATAGCGGTAAGGTGTATGGCTATGGACGTAGTGTATGGGCCATGATTGACACCGACACACGACAGCCATGCGACATCCTGTCGATTAAGGATGGCGCCATCAACCAGTGGATTGAGACCGAAAAGCCTTGTCCTATTGACAAAGGAGGCCGTGTGAAGATGTCCGACAAGGCTGAGTTCGTGCATGCCATTGACACCTATTATAATGATGTGGACATCAACGGTCACATCAACTCGGTGAAATACATCGAGCACGTGCTGGACCTCTGGTCGATAGACTGGTACAAGGAACATCGCATCCAGCGTTTCGAGATTGCCTATGTGGCTGAATCGCATGCTGGCGACAAACTCTCGCTCTATCGCGAAGAGACTGCTGAAAACGAGTTCTGCGTAAGAATAACACGCACAGACGGTACCGAATGCTGCAGAAGTAAGGTGAAATTCGTATAAAGTTGATAGAAAATTTGGCTATTTGCTTTCAATTTGTTACCTTTGCACAAAATTATTAGAATCAATCCTTAGTCGCTCCCTCGCGTAGGGCGTGAATGGACTTAAATTATGACGGTGGTGAACACCAAACGTCCGGTTCTCGGGTAGGACTGGCATAGTTCATAGGGACAAGTCGAACATTTAAAACTTTTGCTATTATGGCACAAATGAATTTTGGTGGCGTTATTGAGACTGTTGTCACCAGCAAAGAGTTCTCACTCGAGAAAGCACGTGAAGTATTGAAAGATGAAGTAATCGCCGTTATCGGTTATGGCGTTCAGGGACCTGGACAGGCTTGTAACCTGCGCGACAATGGCTTCAACGTTATTGTTGGCCAGCGTCAGGGTAAGACCTACGACAAGGCTGTAGCCGATGGCTGGGTACCAGGTAAGACGCTCTTCTCTATCGAGGAGGCTGCCGAGAAGGGTACTATCCTCTGCATGCTTCTCAGCGATGCTGGTCAGATGCAGCAATGGCCTACCATCAAGCAATATCTGAAGCCCGGCAAGACTCTGTACTACAGCCACGGCTTTGCTATCAACTGGAGCGATCGTACAGGTGTTGTTCCTCCCAAGGATGTTGACGTCATCATGGTGGCTCCTAAGGGTTCTGGTACCTCACTCCGCACCATGTTCTGCGAGGGTCGCGGTCTGAACTGCTCATACGCCGTTTATCAGGATGCTTCTGGAAAAGCTAAGGAGAAGACATTGGCATTCGGTATCGGTATCGGCGCTGGCTACTTGTTTGAGACGACCTTCCAGCGTGAGGCTACTTCTGACCTGACTGGTGAGCGTGGTTCGCTGATGGGTGCTATTCAGGGTCTGCTGTTGGCACAATATGAGGTACTGCGCGAGAATGGCCACACACCTTCTGAGGCCTTCAACGAAACAGTTGAGGAGCTGACTCAGAGCCTTGGCCCGCTCTTTGGCGACAAGGGTATGGACTGGATGTACGCTAACTGTTCTACCACCGCTCAGCGTGGCGCCCTCGACTGGGCTCCCCGTTTCCACGATGCCATCAAGCCTGTGATGGAGTGGCTGTACTACTCAGTAAAGACTGGTAACGAGGCACAGATTACCATCGATGCCAACTCTAAGCCCGACTATCGTGCTGGACTGGAGAAAGAGCTCGAGGCTATGCACAATCAGGAGATGTGGCGTGCTGGTGAGACCGTACGCAAGCTGCGCCCTGAGAATCAGGAAGACTAAGTAAAACAATTATTCTATAAAAAAGAGAGTGTCGGACTCCAACGGGAGTTCGACACTCTTTTTATACTATAATCGTCTAAACCTTAGGCTCCTTGATATCTTTATTAATACCATTTGCTTCAATGAATAAATTTCAGATCTTGTAGCGTATGGCCACCCATCAGACAACTCTTGTCCACCATTCCACTGACACCTAAGATACGCCCCTTGCAGGTGTACTGCCAGATGGTATAATCACGGTTGTCGGCCAGCACGGGGGGATCATCGGCATACATGGCTACCATCAACTGATAATCATCCAACTCGCCTACCAAATGCTTGTTATAGAAGTTGCGGAAGGTATAAACCAATGGCTTCTGATGATAGGTTTCCTCAAGCATATCCAAGAACTTATGCAACGAGTCGCAAAACTCCTCCGTGGACAGGTTGCCTGTAGTCTCGACATCAAGCATTGGAATCAGGTCTTGTTCACCAGGCAGGCATTGTGTCTTGAAGTTTTCGAGCTGCAACTGCAAATCGGCCTTCGGACGAAAAAAATGATAAGAGCCAACCTTCAGACCGAAGCGATGAGCCAAATCAATATTTCTCTCATACTGCGAGTCGATACGGTCGCCACCTTCTGTTGCCTTCAGGTAGACGTAGGCCATCTTCGTACTCTCACCCACCGTTTCCCAAAACACTTCACCCTGGTAATGACTCATGTCGATACCATGCACATGCGTACAGGTATCCTCACAGACCAGGTAGGGATTCTCATGAATCGTTGGCGGTACCACGCGTTTCTTCTTCACCACACGGGTGGTACGTGCACGTTTCTTGGTACGCTTACGCGTTTTGGCACTTGTGTCGACCACAGCCACAAAACAAAACAGTATTGTCAGAAATATCGTTAGTTTTTTCATATTAGCTCTGCTTCAAAATGACTTTAATCTTTGAGATACGATGACCATCCAATTCGACAATCTCGAACTTAAACTGTCCATACTCTATGCGCTCGTGCTCACTGGGGAAGTCTCCCTTCAGTTCCAGCAACAGTCCTGCCAGCGTGTCGGCATCACCTTCCACCTCTTCAAACACCTCATCGTCAAGTTTCAAAATCTTATAGAAGTCCGACAATAAGGTCTTTCCTTCAAAGATATAGGTATTGGCATTCACGCGCACATAATTCTTCTCCTCATCATCATACTCATCGTTAATCTCACCAACGATTTCCTCCAAGATATCTTCAAGCGTAATGAGTCCACTGGTGCCACCAAACTCGTCGACCACGATGGCTATATGTACTTTATTCTCTTGGAAGTCGCGAAGAAGATCGTCAATCTTCTTGGTTTCAGGAACGAAGTACGGTGGTCGGATGAGCGACTGCCAACGGAAAGTGGCAGGCTTTCCCAAATGGGGCAACAGGTCCTTGATATAAAGGATACCACGGATATTATCAGTAGAATCCTGATAGACGGGTATACGCGAATAGTTGTTCTCGACGATGCACTGGATGACCTCTGGGAACGTAGAGCGGAAATCCAGGTCTACGATGTCCTGACGACTGGTCATCACCTCCTTGGCCGTCTCATCGCCAAAACGCACAATACCCTCCAGCATATTCTGCTCGTCCTTCAGTTCCTCTTTGTCTGTCAGCTCAAGTGCCTGTTCCAGATCATCCACGCTCAACACGCGGTTCTCTTTGTGTACCACCTTCTCGGCAAGGGCTCCAGAACGAATCAAAATACTCGACAAGGGATAGAACACTTTGCGAAGCACCATAATAAAAGGCGCAAACCATCGGCACACCTTCAATGCATGCTGTCCGCAATAGACTTTTGGCATAATCTCGCCAAAAAGCAGAAGAAGAAAAGTGAGTAGAACTGTTATGACCACAAACTCCAACCATCTGGCCTCACCAAAGTCAATGACGGAGGCAAAGAAATAGTTGCAAAGCATGATAATGGTCACATTGATTAGGTTGTTGGTAATCAGGATGGTTGCCAAAGTGCGCTCGGAATCTTCACGCAGTTGCTTGATTTTTCTGTCTGCCTTGTTTTTCTCGTCATCCAATTCATTTAAATCTGTGGGAGAAAGAGAGAAAAACGCTATTTCTGAACCTGAGGCAAAACCTGAAGCCATCAGTAGAATAACAGCCAAAACGGCCGAAAAAATTTCGCCAAAACCAAGAGGGTTAATTTGTACCCCACCAAATAATTCTTGGAGATAATCCATTTCTTATGTCGTCTGCTGACGCGGTGTCAGCATTTCCATATTATCAGCCCAAATTTCCGTATAATATTGGCGTTTTCCTTGTTTGTCGTCATACGACGCATAATGGATACGCCCTTCAATATAGAGTTTATCACCTTTGTGCACGTAACGCTCCACTATCTCCGCCAACTTATGCCAGCAGATAACGTTGTGCCACTCCGTACGGTCGGGCACCTGCGTTCCGTTTTGCAATGTATAGCCTCGCTCGGTTGTTGCCAACGACAGACGTGCCACAGGCTGACCCTGGTCTACATAGCGTACCTCCGGGTCCTTGCCCACGTTGCCAATCAACATCACCTTATTCATGTGGCTTATCTTGTGATTATACTAAATACAAATAATATCAAGCCATTTCCTTAGCCTTTCCCAGGTAAACGAACTTAAAGTTCTTACCCTTAGCAGAGGGAAACTGGCTACGCTCGTCTACGCGCTGACGCAGATGGTCTACAATGCGGTTATAACAGTCCATTCCAGAAAAGGCACGTACCTGAGCCACAAAATGGGTGTCACGATACTGGAACTTTCCTGTACCAGGTACCATCAATACGCGCTTGAAATCGATTGTTCCCTCATACCAACCATCACGTTCCTCATTCAGTCTCATGATGGCAGACGATGTCACACGCGTCTTGACCTCCGCACCTTCGCCAGGACGAACAGCGCGCTTCTCTTTGAAATCGAGCATCGTAGGTGCCTCAGTCTTGATGATAATGAAATATACACGAGGACGAATCTTATAGCGCTTGGGATAGAGCACATCACTAGCTACATAGTCACGAATATCAGCTTCAAGCACAGGATTCATGCCTATTTCATCAATATTACTCAAAAAATCCAGTGCTTCTTCTACATTCGAAACAAGTGTCTCGTTGTCGAAATATCTTAAGTATAAATTCATTTTTTGTGTGAAAAGGTTGTGTTTCCTAAAAATAAAAAAAAGAGCGGAAAACGGGACTCGGACCCGCGACCCCAACCTTGGCAAGGTTGTGCTCTACCAACTGAGCTATTTCCGCAATTCTTACATCAAAAAATAATTTAAAAAGAGGTGAAGAGGAGGAGACTCGAACTCCCACGTCGCAATTGACACTACCCCCTCAAAGTAGCGCGTCTACCAATTCCGCCACCTCTCCAACACGTTTTACATATTGAATAAAAAGAGTGCCCAGAACAGGACTCGAACCTGCACGCCTCGCGGCACACGCACCTGAAACGTGCGCGTCTACCAATTCCGCCACCTGGGCATTTAAGATTAAGGCCTTCCTTAACCCCTCTTTTTGTTCAATCTGTGAGCGGAAAACGGGACTCGGACCCGCGACCCCAACCTTGGCAAGGTTGTGCTCTACCAACTGAGCTATTTCCGCAAAACTTCTTGTCAGAAGTGCATCTCTCTCGATTGCGGATGCAAAGGTACTACTTTTTTCCGAACTACCAAAACTTTTCCGCGTTTTTTTGAAAAAAAAGTGCTAATCCATGCGATTTCGGTAGTCTTCATAGCCAAAAGTTCTAAGAATTTCAACATTTCCGTCCTCATGAAGCATTCCAATGGCCGGATGAGTGATACCATTAAACATACAAGTTTTTACCGTCGTGTAGTGAATCATATCCTCAAAAATTACCTCTTCGCCCACTTTTAATTCATGATCAAAGCGCCACGAAGACATAAAATCACCACTCAAGCAGCTATTACCACCTAAACGATAAAGAAACGGCGTTTGAAGAACAGAAGATGGAGCGCCTTCTACATCGACATGTTCCGCTCCGCGTACATCTGGATAGTACGGCATCTCCAAACAGTCCGGCATATGACACGTGAAACTAACATCAAGGATGGCCGTACGAATGGCCTTATCCTCTACGATGTCCACCACATGACTTACCAATGGTCCTGTCTGCCAGGCAAAGGCGCTACCAGGTTCCAGAATAATCTTCAGCCACGGATAACGCTCGTGCAGTCCCTTTAATATATTAATAAGGAGAGGAATATCATAATCCTTGCGCGTCATCAGATGACCACCCCCCAGATTGAGCCATTTCAACTGTGGGAACCACTTGGCAAACTTTTCCTCAATATGCACCAACGTACGTTCCAACACGTCGGCCCCACTCTCGCAGTGGCAATGACAATGAAAACCTTCTATGTCCTGTGGCAACACCTCAGGCAACTTGTCGGCACTCACACCAAAACGTGTGCCTGGCGCACAAGGATTATAGAGCATCGTACCTACTTCGGAATACTCTGGGTTGACACGCAGACCGATACTGGCTTTACCTACCACTCTGTCGTGATAGCGTTCATACTGCGACAGGGAGTTGAAAGTCAGGTGACTGCTGCAATTGATAATCTCGTCTATCTCATCGTCAGTATAAGCCGGTGAGAACGTGTGTGCCTTAGCTCCAAATTCCTCCTTTGCCAACTTAGCCTCACTCAGGCTGCTGGCCGTAGTGCTATGGATATATTCACGGAATATTGGAAAGGTTTTCCACAAGGCAAAGGCCTTAAAAGCCAGAATGATTTCCACATCGGCCTTCTTTGCCACATCAGCAATCAACCTCAGGTTGTTACGCAGTTTTTTCTCTTCTATAATATAAATAGGTGTAGCCATTGTCTTTTTTGATTATTCAAATGATTCTCATAGGGGGCCTGCTTCCCTAGTACGGTTTGCAAAGGTAAGAACTTCTTTTTTAAGATTCAATAAACGCGAGGACCGAAGATGGTTGTTCCAACACGCACCATAGTGCTGCCGCGAAGCACAGCCAGATGATAGTCGTGACTCATACCCCATGAACGCTCGCAGAAATGCGAATCGAGCGGAAAGTAGTCGCGTTTCACCTCATCAAAGAAATCGGCTGCAATCTGAAACTCATTAGAAATCTGAGCCTCATCATCCACATTAGAGGCCATCATCATCAAGCCGCAAATCTGAACGTGAGACATCTGACGCCATTCACCATCTGCCAACAGCTGACGACAGGCATCAAGGGTTAGTCCATATTTGGTGGCCTCTTCGGCAATATGAAGTTCCAGAAGCACACGTACCACCCTATTGACCTTGGCAGCCTGCTTCTCTATCTCGCGTAGAAGTTTCAGAGAGTCCACGGCCTCAATCATAGAGATATAGGGAACGATATACTTTACCTTATTGGTCTGAAGATGGCCAATGAAATGCCATTCGATATCCTGGGGCAGGCTTTGTACTTTGCGAGCCAGCTCCTGCTCATGACTCTCACCAAACACGCGCTGTCCCTCCTCATAAGCTGCAGTGATGTATTCCTCAGGATGGAACTTACTAATGGCAACCAGTCGCACCCCCTCGGGGAGCGACTGGCGTACTTCGTTTAATTTCTCTTTTACAGGATACATAAAAGCGGTTACTGCTGTTCGTATTCGGGCTTATCATCAGCTTTGGCACTCTTGGCCACATGCTCATAGACATCCATTATCTGGGTCTCGGCCACACTAACAATAGAATAGTCTATCATGGTGCCACCCATCACCTCGTCAAGGTTCTTCACCGCACCATTGAACGATCCTGCCTGAACTAGATAGTTGACGTTGGATTTCTTCTCCTTTTCGGTTTTTTCGTCGATAGTGATAAACTGGAGCTTGGCCTTATACCAGCGGTCTGCCATTTCTTGGTCGCTGAAGAAGATTTCGCCATAGGGAGCCTTCTTGATGTCGGTCACGGTAAACTCACCACTGATATACGACGACATCTCCTCGATAATGCGCTCTTCTGCCTCACTAAAGCTCAAAGCATCGACTACATAGGCCTCAGTTACTTTTTTCTGAAGGCCGTCTTCCATAGTCTTCTCATAACGTATCTTACATTCAAACCAATTTGCTGTTCTACTTCTCATCATTGTTATTTCAATATTATTAATTTTGATTACACTTATTCCTTTGAATCATCTTGCTCTACTTCCACAGAACCACGCGACCTCATCGTCTTTTTCTGCTCGGTCTCCTGCTTCTTGGCTTCTGCTTCACGCTCCTCACGTCGGCGCATAATTTCCTCTGCTTTCTGTTGGTAGATGGCATCCATCTCGGTAGTCATCAGGGTGTCGTCTTCAAGAGACTCCGGATCGAACGGCATATCGAAGGGATCACCCTCAACTGCCTGCGGAACAGGATCGACGAACTCCATCTGACCTGCAGTAGGCATCATCTCGGTGTAAGCCCAAAAACACAAGAGAGCAATGACTATCGTTGCTCCAAGGGCGTAGACAGATCGAAGAGTATTTCGACGCTGAGAAAGGGCTGCTTGCATCTCGTCGATTGATTTGAAGCGGCGATCTGGATTCTCTGCAGTAGCCTTCTTTACCACATTCTTATATTCATATGGCATGGAACCCTGCTCATAGAGAAAGGCAATGAGTTTGCCAAGTGAATAAACATCGCTACGTTCATCAATAGTACCATGGGCCAGCACCTCGGGTGCCATAAAATTCTCAACACCTTCATACAGGTCTTTCTGTTCACCCAACGACAAATAAAAAGAACCATGAGTCAGCAGCATAGGCATTGCATCGCCCTTACGCAAAAAGATATTCTGAGGTGCAAAGCACAAATGATAGACGCTATCGGTATGCAGCTTCTGGGCGGCCTCCATCAGGCCCTCCACAATCTGGTCAACAAAACCTTTCTGGGCAACCACAGCAGGATTGGCAAACATCACCTGCGAGAGAGTCTGCCAATTGCCACCCTCAAGTTCTAGTTCCAGGACATTACCTTCCTGCTTCGAAGCATAATGCAACTGATGTTTTGAACGCTGATGCAAAGACCACTGCTCCTCCGCCTTCAAAGCCTCACAGAAAGCAATGCTGTCGGTAAGGCTAGACTTCAAGTCCACCACGAAACGATATTTACCGTCAATCTGCTTCCTATAGAACTCGCCTATAGTCAGTTTTTCGCGCTTTGGCGTCAGCCCTTCCTGCGCATTCAGCATCTCTTCAAAATTCATATGGTTTTCTTTTTAGAATCGTGCAAAATTACGCAATAATTCCGAATTGAGCAAACAAAAAGGGATTTTTTCGGCAGAACATGCCGATATGTCGAAAGAAAGTCGTAACTTTGCAAGCGATTAATCAAACGGAAAAAAGATGCCTGAAATATCAGTACGCGGTCTGGAGATGCCTGAGTCACCTATCAGAAAACTGGCTCCTCTGGCCGTGGCCGCCAAGAAGCGCGGCACAAAAGTGTATCATCTCAACATCGGACAGCCAGACCTGCCCACACCACAGGTGGGACTGGATGCTCTGAAGACTATTGATCGAGAGATATTGGAGTATTCACCTTCGCAGGGCTATCAGAGCTATCGCGAGAAGTTGGTGAACTACTACGCGAAGTACAATATCAACGTGACGGCCGATGACATCATCATCACCTCGGGCGGTAGTGAGGCTGTGCTCTTTGCATTCCTTAGCTGCCTGAACCCTGGCGACGAGATTATTGTGCCCGAACCGGCTTACGCCAACTATATGGCCTTTGCCATATCGGCGGGCGCAAAGATACGTACTATTGCCACTACGATAGAAGAAGGCTTTTCGCTGCCCAAGGTGGAAAAGTTTGAGGAATTAATTAATGAGCGCACACGTGCCATTATGATTTGCAACCCCAACAACCCCACGGGCTATCTGTATACCCGTCGCGAAATGAACCAGATTCGCGACTTGGTGAAGAAATACGACCTATACCTCTTCTCCGACGAGGTTTATCGCGAGTATATCTACACAGGATCTCCCTATATATCGGCCTGCCACCTTGAAGGCATAGAACAGAACGTCATCCTGATTGACTCGGTATCAAAACGCTATTCAGAGTGCGGCATACGTGTGGGTGCACTTATTACAAAAAACAAGGAAGTAAGGGCTGCCGTCATGAAATTCTGTCAGGCACGACTCTCTCCCCCACTTATCGGTCAGATTGTGGCTGAGGCTTCCCTCGATGCTCCTGAGGAATACTATCGCGATGTCTATGACGAGTATGTAGAGCGTCGCAAATGTCTCATCGACGGATTAAACCGCATTCCTGGTGTTTACTCTCCCATCCCAATGGGCGCGTTTTATACTGTGGCCAAATTACCAGTAGACGATGCTGAGAAGTTCTGCCGTTGGTGCCTGTCAGAATTTGAATACGAAGGACAGACGGTGATGATGGCTCCAGCTGCCGGTTTCTACACCACACCAGGCGCAGGCATCAACCAAGTACGTATCGCCTACGTCCTGAAGAAAGAGGATTTAATGAAGGCACTCGTGGTGCTACAAAAGGCACTGGAGGCCTATCCAGGAAGAGTAGCAGAGTAAATTAAGTAATCAGAAGTTAGTGGTTAGAGGTTAGAGAGTGAACTTCCCATTATTCATAGCCAAGAGAATTTTTAGCGACAAGGGCGACCGCCGCAAGGTGAGCCGCCCTGCTATTCGTATTGCCACCGTTGGAGTGGCCATCGGACTGGCAGTAATGATTATCACCGTCAGCGTGGTACTGGGATTCAAACATACCGTACGAGACAAGGTGGTGGGCTTTGGCAGCCATATTCAGGTGTATAACCTGCAGGGCAACATTATGCCCATCAGCATCAATGACAGCACTCTCACTGCATATGAAGCAGTAGACGGAGTGCAGCAAGCCGAACGTTTCGCTTTAACCCAAGGCATCCTGAAGACGGACAACGACTTCCTTGGCGTAATGTTCAAAGGTATCGGGCCGGAATATGATACACATTTTTTAGAGGACTGCCTCATCGAGGGCGAATTACCCGATTTCTCTGACACTAAGACGAAATACCCTTTGGTTGTATCGAAGACGATGGCCGACAAACTGCGCATTCATGCTGGCGACCGACTCTTTGCATACTTTATTGGCGATGACGATGTGCGTACACGCCGCTTTACCGTTAGCGCCATCTATCAAACCAACATGAAGCGCTTCGACGACATGGTATGTTTGACCGACCTATGCGTCACCCAACGATTGAACGGATGGGACAGTCTGCAATGCACAGGTGCCGAGGTGTTGGTGAATGACTTCGACCGATTGAGAGAGACCAACCGCAACCTGCTGGACATCCTGCGTGACAACGACAAGCGCGACGACGAGGCTGCTGTAAGCTATACCATTACCGACATATATCCACAGGTATTCTCATGGCTCGAGTTGCTTGACATCAACGTTTGGATTATTCTAGGACTAATGATTGCTGTAGCTGGTTTCACCATGATTAGCGGACTCTTAATTATCATATTGGAACGCACACAGATGATTGGCATACTCAAGGCTCTCGGTGCTCGCAACAGCACCATTCGCCACACCTTCCTGTGGTTTGCCGCCTTTATCATCGGACGAGGACTACTATGGGGCAACATCATGGGACTAGGCATCGTGCTGATCCAGAAATACACGGGGGTTGTAAAGCTCGACGCACAGACCTATTACGTCAACGAGGCACCAATGGAACTTAATCTGTTACTCATTGCCCTGCTTAACGTGGTCACACTTCTCGTCAGCGTCTTTGTGCTTGTGGCACCCAGCTACTTGGTGTCACACATCCACCCCGCTCGTTCAATGCACTACGAATAGTCATTTTCAGTTATTTCTTCTTCCATTTTTCTTTTTTTAAGAAAAACAAGCAAAATACTGCACGATTTTTTTTGTTTTGTGCAAAAAACAATGTACCTTTGCACAAAATTTTGAAATTTGTGCAATGAACAATAGTTCTAGTTTTAATAAACTTATCTACGATGCTATTATCAAAAACTGGGATGCTGATGCTCTGACGGACTATCAAGGTGCAACACTTCAGTTTCATGATGTGGCCAGAAAAATAGAGAAGCTGCATATTGTCTTCGAGAATTGTGATATTAAGAAAGGTGATAAAATAGCAATTTGCGGACGAAACTCCGCACATTGGGCTGTTACTTTTCTAGCCACACTGACCTATGGAGCAGTTGCTGTACCTATCCTGCATGAATTTAATGCAGAACAGATTCATAATATCGTCAATCATTCAGAGGCCAAGGCTTTGTTCGTCGGCGACTTTGTAGCCAAGGAAATTGACCCTGACCAGATGCCAAATCTTGAAGGTATCGTCTTTATGCCTGATTTCTCGCTCATGGTGTCACGTTCAGAGAAACTGACATACGCACGCGAGCACCTGAATATGATGTTCGGATCAAAATATCCTAAAGCCTTCAGGCAAGAACATGTACGCTACCACGAGGACCAGCCCGAAGAGTTGGCGATGATTAACTATACCAGCGGTACAACAGGTTTCTCTAAAGGAGTCATGCTGCCCTATCGCACAATATGGGGCAACGTCTCGTTTGTCATCAACCACTTATCGAAACACGTCAAAGCAGGCGACCCTCTTCTTGACATTCTTCCCATGGCCCATATGTATGGCATGGCCGTCGAGTTCCTGTTTGGTTTTTGCAATGGTTGCCACTTGTTCTTCCTCAATCGTCTGCCATCGCCATCGCTCATCGCCAAGGCATTCACAGACATCCGTCCGACATTAGTGGTTTCGGTTCCCCTGATTATTGAAAAGATTATCCGCAAAAAGGTATTCCCCGTCATACAAACTCCAAGGATGAAACTTTTGCTGTCGATGCCCATCGTATCGCAGAAAGTCAAGACACGCATATGCCAGCAAGTTTATGAAGCCTTTGGCGGACGTGCCTATGAAGTTATCGTAGGTGGTGCTCCATTGTCAAAAGAGGTCGAAGAGTTCCTGCTCAGCATCAATTTCCCCGTTACCGTAGGCTATGGTGCTACCGAGTGTGCACCCCTCATCAGCTATCGCGACCATAAGGAGTTTGCACCTAGTTCGTGCGGATGTCCTGTTGACAACATGGAGGTGCGTATCGTTAGTGACGACCCAGAAACAATACCTGGCGAGATTATCACACGTGGTATGCACGTCATGCAAGGCTATTTCAAAAATGAAGAGGCTACCCGTCAGGTGCTTGACGAGGACGGTTGGTATCATACTGGCGACCTGGGCACAATGGACGCCAAAAAGAATATCTATATTCGCGGACGTATTAAGAACATGTTGTTGGGTGCAAGTGGACAAAACGTCTATCCAGAGGAAATCGAGGACAAACTGAACTCAATGCCAATGGTCAGCGAAAGTTTGGTAGTACAAGACGGAGACAAACTCGTTGCACTTATTTATCCCGATCAAGACGAAGTTGCCAATCTCGCTAACGAGGAGTTAGTGGCCGTAATGGAGCAGAATCGCGAAAACTTGAATGCGATGCTGCCCAATTTCAGCCGCATAAGCCGCATCGTTCTGCGCGAAGAAGAATTCCAGAAAACACCGAAAAAGAGCATCAAGCGCTATCTGTACCACGCTTAAAAATAAATCTAAGATATGGAAAAAATACCTAGTTTTAACGAACTAATCCAGAAAAGCATCATTGCCAACTGGGATATGGATGCACTGACTGACTATAAGGGTCAGACACTACAATACCATGACGTAGCTCGAAAAATAGAAAAGGTACATATCCTTTTCGAAAATTCTGGCGTGCAAAAGGGCGACAAGATTGCTCTCTGCGGACGCAACAGCAGTCAGTGGGCTGTGGCCTTCATCGCCACGCTGACTTACGGTGCCATAGCGGTGCCCATCCTCCACGAATTCATGCCAGAGCAGATTCACAACATCGTGAACCACTCTGACGCAAAACTACTCTTTGCTGGTGACTACGTGGCAGGCATCATCGATCCCAACGCCATGCCCAATTTGGAGGGCATTATCCGCAACACAGACTACTCACTTCTCATTTCACGATCAGAGAAGTTAACCTACGCACGAGAGAACCTGAATGCACTCTACGGACAGAAATTCCCCAAGTATTTCCGTCAGGAGCACATCAACTACTATATTGAACAGGATCCTAATGAACTGGCTCTTATTAACTACACCAGTGGCACCACCGGGTTCTCAAAGGGTGTGATGATTCCCTATCGTGCACTTTGGTCGAACTACGACTTTGCCTGTGGTGTATTGGGCTCAACCATTAAGAAGGGGGACAACATTATCTCTATCCTTCCCATGGCCCATATGTATGGCATGGCCTTCGAATTTCTGTTCGAGTTCCTGCACGGTTGCCATGTGTACTATCTGAACCGCACCCCCTCGCCTGCAATTATCGCTCAGGCCTTCGCCGAGGTGAAGCCACGCATTATCATCGCCGTGCCTTTGGTTATCGAGAAGATTATTCGCAAGAAGGTGTTCCCCAAGATTCAAAATAATCGTATGCGCCTACTACTCCAGATGCCTATCATCTCACAAAAAGTGCGCGAAATGATTTGTAAAGAGGTGGTCAACGCCTTTGGTGGTAATATATACGAGATTATTATTGGCGGAGCCGCCTTTAACCAAGAGGTAGAGCAGTTCCTCAAGCGAATTAACTTCCCCTATACAGTGGGTTATGGTGCCACAGAATGCGCTCCCATCATCTGCTATTCTGATTGGCACACTTTCGCACCCAGATCATGTGGACGCTCAGTAGCCCACATGAATGTGAAGATTGACTCACCCGATCCTTCAAGCATTCCTGGTGAAATCTTGGCAAAAGGTATGAATGTGATGCTAGGATATTACAAGAATGAAGAGGCCACTGCTTCCACCATCGACAAGGACGGCTGGTATCATACTGGCGACCTGGGTACCATGGACGAAGACGGCAACGTATTTATCAATGGACGCTCTAAGAACATGTTACTGGGTCCCAATGGACAGAACATCTATCCTGAGGAGATTGAGGACAAACTGAATTCCATGACAATGGTTGTAGAAAGTATCGTGGTGCAACGCGGAAACAAACTAGTAGCTTTGGTTCATCCAGACCTTGATGAGGTTAAGGCTATGGGCTTTACGAAAGAAGATGTCAAGGGTATCATGGAACAAAACCGCGAGACGCTCAACCAGATGCTGCCTGCCTATGAAAAGATTTCAGAGGTAGAAATTCACAAAGACGAATTTGAAAAGACACCGAAAAAGAGTATCAAACGTTATTTATATTCATAAGAAAAGGCTCCGTTTTGGAGCCTTTTCTTTTTTTGTTTCGGATACAAATAGTCCCTCCCAGAGTTCTTGTTACGAGTTCATCAACACAGCTGTACGCACACGGCTCAGAGTCTCTGGTGTCATCTGCAGATAACTTGCAATATAGACCAGAGGAGCACGGAGCACCAACTGAGGACTATTCTTCACTAGTTTCTGGTAACGGTCTTGTGCACTCTCAAAGCGCAGCATATCGGCATGTTGCTGACTGATAATCAGTGATTCTTCCAAAATCTTGCGATATAGAATCTGTATGTTAACACTACGCATAGCCACAGCCTCGAGTTCTTTCTTAGGCAACGCATAGATGATTGTTGGCTCAAGAGCCTGGATAATTTGCATTGAGGGCTTCTCTTTAAAAAGGCTCTCAATACTCATCATGATAGTATTCTCAGTGGCCATATACTCCGTCAACTCTTTATCGTTCTTGAAGTAATACTGACGCGCCAAGCCCTTCACTATCCAATATATATGTTCGCACGTATCTCCTTCGTTAAGGATTCTCTCTCCCTTAGCAAACTTCATGGGCACAAGTATTCCTTCAAGGATGTCCAGTTCCTCGTGCGTCATCGTACTATATCTGCGGGCCAATTCGCGGGCCACATCGCGTGGGGTTAAACTTAGGTTCGGCATTTTTAAATTGGTTTTTATCGGTTATATCGGTAAGAGTAGTTGTAGTTGAAATTATCGAGAGTTAATCAAGTTTCAGTACTGCAAGGAAGGCTTTTTGCGGCACTTCCACATTGCCAATCTGCTTCATGCGTTTCTTTCCTCGCTTCTGCTTTTCAAGCAGTTTACGCTTTCGGCTTACGTCACCGCCATAACACTTGGCCAGCACATCCTTTCGCACCTGCTTCACGGTCTCGCGGGCAATAATCTTTGCACCAATGGCTGCCTGAATAGCAATATCAAACTGCTGACGCGGAATGAGTTCCTTGAGTTTCTCGCACATTCGGCGGCCAAAGGTTACTGCGTTGTCTTGGTGGGTCAGCGTTGAAAGAGCATCAACGGGTTCTCCATTAAGCAGGATATCCAGTTTCACGAGCTTCGACGGACGGAACGAATCGATATGATAGTCAAACGAAGCGTACCCCTTCGAGATGCTCTTCAGTTTATCATAGAAGTCAATCACGATTTCGCCAAGAGGCAGCATAAAATGCAATTCCACACGATTACCACTTACATACTGCTGGTCAATGAGTTCGCCTCGCTTATCCAGACAAAGGGTCATAATAGGACCGATATAGTCGGCAGCAGTAATGATAGAAGCACGGATATAGGGTTCCTCAATATGGTCAATCATAGTCTGTTCGGGCAGACCAGAGGGATTGTGAACCTCCTTCTCCTCACCTTGCTTCGTATAGCACATATACGACACGTTAGGTACGGTGGTAATCACATCCATATCAAACTCACGATCCAAACGTTCCTGCACGATCTCCATGTGGAGCAGGCCCAAGAAACCACAACGGAAGCCAAAGCCCAAAGCCACAGATGACTCAGGCTGGAAGGTCAGCGAGGCATCGTTGAGCTGGAGTTTCTCTAATGAGGCACGCAGGTTCTCATAGTCGGTAGGATCAATAGGATAGACGCCTGCAAAAACCATCGGCTTAACTTCCTGGAAGCCCTCAATAGCTTTCTCACAAGGACGATCCACATGGGTAATGGTATCACCCACCTTCACTTCCTTTGAGTTCTTGATACCACTTATAATATAGCCCACATCGCCCGTGCGAAGCTCCTTGCGGGGAATCATGTCCATTTTCAAAACACCCACCTCATCGGCTTCGTATTCCATACCGGTATTAAAAAACTTCACCTTATCACCTTTGCGAATAATACCATTGGTAATTTTGAAGTATGCAATAATACCACGGAAGGAATTGAATACTGAATCGAAAATCAACGCCTGCAGTGGAGCTTCCTCATCACCTACAGGATGTGGAATACGATCTACTACTGCATTCAGGATATCGTCAACACCTTCACCAGTTTTCCCCGAAGCACGGATAATGTCCTCTGGGTCACAGCCAATGAGGTCGACAATCTCGTCTTCCACCTCATCAGGCATCGCACTTGGCATATCAATCTTGTTAATCACAGGAATAATTTCCAGGTTGTTGTCGATAGCCATATAGAGGTTAGAAATAGTCTGTGCCTGCACACCTTGCGTGGCGTCAACCACCAGAAGTGCACCTTCACATGCAGCGATAGAACGCGATACTTCGTAAGAGAAGTCCACGTGTCCCGGCGTATCAATAAGGTTGAGTATATATTTCTCTCCATCACGCTCATATTCCATCTGAATGGCGTGACTCTTGATGGTAATACCACGTTCACGCTCCAAATCCATATCATCAAGCATCTGACCTTCAGTCACTTGAATAGTTTTGGTGCGTTCAAGAAGTCGGTCTGCCAAGGTAGACTTGCCATGATCGATATGCGCTATGATGCAGAAATTTCTAATATTCTTCATTTATGTATTTATGTCTATTAGTTTGCAAAGGTACAAAAAAGAAAGTAAAATGGTGGCTCTTTTACATTTTTTTTATATCTTTGCAGCCAAATTATCAATAACGACATTCATGAAGAAAATATTCTTGATGGTAGCATCCATCATCTTACTTTCCGCTTGTCAGGAATCACTTGAGGAAAGAGCAGCACGCGAAGCACGCGAAGTAACAGAATCGAAATGCCCCATGCCAATAGGTAACAATATGTATCTAGATAGCGTGGTATTCAATATCCCCACCCTCACTCAAACACAGTATTTCCGTTTTATCGGCGATACAGACAACGACAGCGTGGTTGTAGCCTTTGAGCAAAACAACATCAAAGAGACACTTGTAAAGGAATTGAAGAATACCCCAAACTACAAGGCATTGATGGAGCGCGGAGCCAGCTTCCGCTATATATACAGATCAACAAAGAAACCTGAAACCACCTATCTGGACATCACCATCAATAAAGAAGATTATCAATAACACTTATTATAGCCATAAACAATGAAAAAAAAGTTTATTTTCGCTGCAGGCCTCATGGCCTTCAGTATGCAGATGGGCGCGCAAACCATTGCAGCCGACTACAAGACGACATCTAATGGCAACCCTATCAGTGCCAGTGTATTCTGTGCCGACCCTACAGCTATAGAGTACGAAGGACGCCTTTATGTCTATGGTACTAACGACCATCAGCAGTACATCAAAAACAACAAGACAGGTTCTAACGGTTACGGAAACATCAAGTCGCTGGTGGTATTCTCGACCGACGACATGGTGAACTGGACCTTCCACGGCACCATCGACGTGGGCAAGGTATGCACATGGGCCGGCCAGTCGTGGGCCCCCTCAGCCGTATGGCGCGAAAAGGAGAACGGCACCAAGGAATTTTTCGTCTATTTCGCCAATGGTGGCGGCAGTGTGGGTGTGATGAAGAGCATCAAATCACCCGTAGGACCATTTTCCTCTCCACTGAGCCAAGCCATGATTCGCCACGGGATGGCTGGTGTCGATCCCTGCAACTGGGTGTTCGACCCAGGTGTGGTGATAGATGACAATGGTGTGGGTTGGATTGCCTTTGGTGGTGGTGACCCACAAGATTCTAACAACAAGCTGATGCCTGGCAACTCGCGTATAGCCAAGTTGAAGCCATCTATGACTGCCCTCGACGGAGCAGCTGTTAATTTGCCAGCGCCCTATCTGTTTGAGGCTAGCGAGATTAACATGATGAATGGACGCTATGTCTATACCTATAACACTTCATGGAGCGACCGTAACCAATGGAGTTCATATGATAAGCGCAACGGACAGGCTGCTCCTTCATCATGCAGCATGTGTTATATGGTGACAGACAACCCTTTGGACCCAGATGCATGGGAGTATAAAGGAGAATACGTGCCAAACGAGGGTAACTTCGGCATGGGTTGGGGCAACAATCACACCCACCTTCATAAGTTTAACGGCAGCTACTATCTCTTCTATCACTCCACCCTATTGGAAAGCACCATGAAGAATCAGGGAGCAATGGACAACAATGCATCAGGCTATCGTTCTATTGGCGTGGACAAAGCCACCGTTAACGAAGAGACACAAAAGATTAATAAGATGACGCTGACAAAGACAGGAGTCAAGGCTATTAAAAACCTGGATCCCTATCAACTTCAGCAGGCTGAGACTATGGCTTCTTCAGGTGGTGTGATGTACGAGGATTATAAGAACACGAAGAGTGTCTCTAAGAGTTCGCTGGGCAACGATGCCTCTGAGAATCTGTATATTAAGATGAAAGCAGGTTCATGGACATCTGTTCGCAAAGTGGACTTCGGAGCCAATGGTGCTCAGTCGTTTATGCTCAGAGCCAAAGGTACAGGCAAACTCGAGATTAGAACAGCCAGAACAGGTAAGGCTCTCGCTACTGTGGAGTTCTCGTCAACATCCTTCGAGGATCATATCATTGAAATAGACCCTGCAACTTTCAAGGGTGTCAAGAGTAGCATTTTCTTTGTGTTTACAGAATCTACCAACGTACAGTTTGACGCTTGGCAGTTCTCAGAAGAAATGCTGGCAGGCATCAAGGACAACAAAATGAAGTCAACGAACTCCGGCAAAGGAACTTACGACCTTAACGGACGCCGTTTCAACAAGTCCGGCAATGTGCACGGCATTGTGATTGAGAACGGAAAGAAAGTGAAAAAATAACACATAGCTTCCAAAAGAAAGCGGGCTGAGAACAATCTCAACCCGCTTTTCTTTTATCATAGATAGGAGGTGCTTAAGCTTCCTCAGGCTTCATATTCGTATAAACCGTCTGAACGTCATCGAAGTCCTCAAGTTTCTCAACCATCTTATCGATAGTCTCACGCTGCTCAGCTGTAACGTCCTTCAAGTCGTTAGGAATGCGGGTGAACTCAGCACCAGTAACCTCGAAACCGTTCTCCTCAAGGTGCTTCTGCACAGCGCTGAAGCTTGAAGGATCGGCATAGATAGTGATGCTGTTCTCCTCCTCGTCCTCGTCATATTCATCCTCTACTCCGTAGTCAATCAGGTCGAGAATCATCTCGTCCATATCCAGACCGTCCTTCTTCTTAAAGGTGAATACGCTCTTGTGGTCGAAAAGGAATGAGAGAGAACCCTGTGTACCCAAGTTACCGTTGAATTTGTTGAATACCGAGCGAACGTCACCCACGGTACGTGTGGTGTTGTCGGTCAGTGTCTCAACAAAGATAGCGATACCGTGAGGTCCGTATCCCTCGTAAGTTACTTCCTTGTAATCGCTCTGGTCCTTACCCATTGCGTTCTTGATAGCACGCTCGATGTTATCCTTCGGCATGTTCTCACGCTTTGCGTTGGCAATACAAGCACGCAGTGCGGGGTTGTTCTCGGGCTCTGGACCACCAAGTCTTGGCCATGTGGCCCCATCTCTTCAGCTTTGTAGCTTTACGATATTCAAATGCTCTTCCCATTTTATTTAATTCTTAATTCTAAATTCTTAATTCATCATTAACGAAGCTCTGCATTGAGTTGCTTCTTCAGATTAGCAATCAGCTTCTGCATGATAGCATCAATCTGCTTGTCGTTCATCGTCTTCTCTGTATCCTGCAGGATAAAGTTCACCGCATACGACTTCTTGCCTTCGGGCAGGTTCTTACCTTCGTAAACGTCGAACAACTCCACCTTCTTCAGCAACTTCTTCTCGGTCTGACGGGCAATCTGCTCAATCTGAGCGAACTCCACAGCATTATCAACAAGCAGAGCCAGGTCACGACTTACAGCAGGATGCTTGGAAATCTCGCTGAAGGTCACCTCGTTCTTCTTGGTTGCCTTCATCAGCTGAGTCCAATTAAGTTCCGCAAAATAGACAGGCTGCTGCAGGTCAAACTGCTTCAGGAGTTTCTTCGACAAGATACCCATCTCAATGAGTTTCTTGCCACCACGGTTCTCGATAACGATACCAGCTGAGAAGTTGGGATTCTCAGACTTCTTCTGAACCATCAATCCCTGCTTCATACCAATACGACTCAGGATATTCTGAACATAAGCTGCCAGTTCATAGTAAGTGGAGTCCTCATTGGGGTGAGCCCAAGAGCCTTCCACGCGTTTACCTGTGACCCAGATGCCCATGAAGTTCTCTTCCTTGTAGGCCTGCATAGGATTCTCCTCATTCTTCTTTTCAGGATCGAAGAAGTAGCAGTTACCAAATTCAAAGAAACGCAAGTTTGCATTCTTACGCTTCACGTTGTGCTCCACACTCTCCAGACCACCATAGAGCAGGGTCTGACGCATCACGCCAAGATCGCTTGACAGAGGATTCATAATCTTCACAACAGTTTCATCCTCGCCATAATAGGCAGTCTTAGTCAACGAGTTATTGAGAATCTCATTGAAGCCAGCACCCACAAGCTGCTCAGAAACCAGGTTCTGCAACTTATGCTTGCGGTCTTCCTCAGCCTTAATCACAAGGCTTGACTTCAACTGTGTGGGAATCTCCACATTGTTATAGCCATAGATACGCAGGATATCCTCTACCACATCGCAAGGACGCTGTACATCCACACGATAAGCAGGTATCTCCAGTTTAAGGCCCTCAGCAGTCTCCTCGAGCACCTTCATCTCCAACGTTTCGCAGATGCTCTTGATGGTATCCACAGGAATATCCTTACCCACGAGGTTGTGTACATAGCTGTACTTCAGGTCTACGATGGCGTTCTCCATCTTCTCAGGATAGACGTCACAGATTTCCATAGACACCTTACCGCCGGCCAACTCTTTGCAGAGCAGAGCAGCCTGCTTCAAGGCATAGATAATGCCATTGGGATCGATACCACGTTCGAAGCGGAACGAAGCGTCTGTTGAGAGGCCATGACGACGGGCGCTCTTTCGAATCCATGTTGGATGGAAGTAAGCACTCTCAAGTACTACGTTCTTAGTCGTCTCATAGGTACCACTACCCTTTCCGCCAAAGACACCTGCGATACACATAGGCTCCTCAGCGTTGCAGATAGCCAGATCGCGGTCAGAAAGCTTATGCTCCTCACCATCGAGTGTCACGAAAGGTGTGCCCTCTGGCATGGTCTTCACCACAATCTTATGTCCCTTCACCATATCAGCATCGAAGGTGTGAAGAGGCTGTCCGTAGGCCATCATCACATAGTTGGTGATGTCCACGATATTATTAATAGGACGCAGACCAATAGTGGTCAACTTGTTCTTCAGCCAGTCGGGTGACTCCTTCACCTCGCAACCAGTAACGCTCACGCAAGCATAGCGCTTGCAGGCCTCCGTATTCTGAATCTCCACCTCGATAGGCAGGTCGTGATTATCGACAGCAAAGGCCTCATCAGAAGGACGATGGAGAGAGGTCTCGTAGCCATTCTGCTTAAGCCATGCATAGAGGTCGCGAGCCACACCCCAATGAGAGAGGGCATCAGCACGGTTGGCTGTGATGTCCACCTCGATGAGCCAGTCGCTCTCCAGGTTGTAATACTCAGCAGCGGGTGTACCTACCACAGCGTCCTCGGGCAGCACAATGATACCATCGTGACTAGTGCCCACGCCAATCTCGTCTTCGGCACAAATCATACCGTTAGACTCGACACCACGCAGTTTTGATTTCTTGATAACAAATTCCTGATCGCCATCGTAGAGCACGCAGCCCAGGTCAGCCACAATCACCTTCTGACCAGCAGCCACATTAGGAGCGCCACACACAATCTGTGAGGGTTCGCCCTTACCCAGGTCAACCGTTGTCACATGCAGGTGATCAGAGTTGGGATGCACTTCGCAAGTGAGCACCTTGCCCACATAGAGTCCTTAGGTCGAAATCAACGTATTCTTTCAGCCATTTATAAGAAATATTCATTCCTAAAACAATTGTTTAAATTCGAATTCGGCTGCAAAGGTACAAAATAAATCGCAATTAACGCCAAAAAAAATCTGATTATCCATTATGAATAACCAGATTTTTCTTTTTCTAACGTTTTATATCGATGTCTCGGCGCACATTATCACGAATCTTGGTGAGATATCGCTTCATGCCTTCTGCATCTTTTTGGTCTATAATCTCGAGGAGTTCCTTCAATTCTGTACGAATCTGCGACACTTGATCATGCGTATAGGGGTTGAAGAGGATTTCCTGCAACAGGTAGTCATCCTCGTTGAGCACGCCCTTGGCTATCTTCATGTGACGCTTGAAGGTGGTACCAGGCGCATCCTGATGCTTCATCACAGCTGCAAAGACGAAGGTCGACACAAAGGGGATACTCAGCGAGTAAGCCACCGTCTTGTCGTGTTCCTCAAACGTGTACTCATAGATGTTCAAACCCAGTTTATGATAGAGGTCCTTAAAGAAACAGCGTCCCATGCAGTCGCCCTCCTGGATGATGATGGCGTTCTCTTCTGACAGTTGCTGTAGGTTGGCGAATGTAGGACCAAACATCGGGTGAGTAGACACATAGCGCATGCCCGTCTGCTCATAGAAGTCCTTCAGGTCCGTCTTCACACTGGCAATATCACTGATGATACACTCCTTGGGGAGATAAGGAATCACCTCCTTGAACACAGGAATGGTATATTTCAGCGTCACTGCATTAATCAGCAACTCAGGCTTAAACGCCTTGATTTCCTCGAAAGTAGTAAACCGTTGGCAGTTGTAGGTAAAGCGCATGCGCTTGGCATCGCGTTCAAATACAGCCACCTCGTGGTCAAAGCTCAGCAGGTCGATGAAGAAGCTTCCCATCTTACCTGCACCCATCACTAATATTCGCATTTTATTTATTGATAATTTCAATCTGTTGTCTTACACTCTCCTCGTGGATACCCTCGAAGACCTTGGCCACGAACTCAGCTCCCATACCCAGCAGCGAACCCTGAGCACCACGCTTAGCCAGGATCTCGTTGTATCGTGAGGTCTGCAGCACGGTCATGTTATGCTCCTTCTTATACTGACCTATCTCACGACACACGCGCATACGCTTGGCCAAGAGGTCCATCAGTTGGTTGTCAAGTTCATCAATCTGCTTGCGCAACTGCTGAATACCTTCTGTTGTGGTGTTCTCGTCACGGATAACGAGCAGCGAGAGGATATAGTCAAGTACATCGGGGGTCACTTGCTGAGAAGCATCACTCCAGGCCTTATCGGGGTCGCAGTGACTCTCGATGATGAGTCCGTCGAAGCCCAGATCCATCGCCTGCTGACACAGCGGAGCCACCAGCTCACGGCGTCCACCAATATGACTGGGGTCACTGATGATAGGCAGATCAGGAATACGGCGATGCAACTCGATGGGAATCTGCCACATAGGCATGTTGCGATAGATCTTCTTGTCGTATGACGAGAAGCCACGATGGATGGCTCCCAGACGTTTGATACCAGCCTGGTTGATGCGTTCCAAGGCACCAATCCACAACTCGAGGTCGGGATTTACAGGGTTCTTCACAAACACTGGCACATCGACGCCCTTCAGCGAATCGGCCAATGCCTGCATAGCAAAGGGATTTGCCGATGTACGAGCACCCACCCAAAGGATGTCGATGCCATATTTCAGAGCCAGTTCCACATGCTCGGGCGTAGCCACCTCGGTAGCCACGAGCATCTTGGTTTCCTCCTTAACCTGCTTCAGCCATTGCAGGGCAGGCTCGCCATGGCCCTCGAAACCACCTGGCTTGGTGCGCGGCTTCCACACACCTGCGCGGAAGTTGTGGCAGCCTTTCATCGCCAGCTGCTTGGCAGTTGTCATCACTTGTTCCTCGGTCTCTGCAGAGCAAGGGCCTGCAATAACGAAGGGACGTTCGTTGTCACTCGGTAAATTCAACGGTTGAAGTTCCAGTTCCATATCTTATAATGCTTTTTTGATTCTTTCTAATGCTTCTTGTATCTTCTCCTCCTTGGCACAAAGCGAGATGCGGATATAACGCTCACCATTCGAGCCAAAGATAAAGCCTGGGGTGATGAACACGCGAGCCTCGTGTAGCACGCGCTCAGTCAGGTCTTCCACATTCTGGATATCTGCGGGAATCTTGCCCCAGAGGAACATGCCCACCTGATTCTTGTCGTAGGTACATCCTAAGACATCCATAATCTTCTCGGCCCACTGACGACGACGCGCATAGGTCTCGATATTATATTCGCGATGCCATGCCTCATCATTCTTCAGCGCCTCAGCTGCAGCGAGTTGGATGCCGCGGAAGGTACCGCTGTCCACATTACTCTTGATTTTCAGGATCCACTGGATGAACTGAGGATTAGAAACACACATGCCCACACGCCAGCCTGGCATGTTATGACTCTTGGACATCGAGTTGAACTCAACACAACAGTCCTTGGCGCCTGGCACCTGCATCAGCGAGAGATGCTCTTCGCTCAGGATAAAGCTGTAGGGGTTGTCATTCACCACGACGATGTCGTGGTCTACAGCGAAGCGAACCAGACGCTCGTAGGTCGCCATCTGAGCACGTCCGCCCGTAGGCATATTGGGATAGTTGGTCCACATGAGCTTAACCTTTGAAAGGTCCATCTTTTCCAGTTCGTCGAAATCTGGCTGCCAGCCATTATCCTCGCGCAGGTTGTAGTTCACAATCTTCGCACCCAGAATCTTCGAGAGTGATGTGTAAGTGGGATAGCCAGGATTGGGCACCAGCACCTCGTCGCCAGGATTCACAAAGGCCAGCGTCACGTGCAGGATACCTTCCTTTGAGCCAATTAGGGGCAGCACCTCGGTCTTGCCGTCGATGTCGACGTTATACCAGCGCTTATAGAACTGCGCCATTGCCTCGCGCAACTCTGGTGTACCCATTGTGGGCTGATAGCCGTGTGCATTGGGTTGACTGGCAACGTCACACAGCTTTTCTATGGTCTGCTTTGACGGTGGCATATCAGGACTACCGATGGCCAACGAGATAATATCTTTTCCTTCGGCATTCAACTGAGCCACCTCCTTCAGTTTTCTGCTGAAGTAGTACTCCTGTACCAAACTTAATCTGTCTGCTGGTTGTATCATAATCATCAATTATCAATTCGACTTATATTCTCCCAAGATTTTCAAGTCACGCGTCAGAGGGATGATGGCATCCACAGCCTGACGATAGCGAGTGAGGTCGTTGTAGGTCACGTCGACATAAAACAGGTACTCCCATTCCTTGCCGATGATGGGCAGCGACTGAATCTTGGTCAGGTTAATCTTATAAAATGACAGGATAGCGAGAACGGCCGAGAGCGAACCCTCTTCGTGGGGCAGCGAGAATACAATGCTGGCCTTGTTTGACTCAATAAGCGGACGCAGCATGTCGGCCTTTTGGGGAGCCGAGCAAACAAGGAAACGTGTGAAGTTGTGCTTATTGTCCTCGATGCCGTCCTCCAGCACCTTCAGTCCATAGAGTTTTGCGGCCTCTGCGTGACAGATGGCAGCCCATCCCTTATGGTGTCCCTCGGCAATCATCTTAGCCGAACCGGCAGTATCGTCACCTTCGACGATGCGCAAATTGGGATGACGCTCCAGATAATGGCGTGTTTGCATCAGGGCCACTGGATGAGAGTGGACCTCCGAGAGGGTGTCCCAGTCGTCCTCGGGCAGACAGCAGATGCAGTGGGTGATGTGTAACTTATGTTCGCCAACCACCGTCATGCCGCTATCGCGCAGCAACTCGTAGTTGTGCAGCAGCGAACCCGCAATGGTGTTCTCGATGGCTGCCATGCCTATCACGGTGGGGTCCTGACGCATGCCCTCGAACACCTGTTCGAAGGTGTTGCAGCAAATCAGCTGCAGCTGTTCGCCCTCAAAATACTGGTGGGCTGCGATGTCGTGAAACGACCCTGTGATGCCTTGTATCGCTATTCTCTTCATACTCTAAAAAGAAGCCCCACTTTCACTCTTCGTGAAGCGGGGCCTTATTTAATTCTTCAATTTTTCATTCTGTAATTTACATACGACTACCCGCTTCACAATTGCTTGTAAAGTAATAATAAAAGTAGAAGTATGCATTAAATTTCGTCATTTTTGTTACTATTTGTAATTTTCGGGTGCAAAAGTATAACAATTCTTTCAAATCACCAAACTTTTTCGTGGATTTTTTTATAATCCAAAGGGATTAATGGCAGAATAGACACGTTTCATGGCCTGTTCGACCCCCTCGGCCGAGTAATCACCACTGACATCGGCCAGTTCGTTGGGATTCATCTCCAGCAGTTTCTGCATATCGTCCTCGGCGCCCTTCTTGTCACCCTTCTCATAGCGAATCTGTCCACGCTCACGATAGGCATCCATCTGGAAGGGGTTGAGTTCTATCACCTTATTATATATGTCGAGGGCGGTGTCATCCTTGCCCGAGAGATGAGCCACGCGCGCTGCCATCAGTAGCACGTCCTCATCGGCCTCGGTATGCTCCAGCAGCCAGACAACGTCCTCCGAGGCTCCTTTCACATCACCCATCTTCAGCAGCGTCTTGGCTCTCAACAGACGGGCATCGCCCAATGCTGCGTTTTGACTGACGGCCTTGGTCAGATAAGCAATGCCACTAATCATATCATTCTGACCCAGCACGGCCTGCGCCATCATATAGTTGGCCATTGCGTTCTCTGCGTTCAGTGCCAATGCCTGCTCGCACAACTTCTTCATCTCGTCATAGTCCTCGAGCATATAGGCCACATGGGCAGCCTGCAGCAACAGGGCCGCGTTGGATGGCTGGGCGTTGATCATGATTCGCATCTCGGCCAGCGCCTCGTCCAGTCGGCCCAGTCGCATCAGCGTCTGTGACAGATAGTCGTTGACCTCGAGGTCATCCTTGATTTTCATGGCCTCACGAAAACAGCGCTCTGCATAGTCAAACTGCCCGATGCGCATGGCTTTCACACCGTCATATTTAAACACGTCGAAGTTCTTATCTTCGGCATTTTTCTTCTCTTCCTCAGGGTTTTCAGGCTCCCCTCCGAAAAACGATTTCCAGAATCCCATAACAATAAAGTTTAAATTTTGACTGCAAATATACAAAAAAAAGAATTTATTTTCGTATCTTTGCCAACAAATTAAATCAATAATCACAAAAATTATGATGCTTGGACTAAAAACATTACTACTCTTCGGACTGGGCGGACAGGAAATTCTGCTCATCGCCCTGATTGTTCTCTTACTCTTTGGTGGTGCTAAGATTCCTGAGCTGATGCGTGGCATGGGCAAAGGTGTCAAGAGCTTCAAAGAGGGCATGAAAGAGGTTGACGAGGTAAAAAAAGATATCGAGGACGAGGTAAAAAAGGATGAAAAATAACGAGGCGGCCACCTTCTGGCAGCATCTCGACATTCTGCGCTGGGTCATTCTGCGCTCGCTGGGCGTGGCAGTGGTCTTTGCTGTTGTGGCCTTCTGTCTGAAGGACTGGCTCTTTGCGGTGGTCTTGGCTCCTAGGACGAGCGACTTTATCACCTTTCGCTGGTTGGGCGTAGAACCGTTCAGCATCCACCTGATGAACACGGGGCTTACCGAGCAGTTCATGACCCACATGCGTGTGGCCATGTATGCTGGGTTGCTTTGTGCCGCGCCCTATATCATCTACGAACTCTTCCGCTTCGTCTCGCCAGGACTCTATCAGAACGAGCGGCGTGCAGGCCTGTGGATTGTCTCCTCAGGCTACGTGATGTTTATGTTGGGCACGTTGCTCAACTATTTCCTTATCTTTCCCCTCACCGTGCGTTTTCTGGGCACCTATCAGGTCAGTCCTGAAGTGGAAAACATGCTCACCCTGCAGTCCTATACCGACACGCTCATTTCGATGTGCCTGGTCATGGGCGTCATCTTCGAGTTGCCCGTTGTTTGCGCCATACTTGGCAAACTGGGCTTCCTCACCTCAAGGCTCATGACTCGCTATCGCCGTCACGCCATCGTGGCCATTCTTATCGTGGCTGCCATCATCACCCCCACTACCGATGTCTTCACCCTGCTCATTGTCTCGCTGCCCATTTGGCTGCTCTATGAGCTCAGCATCCTGGTGGTGAATCTGATGAAACCATCAAATACTAGCAACTAGTACATTTAGTGGTAGCAATACGGCGTTTTGCTATGAGCAAAACGCCGTTTCTCCGATAAACGTCCCCTGTAACTGTAATCACTGTAAGCGTCATCACTTACGATAGCGGCGTCAACGGATATACCAGATTGACAATCAGAATGTTGGCTGCAAGAATGAAGACATTCATCAGTAGGCCGACACGCATGAAGTCGCTGAAACGATAGCCACCAGGGCCATAGACCAACATGTGAGTGGGCGATCCGATGGGCGTTGCAAAGCTACTGCTGACACTAATCATCAAGGCTATGAGGAATGGATACGGCTCATAGCCCAGTTTCAAGGCAGCCTCGTACATAATGGGGAAGAACATTGCTCCTGCAGCCGTATTCGAGATAAACTCAGTGATGAAGGTTCCCACAAAGCAGATGGCCGTCATCACCACCAGCGGATTGGTGCCACAGACATCAAGGATGCCGAAGGCCAGGCGCTCGGCGATGCCCGTCTTCTGGATGGCGAGTCCGAGGACAACACTACCGGCAAAGACCATCAGGATGTCCCAGTTGATGGCCTTCATAGCCTGATTGGCATTGCAACAATTGCAGATAAGCATCGCGGCAGCAGCAATGAAAGCACACTGGAGCAACGGCATGACACCAAAGGCCGAGAGCGCCACCATAGCAATCATGATGGCAGTTGAGATGAACGTTTTAGTGCCTACGTTGATGACCTCCTCACCCACCACCAGTCCGTGACTCTTGGTCAGTTCGAGGATATCCTTGATATGTCCGGCGAACACCAGATGGTCGCCACCCATGATAAACTCATTGGCATTGATGGGAACAGGCACCTTGTCGAAGTGGTGCATCTTGACCAGTCGGCCACCATCCACATCCAGCAATCCAGCATAGCCCAGCGTCTCACCGATATACTTATTATCCGACGGCACCAGCAGTTCCACAGTATATTCCGCCGTATCCTCGAAGTCCGACTCTGGCGCTTTGCGATCAGGCAGCAAGCGTTGCATGGCAATGATCGAGAGAATACCGATGGCTAGGCAGAACAGACCCGGGATGGTCGTTGCCAGCACATTCATCGTCTCGCCCGTCTTATCTTCATAGAGTCCACTGATAATCAGGTTCGGCGGTGTACCAATCAACGTACACACACCACCCATGCCCGAGGCATAGCTCAGAGGAATCAGCAGTTTCGAGGGCGATATGCCGAGTTTCTTTGACCACATCTTGACCACGCCCACAAAGAGAGCCACCACGGTGGTATTACTAAGGAACGAACTCAGCACGGCTACTGGCAGCATCAGTCGGGTAACGGCCCTCGAATAGCTCTTTGGCTGTCCCAGCAAGTTCTTCACGATCCATTGCAGCACACCCGTATGCGTCAGTCCTGCCACCACAACAAACAGCACGCCGATGACCACTACCGACGTAGAGCTGAAACCCGAGAAAGCCTCCTTGGCATCGAGTACGCCTGTGACATAGAGAATACCAATGGCAGCCAGAAACACCAAGTCTGAACGCAGTTTAGTGAACAGCAGTGTTGAAAACATGCCCAGCACAGTTACTATCGTAATCCATGCATCAAGACCAAAGCCTAATAAACAGAATTCTTCCATTGTATTATTTATTGAGGTTATTCAAAAATGTCTAATCCAAACACATGGCAAAGGTATAAAACTTTTCTGAATCAATGAAATAATTGTGGAAAAAAATTAATCAACACCACTTTAATATAAAAGAACAGCATTTTCTTTTGGTATTTGGATTATTTTTCTTACCTTTGTCGCCACAACTCTTAGACTATGCTTAAGAAAATCAGAATGACACTGGGCAGCGTTTTCATGATTGGACTGACGCTGCTGTTTTTAGACTTCACGGGCACGCTGCACCACTATCTGGGCTGGCTCGCGAAGGTTCAGGCGTTGGAGGCCGTTTTGGCAGTCAACGCAGTGGTTATCGTGGGCCTCGCTGTGCTCACGTTGATCTTTGGCCGCATCTATTGCTCTGTCATCTGCCCGCTGGGTGTGATGCAGGACCTCTTTGGATGGCTGGGAAAGAAAGCCAAGAAGAACCGATACACCTATTCTAAAGAGATGAAATGGCTGAGATATGCGATGCTCATCCTTTTCGTAGCAGGCTGTTTGGCAGGCATCGGCACCATCATCGAGCTGCTGGCACCCTACTCCGCCTTCGGTCGCATTGCCACCATGCTGTTGCAACCCCTATGGATGCTGGGCAACAATGTGCTGGCATCGATTGCCGAGCACTACGAGAGCTATGCGTTCTATGGCGTCGATGTGTGGATGAAGTCGCTGCCCGTCTTCGCAATTGCCCTGATTACGCTGGTCGTTCTGGCCGTATTAGCTTGGCGCAACGGCAGAACCTATTGCAACACCATCTGTCCTGTGGGCACGGTGCTGTCGTTCATCTCGCGCTTCTCGCTGCTGAAGATTCACTTCGATGAGAATAAATGCAAGAACTGCTCGCTGTGTACTAAGAACTGCAAGGCCGCCTGCATCGACTTCAAGAACCACCAGGTGGACTATAGCCGTTGCGTGGTGTGTGGCGACTGCATTGAGAGTTGCAAGTTTGGGGCGCTGAAATATTCTTGGAAAACTAGTCAAACTAGTAAGACTAGTGAAACTAGTGAGACAAGTCAAGCCAGCGTCGACCCCAGCAAGCGTGCGTTCCTGCTGGCCTCAGCGATGGTGACCACTGCCGCCCTGGCTCAGGAAGCCAAGCATGTGGATGGTGGCCTGGCCGATATCATCGAGAAGAAGGCCCCCGAGCGCCAGACGCCCGTGGTACCTCCTGGCGCCCGTTCGCTGAAAAATATGACCCAACACTGCACAGGCTGTCAGCTCTGCGTGTCGAAATGTCCTAACGAAGTGCTGCGCCCCAGCATGGATATCGCTAATCTGATGCAGCCCGTGATGTCGTTCGAGAATGGCTATTGCCGTCCCGAGTGCACACGCTGTTCGGAGGTCTGTCCTGCTGGTGCCATCAAACTCATCGACAAGGAGGAGAAGTCAGGCATCCAGATTGGTCACGCCGTGGTGGCTGTCGACTTCTGCATCTCGGCCCTGGGCGAGGCCGAGTGCGGCAACTGCGCCCGCCACTGTCCTGCCGGAGCCATCGAGATGGTGCCCAGCGACCCTGACGACGACCTCTCGCCCTCTGTTCCCGCAGTTAACGAGGCCATGTGCATCGGTTGCGGTGCCTGCGAGCATCTGTGTCCTGTACGCCCGTTGTCGGCCATCCACGTGGAGGGACACGAGGTGCACAAGATGATCTAATGCATCATTAAGAATGCATAATGCATAATTAAGAATTGACGATTATGAAAAAAGATATATCCCGCCGAGATTTCCTGAAATACATGGGTTTAGGCTCTGCAGCTGCAGTAGCGGCCTGCGCCGGCAAGAAGAGTGACGAGAGCAATGCTATTGGCGAGCCCCCTGTGGGCCAGATGACCTACAGGACCAACCCCAAGAACAACGACAAGGTGTCGATTCTGGGTTATGGTATGATGCGTCTGCCACAACTTCCTGATTCTGAAGAGTTTGACCAAGAGATGATCAACCGTCAGACAGACTACGCCCTGGAGCACGGCGTCAACTATTTCGACACATCTCCCGTCTATTGTCGCGGTCTCTCTGAGCGTTGCACAGGTATCGCCCTGAGTCGCCACAAGCGCGAGGAATACCTTGTAGCCACCAAGTTGTCCAACTTCGGCGACGCCTCTCGCGAGGGTTCCATGCAGATGTATCAGAACTCGTTCAAGGAGTTGCAGGTCGACTATATCGACTACTACCTGCTCCACGCCATTGGTGGCAGCATGGAGGAGTTCCGCAAGCGCTATGTGGACAACGGCATGCTGGACTTTCTTCTATCCGAGCGCGAGGCAGGTAAGATTCGCAACCTGGGCTTTTCTTTCCACGGACAGAAAGAGGTGTTTGACGAAGTTCTGGCCATGGTCGACCAGTACCACTGGGACTTCGTACAGATCGAGTTGAACTACCTGGATTGGAACTACGCCAACGAGATCAACAGCTTCAATGTCGATGCCTCATATCTCTATGCCGAACTCCAGAAGCGCGGCATCCCCGCTGTTATCATGGAACCCCTGCTTGGCGGCCGTCTGATGAAAGACCTGCCCCAGTATGCCATCAACGAGTTGAAGCAGCGCGACCCCCAGAAGAGCATCGCCTCATGGGCCTTCCGCTATGCCGGCACTCCCGAGGGTGTGCTCACTGTTCTGAGCGGCATGACCTTCATGGAGCACCTCAAGGACAACCTCATCTCCTATTGCCCCTTGGTGCCCCTAACCGAAGAAGAACAGCGTTTCCTCGACACCGAGATAGCCCAGCAGATGATGGAGATGGGTACCATCCCATGCAACAACTGCCAGTACTGTATGCCGTGCCCCTATGGCATCGACATCCCCAGCATCTTTGTGCACTACAACAAATGGGTGGTTGAGAAGAAGCTGCCCGAGGACCAGGGCGACGAGAACTATCGCAAGAACCGTCGCAACTACCTCATCAGCCTTGACCGCGCCATCCCCAAGGACCGTCAGCCCGATCATTGCATCATGTGCAACCACTGCATCGAGGTGAAGACATGTCCGCAGAAGATACGCATTCCACAGGAGCTGAAGAAGATTGCCGACCTGATGGAACAACTTAAGCGAGACAATGAATAATTGAGAATTGATAATTGTGAACTATACAGATATATTTTTAGATTTCGACGACACACTTTATGACACCCACGGCAATGCCGTGATAGCGCTTGCCGAGACGTTTGAGCACTTCCAACTGGGCCAATACTTCGACGACCCCGAGGTCTTTTATGACGACTATTGGAAGACCAACATCGACCTGTGGGGACGCTATTCCAAGGGCGAGATTACGCGCGACTACCTCATCGTGGAGCGCTTCCGCCATCCCCTCTGTGTGAGTGAAACGTTAAGAGCCAAAAGTGAAGAAGGTATAACAGAATATCCCGAAGGTGAACATCCTATTTCCGACGCTTTCCGTGACTATTGTCTCCAGGTGAGCGATGTCTTTCTGGACTATTGTGCCACGAAGCCAGGCGTCATCGATGGCGCCCACGAATTGATGGACTACCTGAAGCAGAAAGGCTACCGACTCCACATGACCAGCAACGGTTTCCACGAGGTACAATACAAGAAGTTGAGGAGCTGCGGTCTGCAGGACCACTTCGACACCGTTATCCTGAGTGAGGATGCCGGCGTCAATAAGCCATCGCCCCTGTTCTTCGACTACGCCCTGAAGCAGTCGGGTGCCCAGAAGGAGACCACCATCATGATTGGCGACAACTTCCAGACCGACATCCTTGGTGCCAAGAACGCTGGCCTCGACACCATCTTCTTCAACCGCTGGCCCGAGTATCCCGCCACAGAACCCGTAACTCATGAAGTCACGTCGCTCAAGGAGATCATGAATATATTGTAATGACACGCAAAGTAATGATGAACATATTGTAAAACCGAAAAATGCTTGATATATGAAGAAAGAAGAACAAATATTGGTACGCATCACAGGTCAGGACCGTCCCGGACTGACAGCCTCGGTGATGAGCATACTGGCAAAATACGACGCACAGATCCTGGACATCGGTCAGGCCGACATCCACGCCACCCTGTCATTGGGTATCCTCATCCGCATGGAAGAAGCCCACTCCGGTCAGGTGATGAAGGAACTGCTGTTCAAGGCCACCGAACTTGGTGTACAGATAGGCTTCGCCCCCATCTCCGACGATGAGTATGAAGATTGGGTGGGCCATCAGGGCAAGAACCGCTATATCCTCATGGTGATGGGTCGTCAGTTGGAGGCCAAACAGATTGAGGCCGCCACCCGCATCATTGCCGACCAGGGCCTTAATATTGACTCCATCATCCGCCTCACAGGTCGCAAGAGCATTAAGAACCCCGCCAAGCACACCCGTGCCTGCATCGAGTTCTCTCTGCGCGGCGAGCCTTCCGACCGCCACGAGATGCAGTCGAAGTTCCTCAAGCTGTCAGCCGAGATGGAGATAGACTTCTCATTCCAGCGCGACGATATGTTCCGCCGCATGCGCCGCCTTATCTGTTTCGATATGGACTCGACCCTTATCCAGACCGAGTGTATCGACGAGTTGGCCGAGCGTGCTGGCGTAGGTGCCGAGGTGCGCGCCATCACCGAGAGTGCCATGCGTGGCGAGATTGACTTCAAGGAGAGCTTTACCCGCCGCGTAAAGTTACTCAAGGGCCTCGACGTCAGCGTGATGCAAGACATTGCCGAGCATCTGCCCATCACCGAGGGTGTCGACCGTCTGATGACCATCCTCAAGCGCTGTGGCTATAAGATTGCCATCCTCAGCGGTGGATTTACCTATTTCGGCGAACACCTGCAGCGCAAATACGGTATCGACTACGTCTATGCCAACGAGTTGGAGGTCGATGAGAACGGCAAGCTCACCGGCAACTACGTGGGCGAGATTGTGGACGGCCATCGCAAGGCCGAGCTCCTCAAGCTCATTGCCCAGGTCGAGAAGGTGAACCTGGCTCAGACCATTGCCGTGGGCGATGGTGCCAACGACCTGCCGATGATCTCTGAGGCTGGCCTGGGTATCGCTTTCCATGCCAAGCCTCGTGTGGTGGCCAATGCCAAGCAGAGCATCAACACCATCGGCCTCGACGGTGTGCTTTATTTCCTCGGCTTCAAAGACTCTTACCTGGGCGAGCAAGGCAAACTCTAAGAAAACCAAGACCATATAATTAAGAATGAAAAGAACAGTCATCATGATGCTGTCACTAATGATAGCGACAGCACTATGTGCGCAGGCCGACTCTCTGCAAACCAAGAAGAAAAAAGAAAGAAAGGTAGAACTCACCGGCGAGGTCTACGACTCGTTTACCAAGGCCAAAGTTAAAGCCCTCATCACGCTGATGAGGAAGGACTCCACCTTTGTCGACTCCATGACCTGCTGGACATGGGGCACTTCATCGTACTATGAGTTCAAGGTGCCCGCCAAGAACGACGACTTCATCCTCAAAGCCACTGCCGAGGGTTATGAGACCACCTATCTGAACTACAACCTGCGCCACATTGCCCGCAACTCGTGGTTCGAGGTGCCGCGTATCCTCATGAAGAAGAAGCAGCGCAGCGAGGACGATGTCTATAAAGAGGTGGGCCTCAATGGCGTGGTGGTCACCGGCACAAAAGTAAAACTCACCTATCGTGGCGATACCCTCGTCTATAATGCCTCGGCCTTCAACCTGCCCGAGGGCTCAATGCTCGACGGACTTATCCGTCAGATGCCTGGTGCCGAGCTGAAGGACAATGGTGACATCTATATCAACGGTAAGAAGGTTGACTACCTGACCCTCAACGGCAAGGACTTCTTCAAGGGCCAGAACAAGGTGATGCTCGACAACCTGCCCTACTACACCGTCAAGGAGCTGAAGGTCTTCGACAAGAGCACCAAGCAGAGCGAACTCATTGGCCACGACGTGGAGAAAAAAGACTACGTGATGGACGTACAGCTGAAACGCGAATACAACCGCGGCATCATGGGTAATATCGAGGGCGGTCTGGGTACCGACAATCGTTATCTGGCCCGTTTGTTCGGCCTCTATTACGACGACCATTCGCGCGTCAGCGTCTTTGGCAATACCAACAATATCAACGAGAGCCGCCGTCCTGGTGGCGAGGGTCAGTGGAGCCCCAGCAACATGCCTCAGGGTTTGCTGTCGTCGAAACAGACAGGCCTGCATGTCGAGACCGAAGATGCCGACAAGAACTGGGAAGACAACCTCGACGTCACCTTCGACTGGAACGATGCCGACAACATGAGTCGCACCAGCAGCGAGCGTTTCGCCTCTGGTGGCAACATCATGGGTGGCAACGAATCATGGAGCCGTAGCAAGAACTTCCGCTTCAATGCCAACAACTATTTCCAGATGAAGAAGCCCTTCACCATTTACGGCTATCTCTATGGCGCCTATAGCAGGGGCGAAAACACCAGCGGCCGTCAGGACTCCACCTACCGCGAGGCCCTCATCAACCGCACCGTCAACGATGCCATCAACCGCAGCCGCAACCTGACCCTCGGCGCCAGCATCGGCATGTATCACAAGTTTGCGTGGGGCGACTATCTCTCATTCGGATTCAGTGGTGCCTATGGTCGCACCACCCCTAGCGAGAGCTGGGACATCAACCGCACGTTCTACGCCCAGGCCGACAGCACCGAGTTGCGCCATAACTATGCCGACACCCACAGCGACAGTTACAACTACGAGGCAGAATTCGGCTACACCCTCCAGCTGCTCAACCGCTGGTTCATCAGCGCCACGGCCTCTTACTCTCAGGACTTCGACAACAGCAACAACCTGCGTTATCGCCTCGATCGCCTCAAGGAAGACAAGCACGAGACCGAATGGCTGCCTTCCACTAACCAGCTGCTGATGAGCGTCATGGATATGGATAATGTCGATGAGCAGCAACTGCTGACACGCAAGGTGCGCGCCTCGTTTGATATCGCCCACTCTACCGACAACGAATATTTCAGCGTCAGGCTGCCTATCACGAGCACCCACGAACGACTGAACTACAACGACTTCACCACGCTCGACACCATAGCCCGTCGTAGCTATGTGGAATTCACGCCCTCCATCAACTGGTCGCGCTGGGGTAAGAAAAACGGACTCAACTCGCTGAACTACAGCATGAACCTGACCCGCCCCTCGCTGGCCGACCTCATGCCTGTTGGCGACACCTCCAATCCGTTGGTCACCACCATCAACAACCCCGACCTGAAGTTCACGCGCACCCATAACTTCGGCATCGGCTTCCGCTTCAGCAACGACTCCACGCGCCATTTCCTCAACATCAACACCAATGCCTCGATCACCCAGAACTCCATTGGTACGCGCATCGCCTATAATTCTGCGACGGGCGCCTCGACCTATATGCAGGACAATATCAATGGCAACTGGAACTGGAACCTGAGCACCAACTACGAACAGCCCATCGACAGTGCCAAGCACTTCACCCTGGAGCAGCGCGCCAGTGCCAACTACACTCACTCGGTGGACTTTGAGATGGCCTACGAGCAAACGGTGCCGTTCGAGGATATCACCTTCGGCCGGAGCACCGTGCACAACTGGACCATCAACGAGCACCTGGGCGTAGAGTATCAGAAGGAGAAGCTCACCATTGGCATCAGCGGTGATGTCAGCTGGCGCCGTTCCACCAGTCATCGCCAGAACTTCGAAAGCATCTCGGCCTTCGACTATAACTACGGCGGACTGATGCGCTACACCATTCCCTGGCTCGAACTCAGCGTCGCCACCGACCTGCGCATGTACAGTCGCCGCGGCTATCAGAGCGAGATGATGAACACCGACGACCTGGTGTGGAATGCCGAGTTGGCGCGCTCGTTCTTCAAAGAGAAACTCACGCTGAAGTTCACCGCCTTCGATCTGCTGCATCGGTTGTCCAACAAGCAGTACAGCATCAACGCCCAGGGTCGCACCGAGACCTGGAACAACTGTATTCCGCGCTACCTCATGCTGTCTGTGGCCTATAAGTTCAACGCGAAGCCCCAATCGAAATAACGATAACGACTACATAAAAAAGATGCCTGACAGAAATTGTCAGGCATCTTTTTTACATTATCTCATTTTTACATTTTCTCTTACTCGTCATACTGGAACAAGGGATCCTCGGGCATCACCATCACCGGTGTGGTCTCGTAGGCCTTCATCACCTTCTCTGGCACAAACTCGTTGGGCACCACCAGACGGAACATATACTCGCGGAACCAGCGGTCAGTCATAATCAGACACCCCTGCTGACCCCATGTGGCACCCCATGAGTTCTCCACCTTCCACTTCGTGGCCTGCCCCTTCTTATCCAGGTCAACGGCGGTCAGCGTCATCGCGTGGGTCGAACCACTATCGAAGGTCGAGATACGCTCGGCCTTGTTCATCGCAAACGAGGTGCCGAAGAGCGAGCCATAGTCGAAGTTCTCCGTGTCGGCATAGCCGCGCTTGCGGTCCAGCATCTTAGCCACGTCATACGAGCTATAGAGCTTGTGGCCAGCCTTCAGAGCGCTGATGGCCATCTGCTCGATGTCGTCCATGGGCAGGTTCACGTATTTCCAGTTGTGACCATCCTGCGTGTGGCGGTCATAGTCCACCTCATAGGTCTTGTAGTACTCGCGGCGCGGGTCGTTCATCACCATGATAAACGTGCCGTTGAGCTTCTTGCCCACCACCTCATTATAAAAAGACATCGGTGTGTATTCCTTGGCCTCGCCCACCGTCTTGCCCTTTTCGTTCTTGTGGGCATAGGTGAACTTCTCCACGGGGTCGCCAATCACAAACTGCAGCATGCGGTATATCTGACTCAGCATGCGTGTCTTGGCCTTCTCGATGGCAGCGGGCTTCTTGTCCTTCTGCACCATGTCGCGCAGCTGCAAGCCAAACTCGCGCAGTTTTGAAGAAATCAGGGCGCGCGCCTTGGTGGTATTGTCGCTCGAGAACGACTCGGGCATCACCTCGGTGGGCACCAGTCCGTATTTCTCAGCCAGGTCGGCCACACCGCAGAACGTGCCGCCATCGCCAATGGGATGGTTGAAGAAGAACTGCACGCGCATATCGTCGATGGGTTTCTTACCCGTGTCGATGCAGCCCTGCAACATCAGGTTGGCCTTCTCCAGCTGGTCCCAGAAGAAGAGGTAGGCCTGCGAAAACTCCACGGTGAGCGAGTCGGTGCGCAGGTTAAAGTCCGAGCGCAGCACGTTCATGCCGCTGAACATCCAGCAGCGTCCCGACGACTTCTGGTCGGTGATTGACTGTTTCTTGGTCTCGATACTGAAGTGGCTGTCCAGTGCCTTGGCATTCTGATGGTTCTTAGCCAGGTCGTCGATGGCATTGCCTGCGATGGCGTTCACCAGTGCACGGTCTGTGGGCTTCAGACTGTTCTCACTCTGAATCTCGTTGAGCATCTTAGCGCTGATGCCCCCCTCTTTGGTCTGTGCTGCCGCCGTCGTTGCGACGCACAAAGCAGCAATAATCACTACGTTTTTCATATTATCATCTATCAATTATGCATTATGAATTAAGAATTAAGCATTAAACATTAAACATTAAGCATTAAGCATTAAGAATGATTTTCCACCCCGCAGCCGCCACCATAATAGTCATCAGCGGACTCAGGATATTAAAGAAGCAGTAAGGCAGATAGGCAATGGTCGCCACGCCCAGCACCGTGCTCTGTGTCATTCCGCACGTATTCCAAGGCACCAGCACACTGGTCACTGTGGCCGAGTCCTCCGCCGTACGACTCAGCAGTCGCGGTTCGTAGCCCTGCTTCTGATAGACGTTTTTAAACATGTTTGCCGTCAGCACAATACTGATAAACTGGTCGCCCGTGGTCACATTCAGGAAGAAACCCGTACTGGCTGTCGAGGCCACCAGACCAACCCTGCTCTTCACCCAACTGATGACCACGCGTGTGATGCTCTCGATCATGCCGCTGGCCACCATCACCGCACCGAAACACATGGCGCAGACGATGAGCCAGATAGTGTTCAGCATGCCCGCCATACCACCCGTCGACACCAGTTCGTTGAGCTCGGCCGAGCCCGTCTCGACGGCTGTCGAACCATAGAACGTCATCACCAGTCCCCTGGTCAGCGCGCCCACCGTGCTCAGCTCCGCATCTCCGGCAATCTCCGTCAGGATATGGGGCTGCAGGATGAGCGCCGTGATGCCCGCCATCATCGCCGACAGAAACAGGACGATGAGCGACGGCACCCGCTTCACAATCAGCACACCCGTGAGCACAGGCACAAGGAGCGTCCACAGCGAGATGTTAAACGTGCCCGAGAGGCCCTCGGTATATTGGTGCACATGGATGCTATCGTCGGCGTCGAAGCCCAGTCCCATGGCCGTGAAGATGAGTAGCGTGATGAGGAAGGCCGGCATCGTGGTCAGCATCATATAGCGGATATGGGCAAAGATATCCACCCCTGCCGACGATGACGCCAGGATGGTGGTATCGCTCAGTGGCGACATCTTATCGCCGAAATAGGCGCCCGAGATGATAGCTCCCGCCGCCACGGCCTCGTTGATGCCCAGCGCATGACTGATGCCCAGCAGGGCCACGCCGATGGTGGCTATCGTGGTCCACGAACTGCCCGAGAGCAGCGACACCAGCGCACAGATCACGCAGGCGCACACCAGGAAGAACTGGGGCGAGAGCATCTGCACACCATAATATATTAGGGTGGGCACCACGCCGCTGATCATCCACGAGCCCGACAGCATACCCACTGCCAGCAGTATCAGGATCATCACGGCCACGCCGCCCACGGTCTTCTCTATCTGCGCCTCGAAAGCCTTCCATGATGTCTTATAGAAGACCATCGAGATAAACACGCATACGGCCATTGCCGCCAGCAGTGACACCTGACTGCCGCCGCTGAGTGAGTCGCTGCCAAACAGCGCAATAATCACGGCCAGCAGCCCTATCAGTACCACCAACGGAATCGTTGCCACAAGGGGATGGGGAAGTCGTTTCATCATTTAATTTTTGTAATTTGCCTGCAAAGGTACGAATAAGCGAGGGGAAAACCAAATATATTTGAGTTTTTTCGAGGTGCGAGGTACGAGGTACGAGGTGCGAGGATAGACTTTTTCGGGGGTGCGTGGGTGCGGGGGTACCTCGAAAAAAGTCACTTGACCGTGAGCCACACCGCCTCGCCACGCTCCTTGGCCTCCACGATCTTCTGCTTCAGGCGGTGGAGCCAGATGCGCGAATCGACCACCTGGCCCACCAGTTTGTTTTTGCCCACCAGGATGCAGCCCTCGGTGTCGGCCGCGGTGTTGCCCGCATGGATGCGCACGCCGCTGAAGTTGGGCACGCCCAGGAGGATGGGCAGCCACTGCTGGAACTTGGGCGAGAAAGAGATGACCACGGCATAGCGGCCTTCGGGGATGGCCGAGCGGCCTTTGATCTTGCGGCCGCCGTGGGCGTAGTCGCGCCATGTGGGTTCCAGTGTGTCGCAGAAGTAGACCTCTCCCGACCTCCCCAAAGGGGAGGAGGGGCTGGCGCATGAGGACGATGTATTACTATTGTTCACCTGTGCCGCTAGGTCCTCCCCTCCTTGGGAGGGGTCGGGGGAGGTTCCTATGGCAAGCCTACCTATCGTGTAGGTCTTGCGCTTTGCTATTCTTGTCAATACGATTTCCATGATTTCAATGCTTAATTCTTAATGCTTAATTCTTAATTTTTAATGTTTAATCTTTAATGTTTAATGTTTAATGTTCGTTTCGACCACCGTTTGCTGTCGGTCTTCTCTACCCAGCCGTCGCGGCGCCACCGCGAGATAATCTTGGTGATCGAGTTGCGCGGCACGTTGCCAGGCTTCAGCGCTGCCAGGTCGTCGGCCGTAAACGTTGGCGGCAACTGGTCGAAGATGCTGTTGTTGGCACCATAGCGCTGGCACTCCTGCTGGGCGTCCACAAACTGGTTTTGCAGGGCGTCGCCAAACACCTTGATCTGCTGATTCAGACAGTAGTCGGCCATCATCAGTGCAAACTGGATGCAGTTCTTGCTCTCACGGCCCTTGGAGAGTTGGGGCGAGGTCTCCAGCAGATGATAGATCACTCCGCAGCGGAAGCCGATGACGGCGGCACGGCGGCGGTAGGTGTCCTTCACGTGGTCGATGTTCTTCAGGGCCTCCACGCGCTGCTCCTCGGCCCATTGGTCGATGGCCTTGCGCAGGCGGGGCGTGTCGACAAAGCCGCTAAAGGAGCGCAGGCGGTTGACGGCCTCCTGGATCTTGGCCTCGTCGGCCATTGAGCGACGCCCATAGCGGGGCATCTTGGCAAACGAGGTGTCGGGCATCTGGGCCAGCAGGATGCGGCTGGAGAGTCCGTTCTCGACGTTGTCCGACTTGAAGCATTTCCTCACGGCGCCGTTGGTGCCCAGCATCGCCCAGTTGTAGGCCACCCTGACCACACCGCTCTCGGCCTGGTCGCTGTTGTAGTCCTGTCCCCACTCCGAGTCGATGGGGTCGAAGGCCAGGCGATAGATGTCGTACTTCGACGACCACGAGCCGGCACCGTTGGTCTTGCGCAGCGTGTCGAGCTCCTCGCCAAACGAGAAGAGGGTGTGGCCTTGGGCGTTCTTCAGTCGCTTGAGCAGTGTCGAACAGCTCACCGTCACGGGCACCACGCGAATCAGCACCTTGGGGTCTTCGGGTGCCTTTTCGTTGGCCTTGCGACTCTTCTTGCGCTCCTTCCACTCGTCCTCGCGCTTGCGGGCCAGGGCGTCCTCTTCGTCCAGCTGGCGCTTCCAGATGTTCACGGCATGCTTGCAGACCGACTTTCCCGAGGCCTGCTCGCCATAGATAATCGACATCATGCCCAACTTCTGCATCTCGCCGTCGCAATAGCGCACCTCCACCTGGTCGGCATAGGCCGCGGCCAAGGGCATCAGCGCACAGAGCACCGGCATGTGCATGGCCTCGGGCACGCCCACAAGACTCTCCTTGAGGCCCAGCGGTAGTTTCGAAGGTGCGGGGACTCGAAGGTTTTCTTCGGCAGCAGACTCACACGGACTATCGCAGATTTCTTCATCATCAGTCCGTGTTTGTCCGTGTTTGTCCGCTGCCTCATCATCAGTCCGTGTTTGTCCGTGTTTGTCCGCTGCTTCAATCGCATTCAGCGTGTTGCGTAGTCGCAGGGGGAAGCCGTTGTACTCCGAGGCGAGTGCGTTCTTGATCCAGTCGGCGTTCTTGCCGCAGATGTGGCGCAGGTCGCAGGCCAACTGATAGGTCAGCGTGTCGCGGTCGCCCACGGTGGGCTCAAAGCCGTGGTTGTTTAACTCCCAGTACTTCGCAATGATGGTGGTGAAGGGGATGCCGTGGTAGGACTGGGGGAAGACCTCTCCCGGCCTCCCCAAAGGGGAGGAGGGGCTGGCGCATGAGGACGATGTATTTGAGGACGATGTATTACTATTGTCCACCTGTGCCGCTAGGTCCTCCCCTCCTTGGGAGGGGCTGGGGGAGGTTTCAAATATTCCATCCTCCAGGAAAATCAGTTCCTGCTCCGTCGTAGTAAAGAACACGCGGGTAATATCTTTCGCCTGCGCATCAAACTTTACACCCAGCAACTCAGAAGCCCACTTCAGATTTTCCTCCTGATTCATCTCCGCCCTGCGACTAAACACCAGATGGACTCTCCTCCAGCATCCTCAACCCCAGCTCGTCCTTCTTGCTCAGTATCCTATCGCGAACCACGGGCATCTCTTCGGCCGATAGATGGTCGATATCCATCCCCACCGTCGTGCTAATCCTTTTCGAGCCCTTCAGTGTGCCGTCCTCGTTCGGCAAACAACTGTAGTTCATCTGCACCAGACTCGCCTTCAAGGCCCCGTCGCCCTGTCTAATGCGCGCTACATTCTCCTTCTGGAACCCGCCGTTCCTCAACTTCAGATACTCCTCTCTCGTGAGAACGGGGCGCATAAATTTCGCGCCACCCGCCCCCTTATAAATATAATGTACACTCATACTTTTATTCTTTCTTTTGCAGCGGACGACAGCGGACTTTTACGGATTTCTTTATTATTTGTCCGTGTCTGTCCGCGTAAGTCCGCTGCAAAAATTCTTTCTTTTGCAGCGGACGACAGCGGACTTTTACGGATTTCTTTATTATTTGTCCGTGTCTGTCCGCGTAAGTCCGCTGCAAAAATCATAGTATTAGAAATTTGGATAACCGAGTTTAGAATTCAGGAATCTCACGCCATCGAGGGTCCACGTCATATAGACCTTGACCTTCTTCTGGCCCTTCAGCGAATAAGAGACGTGGGTGCGCAGGCGCACCAGGTTGCGGTCGGCCAGGTCGTCAGAGATGTTCCAGTGGCCGCCGCGGCGGTACTGGATTCCCATGTCGCGCAGCACGGCGTTGAAGTCGAGCGTGGTCATATTGAAGGTCTTGGCCACCTGAGTAGCCGTCAGCGTGTCTTCAGCGTCG
>CADAKX010000035.1 GCA_902788605.1 uncultured Prevotellaceae bacterium | reverse complement strand
AAAATACTGGAACGTGCTGTTGACAAGGTAGAAGTCCTTTCCGTTTGTACACACACTTGGGTCGGCATGAAAGCCGGGAAGCACAGGGTTGCGATAGCCTTGGGCCAGAATGCTCAGAGACGCTATAACAGCGATAGAGATTGTGAATAACAGTCGCTTCATATTTGTTTGATGATATTTTTATTACATTAATCATTGGGGTTGACTTGATTGTTAATATTCGGCTTGTTCCGGAGAATTATTTGCCACGCAGGGCCTGCACCAAGAGCACAAGACACCATATCGACATCGCGGCGAAGACTGCGAAGAAGATGATGGTGAGCCACAGGGGCGTCTCGGCAATGAAACGGGTCAGTTCGTTCATAAGCTATTTTGTTTGTGATTGAATTTTGGTTGCAAAGATACATCTTTTATATGATATAAGGTGTGACAATTTTGCGATAGGTGTGACAATTTTCAAAATTGTCACACATAAAGGGCTGTTTTTCGCAGAAAAAGCATACCTTTGCCGTTATGATCACACTACTTTTTTATCGATTTTCTTTTGTGATTTGCATCTTTAATTGTAACTTTGCAGTATGAACCAGAATTTACTGTTAGAGGAATTGACGCGTGGCGTCTGCAAGATTGCAAAGCAGGCGGGCGCTTATATTAGGGAGGAGAGAAGAAAATTCTCTTTGGAGAGCGTTGAGCGTAAACATGCGCACGACTATGTGTCGTATGTGGATAAAGGGTCGGAAAAGCAGATTGTGAGTGCTTTGCGACAGCTGTTGCCAGAGGCAGAATTTATTACAGAGGAGGGAACAGCAAAGATGGATGAAGGAAGAAGGAAGATGGAAGAGCCTTCATCCCTCAGCCCTCAGCCTTCATCCCTCAACCCTCAGCCTTCACCCCTCACCTGGGTGGTTGATCCGCTGGACGGCACAACGAACTTTATCCATCAGTATGCACCATACGCTGTGAGTATCGCCTTGCTACAGGGAAAGGAGATTCTGATTGGCGTGGTCTATGAGGTGTGTCATGATGAGTGCTATTATGCCTGGAAGGATGGAGGCGCACATTTGGAGTTGAAAGGTGAAAGTTTAAAGTTGAAAGTGAGCAACCAGAAGATTCAGGATGCGTTGCTGTGCTTGCAGTTGCCTTACAACAGCGATGCGTATAAGCCTGTGATAAAGCATCTGATAGATAAGTTGTATGGCAACGTGGGCAGTGTACGTATGTGCGGTTCGGCTGCTATGGCGCTCTGCTATGTGGCCTCTGGACGATATGATGGTTATGCAGAGAAATATATTGGCCAGTGGGACTTCATGGCGGGTGCGCTGATCGTGAAGGAGGCTGGTGGCACGGTGACCAATTATGAGGGCTCTGAGGATTTTACGCAGAGCAACAATGTGGTGGCTACTAACGGGGTGATACAACAGGACTTGCTTAACGTGATTAAAACGGCATAAACAATGGAAGACTATATTCTGAACGAGCACAACAAGGAGGAGTTCCCGCCAGCTCATACGGCAGAGCATCTGTTGAACCAGACGATGATCAGGCTCTTTGGATGCGGGCGCAGCTATAATGCGCACGTAGAGAGGAAGAAGAGTAAGATGAGCTTTCACCTGGACCACAAACCTTCTCGTCAGGAGGAGAAGGCGATTGAGCAACGGATGAACGAGCTTATTGAGGAGGACTTGCCTGTGACTTTTGAGTTCGTGACGCGAGATAACATCCCTGATGGGGTTGTGTTGGATCGACTGCCTGAGGATGCCAGCGAGACCATCCGACTGGTGAGAATAGGCGACTATGACGTATGTCCGTGTATTGGCAAGCATGTACGCTCAACGAGTCAGATAGGACGATTCGAGATGCTGGGCACCAACTGGGACGAACAGGAACGGTCGTTCAGAGTGAGGTTTAAGATTATTCAATAAAGAAAAAGCGGCACCCAACAGTGCCGCTTTCTTTATGTCATTTTTTTTATTGATGACTCAGAAGAGTATCTTCATGAAGACCGGATAATGGTCGGAATAGGTGAGGTCTGTCTTGTAATATGTTTCACCTTTCAATTTCTCGTCGTGGAAGATGTAGTCAATACGCACGATTTTCTTGCCCGTATAGGTGTACATCAGGCCTTCGCCACACTCCTTGAAACCATCGACAAGGTCACCCAGCATGGTGTTGTAGACATAGGAATAGGGCACGTCGTTGAAGTCGCCACAAACAATAACTGGATATTGTGACTGCTGAATTTCCTGAGCAACAAGATCGGCTTGGCGAGCTCGGATGGCCATGCCACGTGTGTAGCTGCCATAGATGGCGTTGACAACGGCATTGTCTTCAACAGACTGGCCCTGCATTTCTATCTTGGCAATGCGGTGAAGGGTACCGTTGAATCCTGTGGTTTCAAGATGAACATTGAAAACCCTGACGATGCGTCCGTTGATGTTGATATCGGCCCACATGCCGCTGTTGTTGGTTGGGCCAAAGTCTATGATGTCGTGGCGCTCAATGGGGAAGCGACTATAGATAATCATGTCGCTGCGGCCAAAACAGAAATAGGGGAAATACTCTTTATAGCTGTCGGAGTTGATCTTGTCACCACTGGTGTCAAGATATTCCTGCATACAGAGTATGTCGATATTGTCGCGCTTCATCTCTGCCAAGATGTCCTGAGCCTTAAAACCTGAGGTCTCACGGCCAAACAAGGCAACGTTATAGGTGGCAACCTTAATGCCAGAGCGCTCGGTCTCGCCACTATTGAAGAAACCAAACTGATAGACGGTGCCCAGGAAGGGAATGGAGCATAGAAGGGGAACGACGGAAATGGCCAGCCAATGCCAGCGGCGACGAATAATCCAATAGGCGGCGGTGATAATGTTTCCGGCAATGAGGAAGGGTAGGATATATACCAACATGGCCATGGCTGTGCCCGATGCGGGATCAACCATTCCACCTAAAAGTCCGAAAATCGTGAAAACTGCTATCAGCGTGCTGATAAGCAATATCATGAATGAAATGTACTTAATGACGCCTTTCTTAGCCATTAGAATGCTGAGTGATTAGGAACCAATGTAATGCTTGATGATTTCAATGAGGTCTTCTACCTTGAAGGGCTTGGCCAGGAAGTCGTTGCAACCAGCAGCCTTGGCCTCGCGGATGTTTTCTGGGAAGGCAAAGGCACTGAGGGCAATAATGGGAACTTCCTGATTTACCTCTTTAATAATACGAGTCGCATCCAGACCGTCCATCTCGGGCATTCGGATATCCATTAGAATCAGATCGGGCTTGTCTTCCTCGTACATGGTGACGGCCTCAATACCATTGTGGGCACGCAACAGATTATAGCGCTTTTGAAGCACGATACGCACCAACTCATAGTTACTCTCCTCGTCCTCTGCCACCAATACGGTTTTCATGGTGTTCTGGTCGGGATGCTGGCTGACGCGAAGGGTTCGCATGTTGTTAACGGAGCGATTGCTGATAGCCATACCACCCACGTTGCCTGTGAAGGGAAGGGTGAACGTAAATACTGAGCCCTCACCAAGGGTAGATTTCACTTCAATGCGTCCGCCCATCTTTTCAACGATGATGCGGCAAAGGGCCAAACCTAGACCGAAACCACGCTGTTGCTCGGCATCTTTCGAGGCATAGGTGTCGAAGATATGTTCAATAAACTTAGGATCGATGCCTGAGCCTGTGTCGGCAACATAGAATTCTATCTCCTCTGTGTTGTTAATGAGTTTGTAACCATAGGAGATAGTTCCTCTTGGGGTATGTTTCAGTGCATTTGAAATCAAATTTGAGAAAACCTGCGTCAAGCGGTTTTCGTCTGTATTCATCACTGCGGGAAGGTCTGGCTTCTTCCAGTTCAAGAGTACGGTCTCTGGACAACGGAACTTAAACAACTGCTTGATGCTGTTCATCAGTGTGTTCAAGTCTGTGGGGTTCTTCTTGATAACAATCTCACCTGACTCTACACGTGAGAGGTCGAGAATCTCATTGACGAGACTGAGCAGACGGCTGTTGTTGCTCTCGATAATCTCCATGTAGTTCAGACGCTCTTCCTGCGAGTCGGTCTCGGCCATTACTCGAGAGAAACCCTCGATGGCATTCAGGGGAGTACGAATCTCATGGGACATGTTGGCCAAGAATAACGACTTCATCTGGCTAGCCTTTTCTGCCTTGGCTGCCTTTTCTTCGTATTCTTTCAACTTCTGATTAGCCTGCTTTAATTGTGCATTGGCTATGTCAAGTTTCTGAAGTGTCTCAGAATACTTCCGCTCTAATATTTCTTTCTCGTCTAGACTCATTCTTGAATATTCAATGACTTTCGAGTGCAAAAGTAATAAAAAAAAATGTGACAGCCGAATAAAATCCTAAAAAACTTACAGAAAAATTATCCTCGACGTGCTTTTTCCCATGTTCCGCTGTCATGATGGGTCATTAAATAGCTGATTCCCTTGAATACGTTCAGGTTCATAAACAAGAAGTAATAGGGCACGTAGAGTATCTTATTCCTGTGGCCTAGGCACTCCAATAGGTAGCCGGCAAGGGCTGCAAGGTAGAACAGTAACTGCATGATGCCTGCGAAGGTATAGCCCCAATGCCAGCACAACAGAATGAGCAGGAAGTTGAGGGGAATGAGGGCAATCATTGCTAATGGGGTAATGCTCCAGCGGAGTACACGGTGGGACACAAACTGGAAGGCTACCTTCGGATAGGCGAAGGGATTCATCATGCTGCGCAGCCACCAGATGCTCTGCAGTCCACCTGCAGCTATGCGACGCTTGCGCTTTGACTCTTCTTCGAGGTCGGCAGAACCATATTCCATGGCGTAGGCATTGCTCGTATAGGCAATGCGATGCCCATCTTTCAATATTAGCATTGACATCATGAAGTCGTCGAGAAGGGCATTGCTTGGAGCCTCGCGGTAGTGGCACATGCGGACGGCAAAGAGTTCTCCTGCAGCTCCCATGGCGGAATAAAGGTCGCTGTCCCACTGCTTGAGGGCACTCTCATATTTCCAATAGATGCCTTCGCCCTCGGCAGCTGCCTGTCCATCGTGACGGGCGCTGACACGCTTCTCGCCCGACACACAACTCACATTCTCTCTCATGAACTGGCGTACAATCTCGCGGATGGCGTCAGCATTCAGCATGGTGTTGGCATCGGTAAAGACCACATACTCTGATTTGTTTTCGCGCAGACCGTGTTGCATGGCTGCGGCTTTGCCCTTGCGTTCTGGACTGTAGACAAGGGTGATATCGGGATAGTTCTTCAGAAGGTCGTTGGAATTGTCGCTACTGCCATCGGTGACCCACATCACACAAAGCTTGCTCTGGGGATAGTTCAACGAATGGATGTTCTCCATCTTTTCCTTGATAATATCTGCTTCATTATAGGCGCATATCATTAACGTGACCTGTGGTAGCAAGTCTTCGTTGAGCGGAAGAATGGGAATGGATTCCTTGCGCACAAACAAATGCTTGATCTTAAGAATCAGATAGAGCACAGCGCCATACCCTAGATAGGTATAGACAACCAGTGCGAAACAGCACCAAAAGAGTACCTTAAGCGAAAAAACTATCATATTTTACTTGATAACAACTTTCTTTCCGTTGATAATATAGAGGCCTGGTCTCAGACCATCGGTAGAACCTGTGTGGGTGCGAACAACGCGTCCGTCGAGGCTGTAAATGCGTTGACTGGAGGCAGGATTGGTATGAAGTTCCTGAATGCCCGTGGGGTTGAGCTCTCCAAAGAAATGCAGGCGGAAGTTGTCGTAAATGACCCAGAAGTTGCTGGGCATTGACGAACAGCGAATGCCAATCTTTAGCGAACCACCATCAGTGCTCACCTTGCCACTGACTTCATTCTCATAGAGCCCTTTCTTGAAATATTTGCTGGCTGCCTCCATGTTGTTGGGGATATAGAGGTTGGTGGCCACAGCCACTTCTGTGCCTCCTTGCTTCTTGGTCTGGGCGTCAGTACAGATGTGCTGTATCTTCTTCTGACTTGAGCCTGCATATACGTTGGCAGTTACTTTTGCATTGCCAGAGGTGGTGTAGGCTGCATAGGAGTCAGCCGATTTGCCAGGACGCTGGAAACCCTGAACACACATGGTGTAGTTGCCGGCAGGCAGCGATTTGATGGTCTGATTGAAATCGAATGTCTTCTCGTAGAACTCGGCGCATGAGTAATTGATGGTGGCTGCCGTTGACCATCCCTCTGTGTCGTCCATACCTGCGTTCTGAACCATATAGGTCAGGTCGAATGGCTGACTGGCATCAGTGGCAGACACTTGGCAGAGGAATTGGAAGGCCGCCTCTTTGGCTTCGTTGAACAGTGTTACGAGTTCAACGGTATTGGTGGCTTGATCCATGCGCTGCTCTATATTTGTTAGCGCCGTGCTGAAAGTCTGGTCAGCTCCTTCAACATCCTCGTTGTGAGGTACTGAAAGAAGTGGTTTGATATTTGATAGAGAAGTGCTTAACTCGCTCTTTACCAGTTCCATAGAGGCCGCATCTACCTGCTTTAGTTCATCTTCCGTAAGGATAAGCCAACGTTGGTTTGTGGCAGCGTTTGTGCGGTTGAGTGTAAGGGCAGTGGTGTTGCCATTGGTGTTTGCCTGCAGACACTTGGGCGACCAGTCGTTGGTGGGGTGGATAATCCAGTAACCACGTTTGGCATTGTCACCAGAGCCTACGTCTACGCGGCCTTTCATCAGATGGAAATTATCGTTGGCAGTGAGTGAGGCGCGCGTCATTGTCTTTATGCCACTTGCATAGGTGAGGTATTGTCCTGTGGCTGCATTGCGGAACTGATAGTACTGGTTTTCAGGGGTAAAGGTGATATACCATGCAGCACTATCGTTGCTGGTGACCTCGTCTGCGGTCATGGCGCGCCATTTCAATACACCATTGGCTGTGGGAATCAGGAAGGAATCATAAAAACCGCGTTCTGTTGACTCGTTTTTCAGATAATACTTGATGGTGTCTTCTTGATCGAAAACATAGCAGGGATCGGCATAGGTGTAAGAGAGATGCTCCAAACCATCCTCGCCCAGCGCCTGACCAATCATGGCGTTGGCATAATAGGTCTCCAACTTTCCATTATCCTCGTGGGCTCCATTGACGCCATAAGGCCACATGTGCTGTGTGTCACCATTGAGGCGTGAACCTGTTGTGTTGTCCCAGAAATCAAGGAAAGCCGATACGCGGTCGCCAAGCCATTGGCCTGTGCCGTTGCCAGAACGAAGGATGCTGCCACACCATTGGGTGGAGTAGCTGATGACTCCAAGGCCATGTTGCATCTCGTGCATGATGGTGCCTGTCTTTTGGTAGCTCTGATTAGGTCCAACATTCATCCATGGGGTGTCTTGGTAATTACAGTCGGCAGTGGGGGTGCCAGAGCCGTAGCCAACATTGAAGTGCTTTGCAATGCTTGTCAGATTGCAAAACAGGTCGCAAGCCTGAGTGAGGGCATTGTTAATGCGGGTATTTTCGGCAGCACTACCTCCGTTGTTGTATGAGTAGGTGACTTTTCCTTTTGGAAGGGTGTAGAACTTGATAACGTCGCCATAGCCAGTGATACCGTCTTTGTTGGTGGCATAGGCGCGCATGTAATATTTGGTTGAAGGCTTTAGATTCTCGAAATAATAGATGATACCACTATTGTTTAGCTGCTTGGTGCTAATGCTGTCATCAATGGTGGGATTGGGATTCTCTGCAATGCAGAAACCGCGTTTGCTGATAGCGGCTCCGCCATTGGCACTCGACGACTTGATGCGTCCGAAAGCCATAGTGGCACCGCGGGCATAGCGAGTGTCGGTAACAACCTTGGGCTGTTGGGCATTCGCCGTTATGAATACTATAGTAGATAGTAGTACGGTAGTAAATCCTTGTAGTAGTCTATTTTTCATATCTTTCTGATCTGGTATTTCTGCAAAAATACATTTTTTTTCCCAAATGACAAAGCATTGTTGATAAAAAAATGCACAGAATACATTGATTTCTGTATTCCGTGCATTTTTTTTAAGGTTATTTACTCACTTCGTTTTCCTCTTGCATGTCAATGAACTGTTGTTTTGTATCATAGAACTCATACTGCAAGAAAGCCATCTTTTGACTTGGAATGACTCGGATGCCCAAGCCGTATTTCATCTGCCAACGACGCTTCAGAGAGAAGACTCCCTGATTGATGAAGGCAGCGACATAGGGGTGGACGTGGAGAGAGAAGCGCTTAATGCCAATCTTATTGACCAGACGGTCAATTTTGCTCTCTAACTGATCGGTGAACAGGATGCTTGACTTAATCTTACCTGTGCCGTGACAAGTGGGACAGCTCTCCTCGACAGCTACGTCCATAGCTGGACGTACGCGTTGGCGGGTAATCTGCATGAGTCCGAATTTTGACAATGGCAAGATGTTGTGGCGAGCACGATCTTTTTTCATGTTCTCGCACATTCGTTCGTAAAGTAGCTGGCGATCCTCGGCCAGGTTCATGTCGATGAAGTCGACAACGATGATACCACCCATATCCCTGAGGCGCAGTTGGCGAGCCAACTCATCGGCTGCACCGAGGTTGGTCTCCAGGGCATTGGCTTCCTGACCGTTTTCTTTCTTGATTCTTGTTCCGCTATTGACGTCGACCACGTGCATTGCTTCAGTGTGCTCAATGATGAGATAGGCTCCGCGCTTGTAGTTTACTGTGCGGCCAAAACCGGATTTAATTTGTTTGGTTACGTCGAAATTGTCGAAGATGGGAACGCTTCCTTTGTACAACTTGACAATGTCAGCTTTCTCGGGGGCAATGAGTGAGACGTAATCACGAATCTGGTTGTAAATCTCAGCATCGTTCACGTGGATGCCGTCGTAAGTGGGATTGAATAGATCGCGAAGAAGTGCTACGGCGCGTGTCTGTTCTTCAAAAATCAGTTGCGGACGTTCTGTAGTTTTTTGTACCTTGGTGATGGTGTCTTCCCATCGTTTTAGCAGAACCTTCAGTTCTTGGTCGAGTTCTGCTGCTTTCTTTCCTTCTGCTACAGTACGCACAATGACGCCAAAGTTCTTTGGCTTCATGCTTTGAACTAATTGTTTCAGACGGCTACGCTCTTCGCCTCGCTTGATTTTACTTGATACAGAAACTTTTTCGCCAAAGGGTATCAGCACCATGAAACGTCCGGCAAAACTGAGTTCGCAGGTCAGTCGTGGACCTTTGGTGTTGATGGGCTCCTTGACAACTTGTACCATAATCTCCTGTCCAACTTTCAGGACGTTCTGAATACTGCCGTCTTTAGGGAGGATAGGTTGGAATGTGGCTTTCTGAATGGGGTAGAGTTTCTTGCGATCGCTTGCTACCTGTTTGAGGTATTTCTCGTAAGAGCTAAATTGAAGTCCTAAGTCGAGATAATGCAGAAACGCATCTTTTTCCGAGCCAACATCCACGAAGCAAGCGTTCAGTCCAGGCATCAGTTTCTTTACTTTGCCCACATAGATGTTGCCCACAGCGAAAGAAGCCTCACGCGGCTCGTTCTGATATTCCACCAGACTCTTGTCTTCCAAGAGTGCAATGGACATCTCTTTCGGTTGGACATCAATGATAACTTCGCTTGTCATGCTTTTGATAGATGTTGTTGACTTATTTTTGCTTTTTACTAAAAAGGGTGCACCAAACACATGATTATCTTTGTTTGGTACACTCCTTTCATCTTTCTTCCGTCAGCAATTTACTTGCTCTTATGACGATTCTTGCGCAGTCTCTTCTTACGCTTGTGTGTGGCCATCTTGTGGCCCTTCTTTTTCTTTCCGTTTGGCATAGTTGTGAAATGTTTATTTAATACTTAAATTAATGATTCAATTTTAATCTTCCATCTCGGCCTCATCAATGGCATCTGATGCTGCGGGGTAGGGGTTCTGGGCCATGCGGTCAATGAAACTTTTGCAGGGCTTGAATGCGGGAAGATCGTGCTCCTCAATAACCAGCGTCGTGTTTTTCGAAATATTTCGTGCTGTCTTTTGAGCGCGGTGCTTCACAATGAAGCTGCCAAATCCACGCAAATATACGTTTTCCTTATTATTTGCCAGACTCATTCGGACTTCCTCCATGAAGGCTTCCACCACGATGGCTACCTCCTTAGGATTCATGCCTGTCTGATAGGCAATTGACTTGACTATTTCTGCCTTGGTCATCTTGTTTTTCTTTGTGATTTTTGTGATTTACTTATTTTCGGACTGCAAAGATACTCATTTTCAGTCAGATAAGAAAATTTTTTTGCTGTTTTTTAGAAAAAACCTGTAAAAACCACCATTATTATTCGCCAAAATAGTCAGTTAACTCCTGACGCGCGCTTCCATTCTCGTTGATAAGGTCTCTGATGATGACACCTTTTTCAAGTAACGCAATGCGTGTGGAGATATCTATCGTATGTTGCAGATTATGACTACTTATTATAATGGTGGCATGTGTTCTCTCGGCATATTGAGTCAGTGTGCGCTTTAGTACGTTCTGACTTGTTGGGTCGAGAAAGTTGAAGGGCTCGTCGAGAATCACCAGCTGGGGCTCCCTGATAAGGGCAGATATAATGCCAACCTTCTGTTTGTTACCTGCAGAGAGGTTTCGAATGAGCTTCTTCTGTCCGAAGACTTCGCCGCCAGCTAATACTTCATACTGTTGGAAGCGCTGTTCCATTTCTTTCTGAGGTAGTCCGCAGATTTTACCGATGAACGAGAAATACTCCTCTGGTGTCAGGTAGTCGATAAGGAATCCTTCATCGATATATGCACCTGTCTGCTGCTTCCATTCTTCCGAGAGGGCAGGGTTGATGCCATTAATTTCTACGCTTCCTTCATCGGGTTTCAACAGGTCGAGTATCATGCGGAACAGTGTGGTCTTTCCCGCACCGTTGTTACCTACTAAACCCAAAATGTCACCATCGTTAATGGTAAACGATGGGATATTACTGGCTGTGGTCTCTCCGAATTGTTTCTTGAGATTGTTGATTGTAATCATATCGCTCTTTCCTGAATTATCAAGAAAATCCTAGGAAAGTCAGGTCTCCCATAGACTTCCCTAGGATATTCTAGTTTATACTAAACCTTTTCCGTGGCAATTCTTGAACTTCTTACCGCTGCCGCAGGGGCAAGGGTCATTGCGTCCAGGCATCTTGTCTTTTAGGATCGGTGTGCGAGGTTGCTGAGCGCGAGTGTCGTTTTGAGCAGCAGCACGCTGTCCATTGTCAACCATTTGCTCTTCCTGCAAGTTTTGTTTGTTCTCTGTGTATTGCTGACGGTTGGTGTGCTCCTCGGGGGCAGCCTCACGAACCTCTTGTTGCATCTCAGGAATCTGTCCGCGGTTCAGAACTGCCATCGCGCGATTGTTCATCTCGTTGATCATGTTGTCCCACACCTTGGCGCTCTCCAACTTGAAGATAAGCAAGGGATCCTTTTGCTCATAGCTAGCGTTTTGTACAGAGTGGCGCAGTTCATCGAGTTCGCGCAGGTTCTCCTTCCATGACTCGTCAATGATATGGAGCAGCATCTGCTTCTCAAACTCTTTGACGACGGCTTTACATTCTGTGTCGTAGGCCTCCTTCAGGTTGCAAGCGATATTATAGACTCTGCGACCATCGGTAATGGGGACCATGATACGTTCATACATCTGTCCCTGTTCCTCATAGACACGCTGGATAACAGGCCATGCCACCTCGCGGATATGTTCCGTCTTACGGTTGAAGTTGGCCAATGCAGCTTGGAAGGCTTTCTCTGCCAAATCATCGGGCTTCACAGTCGTGAACTCTTGTTCGGTGAATGGTACTTCCATAGCAAAGAGATGCAGGAATTCCTCCTTGCAACCCTCGTAGTCGTTGCGTTCAATGATGGTAGATACACGATCCCAGATGGTGTTGGCAATATCCATACCAATACGCTCACCCATCAAGGCGTGGCGACGCTTCTCGTAAATCACGGTACGCTGTTTGTTCATCACGTCGTCATACTCCAAGAGGCGCTTACGGATACCGAAGTTGTTCTCTTCAACCTTCTTCTGAGCGCGCTCGATGCTTCGTGAAATCATGGGACTCTCAATCATCTCGCCTTCCTTGAAGCCTAAGCGGTCCATGACTGAAGCGATACGCTCAGAGGCAAACAGGCGCATCAGTTTGTCTTCCAAAGATACATAAAAGACAGAAGAACCTGGGTCACCCTGACGTCCAGCACGACCACGCAACTGTCTGTCTACACGACGGCTCTCGTGGCGCTCGGTGCCGATGATTGCCAGACCACCCGCGGCTTTTACTTCTGGTGAAAGCTTAATATCCGTACCACGACCAGCCATGTTGGTGGCAATGGTCACGGCACCCATGCCGTTCTTGTCCTGCTGACCGGCCAGAGCCACGATGTCAGCCTCTTTCTGGTGTAACTTTGCGTTCAGCACCTGATGGGGAATGCCCTCACGTTTACCAGTCTCAGGATCCACATACATATCGAGCATTCGGCTCAAGAGCTCAGAGATTTCAACGCTGGTGGTACCAATCAGGGTGGGGCGTCCTGCCTTACGCATCTTGACGATTTCCTCGATTACTGCCTTGTATTTCTCGCGTGCTGTCTTGTATACGCGATCGTCCATATCGTTACGTGCAATGGGCTTGTTGGTAGGAATCTCCACCACATCAAGTTTGTAGATGTCCCAGAACTCACCTGCCTCTGTTGAAGCCGTACCTGTCATACCTGCTAACTTATGGTACATACGGAAGTAGTTCTGCAGGGTGATAGTGGCAAATGTCTGCGTAGCAGCCTCCACCTTTACATGCTCCTTTGCCTCCACGGCCTGGTGTAGACCATCACTCCAGCGGCGTCCTTCCATGATACGACCAGTCTGCTCGTCGACAATCTTTACCTCGCCGTCAATGACCACATACTCATCGTCCTTATTAAACATGGTATAGGCCTTGAGCAATTGCTGTAGTGTGTGTACACGCTCGCTCTGTACGGCGTAGTAGTTCATCAATTCGTCTTTCTTGTTCAGACGCTCCTCATCAGAGAGTCCCTTTTCTGCCTCGAGAGCAGAAAGCTGTCCGGCGATATCGGGCAACACGAACAGTGCTGCATCGTTGACCTGCTTGGCCAGCCATGCAGTACCTTTATCGGTCAAATCACAAGAATTCAATTTCTCGTCAACTACAAAATACAAGGGCTCTACAGCCTCGGGCATCTTGCGGTTGTTATTTTCCATATAGTGCTCCTCAGTCTTGAGCATTCCAGCTTTGATACCTTCTTCAGAGAGGTACTTGATGAGTGGCTTGTTCTTGGGAAGAGCTTTATGTGAACGGAACAATGAGAGGAAACCGGCATCCAGCTTCTCTTGGCCTTCCTTCTTGTTTCCTGCCTCAATCAGTTTGTTACCCTCAGTAATCAACGTCTTAGCATCGGCCAGATACTGTGTTGCCAATTGCTTTTGGACGCCAAAGAGTTTTTCAACCAGAGGCTGATATTCCTCGAACATCTGTACCTCACCCTTGGGTACGGGACCACTGATAATCAGAGGAGTACGTGCATCGTCAATCAACACAGAGTCCACCTCATCGACGATGGCATAGTTGTGAGCACGCTGCACCAAGTCGGCTGGTGAGATAGCCATGTTGTCACGCAGATAGTCGAAACCGAACTCGTTGTTCGTACCAAAGGTAATGTCTGCCTGGTAAGCCTTACGGCGTTCTGCTGAGTTGGGCTGATGCTTGTCGATACAGTCGACGCTTAGTCCATGGAACATATAGAGCGGACCCATCCACTCTGAGTCACGTTTTGCCAAGTAGTCGTTAACGGTAACCACATGGACACCATTTCCTGTCAGGGCATTCAGGAACACGGGTAGCGTTGCCACCAGTGTCTTACCTTCACCCGTTGCCATCTCAGCAATCTTTCCCTGATGGAGCACCACGCCGCCGAAGAGCTGTACATCATAGTGTACCATCTCCCATTTCAGGTCATTACCACCCGCAGTCCAGTGGTTGTGATAGATTGCCTTGTCGCCATCGATGGTGATGAAGTCTTTTCTGGGGTCTGCAGCCAACTCACGGTCAAAGTCGTTTGCTGTGACGATGGTATCCTCGTTCTGAGCGAAGCGGCGAGCTGTCTCTTTGACAATGGCATATACTTCTGGCATTACCTCGTCGAGAGCCTTTTCATAGACTTCGAGTGCCTCCTTCTCCTTTTTGTCAATCTTGGCGAAGATGTCTGCTCGTTCGTCCAATGGCGTTTCCTCGATGGTAGCCTTCAGGCGTTCAATCTCCTCTTTTTGCTCTTTAGCCGCAGCTTGTACCTGTTGGCGAATCTCTTGGGTACGAGCACGTAATGCGTCATTGTCCAGTGTTTCTACTTTGGGTGAAACAGCTTTCACCATCTCCACAAAAGGCTGAATCTTCTTCATGTCACGCGATGATTTGTCGCCGAAGAGAGCCTTCAATATACTATTGAAATTCATATCTTGTTTTTAATGAATGGGTTCTAATTTTAAAATTGTGTGCAAAGTTAGCGATTTTTTGCCAATAAACAGCAAAAAACAACCAATATTTACCAATAAGGTCAGAATAATGGTTTCGATGAGCACGCATTTGGAGCCCTGATGCGGATGCATCGCGCCAAAGTGGGCGCAATCTGATCCACGGTAACAGGCAGTTGTACACGTTCTGTGTTAGTGCCTGCACCAAAGAATATAATTGGGAATTGTGTATACGAAGACTTTGAGAATTCGCTTTCCTGTGTGTCTTCATGCAGGATGCGCCAGCCGGGGGCTGTCTCAATGAAAATGTCGCCGCAGTTGTCTGGACTGAACCCGTTGCGCACCTTCTGAATCATCTCATTTTGACTGGTCAGTAGTTGCAGCGAAGTATAGACGTTTCTTACGCCCGACATCATGGCCAAGAATTCCTGACTGCGGTTCAGGGCCTCTGTCATGCTGATTTTCTTCGACTCCAGCAACTTGCGATTTAGGAAAATCTGGTTTTTATAAACCGTCTCCACGTAGTTACCCTGTCCCCATGTGGCACCTAAATACATGTTCATCAGGTTTGTAGATCTGTTCATGTAGAAAGTGCCAGATGGAATCTTATATGCTTGGTAATCAGCCATCTCCTCGTCGCTGTATCCAGTGCTAGTGATGACTATTAAGAAGTCCTTTCGCCTCAGTTTTTCTTCCAGACCGTCAATCAATCGCCCCAACTCCTTGTCCAATCGGATATAAGTGTCTTGTAACTCTAACTGACAATCTGTCACTGCCTTGTGTTCGTATGTGCCAGCATAATATGTCAGGCAGAGCAAGTCTGTAATCTTGTCGTTGCCCATGCCCGTGCTGGCTATGCACTGCAGCGCCATGTCCGTGATGTCTGTGTTGACCAGTGCGCTGGTCTTGTAGTTCTTGTATCGCTGTGTGCCTTCAAACTGATGTTTAAATGGTTTCGTCTCACCCGTTTGCATGAAATAGCTGAAGTTGCTTGCAAGTATCGAGTAAGGTTCCCACGTGGTTTTTCCAACTTTTGCTGCGGGGGCATTCAGTTTGTTGTACGCCTGGGCCCACGAAGGCAGTGCATTGAAATAGAAACGCGAAGAGCACCAGTTGCCACTCACATCATCGATCCATAAGGCACCGTTGGCTGCATGACCAGCAGAGAGTACAGCTGCATCGCGGAAAGGAGCTATGGCATAAACCACGGCCTTACCACCTGTACACACTTTCAGTTCATCACCGATGGTAGAAGTACTCAGCTTGTTGGGTGATGCCGTTTCTGAGGTGTTCAGTCCGGCATATTTCCCATCGTCTACACAGCCAATAGGTCTGAGTGTCTCGCGGTTCAGCCAGCGTTGGCCTGCTATATTATTATAATAAGGTGTAACACCCGATGTGATGGCTGCTGTTGCCGAAGCTCTGTCGATGGGGGTAAAGGGAAAAGATACATTTGTGTAGACCTTGCCTTCGTTCATCAAACGAAGGAAGCCTTTGTCTGCATACAATGGCTGGAAGGCCTCCAGATAGTCACTCCTCAGTTGGTCAATTGTAATACTGACCACCAGTCTTGGTGCTCCGTTGGTCTCTTCCTGTGCAATAATCTCGGCGTTGAAGCCCAGCACAGCCAGCAGTGTGATGTAAATGTATCTATTTGTCATTGTAGTGTACTAAACATCTTAACAGCAAACATGATGCCAGAAATATCATACCCTCAGCATAGTCCTGCCATAAACTGCCAATGAGGAATGCTATCAGGCATATAGCATTGATGAGAAACCACTTTGTCTTGCGTCCCTTCCATACAGGCCATATGAATAGTAACGCCAGTGGGTTGAGGAGTAGAATCTGCAAATTGATGCTTGTGGTGGGATGTTCTGAGAAGATCATCAGTACCAGCACGATGCCAGGCAAGCCTGTAAGTAGCATCAGCAGAGTGTCAAACCAGATGAATCTGGTCTTCTTGAAATATTCGATTAATGAAAGGATTGCGGTGATGAAGAAGATGATGGCAAAGAAGATGAATGGACTCACGATGAAATCCGATTGTGACATCTGAATGCCTGCGGGTACCAGCACCCGACACTCTTTGACCAGCGGTTCACGTCTTCCGTCGCGCATCACGTAGGCATGGTCGAAGTCCTGGCGGAGGTTGTTGGGCAGAAACTCCTGCTCTTCCCGATTTGTTTTCGCGTCGGCCTTGATGCCCAGCAGCAGGTCAATACCGAAGGCTGTCCATTGATGACGGCTGTTGTGTTGGTGCAGCATCTCGCGATACGTAGGTTCATAGCCCTCTCTAGGTTGATAGACCAGTCCTCCTTCCATGTTTCGCTCGATGATGTCTCGTGGACGTGTAGAACAGTTGTCATAGAAGAAGTTATATCGATACACTCTGTTTTCACGCTTGCTGTTCTCTATCAGAGCGTTTCTGATGTTCCATTTCTCTACGCGTGTCAGGTTGAGTACGTGTTCCGTCACCTGACTGCCCCATTCTGCATAATACTGGCAGAAGGGAAGGGTGGGTGCTACGCCCAGTTCATAGTCGGTCAGTCCGAAAATGAAGCGTAGGGCAAAGTGGGGCTTGGTATAATCAAACACTCCCCAGTTATACACGCCGTCTATGCCGCGCTTCAAGTCATGGTAGCGCAGAGCTGTGTGCCCATAGAGACTGTAAATCTCTTCGTGGGGCGAACAGGTGATGAGTCCAATCTCCACACTATCCATCTCGCTCAAGTCAAAATCTTGAGCTATGGCGTTGTTGCTAGTTAAAAGAATAGAAAAAGCAACAAAAAATGTCCTAAAAATGATTTCAAATTGTTTCACGATGCAAAATTAATCTATATTTTCCACTTTCAGTGCATTTAGTTCGATTTTTTTTAATAATTTTGCACCCTGAAAGAAAAAGAACATATGAACAAACAACTTATAAGCGCTGTTTTGGCAGTCGCCTTTTCCATTTCGGGTTATGCCCAGAGTGGCACAAATTCGCCCTACAGTCAGTATGGCTTGGGCATTCTTTCTAACCAGTCGTTTGGTTTCAATAGTGGTATGAACGGCGTTGGTTTGGCCTATCGTAGTGGTGAGGTGGTTAATCCACTTAACCCTGCTTCTTATTCTGCTGTTGACTCTTTGACGATGCTCTTTGATGTAGGCGTCACCGGTCAGATAACCAGTTTTAAGGAGGGAAACACCCGCTTGAATGCCAAGAACGCCGACTTCGACTATGCTGTTGGTACTTTCCGTCTTTTGCCTAAGGTGGGTGCTGCGTTTGGTTTGATGCCATTCTCCGCTATTGGTTATAACTATTCCTCATCAACTACACTTAACGAGGACTATGGTATCGTTACAGAGACCTATCAAGGTACTGGTGGTATTCATCAGGCTTTTGTTGGTGTGGGTTGGAATATCGTTAAGCCTCTGTCGGTAGGTGTCAATGCCTCTTATATCTGGGGTACCTACAAGCGCTCTGTATCATCGAGCAGCAGTAGTTCAAACATTAATACCCTGTCAAAGGAGTACACCTGCAATATCACAAGTTATGGAATCTCACTGGGTGCTCAGTGGCAGCAACCCTTTGGTGTACAAGATTTCCTGACCCTTGGCGCTACTGTAGGTCTTGGTCATGAGCTCCATTCTAATCCAACCTGCCAGACTATTAATTACAATCAGACTTCATCAACACGCGACACCACCTCTACAACAATCCAAAATGGTTTGAGTCTTCCTATGACTTATGGTGTTGGCTTGGGCTGGAAGCACGGAACCAAATGGTTTGTTGGAGCCGATTTCCAAATGCAGCAGTGGGGTAAGGTGGACTTCCCTGATTATTTCAAGGATGCTAATGGTGAGATGACCTATGCTTTGCGCAGTGGCATGCTCAAGGATCGTTATAAGATTAACATTGGTGCAGACTTCCTGCCTACCAACAACGGACGTCATCTTTATGAGCGAGTACACTATCGTGTAGGTGCCGGTTATACTACACCTTATTATAATATAAATGGCCAGGACGGGCCCAAGGAGCTGAGTCTCAGTGCTGGCTTTGGTATTCCCCTTGGCCATGTCTATTGGAACCGTCAGGGACATATGCGGCCTTTGTTGAACATCGGTTTTCAGTGGTCACGCATGGCAGCCAAGGATTTGATTACCGATAATACGTTTCGTATTAACATCGGTCTGACGTTCAATGAACGTTGGTTCGCCAAGTGGAAAGTAGATTAATCTTCAAATTAATTGAGAACAATTATTTCTATAAAACAGCTTTTAGGGACGAGCATTGCGTTCGTCCTTTTAGCGTTTGTTGGCTGTAGTGAAGCCCATGAACACACAGCCCCTGCCATTAATCCCGAGGACTCTGTGTCAATGATGACCACCTATGGCGTTAATACCTTGATAAGCGATTCTGGTGTTATCAAATATCGCATTGTCTCTGAGCAGTGGGATGTCAACATCGTGCGCCAACCTTCCCGTTGGGAGTTTATGAAGGGCATCTTCTTTGAGCAGTTTGACGAGCAGTTCCACGTGCAGGCCTATATCCAGGCCGACACCGCTTGGTATTTCGACCAGCAGCGCCTATGGAAATTAAGGGGTAGGGTGAACTTGCGTAATGTCGATGGCCTTGTCTTTACCAGCGAAGAACTCTATTGGGACGGTATGAAGCATGAGTTTTATTCACATTGCTATTCCAAACTCGTCACCCCCGAGCGTACCATCGAGGGAACCTATTTCCGTAGTGATGAGCAGATGACCCATTATCGAGTTAGCAACTCTGTTGGTTCGTTCCTTGCCGAGGATTTCGACGATGACGCCGAGTCTGCCGACACAACCACAATTACACCATGATGACTACACAGATTATCGGCCTTGTCATTTCGATGATATTCTCTGCCTTCTTCTCAGGCATGGAGATTGCCTTCGTGTCCAGTAACAGAATGCTGGCAGAGATGTCACGCGAGAAGAACCACCTTCCTCAGCGTGCCATAGCCTTGTTTTATCGCCATCCCAATAACTTTGTGTCCACGATGCTTGTGGGAAACAACATCTCCCTGGTCATCTATGGTATCCTCTTTGCCCAGATTTTCGATCAGCTCTTGTTTAATGAGCTCTTAAACGATGCTGCCCGTGTCACAGCTGACACCCTGCTATCTACAGCCGTGGTGTTGTTTACGGGTGAGTTCCTGCCTAAGACCATTTTCAAAAGCAATCCCAATACCATGCTCACCTTTTTCTCGTTGCCGGCTTTGCTGTGCTATGTGGTGCTCTATCCTATCTCGCGCTTCGCCACTTTATTGTCAAAGGGCTTGCTGCGCCTGATAGGCGTAAGGGTGAGTAAGGCTGCCGATGACAAGGAATTTACGAAGGTGGATCTCGACTATTTGGTTCAGAGTAGCATCGACAATGCCCAGAGCGATGATGATATAGAGGAAGAGGTACGTATCTTCCAAAACGCCCTCGATTTCTCTGATACCAAGGTCCGCGACTGTATGGTGCCCCGTACGGAGATCGATGCTGTCGAGGATACGAGCACGATTGAACAGCTTAAGCAGGTGTTTATTGAGTCGGGCCACTCCAAGATCCTGGTTTTTCACGAGGATATTGACCACGTCATTGGCTATATCCATTCCTCCGATATGTTCACTGTCAAGGACCAGCAGTGTGTGGACTTGGTGCGTGAGATTTCCTTTGTGCCAGAGACCATGCTGGCTTCCAAGCTGATGAAACAGTTGATGCAGCAGAAACGCTCATTGGCAGTTGTTGTTGATGAATTTGGCGGCACCAGTGGACTGGTATCGCTCGAGGATATTATGGAAGAGATTACTGGTGAGATTGAAGATGAGCACGACTCCACCAACTATGTTGCCAAACAACTTGACAATGGAGAGTATCTGCTTTCGGCCCGATTGGAGATTGAAAAGGTCAACGAACTCTTCAGTCTCGAACTACCTGAAAGTGACGAGTATATGACCGTTGGTGGCCTTATTCTTCACGAGTATCAGAGCTTCCCAAAACTCAACGAAGTGGTGAAAATCAACCAGTGGGAATTCAAAATACTGAAAAATACCGCAACTAAAATCGAATTGGTGCGATTAAAAGTCAACGAAAACTCCACTTTTTCGTAAATTTATGCCGATAATTCGAGAAAACTTAGTAACTTTGCGGGCTGTAAATTGAAACTAACAAGAATAATAATTAAAAACAATAAAAATAATATTTTAAAATGGCAGCAATTGGAAAAATCAGAAGCTGGGGCCCCGGACTCGTTGTTATTCTGGGCTTGGGTCTCGTAGGCTTCATTGCACAAGATGGTTTTAGCACTTGTAAAGGTCAGGCCCAGATGGACAGCAGTACCGCTGGCGTGATCGATGGAGAGAAAATCGAGATTCAGGAGTTCCAGAACCTCGTAGGCGAGTATCAGGAGCTGGCCAAGCTCCAGGGACAGGACAATATGAACGAGGATCAGTTGAACAGCCTGCGCGACTATGTATGGAACGAATGCGTTAACAATAAGCTCATCGAAGAGCAGGCCGCTAAGCTCGGTCTCACCGTTACCGATGAGGAGGTTGTCAACGTGCTGAAGGAGGGTACTCACCCCGCCATTAGCCAGACACCCCTGTTGTCTCAGTTCGTAAATCCTCAGACTCGTGCTTTCGATGCTAATCAGGTAGCCGCTTATCGCGAGTACCTCAAGCAGCAGTCTCAGACCAATGCCCAGGCAGCCGAGCAGGCTATGCTCTTCGAGCGTTGCTGGCCCCGTGCCGAGAAGATGCTGGCTCAGAAGATTCTTGAGATGAAGTATCAGACTCTGCTGGCAGGTTGCGTGATGTCTAACCCCGTATCAGCTAAGGCTGCTTTCGACAACCAGAACGTTGAGAGCGAGGTTATTATGGCTTCACTGCCCTATAGCAGCATCAACGACAATGAAGTTGAGGTTACCGATGCCGACCTGAAGGCTAAGTATGATGAGCTGAAGGAGCACTTTAAGACTCGCGCCGATCTGGCTGAGATTAAGTATGTGGTTTGTGACATTACTGCTTCTCAGAAGGACCGCGACGCTTTGATGGAGGTGATGCAGAAGGCTTCTAAGAATCTCAAGAACGACAGCGCTTCTGTAAGCGATGTTATCCGCGAGACTCAGTCTCAGGTAGCATACCTTGGCTTGCCCTTGTCAAAGAGCGCTCTGCCTTCAGACCTTGCCGATAGTATCAGCAAGATGAGCGCAGGTCAGGTAACTGCTCCCTTCGAGAGCCGCGATAACACCCTCAACGTTGTGAAGTTCTTCTCTAAGGAGAATGTGGCCGACTCAATCGAGTTCCGCATGATTTCTCTCGTTGGTCTTCAGACAGCCAAGGCTACTGCCGACAGCATCATGAAGTCACTCAACGCAGGTGTTGCTTTCGACTCTATTGCCAAGAAGTACAATCAGCGTGGCGAGAAGACTTGGATGACCTCAAACGAGTATGAGAGTGCTCCCACACTCACAGCTGACAACAAGGCCATCTATACCGCTCTTCTCAAGTCTCCTGCTGGCGAGGTGAAGAACCTTGAGCTCTCTCAGGGCAACATCATCCTTCAGGTAACTGAGCGTCGTGGCAATGTTGAGAAGTACAACGTTGCTATTGTAAAGCGCGCTATCGACTTCTCTAACGAGACCTATAATGAGACTTACAACAAGTTCAGCCAGTTTGTTAGCGAGAGCCAGGATATCGCTGGTCTCGAGGCTAAGTGCGCTGAGTTTGGCTTTGTTGTGATGGACGGTCAGGTTACTTCTGCTGATCACACTATCGCCAACATCCGTTCTTCTCACGATGCCATCAAGTGGCTGTTCACTGAGGCAGAAGAAGGTCACATCTCAAAGGTGTTTGACCGTTGTGGTGACAACGACCGTCTGATGGTTGTTGGTCTTAGCAAGCTCACTCCTAAGGGTTATGCTTCACAGAGCACTGTTGAGGAGACTCTGAAGCAGGAGGTTCTGCGCGACAAGAAGTTTGCTAAGCTCTCTGAGAAGCTTGCTGGTGCTAAGAGTATTGCCGAGGCTCAGGCTAAGGGTGCCCGCATCGATAGCATCTCTCACATCACCTTCCGCGCTCCTGTTTATGTTCCCTCTATCGTGATGCCCGAGCCCGCTCTTAGTGGTGCTGTGGCAGGTACAGAGAAGGGCGCTTTCAGCAAGAACGTTGTTAAGGGTCAGGCAGGTGCTTATCTCTTCCAGGTTATCAACCGCACTCAGCGTGAGGGTGTAACCTTCAACGAGAAGGTTTCTGAGGCCGCTCTCCGTCAGTCTGCTCTTCAGCAGACAGTGGGTATGGCCATGCAGGAGCTCCGCGACCTCGTAGAGATTAAGGACAACCGCTATATCTTCTTCTAAGAAATAGAAGATAACAATAAACAAAAACAGGTGCATCATTCCGATGCACCTGTTTTTGTTTTGCTTAATTATCAAGCAACTTACTGAAGTTGTATTTGTTATTCTATTAACGTTGCGTGTTAGTTAAAGAAGTTCCATGAAACGCCGAAGTGAAGTACTGAAGCATTCATGGGATAGTGGGGTGTCAGGAAATAACGCTTGTTGAAGGCGTTGGCTGCTACATTCTGCATCAGCAGGAAGAAACGAGCATGCTTCAGATGCAGATTAGCGTAGAGGTCTACGAAGGGGAAGTTGCCGATCTTAGTCACCGTGTTAGCATTCTCTTGTACGGCAAACTGATTAAGGGCTGAGCAGAACTCTGGCGCCTTGTATTCCGTAAACCATGTGGCCGATCCACCCAGTTCTACCTTGAGAACCTTGGCAATCATGAAGTCGAGATAGAGGTTGGAGAACACGTTGAGCGAGGGGAGGGGCAGAACATCTTCGTTGGACGACGACTGATAGGTGATGAGGTTGTCCCAATGAAGGATGCCCAGACGGATTCTCTGGTCCAGCTGTGCTGTCATCACGTTGAGATTGCCACTGTGCTGTCGGATACCGGCAGAGAGCAGTGTGTTCTTCTCGTTGGCTCGATTGTACGACATGCCAAGATAGGTGTAGTTCTGAATCTCCTCAACAGCAACGCGCAGACTGGTGTTAGTCTTTTCATAAGCAAAGGTACCTTCGACACGTGTGCGTGTTTCCTTGCCTAAGTTGTTGTCCCACCAGAAGTGCTTTGAGTGATAGTGACGCTCATAGAACGTCGGGTTCAGACGGTGAACATAGCCTTTGGCCATCAAACGTACGGTGTCGCCCAGGAACGCGAAGTTGAGGTCGGCCGATGCGTCGAGCTTCAACTGACCGAAATCCTCGCCAACGACCCATGTCTCAGCCATGAGGTCGTAGTGCAAGGTATGTCCCAATGACTTGCGAATCTGTCCGCCTATGCTGATATTGTGTTCGTTGTAACGCTGCATGATGGCCGTGTTGTTGACGTCCACCTGCGGCAGCTTGAAACGGCGTATCTCGTGAGTTGCAAAGACCTTGAGGCCTGCAGGAACGTATTTATTGAAGCCTTCGAGCAGAGCGATGGCCAACGTGTTCTTCATCGAGAACTGGTTGGTCATATCGCAGATGGAGTCGCCGTAATAGCTGTCATCAAACGCATCGAAGTAGCTGTTCTTAAACAGACTGTCGGGAGTCTGATAAGCCAGGTAGCGACGCTCGTGGTTGTCGATTTCCAACGTGTGAATAAAGCTGGTGACGGGCACGAACTCCGACTTCATATATTGCTCGGTAGAGTCCTTCATTAAAGTCTCAGCCGCCAACAGGCTGTCGGCCATTTCCTGTGACGTCACTTTGATGCGTGGTGAGTTGTCAGCCACGGTCTTCTGTGGCTCAGGCTTCTCGTCCATTTCAGTTTCGTTTTCCTGAGTTTTTTTCTTGTCGGCATTGTCTTTGGCAGACGCTTCGGCAAATTTTCGAGCCTTTATCTCATCCTCAGTCATCTTGACCTGACGATAGAATCCCAGCGCATAGCGATGGGTGAGAAACAGGTGATTGTTGTCGTTGCGGTTCCAGTGACTCTGAAGGAACACAGGTATCTCGTTAGACTGGAACGTCTGTCCCGAGAGCTCTGGGTGGGTGATGTAATTATCGTTGGTGATACCGCCGTTCTCAGTGGCCTTTTCGTGGAAGGTAGAGAACAAGGCATGCAACTGATATTGGTCTGCCGTATAGGCAGCCCAGAATGAAGCGCCGAAATGGCTGATGCTCTGGTTTTGATAATAACCACGGGCATAGGCATAGTCGAGATCAAAGCCAAATCCCAGTTTCTTACCGGCGTTGACGGCGAACTTGGCATCCAGATGGTCCTCGCCGTTCTGCTTGTCGCCACAGTTGTCGTACGTCAGGTTGGTAATGGGCGACAGCGTGCGTGTGAAGTGCCATTCGTTGGGTTGCTTGTGCACCTGGTCGTAGGCGTCCAGGAAAGCGAACTGTGACTTGTCTTTACGATCGATGAAGATACGGTTCAGGCGTGCAGTATAGTTAGATCCAACGGTGTTGTACTGACCATAGCGTCCTGTGCCGAGTGTTGATTGCGGGAAAAGATGTGGCATGGTGTCGACCTCGGCTTCGATGATGTCGCCGAATTTGCGGTCTACAGTCCATACCTTGAGTCCGATGGGGATTTCTTTCTTCTGTTCTGTTGAATCCTTGCCGTGAGGGTTAAACGTATGATTCTGAGCGCCATACGTGCTTATCTCGTCGGGTTGGTTAAAAGCATCGAAATCATTCTGTCCGTAAATGTTTATGCCGCCCAATAGTAAGGCGGCAGTAAACAATATGCGATAAGGTGATATGCTCATATTTTAAGTATTCGCAGTGCCAATTCAATAAATTTAAAGACAGAGGCCACAATCAGAATATAGATGGCCACCTGCTGGCTAGCATAGAAATAAACAATTAATCCTGTGATAGCGCCAATCATAAAGATGACGTTGAGCCAGAAGCGCAGGGTGCGCGTCTTACTCGAGTCGCGGAAAGGCTCCAAGTTGTGTCGCTTGGGGTGGGCTACAAGATCGCGCTCCTCAGGACTCAATAATGATTCGTTTTCTTGAGACATAAATTATTTCTGAAGCAGATTGGTGAAACGAGCGAAGATATAGTCCTTGCGGTCGATGGTCTTTCTGCGGAACTTGCCACTGACGCGGGCCAGCTTGTTCTGCTTGCGGGTAAGACCATACTGGTCGGTAATCCACTCCTCTGCTTTATAGGTGGTGGCATCGCGCTCCTCGTCATAGAGATAGTGGATGCGGGTCAACTTCACGTCGGCAGCACCATCCTTACAGTTGATCATCAGCGTATAGAAGAAACGGGTGCGATCGAGCACCAGGGGCTTGTTCTTGAATACCAACCACTCCTGGAACTGGCCTACCAGTTCGCCTGTGGCAGCATCAGCCAGAGATACGCGTGACTGCTCAATCTGGTTGGGCTCCTTGGTCATCTTCTGGAGGTCGGCGTTCAGCAAGTCAAAAATCTGTGCAGCCGTCTTGCCAGGGGCACTGATGGTGGTCTGGAAAACCACGCGTCCGTCAACCTCGGGCACCGCACCCACCAGATACTTTGCGTCATTGTTGGTGACTTGGGGTTGCTCCCATGTGTTGTCCTGTGCCATCGATGCCATGGGAATAAGCATCATTGCGGCCAAAATGAATTTTTTCATATCCTTTATCACTAGTGTCCACTAAAAATGGACGAGTTTAAAAATTAAATAAATTAGGTTCACTTGAACCGCTTCGGTCTTTGTCATTTTTGAATATAGTTTTG
>CADAKX010000034.1 GCA_902788605.1 uncultured Prevotellaceae bacterium | reverse complement strand
CTTAATACTGGTTCTTGTAAGTGCCTCAAAAAGATCTTGCGTGCAGGCTATCTGTTTATTTTAAGTACGAAACATGTAGGTATTATGTAGGCTTTATGTAGGCTTCATGTAGGCATTATGTAGGCTATATAATGCCAAATACCCAGTATTTAAGCGGCTTTTAGGCTATTTTATGTATGCATGTAGGCGCGGGCAGATTGTCGTAGTGACAAGATAATGAAAAAGAAACGGGAAAAGTCAGTTGGCTTTTCCCGTTTATTTTGTTTATAACTTGCTTTCGCCTTCGATATACTCTTGCATCAGCAGGTGTTCGCCATCGTAGACCACGTAGGAGAACTGACTGATCCAATCGCCGAGGATGATGACGCGCGCCTTCTTGGTGAGTTGCTTGTCGACCTCGATATGGCGATGGCCGTAGATGAAGTAGTCCACGTTGGAGTGATACTGGATGTACTTCTTGGTATAGAGAATCAAGTGCTCCTTGTCGTCGCCCATATAGTCAGGTGGGTCTCCCCCCATACCATGCTTCAGGCGTGAGTGCTTGGCCCAGGTGAGGCCGAACCACATGCCCCAACGAGGATGCAGGCCAGAGAAGAGCCATTGACACGTCTTGTTGTGGAAGATACTGCGTATCACTTTGAACGACTTGTTGGGGTCGCCCAGTCCGTCGCCGTGGGCCAGATAGAAGATCTTGCCATAGAGCTCGATGGTCTGAGGTTGCTTGTGCAGGATGACACCGCATTCCTCTGCCAGATAGTCATAGGCCCAGATGTCGTGGTTGCCTGTGAAGTAGTGCACCTCGACGCCCATGTCGGTCAACTCGGATATCTTTCCAAGGAAACGGGTGAAGCCTTTGGGCACCACATATTTATATTCGTACCAGAAGTCAAACATATCGCCCAGCAGATAGACAGCTGCTGCCTTCTCCTTGATAGAGTCAAGGAAGCGCACTAGTCGTCGCTCTTGCATGCGTCTGTGCTCAATGGCCCAAGAGCCAAGGTGGGCATCGGAAAGGAAATAAATATTCTTCATAACTGAGAACTGAGAGTTGAGAACTGAGAGGTATGATTAGTTTTGTTGCTTTTTTTTGAGCGTGTTAATTGAACTGACCAATATCTTGACCAATTCCTCGGCATCATTGTATATGGATTCATACTCTTTTTCATTTAAATAGTCTCCTTTGTATAAACTTTTTAGCCAAAATAATGTTTCATCAGACTCTTTGAGGGCGATACTAAGCTTGTGTATAAAATCTGCTGTACTTTGAGCATTTCTACTTTCTGCGATGTTTGCTCCTACGCTTGTTCCGCTTCGTAAAACTTGCTTTGACATTACAAGCTCTTTTTTTTGAGATGTGAGATATTGATACATCTTGACTATTCTGCCTGAAAAAGCTTCGGATTTCTCCAATAAGATGCTTCTATCCCTTTTCATGTCCATAGTTTCACAGGTCTAATCATACCTCTCAGTTCTCAATTCTCAGTTCTCAGTTAGTCGAACCCAAGTTCGACTCTCGCTTCCTCTGACATCATACTCTGGTCCCAGGCTGGCTCGAACACCAGGTTGACGTTGGCACCCTTGACGCCCTCTACGCTCTCTACCTTGGTGCGCACGTCCTCGAGGATGAAGTCGGCAGCAGGGCAGTTGGGAGCCGTAAAGGTCATATCCAATTCCACCGATGAGTCGTCCTGGACATCGATCTTATAGATCATTCCCAGGTCATAGATGTTGACGGGAATCTCTGGATCGTAGACGGTCTTGAGGACGTCGACAATCCGCTCTTCTATTGTTGTCTTCTCTTGTTGTGTCATATATTGATGTATGTTTTGTCTCTTTTAAAGTCCTCTTGCACGCAGCAGACTTGATGCATCGGGCTGCTCCATGCCTGTGAAGTCAGTGAACATCTGCATGAGGTCGCCAGTGTTGCCACGACTCAAGATCTTGTCGCGCATGTCCTGACCTGTAGCAGGGTCAAGGGCACCACGCTGGGCAAAGACGTCGGCCACGTTGACAGCCAGTACCTCGGTCCACAGATAGCTATAGTAGCCAGCAGCATAGCCACCACCAAAGACGTGGTTGAAGTAGCTGGTGTGATAGCGGGGAGGAATCTGGTTGTTGAGCAGTCCCACCTGGCGCAGGGCCTCAGTCTCGAAAGCATCTGCCTGTTCAGGCGTGGGAATATCCTTTGAGGCCAGCATGTGCCAAGCCAGGTCGACACAGGTGGCGGCGAGGTTCTCGCCCAGGGCATAGGCCGAGTGGAAGTTGATGCTCTCCAGCATGCGCTCCTTTAGGTCCTCAGGCATGGGCTCGCCAGTCTTGTAGTGCAGGGCGTAGTGGTCGAAGACCTCAGGGATAGAGGCGAACGACTCGTTGAACTGTGAGGGCATCTCGACGAAGTCGCGAGCTACAGAGGTGCCACTCAGACGATTGTACTGGCAATCAGAGAGGATGCCGTGGAGGGCGTGACCAAACTCATGGAACATCGTTGTGACCTCGTCCCAGGTGAGCAGCGAGGGCTGTCCCTCAGGTGCCTTGGCGCTGTTGCACACATTAAATATAATAGGAAGCTGGTTCCACTGGCGACTCTGCTTCTGGAAACCATCCATCCAAGCGCCACCACGCTTGGTGGGACGACGGAAGTAGTCGGTATAGAAGAGGGCCTTGCTCTTGCCGTCCTTGTCGATAACCTCGAAGGCCTTCATGTCAGGATGATAGAGGGGAATGTCTTTGCGCTCCTTGAAGGTGAGACCATAGGCACGGTTGGCGGCATAGAACACGCCGTTGATGAGTACGCTGTCCACATTGAAATAGGGTTTTACCTCGTCCTCGCTCACATTGAGCAACTGCTTCTTCATCTTTGCAGAGTAGTAGAAACGGTCGTAGGGCTCGAGGTTGAATGCAGGACCCTCGGTCTGACGGGCAAAAGCCTCAATCTCCTTGGTCTCGGCATCGGCCTTGGGTGCATATTGACTGATGAGGTTCTTCAGAAAGGCATAGACATTCTCTGGTGTCTTGGCCATCGTCTTCTCCAACGAGTAAGACGCGTAGTTGGGATAACCCATAATCTCGGCCTGCTCGGCACGCAGCTTGGCAATCTCGCAGACGATGGGGTAGGTGTTGTACTTGCCAGTGCCGTCGGCACGATGAACGCTGGCCTCAAAGACCTTCTTGCGCAACTCGCGATTGTCGAGGGTGGTCAGAATGGCCTGCTGGGTGGTGTTTACAATGACGATGGCATAGGGAGCCTTCTTGCCCAGGTTCTCAGCGTCCTTGGCGCACTGGGCGATGTCAGCCTCAGAGAGTCCTGCCAGATCTTCTTTCTTGTCAACCCACACCACAGCATTATTGGTGGCATCGGGTAGCATGTCGCCCCACTGCTGCTGCAGGTCGGCGATGCGCAGGTTGATTTCCTTCATGCGTGCCATCTTGTCTTCTGGCAGCAAAGCGCCTTTGCGCACGAACTCCTTATAGATTTCCTCGAGGAGCTTCTGGTCCTCGCCCTGCAGGGTGTCGTGCTCCTTGTCGTACACCTGCTTAATGCGCTCAAAGAGGGGCTTGTTGAACATAATCTCGTTGTCCAGGTCAGTGAGCATGGGCTGTACCTTCTTCTCAATCTCGCCCAGTTCAGGCGTCTTGTCGGCTTCGACAAGGGCAAAGAAGATGCGGCTCACACGGTCGAGCAGTCGTCCGCTCTCCTCGAAGGGCAGGATGGTGTTCTCGAAGGTGGCAGACTCTTGGCAGTCTACAATCTTCTGGATGTTTTCACGCTGGTTCTTGATAGCTGCCTCGAAAGCGGGCAGATAGTCAGACGCCTTGATGGTGTTAAAGTCTGGAATGTTGTAGGGAGAGTCGCTCTCCTGCAACAGAGGGTTCTCGGTCTTTGCCTGCTGACAGGCACTCAGTGATGTAAACATTGCTGTCGAAATGACGATTGACATAACGGTGTTAATGAACTTCATAGTTATAAAAGTTTAAGTTTAGTCGTTGTTATATTCTTCCACTTTCGCGATAGGAGAAATAGTGCCCGTCTGTGACGATGACGTGGTCTGAGAAGTGAATGCGCATCACGTCGCAAGCTCTTCGGATGCTCTCCGTGAGGTCGTTGTCGGCCTGACTGGGACGGATGTTGCCAGAAGGGTGGTTGTGGCAGACGGCAAGGATAGTCGTGCTGCAGAGTACTGCCTCGCGCATGATGATGCGGATGTCGACACTCACCTCCGAGATGCCACCGTGGGCAATGCACACTTCCTTGATAAGTCGGTGGTTCTGGTTCATCAACAGAATCCAAAACTCCTCTACGTCCTTGTCCTGCAGGATGGGATGCATGTGGTTATATATCTTCGTCGCTGTGCCCAGGTCAGGACGCTCTTCTGCCTTCTCCTGCTGTCGACGCTTGCCCAGTTCACAGGCTGCCATGATGGTGATGGCCTTGGCTGGTCCCACGCCGTTGTAACGACACAGGTCGTGAAAACTCCATTTCCCCAATGTGTTGAGGTTGTTGCCGCAGTCGCTGAGGATGCGCTTCATCAGCGAGACAGCATCTTCCTTGGGCGAGCCAGAGCCAATGAGGATGGCCAGCAACTCAGCATCACTCAAAGCCTGGGGGCCCAGTCGCTCCATCTTTTCGCGCGGACGGTCCTCCTCAGCCCATTGGTTGATGTTGAGTTTTGTGTCTGTTACTTTCTCTTCAGCGCCAGCTTGTTTCATCGGTTTTGTTGTTTTGCCGACAAAGTTACACAATATTTCTGAGTTATTGGCATTTTCTTTTCTTTAATTATTCTTTATTTAAAAATTAATTTGTACTTTTGTAGCGGGAAAATGGATAATTGTCAATATTAACCGATCTAAAAACCTGAAAGATGATGCCTAAGACAACCAAATTATTAAGTATAATTGTTCTACTTCTGACAATGGGCTGGCCTGCTGTCAGAGCTGAAGAGGTGTTGCCGTTAAGGCTTCAAGAACTGACGGATGATGCCTATCGTTACTATAGTTCGCGCGAGACGGACGACTTTTTTGAAGCCGTGAATAGGGTGAAAGATGCTACAGAGTTCTCGCAGTATCAGGAAACCTATTATAGAGCGTGCAGTTATGAGGCTATCTATATGTTTGAATATGTGGATCGCACGAAGGGCGTACAGCTGGCTCATGACATCTATCATCACGCTAGGAGCAAAAAGAGCAACGTAGGTATGTATTTCGCCACCTTCTCGTTGGGTACTATCCGCGAGCAGTCGGGCAATATGGGACTGGCAGAGAAGAGTTTCCTGCAGGCACTGAAACTCAAGGAGAAATACCTGCCTGAAGAGAGTGCTGCTCCCTGTTACTTAGGACTCTGCGAGGTTGCACTGCACAGGAAGGACTACGAGGAGGTGAAGGTATATGCAAGTCGTGCGCTGGACGAGCCTGGTATCATTCCCATGAATCAGATTACGGCCTGGAGCTATAAGTGCCTGGCGCGATATAACCAGCATGATAGTCTTGGCTTTGAGGAGGCCTATAAGGAGCGTGCCCGGCTGATTGCCGAGTATGGTGGACAGGGAGGACTCTTTGGTGAACTCATCAATGTCTATCAGGCCAAGAACCGTAAGCAGTGGAAATTGGCTTTGCAGCGTGCAGAGAAGCTGATCCATCAACAGAATAAGTGCGCCCAGAAAGCGTCTATCTATGAACATATGGGTGACTATCGTCAGGCACTCTATTGGCAGAAGCGCACATGTGCGGTCATCGACTCTATACAGTCGTCAGAGGCCCGTTCGCAGATGAACGAGTTTGATACCGAACTCTCTATCACCTGTGCTGAGAACGAAACCAAGGAACAGGAGTTGGCCAAGGAGCAGACATTGCTCTGGGCAGGAGGTGTCATTGCTACCTTGATTATTGTTTTTCTTGCTATATATGGCTATCGCAGCAGCAGGCATACGAAACATATGAAACTCGTCAACGACAAGTTGCGTAAGGCCTATAGTAAACTGGAAGAGACCACCAAGGCTAAGGAACGTGTGGAAAGTGAACTACGCATTGCTCGCGAGATTCAGCGACATATGTTGCCGCGTGTGTTCCCACGCCGCAGGGATGTGGATATATATGCCATGATGACGCCTGCAAAAGAGGTTGGAGGCGACCTGTATGCCTATGCGTTGATTGACGACCAACTGTATTTTTGTGTGGGTGATGTCAGTGGCAAGGGTGTGCCTGCTGCGCTCTTTATGGCAGAGGTGACACGTATGTTCCGTACGCTTGTTGATGGACTACTCCTGCCTGATGCCATCGCAACACGCCTGAATCATGCCCTGGCTGAGGATAACGAACAAGGTATGTTTGTTACCATGTTTATTGGACTCATCAATCTTAAGACGGGGCACATGGAGTACTGTAATGCAGGACATAATCCACCCCTGCTCGATGGCGAGTTTATGAAGATGGAGTCCAATGCTCCTATTGGCTTGTGGCCAGAACTCGACTATGCAGGAGAAGAGGTCGTCGATATGCATGGCAAGACGCTATTTATCTATACAGACGGTATTAACGAGGCCGAGAATGAAGAAAGGGAGCAGTTTGGCGATGATCGTCTGAAGGCTCTGCTGCAGAAGGATCTTGGTGATGCTCGTCAAACATCAGAGGCTATCCATAAGGCCGTTGAGGACTTCGTGGGTGGTGCTGAACCTAGTGACGACCTGACGAAGATGTGCATCAAGATGCGATAGTTTTTATTTGTAGAAATTCTTCTCGAAGGCAGTAAATTCGTCTTGCTTCAAGACGCAACGTTTCCACCAGGAAAAAATGAAGCCAAGGCCGTAGCCCATGAGCTGAACAAAGGCAGCAGGGATACTTAACAATCCTACCCAAGGACTGCGGTTACGAATGCTGGAGTCGATAAAGATTACGGTGCTATAGAATAGCAACGGGAAAAGGCCTAACACACAGAATACCATACCCACGCCCTGATGCATATTGTCGTATGGGCGCATGCCGTGAGCGTCGAGCCATTCGCCTTCTGCGTAGAGCTCCGCACCATTTAAGAATATCAGCAAACAGCCAATCACGCCCAAGGTGAAGACTGTGGGCAACAGATGTACCAGTTTCAGAGTTCCTGGATGGCGCTTCGTGAGGTTGATGCGTGCAATGCCGCTGTTATAGACCTGACGGAAGAACTTACGGAAGTCAGTACGACGCTTGTGCCAAACCCAGGCATCAGAAATGAGCGCCGTCTTATAGCCTGCCTCAACGATGCGATAAGAGAAGTCAATATCCTCGCCAAAGCGCATCTTTGTAAAGCCTCCCAATTCTTGATAGACCTCACGACGGATACCCATATTATAGGAACGGGGGAAGAACTTGTCGAGTTTCTTGCCTTTGCCACCACGGATGCCACCTGTAGTGAAGAACGAAGTCATCGAATAGGAGATAGCCTTCTGGACGGGTGTGAAAGAAGGATGCGAAGCATCGGGACCGCCGAAGGCATCAATAGAAGTTAACTGATGGCTGATGGCAGATGTGAGTTCTGCATCGACAGCCTTTAGATAACCTGTTGGCAGTACGACGTCTGAATCGAGTACGATGAGCCAATCGCCGTTGGCACGCTCTGCGCCATAGTTGCGGCTCTGGCCTGGGCCGCTGTTTTCTTTAAAGTAATAATGCAAATCAAGGATGCCTGCGTACTTGTCGCAGACATCCTTGCATGGTTTCTTCGATCCGTCTTCAACGATGATAACCTCAAAGTCCTTTACTTCCTGATGACAGAGACTCTCTAAGAGTTCATCTACTTCATCAGGACGATTGAAGACTGGAACGATGATAGAATATTTCAATTAATTGTCAATTGGATTACTCCTTAGCGCGAGCCAGGTAAGAACCGTCGCGGGTGTCAACCTGAATCAGGTCGCCCTCGTTGATGAACAGGGGAACGCGAACCTCAACACCAGTCTCCAGAGTAGCGGGCTTCAGAGTGTTGGTAGCGGTGTCGCCCTTGATACCGGGCTCAGAGTGAGTAACGCGCAGGATGGTCTTCACGGGCATCTCAGCGTAGAGGATAGTACCATCTGTGGTGTCGGAAACAACTTCCACAATGTCGCTCTCCTTCATGTACTCGTGGCCGATAACCAACTCGTTGTCGATGGGAATCTGCTCGAAGGTCTCCTGGTTCATGAAGATACGACCAGACTGGTCCTCGTACAGATACTGGTAGGGACGACGCTCGATGATAACGTCCTCGAGCTTCTCACCAATGTTGAAACGACGCTCCAGCACACGGCCATCGCTTACGTTCTTCAACTTGATAATCATGATGGTGTTGCCCTTACCCGGCTTGCGATGCTGGAAATCGATGCAAACCCAAATGGCGCCGTCCATACGAATGGCGGTACCTTTCTTAATGTCTTGTGAGTTAATCATATAAATATAAATAATGTATTTTGTTATTTTCGGGTGCAAAGGTACAAAAAAAAGTGAAAAGTGAAAAGTGAAAAGTGAAAAATTTAGCAATAAACTTGTGTAATTCAAAAGATTTGTGTAATTTTGCAGCCCGAAATGTGGCATCATGCCATAATTTTAAGGTGAACAACAACAAATAAATTAGCACAATCGTCGCCGCGTAAACAAGCATGGTTTCCGCGAGCGCATGGCCACAAAGAATGGCCGTCGCGTCCTGGCTTCTCGCCGTGCAAAGGGCCGCAAGAAGTTGACCGTTTCTGACGAGAATCACGGAAAGTAAGCCGTTCGTTGGCAACAGACCAATAAGCGGGATGAGGCTCATGGCTTCATCCCGTTTATTTTTTTATAGAAAAAGTCTTTTATATCAGATATTTTTAGTACTTTTGCCATCAGAAAGCAATTGAGAGTGATGAACGCAAAAGAATTTTATAAGAAACTGACGGCTCCTATCGTGTGGGGTAATCTGCTTGCTATGATGGTGGTCGTGGTGCTACTGTGCTTCGGCCTGAAGTGGTGGCTGTCGGCATATACTCAGCATGGCGAGGGCGTTAAGGTGCCCGACTTATATGGTATGACACATCAGGACGCTGTGGAGAAGTTTGCAGAGGACGAACTCGTGGTGGTTGTCAACGATTCTACCTATATCGATGGTATGCCAGCAGGCGCTATCGTCTCACAGTCGCCAGAGGCTGGTATGGAGGTGAAGAAAGGTCGTGTGATATATGTGACCATTAATTCGCTGACAATGCCCTGTGAGCGTATCCCTGACTTGATAGACAACTGTAGTTATCGCGAGGCTCAGGCCCGTTTGAAGTCGCTTGGCTTTGTACTGCTTGCTCCAAAACTTATTGATGGAGAGAAGGACTGGGTCTACGGCATTCAGTTCCGTGGCCGTAACTTGGTGGCTGGCGATGGCGTGCCTCGTGAGTCGGAACTGACGTTGGTCATTGGCAACGGTATGGCTGGCGAAGATATGGAGGAGCCCAATCAGGACGATGAAGGCTTGGGTGACGATTTCGTAGATGATGTCGATGATTTCCTGGAAGTGGAAGAATAAACGAAAGGATTTTGTATTTTGATAGACGAGGATTATATAGAGGATGAACTCCTGGAAGAAGAAGGAGGGCCCGCTGACGATGAAGGGCAGGGGCTTTATGAACATCTGCGGATAGAAGTAGACCGTGGACAGGTGCCCTTGCGTATCGATAAATACTTGACGGAACACACGCAACACTCTTCACGTAATCGTATTCAGCAGGCTGCCGATGCAGGCTTCTTGTTTGTAAACGACCGTCCAGTAAAAAGCAACTATAAGGTGCGCTCTGGGGATGTCATCACTTTGATGCTGGATCGCCCACATTTCGATACGACTATTGAACCCGAGGATATCCCATTGGATGTGCGTTATGAAGACGACGATCTGATGGTTATCTATAAACCTGCTGGTATGGTAGTGCATCCTGGTTGTGGAAACTTCCACGGCACGCTGGTTCACGCCATCGCCTGGCATCTGCGTAATTTGCCGAGCTATGATCCTAACGACCCGCAGGTTGGACTGGTTCATCGCATCGACAAGGATACCAGTGGACTGCTTGTGGTGGCTAAGACGCCTGAGGCGAAGTCGAATCTGGGAAAACAGTTCTTCTATCATAATACTCATCGTAGTTACAATGCCCTTGTATGGGGTAACTTTGTTGAGGATGAAGGTCGCATCGAAGGTAATATAGGTCGTGACCCCAAGGACCGTCTGCGTATGGCTGTCTTCCCACCAGATTCAGAAATAGGAAAGCCTGCTGTCACCCACTATAAGGTGTTGGAACGCTATGGCTACACGACATTGGTGGAGTGTGTCTTGGAAACGGGGCGAACTCATCAGATTCGTGCCCACATGAAGCATATTGGCCATCCGCTGTTTGCCGACGAGCGTTATGGCGGAGACCAGATCCTGCGTGGCGAGCGTACGGCTTCGTATAAAGCTTATATTCAGAATTGCTTTAAACTCTGTCCACGTCAGGCGCTTCATGCCCGCACGTTGGGCTTTGTGCATCCTCGTTCTGGTGAACAGATGGACTTTACCAGTCCGCTGCCCGATGATATGGGGGCCCTGATAGAGAAATGGCGCAATAGATTGAAAACTCAAGAATTAAAAGAAAATATATAAAATACACTATGCAACAAATGAAACGCACAATTGCCATCGTCTGTGGTGGCGACTCTTCTGAGCACGATGTCTCTCTTCGCTCGGCTCAGGGTCTTTATTCGTTTTTCGATAAAGAACGCTATAATGTCTATGTAGTAGAGATGAAGGGCACCGACTGGCAGGTGTTCCTGCACGATGGTACCACTACTCGTATGACTGTGCATGACTTCTCTTTTAAGGAGGAAGGAAAGAAACGCACTTTCGACTATGTCTATATCACCATTCATGGCACTCCTGGTGAGAATGGAATCCTGCAGGGCTTCCTGGAGATTCTGCATATTCCCTATAGCACCAGTGGTGTACTGGTTGAAGCTCTGACATTCGATAAGTTCGTGCTGAACAACTACCTGCGTGGCTTTGGCGTGAAGGTGGCTGATAGCGTACTGGTACGTCGCGGACAGGAGAAGAAGATTAGCAAGAAGGAGATTATAGACATCGTAGGTATGCCTTGCTTTGTGAAGCCTGCCAACGATGGTAGTTCGTTTGGTGTATCGAAGGTAGTGAAGCCCGATCAGTTAGCTGCTGCTATACGCAAGGCCAGCTTGGAGAGTGATGAAGTTATGATTGAACAGTTCCTGGAGGGAACAGAGATTTCTATCGGATGTTATAAGACGAAGAATAAGTCTGTGGTGTTCCCTGCTACTGAGGTGGTCAGTGAGAATGATTTCTTCGACTACGACGCCAAGTATAATGGTCAGGTGAAGGAGATTACGCCTGCCCGCATTTCAGAAGAGACAGCAAAGCGTGTGGCAGAGATTACAAGTCATATCTACGACATCTTGCATTGTAATGGTATCATCCGTATTGACTATATCATTTCTAAGGACCAGCAAATTTCAATGCTTGAGATTAATACCACACCTGGTATGACGCCTACTAGCTTCATTCCCCAGCAGGTGCGTGCTGCTGGTCTGGATATGAAGGACGTGCTGACAGATATTGTTGAAAACCAATTCTAATAGCTTATGATAGAGGGTTTAGAGCAGTTTGACGCCATCCGACCCTATGAGCCGGAAGAGATGAAGCAGGCCTTTGAGGAACTGCTGAGTGATCGTCAGTTTAATCTCATTATGAAGGGATTTGCCCCTTGGCTGCCCAAGTTCATTCGTAATGGCCTACTGCGTCTTGCCTTCATGGGCGTGAAGTCGCCTCTGGATTTCCAGATGCGTTTTATGAAGCCTGTGGTTAGATATATCATTCGTAAGTATACAGATGGTTGTGTGTTCCATCACGACCAATTGCTGGCTGATAAGCAGACGCCGCGCTATACGTTTGTATCAAATCATCGTGACATTGTGCTCGACTCGGCCTTTCTCGACCTGAAACTCATAGAGGCTGGCTATCCTACGACTGTTGAGATTGGCATAGGTGATAATCTGCTTATTTATCCTTGGATTAAGCGAATGGTACGTATGAACAAGGCCTTTACGGTGCGTCGTGGTCTGACACCCAAGGAGATGTTTGCATCAAGTCAGTTGATGAGTCAGTATATCCATTTTGCGGTTACCAAGAAAAAGGAGAATATCTGGATTGCCCAGCGAGAAGGACGCGCGAAGGACTCTGACGACCGTACTCAGGAGTCGGTGCTGAAGATGATGGCGATGGGGGGCAATCTGAAGGAACTGAACATCGTACCGCTGACCATTAGCTATGAGTTCGATCCGTGTGACTACTTGAAGGCGCAGGAGTTTCAGATGAAACGCGATAATCCTGGCTTCAAGAAGAGCAAGCAGGATGACCTCGACAATATGAAAACAGGTATTCTGGGGTATAAGGGACGCGTGACTTATCATTGCGGAACGCCTGTTAATACATGGCTTGATGAGATTGCCGACATGCCCAAGAATGAGTTCTTCTCTGAATTAGCCCACCGTATGGATCGTGAGATACATCGTGGCTATACGCTCTATCCTTGCAATTATATTGCTTATGATGAATTGAATGGCTCTCGTAGTCAAGCTTCTCATTATAACGAGGCTGACCATCAGCGCTTCGAGACTTATTTGGCGGGACAATTGGAAAAGATTCGTATTGCCGATAAGGATGAGCCATTCCTGCGTCAGAAGATGTTGGAGATGTATGCTAATCCTGTCAAGAATCAGCTTGCTGCCCTATGAGAAATGTACTCTGTCTATTGGTTGTTATCGTAGCCACTGCCTGTACTCAGGATTCTTATGAGAAGGGTGAGGGCGCTTATTCGCAGATGATGGCACAATTGGCAGATGCTCATGTCAACAGCGACAAACGTGTGGATTATGTTGATACTGACGAGGGTGAGCATCTGGTGCTCAACAGGTCTGCTGCAGCCAGTTTTATAACGAAGGCAGATACCACTTATCGTGTGTCTTTCTATTATAAAATGGTGGATGGAAAGGCTGAACCATTATCCTTGGGACGTGTGCCCGTGGTCACTCCGAAGCTCATTCTGCACATGAAAACCGATCCCGTGCGTATGGAAAGCATGTGGATAGGCAAGTCGAAGAAGTATCTGAATATGGGATTCTATGTGATGACGGGCAAGCCGGATGTTGATAGTCTGAAGCAGGTCTTGGGTTGCCGTCGTGACACGCTTATAACAAATATAGATGGCACACGTACCCTGAGGTTGACGTTCTATCACGATCAAGGAGGAGTGCCAGAATACTACTCTCAGCGTGTCTATCTGAGCATTCCGATACAGGGCATTAAGGCTGATTCCGTTTGGCTTAACGTCAATACTTATGAAGGAAAGAAAATAATAAAGGATTGTCTGTAGTCACAGACAATCCTTTAATATTTGTAACTCTTCGTCTGTGGTGGCCCAACTGGTGACGAAGCGGCAAATCATGTGTCTGTCGTCGTAAGGCCCCCAATGAGTGAACTGCATGTGTTTCTCTAATCGCTGCACCTCGGCATTTGGAATGATGACAAACTGCTGGTTGGTGGGCGAGTCAATAAAGAAGGAGTAGCCGTGCTCTTGGAACAGTTGTTTCATCTGCATGGCTTTTTCGATAGCGTGACGGGCCAACTTAAAGTAGAGGTCATCTGTAAACAACGCCTCGAACTGTAGTCCAATCAGAGCTCCTTTAGCAATCACGGCGCCGTGCTGCTTCTGTATAGAGAAGAAATGCTTGTGGGCATTGCCATGTGTGAAAACAACTGCTTCTCCACAAAGTGCGCCTATTTTCGTTCCACCGATGTAAAACACATCGCAATGGCGAGCTAGGTAGGGCAGGGTAATATCGCATCCCTCTGCCATCAGTCCGTAACCAAGGCGAGCACCATCTATATAAAGAGGTATATCGAAGTTGCGGCAAACCTGATAGATGTCATCCAGCTCACGAGCAGAATAAAGCGTACCCAACTCTGTTGGAAAGGTGATATAGACTAATCCAGGGTGAACGGCATGGTTCCTGTTGCCATCAGCCATAAAGTCGTCAAGATACTTTTTTAGCACGCGGGCTTCCATCTTACCTTGGTTATCCGGCAAGGTGATAATCTTGTGCTCAGTAAACTCCACAGCACCAGCCTCATGTACGTTGATATGACCAGTGCCTACGCAGATGACGCCCTCATACTGGTAGAGCATGGAGTCAATTGTTGTGGCGTTGGTCTGTGTACCACCGGTTAGGAAAAATATCTGAGCATCGGGTAGTCCGCAAGCCTGACGGATACGTCGTTTGGCACGCTCAGAGAACTCGTCGAAACCATAGGGTGTTGGCTTTGCGTCGTTGTGTTTTACCAAGGCGTCAATCACCAAAGGATGGGCGCCGTTGTCATAGTCACATTCAAATGAAATCATAGTGTATTTAGTTCTTGTTGGGTTTGGATATCGCGTAAGACAGTCCCATAGAAAGAATCAAGGTTCCGAAGATGAATACTAACGACCACACTGTAGGAATTTCAATATGGGGCATGTGGAGGTCGTAGCCCAGCCATGCAGCTCCGGCATTGATATACTCGTTCATAGCCAATAGCATCTTGATGCCTACAAAAATGAGAATAACCCCCAAGCCATACTTTAGATATGTGAAATACTTGGCTACGGCGGCCAGTGCGAAATAGAGTGCACGGAGGCCTAAGATTGCAAAAATATTCGAGGTGAGTACGATGAATGGATCACGACTCACAGAGAAGACTGCTGGAATGGAGTCAACGGCAAAGGCCACGTCGGTGGTCTCGATAACCAGTAGCGTGATGAACAGTGGCGTAGCTAAACGTTTGGTGCCTTCTTTGATAAAGAACTTCTCGCCATGCATCTGGTCGGTGACGGGGAAGAACTTCTTAAACAGGCGTACGATGATGTTCTGCGAAGGATCACTCTCTGCTTCTTCGCTATGGCTGAACATCTTGCTGCCTGTATAGAGCAGAAACAGACCAAAGAGACCTAGCACCCACTCGAACTGTTCGACCATTGCTGCACCTGCAAATATAAAGATGCTGCGCAGTACCAAGGCACCGAAGATTCCCCAGAACAAGACCTCATGCTGGTATTTGCGGTCTACGCCGAAGAATGAGAAGAGCATAAGGAATACGAAGAGGTTGTCCATCGACAGTGATTTTTCAATGAGATAGCCTGCAAGAAACTCCATCGCTTTCTCATGGGACTCCACAGGGTAGAGGAAATAGATGCCAGCGCAGAATACCAGTGACACACCAATCCAAATGCCCGTCATCTTAAGGGCTTCCTTGATGCTTACCTCATGCTCACCTTTCTTGCCGAACATCTTCAAGTCGGCAATCAGCATGATAAATACTAGGACGTAGAAAAGCAGCCACGCCCAAAAGGGGAGTATATCCATATCTTACAGGGTTTCTAACATTCGTTTAAGAACTACCGAGCACGAAATCTCGCGGTTGGCGGCTTCGGGTATCACCAGTGAATTGGGACTCTCAATTACATCATCGGTCACGATGAGGTTGCGACGTACGGGCAGACAATGCATGAACTTGCCATTGTTTGTCCACGACATGTGTTCGGTATCAACCGTCCATGAGCGATCTTCGCAAGTAATCTTTCCATAGTCGGCGAGGTTGGTCACACCAGGATTACTCCAGTTCTTGGCGTAGATAAAGTCGGCACCCTCGAAGGCTTTCTTCTGATCATACTCCACGCGGGCATTACCCACAAACTTCGGGTCGAGCTCATAGCCCTTTGGATGAGTGATGACAAGATCGATATTGTCTGCTGCATTCATCCATTCCGCGAAACTGTTGGGTACAGCCTGTGGCAGAGCACGGCAGTGAGGTGCCCATGTCAGAACCACCTTTGGCTTCTTCACCGTTTTGTGCTCCTCAATGGTAATCAGGTCTGCAAAAGCCTGCAGGGGATGTACGGTAGCAGTCTCCATGGCGAAGACGGGCTTTCCGCTGTATTTAATGAACTGATGAAGCACAGTTTCGGCATAGTCGTATTCACGATCCGTGAGTCCCGCAAACGAACGGACACCGATGAGGTCACAATAGCAGCCCATCACAGGGATAGCCTCCAGCAGGTGCTCGCTCTTGTCGCCATCCATGATGACACCACGTTCTGTCTCCAGTTTCCAGGCTCCGGCATTGACATCGAGCACGATGACGTTCATACCCAGGTTCATGGCAGCCTTCTGGGTTGACAGACGGGTGCGCAGACTATTATTAAAGAAGATCATCATCAAGGTCTTGTTCTTGCCCAGATGCTGATACTTATAACGGTCGTTCTTGATCTCGAATGCTTCGGCCATCGCCTTATCTAACGGGCCGAGGTCTTCAACATTAATAAAACTCTTCATATTCTTAATTTTTAATTACGATTTTATTTTTCATTGTTCAATGCTTTGATGCACATAATGGTCATATCGTCATTCGGTTCTGCACCATCACGATGATGCTTCACTTCTGTTTCCATAAGCTCTACTACATGACGGGCATCTTTGAATTTTGTTTGTCGTAGTATATCGAGCATGTGGTCATCGCCAAACTGCTCTTGCTTCATGTTTTCTGCCTCATTCAGTCCGTCGGAATAAATGAAGAGAGGACGTCCTTTAATGGATTCTATTTCCTCGCCGATATATTCGAGTTCGGGCCATAGACCTATAGGTGCATTGGGTTCCATCTCAAGGAACGAACCATGTTGCTTATCGCCTCCGATTACAGGGGGATTGTGACCTGCATTGCAGAAATGGAATAGTCCTGTGATGAGATTCAGTTGACCAATGAACATGGTGACAAACATGCCGTTGTCGTTTTTCTCTGTCAGTTCCTCGTTTAAGCGTGTGGCTATGTAAGCTGGCATCTGGTGCTGTTTGGCCAAGGCACGGAACAGGCGGATGGTCTGAGCCATAAAGAGTGAGGCAGGAACTCCTTTGCCAGACACATCACCCAGACAGAAGTATAAGATGTCGTCTTCAAGCAGATAATCGTAGAGATCGCCACCTACCTCCTTGGCCGGGATCATCGAGGCGTAGATATCCAGGTCGGGACGCTCAGGGAATTCGTGTGGTACCATCGACATCTGAATTTCGCGGGCAATACGTAATTCACTCTCAATGCGCTCCTTGGCAGCGGTGGTTTGTTCAAGCTGTTCGTAGGCTGTTTCCAGTTTGTCGTAGGCTGTAGTCAGCGCCTTCATGTGACGGCTGCGACGATAGAGATAGAGGCAGAGGAAGGTAATGATAAGCAGTCCTACACCGATGGCTGTCCAAAGGGTGATACGCTCAATCTTCTCCTTATTCTGTTCCAATTCAAGTTTTGACTTGTACTCGCTTAACTTTAGCTGTTGTGCATGTCGGTCCAAACTGTCATTCTTCAGTTTAATGGAGGCGTTAGTCAGTTCTATGTCGCGGTTCTTCAGTGTAAGGTTGAGTGCCTCTTCCTCCAGTCGGCGCTGCTCAAGTTCGTCTTGGGCATGAGCCAGTTTCAGCGATTGGTTGTGCAGCAGTAACTCTTTTGCCTGGTTCTCGACACGGATGACATCGAGCTGAAGTGAGTGTTCCGATATCTGTCTGCGTATCTCTGCAGAGTTGAGTGAATCGCTGACTCGCTTGTATTCCCTGAAGTAATCCAAGGCTTCTTTCGTTTTTCCCAGATATTCGTAGGCGTGCGACATCATTTTGTATCTTTCCTGTGGCGACTTGATATCCTTTGCTAACTCCAACATCTTGTCGTAGTCATTATTCACTTGGGCATGGTACACCTCAATGAGACTGCTGAATGCTGAATTGTATTTGTATTTCTCCTTTGTCTTTTTCCATTCCTCGTAATTCCTGTTCAATTCTTCCTTATGATCCATTCCTTCAGGTATCATGGAGGCTATGCATCGGTAACTCCAGGCATCCACGATGTTAGAACCTATGAGGTTAGGCTCAGCCAGAGCCTTGTCGGTCATCTCAAGAACTTTTTCTTTGTTTCTTCTGTTATAGTAAACTTTAGCCGCTCCAATATAGGCTGGCGCAGCATTGATGTTGGGCAGATACTTCTGCTTGTACTGGATGGCATTCAGATAGAGTTTCAGGGCTTCTTCTTCCATCCTGAGCGAGCTGGATTGGTTGGCATTGGTTAGGGATGAATAGTAGATTCCGAGTTTGCTGTCGTGCTGCTTGGAATACTCATTCATCGCCTTGGCTATTTCCATGCCCTTTTGACGATCGATCTTTGAGAAGTTGAAAGAGGCCTGATTTGCCCATGCGCGATAGAATAGTCCCTCGTTGCCTACCTTTAATGAGGCCTCTTTCAGTCGTTCGGTAACATCCATGAACTCGTCGACGTTACGCGTGGGGTAAAGACGATACATCTCCTTCTGCAACTGCCCGATGTTGGCAGCTGCAACATTCTCCTGTGCTAACATCTGTATAGGTATACAGAAAAAGAAGAGTAGGATTAGTATAGGCTTGAACTTCATCAGAAATGGTTCTATGGGCGAGTCTGGCCTTCGCCCTCAATAATCCACTTGTAGGTAGTGATTTCCTCAAGTGCCATTGGCCCACGGGGTCCCAGCTTTTGGGTAGAGATTCCTATCTCGGCACCCAGTCCGAACTGTGCACCATCTGTAAACGATGTGGGCGCGTTCCAATAGACGCAAGCCGCGTCAACATGAGCTTGGAACGTGCGAGCTGTCTGCTCGTTCTGCGTGATGATGGCCTCGCTGTGTCCGCTGCCGTGCTGGTCGATGTGGGCCAATGCCTCGTCGAGCGACGATACAATGACTACATTCATCTTGTAGTCCATGAACTCCGTGTCGTACAGGCTTTCGTCGTTATAGTAGAACGTAACTTTTCCCTGCATCGGGGCCAGCAGTTGGGGAATGTCGGCCTCACGGTCCTTGTGGACGAGCAGCGTGTCGAGCGCATTGCAAACGCTGACGCGACGCGTCTTGGCGTTGTTGATGATGGCCTTTCCCATCTCCAGATCGCCCTCCTTGTCGAAGTACGTGTGTACCACACCGGCTCCTGTCTCGATGACAGGTACACGGGCTGTGTCGCGAACGAAATCGATGAGTTTTCTTCCTCCACGGGGAATGCACAAATCAATATAACCCACAGCATTCAGCATTTCGCCAGTAGCCTCATGGGTAGCGGGCAGCAATGCCACCACATCCTTTGATACGCCAAACCTCTCCAGCACCTCATGGATTAGAGCTACTTCTGCGCGATTTGAACAGTCGGCATCCTTGCCGCCTTTTAACACGCAGGCATTACCACTCTTAAAGCAGAGCGAGAAGACATCGAATGTGACGTTAGGTCGAGCCTCGTAAATCATGCCAATCACACCGAATGGAACAGAGATACGACATAGGCGCAGACCATTAGGCAACGTTTTCTGTTTGGTAATATGACCTAGGGGTGTTGGCAGTGTGGCTACATTGCGCATGTCACTGGCAATACCTTCCAATCTGCTTTCCGTCAGTTGCAGACGGTCGTAGAGCGGATTCGATTTGTCCATCTTAGCCAAGTCTTCAGCATTAGCTTTCAGGATACGCTCCTGTTGGTCGATAATGGCGTCGGCCACGGCCAGCAGTATCTCGTTGCGTTGCTGGTCGCTCAGCAGTGCCAGACTCTTGCTGGCCCGTTTGGTCTTTACGAATAGTTCGTTCATGTTGTTTCAGTCTTAATGTTCTGTCGGAAGGAATTCTGTGTGCGGCGTGGCAGCCCTGCGTTCCATCAGGTCCACCAGAATATTCTCGCGTTCGCCGTTGGCAATAATCACGCGGATGCCAGCCTGTGACACCTTTGAGGCTGTGGTGTATTTAGAATGCATTCCTCCGCGGCCAAAGGCACTCTTCTCGGCCTTGATGTATTGCGAGAGGTCTCGCCCCGGTTCCACCTGAGGGATAATCTTTGAGGCAGGGTCGTCAGGATGACCATCATAGATGCCGTCGATATTACTTAAAAGGATAAGTGTGTCGGCCTGCATCATTTGGGCGATAAGGCCACTCAGTTCATCATTATCAGTAAACATCAACTCGGTGACGCTCACGGTGTCGTTCTCATTGACGATAGGCAGGACGTCATTTTCCAACATCACCTTCATGCAAGCCTGCTGATTGCGGTATTGCTCACCTGGCTCAAAGTTCTCCTTCATGGTGAGTACCTGGCCCACGTGAATACCAAATTCGCGGAAAAGGTCGTAGTAGAGTCCCACGAGTTTTACCTGTCCTACAGCCGAGAACAATTGGCGCTGCTCTACAGAGTCGAGCGAGTGGTCAACGGTCAGTTCTCTGCGTCCGCAAGCTACAGCACCCGACGATACGAGGATGACCTCGATGTCCTGCTTTCGTAGCCACGCAACCTGGTCTACAAGAGCCGACATGCGGGTGACGTCAAGTTTGCCGTCTTTGCGTGTCAGAACGTTTGAACCGATCTTGATGACGATTCTTTTCTTCATGATTTTCTTCTTTCTCCGATAATTCACATAAACTGCTGCAAAATTACGAAAAATAATTTGTAATTTTGCACGCTCATTCGTTAAATTCAAGTAAAAGAAGCACTTTTCTAAGATGATTGTAGTAATGTCGACGCTTTTTGTCATAGTCATCGTTGGATACATGGCTGGCAAACTGGGGTATATGGGGGGAGAGTTTGATCGCAAGTTGTCGAGTCTGGTTATCAATTGGACCTGTCCGGCGCTGATTCTCTCGTCGGCAATGACGGGTGAATTGCCCGATCGTCGTTTCATTCTACCATTGCTGGCTATCAGTGTGGTGACCTATTTGGTGCTCACAGGCGTCGCTTTCTGGTTGCCTCGTTTTCTGACGCGCCGCAAAGACGATGAAGGTGTAGTGGGATTCGCCATGATGTTTGGTAATGTAGGTTTCATGGGTTATCCTGTTGTTGCCAGCATTTTTGGTCATGAAGCCGTCTTTTATGCTGCTGTTCTCAACGTGGTTAATACGTTTGCAGTCTTTACCGTAGGCACAATTCTCGTGACAGGAAAGGGAGAGGTGGAAGGTCCCCATTTTCAGAAAAAGGTACTCTATAGCACGCCTATGCTGTCGGCCTATCTTACGATGCTCATCGTGGCATTGGAGATAGATGATATTCCTGCCTGTATCAGTCAGCCACTCACCATGATTGGTGACATCACCGTGCCTGCAGCCCTGCTGATTATTGGTTCCAGCATGTCGCAATTGCCACTTAGGGCATTGATGGGAAATGCCACAGTCTATATAACCACCGTGATGCGACTGGTAGTAGTACCAGTAGCCATGTATTTCCTATGTTTGCTGTTAGGCTTTGACCCTTATGTGGTGAACATTAATACGGTAGTCATTGCGATGCCTGTGGCTACCTATGGTACGATTCTCTGTCTGAAATACAATCGTGATACATCGTTGATGGCTGAGGTTACCTTTATCACCACACTCCTGTCAATGATAACCATCCCGCTACTGGTCATGATGTTCTGAAAATGACAAGAAAGGACTGCCAACAAGCAGTCCTTTCTTTGTATAATCAGATTTCCTATTTATTTCTCAGCGTCTTTCTGACGAATCTCCACACGACGAATCTTTCCTGAGATAGTCTTGGGCAACTCGTCGACGAACTCCACGATACGGGGGTACTTGTAAGGAGCCGTTTCCTTCTTGACGTGCTGCTGCAGTTCCTTCACCAGGTCATCGCCAGCCTTGTCCTTCCATTCTTTACCCAGCACCACGGTAGCCTTAACCACCATGCCGCGGATATCGTCGGGCACACCAGTGATGGCACACTCGACTACGGCGGGGTGCGTCATCAGGGCACTCTCGACCTCGAACGGACCGATGCGGTAGCCTGAAGACTTAATCACATCGTCAATACGTCCCTCGAACCAGTAGTAACCGTCCTCATCGCGCCAGGCCATGTCGCCTGTGTGATAGATGCCGTCGTGCCATGCCTCGCGGGTTTTCTCCTCATCGCGGTAGTAGCCCTTGAACAGGCCGATGGGCTTCTTGTCGCCTACGCGTACCACAATCTCTCCCTTCTCACCGTCCTCACAGGGAGTGCCGTCGGCACGCAGCAGGTCGATGTCGTATTGTGCATTGGGGATACCCATGCTGCCAGGTTTAGGTGTCATCCATGGGAAGGTGCCGAGAGTCATGGTAGTCTCTGTCTGTCCGAAGCCTTCCATCATGCGGATGCCAGTCTTTTCATAGAACTTTTCATAGACGGCAGGGTTCAGAGCCTCGCCGGCAGTGCAGCAGTACTGAAGACTGCTGAGGTCGTACTTGCTCAGGTCCTCGCGAATCATAAAGCGATAGATGGTGGGAGGTGCACAGAAGCTGGTCACCTTGTATTTCTCCATCTGGCGCAGCAGGGTGTCGGCATTGAACTTCTCGTGGTCGAACACGAATACCGTTGCACCAGCAAACCACTGACCATAGAACTTACCCCACACAGCCTTGCCCCAACCGGTGTCGGCCACCGTCAGGTGCAGAGACCCCTCGTGCAGGTTGTGCCAGAAAACACCAGTGGTCAGGTGCCCCATAGCATAGAGGTAGTCGTGTGCCACCATCTTAGGCTCGCCGCTGGTACCCGAGGTGAAGTACATAATCATTGTGTCTTCGTTATTGTTGACGAAGGCTGGGCGCACAAACTTAGGTGCCTGCTGCCACTCGGTCTTCCAGTTGTGGAAGCCTTCTTCGTCGCGCAGCGTGATATATTGCTTCACAGTTGGACTCTCAGGCATGGCCAACTTGATTTGGCTGATGATATAGTCGTCGTCAGCACAGATGATAGCCTTCACCGAGGCGCGTGTGTTACGATAGACGTAGTCGTGCTTGGTCAGCATGTGGGTGGCAGGAATCACGATGGCTCCAATCTTGCACAGGGCCAGCATGATGATCCACCACTCATAATGACGCTTCAGGATGAGCATCACGGGGTCGCCTTTGCCGACTCCCAGTGACTGCAGGTAGGCAGCAGCCTGGTCGCTCTGCTCTTTCAACTGTGCGTATGTGGCACGAATCTCTTTGCCCTGGTCGTTGGTCCAAAGCAGGGCTAGTTTCTCTGGAGCTTCTTCTGCCCATGCGTCCATCACGTCGTAGGCAAAGTTAAAGTGCTCTGGAACGATGAACTCCAGATGCTTATTGTAATCCTCTACAGACTCGAAATGCGTCTGTTTCAAAAATCTTTCTACCATATTTTTTCCTTTCGTTATAACGCTTGACGTTATATCGTGATTTATTCAACTGTAAAAGCTAAGAACTTAACGGGTTTGTTACCTACTGCCAGCATGCCGTGGGGCTTGGTGGAGTCGAAATAGATGCTGTCGCCCTCTTCGAGTACGATGGTCTTGCCAGCGATATAGAGTTCCATCTTGCCTTCGAGCACGAGGTTGAACTCCTGTCCAGCATGTGTGTTCTTATAAATGGTGTGAGCCTCAGGCTTGGGTTCCACCGTGACGATAAACACGTCAGCCTTATGATTCACGAAACCACCCACCAGCGACTGGTACTTGTAGGCCTTGGTGCGCTCAATGCTCATGCCTTGTCCCTTGCGTGTCACATAGTACGACTTCATGTGAGGTGCCTCGGCAAAAATCAGTTCTTCTGTCGATACGCCATACTTCTTGGCTATCTTCATCAGGTTCGAAATGGTGATGTCCACCTCGCCAGCCTCAATCTTTTCATACTTCTCCGATGAGATGCCAATCGTGTCGGCCATCTCGCTCACGGGGATGTCGAGTACGTCGCGCAGTCCTTTCAGACGTTCGCCAATCTGTTTCAGTTGTTCGTCCATTTTGTGTTTATTTTGTTTTGGAATGATACATGTTTATTTTGCGCCTGCCTTCAATCCGCGAATCACGGCCGAGGTGAAGCCTGCATGCTCCATCTCGTTCAAGCCCTTGATGGTGACGCCACCAGGTGTGGTCACCAGATCGATGGCAGCCTCGGGATGCAGTCCGCTGGCCTCCAGCAGTTTCACGGCGCCCAGCATGGTCTGCATCACAATCTCCTTGGCCTGGTCGGCCTTGAAGCCCAGTTCCACGCCGCCTTCAGAGGCAGCGCGCACATAGCGCATGGCATAGGCGATGCCACACGAGGCGAGGGTGGTGCCTGCGGCGAGGTGTGCCTCGTCGGTGAAGAGCGTGTTGCCCATGGCGTCGAAGATGGCCTTCACCTGCTCTGTCTGGCGCTGTGACACAGCGCCACACTGAACGAGGAACGTCATTGATGACAGTTGGGCGATGGCGATGTTGGGGATGCAGAGGAACAGCGGTGGACAATATTCACCCAACCATTCCTTGATGCTCTCAGACTTTACGCCAGCAGCGATGACAATGAGAATCTGCTTGTCGGGATTCAGACTGTCCTTGATACCTTTCAGAACCGTCTCCACCAGCCACGGCTTTACAAATACCATCACCACATCGGCTTCCTTGGCAGCCTGTGCGTTGTCTGTGGTGGTGCGGATGCCCTGTTCTGAGAATTTCTTTGTGACAGCTTCTGAAGGGTCGCTCACCAAGATGCTGTCGTTGTCGAAGTAGTCGGCCTTGATCATGCCTTCTACGGTGGCACCGCCCATAGCGCCGGCGCCTATTACTGATATTTTCATAATGCTTTCTGTAAACGTTCAACGAATTCGTCGGCCATCTCCTTAGTGAAGGTCAACGGTGGCAACAGACGGAGTACATTCTCGCCTGAGCAGCCTGTGAAGACGTGCTGCTCGTAGACCAAGCGCTGGCGTACGGGCTTCTGTGGGGTGTAGAGCTCGATGCCAATCATCAGACCACGGCCACGCACCTCTTTAATCTTGTCGTTCTTCAGGTTGCGAATCTTCTCCATCAGGTAGTCGCCCACCTCGCGTGCATTCTCCACCAGGTTCTCCTGTTCCATCACGTTGATGACAGACAATGCGGCTGTGCAGGCCAGGTGGTTGCCACCAAAAGTGGTGCCCAGCTGTCCGTAGACGGGCTGAAACTCGGGTGAGATGAGTACGGCACTCATGGGGAAACCATTGCCAATGCCCTTGGCCACGGTGATGATGTCGGGCTTGATGCCCAGCCACTGATGGGCGAAGAACTTACCGCTGCGTCCGTAGCCACACTGTATCTCGTCGCAGATGAGCACGGCACCATAGCGCTTGCAGGCATAGGCCAGCTTCTGGGCAAACTCAGGTGTAGCCATCTGGATGCCGCCCACACCCTGGATGCACTCCAGAATGACGGCAGCAATGCCACCACGGGTCAACTCGCGTACCCACGGCTCAATATCGTTGAGGGGCAGGAAGCGCACATGATGATTATCGTTGATGGGGGCCACAATCTTGGGGTTGTTGGTCACCTCGACAGCCAGAGAGGTGCGTCCGTGGAAGGCCTTTTCGCATGAAAGCACGCGAATGTTACCCGTTTTGAACGACGCCAGCTTCAAAGCGTTCTCGTTGGCCTCGGCACCACTGTTCACCAAGAACAGCTGATAGTCCTCGTAACCAGAAATCTTGCCCAGTCGCTCGGCCAGTTCCACCTGCAACTTGTTTTGCACGGAGTTGCTGTAGAAGCCCAGCGTCTGCATCTGCTGACTCAACTTCTCAACATAATGGGGGTGACAGTGACCAATACTAATCACGGCATGACCACCATAAAGGTCCAGATACTCCTGGCCTTTGTCGTCCCAAACCTTACAACCTTGGCCCTTGACGATGTTGACGTCGAAAAGGGGATAGACATCGAATAGTTTCATCTTTGCGCTAATCTTTTCTTTCTAATATAATCGACTGCAAAGTTACGAAAAAGGGGCGATAAAATGCAAGAAACGCAAGTTTTTTTTGCAATTCTCTCTTCTTAGTGCATAATCATACAGAAAAATGTTTTATTACGCCTATCTTTTTTTACTATTTTCTTGATTGTGTGAATGAAAAGCCGTATCTTTGCATCCCAGAAACTAAAAACGTAGATAACAAACTTATGAAAAGAATTTTTCTGGCGATGGCTGCCTCGCTGTGCTGCGTGGCACTTTTCGCACAAGAGAAGGACGATAAACCTTCAACCTCGAACCCAAACAGTGACTCTTTGCTCATGGCTCATTTGGCTGTTATTGACCAGCAGGTGATACCTGCCGATACCTCTGTCAGACAAGGCACTCTGAAGAATGGTCTCACCTATTATGTCCGTCGATGCACGCAGTCAGACAAAAAAGTTGATTTCACTTTTCTGGTGAAGGGAGGAAGCATCATCGAGAAGGATAATGAACGCGGCGTGGCCCATTTTGTGGAGCATATGATGTTTAAGGGCACGAAACATTTCCCAGGTCAGGAAGCGATTGCTTTTATGGGAAGATGCGGCATCAAGTTCGGACACGACAGTAATGCCTTTACAGACTATACCAACGTGCGTTATCTCCTTAATTCTATGCCTAACGAAGAGCAGGTGGTTGACTCGTGTCTGCTGCTGATGCGAGATTGGGCTTGCGATGCCACGATGGATGACGCTGCCATTGAGAGTGAACGCAACGTGATTGTGGAGGAATGGCGTACCAGGTCCTCAATGGCTTATCGGATGAGTATTGTTAACGAAATCCTCAATACGCCTTGTTATGTTGACAGGTCACCTATTGGTGATATGGATATCGTGAGAAACTGTTCGCCCAAGACGATACGCGATTTCTATAAGCGTTGGTATCAGCCACAAAACCAGGCTGTGGTTGTGGTGGGCGAAATCGATGCCGACGAGGTGGTAGCGAAGATCAAGAAGCTGTTTGGCAACCTGAAGCGAGGCAAGAACGTGGTTCCTCCTTCTCCTGCGCTTCATGATGAGGAGGCCCCCAGAATCCGTTTCTTCTCAAACGGAGGTTCGGTTTATCACTCCAGTGATATCATCATTCGACTGCCAGTAGATGACTCCATGAAGGAGAATATCGTTGGAGCGCTGAGGCATGAAGAGGTCTATGGCCATCTGGGTGGGTTGATGCGTAATCAACTCAATGCCGTGAAAGACAAGAGTATTGTCTATGCGGCCTCAACGATGGCAAAACCCGTCGAAGTGAAAGGCATCGAGACGATGATTTTCGAGTTGACTTCTATGCCAGGTGACTGGAAAAAGACGCTCGAGAAATTGGCCAAGCGTGTGGAGTATCTCCGCAGGAATGGTTTTAAGGATGCCGACAATAAGTTGGGTTTTATCTCGAAACCTGTGTATAATGAAGACTATACGGCCATTGACTTCTCAGATACGACAAATGTTGACCGGATGGAGAGTCGTTCTGTGTGGACACAGTTGATCATCAATAGTTTCTTTCATGGCACTAAGATTCTTGATTTGAATAGTACGGTAGCCAGTAGGAAGCATGTCCGCAGCACCATTACGACAGAACAGGTGAATGATGCCTTTAAGAAATTGGTCAGCGGTAGAAATATGACGATTGCTGGGACTTTCCCTAAAGATGTAGCCTTGCCAACAGAGAAGGAAGTGTCCGACATCCTGAACCGTGTGAAGAACATGAAGGATGAGGAGTTGGCAGAGACAACGGCGGAGGAACCCAAGAAATTGGATATTCTTCATGTGGATAGCGTTGACATCAACCCTACGCCAGGCTCTGTGAAGAAAACCACCGTTCTCAATGATAGCATCAGCGAGGTGCTTCTGTCGAATGGTGTGAAGGTGGTGTTCTGGAAAAAGAAGATATATCAGAATGGTGTCAACATGAAGCTGGACCGTCCTATGGGGTTCTCGGCACTCAGCGATGAAGATATCCAATACCACAATATGCTGACAAGCTGCAGAAGAAGATATAAATACGAGACAGACACTTATGCGTTTGTCAGCGCTAAGCCCTTTGATGACACCTTTGATCTGATTTGCCGTTCAGAAAAGAAGGACGAGGCGTATTGGAAAGGCATCGAGCAGCAGTTGAAGATGTTCTATGCCTCGATGACATCGACAGAGGTTGACTCTGTCTCAGCATCTATTTTCTTCACCAATTTTCAGAAGCTCGCCACACAGAATAGTGCGCCTGACGTACAGGCAAGAAATCGCATCAGTTTGCTGCCCTTCGAGTCAAGCAAGCGACTCATGCCGCCTACGGTGGAGGAGACTGAGAAGTACTCGGTGGAACATTTCAGGGAACTGTTGAAGGACTATTACTCTAACTACAACGGTTCGCTGTTCCTTATTTGCGGCGATGTGAATCAAGACTCTATCATGCCCCTCGTTCTGAAGTATATTGGCTCGCTCCCTTCAAAACCTGAGCCAGTGAAGCGTCATCTGTGGGGCGCTGACCACTATAAGACCACCAATACAACGGTTGTGGAGAAGTTTAGTAATCCGTCGCCGCTTTGTTTCACAACTCTTTACTATACTTGGGAGAAAGGCTTCCAGTTGAATCAGGATGTACGGGCTCATAACCATGCGCTGCAAAGTGTGGTTGGCGAACTCTTGCTGAACAGAATCCGTGTGCAACATGGTGATGTCTATACGCCGGTGTGTCAGGTGGTGGACGACCTGTTGCCTGTTCCTCGTATGAGGTGTACCATTTCCTATACCTGCAATCCCACCCAGCGTGAACGCATTGTCCAGGATGTGATGCAACTCGTCAACGAGATGGCTGAGGGCGACCTGATTACGCAGGAACTCGTCGACAACTATATCAAGAATCGTGAGAGTGCTAGAAAGCCTTATGAGGATGGTGTTGACGGACCTTGCTCTGACTATATCGAGCGCGAACTCAACGGCATTGTATTGAAAGACGACGATCTGACCTGCGATAAGAAGGTCACACCGTCGTCTCTGAAAGCCCATCTGAAGCAGATACTTAAGAAGGGCAATGTGCATGTGGGCTACCTGACCACAGAATGATGTGGCTTTAGGCCTGCAGGACGTAGAGTTTGCTGCTTCTGTGTCCCTGACTGGTGATGCCCGATGTGGGGTCAGTAGCCAGTCGGCGCAACTCGCGTGAGGCTGTGGAATAGGAGAGGCCTGTCAGTATGGCGTAGTCGTTCACTCGCATGAATCCGTTCTTCTTCAGATACTGACGGGCCTTCTCTATGCGCTCCTCCTGTGTGAACCTGGAGGCCTGCAGGCGTTCTTCCTCGCCTCGCTCCAGGTCGCAGTTGCGGTCTATCTCCTTGATAAGCTTTTTGTCGACGCGCAACGAGACGCCTGTCACCTCAATACTCTTTGCATTGAGCTTCTTCGACCCACTCTCGAAATTGTCCATCTCCTTGTCTTTGCGCACGCCGAGTTTGGCGCTGAAGGTGCCCAGTCCGTCGATCTTCACACTAAAACCATTGGAAATCTCGTAGGCCAGTTGGTCGACGACAGCATCCAGAACACCAGAGATCAGTCCCTTCGAGAACGAAGGGTGCAGGGAGTGACAACGCTCTGCAAACTCCTCAGAGTCCAGTTTGCGCCAGGTTTTCAGGCGATAATAGGCCTGTGTTGTGCCTTTTCCATTGAGATCGGCTATCTCTTTCTTGATATACTTTGCCATGTTGTTAGAATTGGTTAGGGATATAAATATGTTTAATTCGCCCTGCAAAAGTACTCAATATGGCGTAAAAAACCAAAAATCACGACGTGAAAATATAAAATCACGTCGAGAAAAAACAAAATCACGCCGTGATTATTTATTTTCACGACGTGATTTTAATATAAGAACGTGGTAAAAAGATGTTTTCTAAGTAGGATTAAGCTGCTTAGAAGGCCGAGGCCTTTAGCTTTAGTCCTGCGCTTTCGTCAATGCCAAACATGATGTTCATATTTTGAACGGCCTGACCCACGGCGCCTTTCAGCAGGTTGTCGATGGCAGAGGTGATAAGCAGCTTGTTGCCAAACTTCTCGCAATGCACCAAAGCCTTGTTGGTGTTCACCACCTGCTTCAGGTCTATCGCCTTGTCTGTATAGTGGGTAAAGGCGGCATCGCGATAGAAGTCCTTATAGGCCTCGATGATGTCCTCGGCAGGAACGGCAGTCTTGACCACAGCTGTGCAGAAGATGCCGCGAGCGAAGTTGCCGCGATAGGGTATGAAGTCGATGTCGGCATCGAGATAACCCTGTACCTGGGCCAGCGATTGACGTATCTCTGCGATGTGCTGATGCTGGAAAGGCTTATAGATACTCAGGTTGTCGGCACGCCAAGAGAAGTGGGTGGTGGCGCCAGGCTTCTGACCTGCACCAGTAGAACCCGTGATGGCGTTGACGCTGACATCTTCTTTCAGTAGATTGAGGTTGGCAGCAGGGAGCAGGGCCAACTGGATGGCTGTGGCAAAGCAGCCTGGATTGGCCAGGTGTTGCGCCTTGGCGATGTCGACCTTGTTGATTTCTGGCAGGCCGTAGACATAGTCGTGGGTGCCCTTGATGCGGAAGTCCTGTGCCAGGTCGATGATCTTCACGTCGGCAGGGATGGTGTGTTCCTTGAGGAACGCCTCGCTCTTGCCGTGTCCGAAGCAGAAGAAGACGACGTCGACCTTGTCGAAAGGCATCTCGTCAGTAAACTTCAGGTCGGTCTCGCCGATGAGGCCTTCGTGTACGTCAGAAACCAGATTGCCTGCGTTGCTCTCTGAGTTGGCAAAGACAATCTCTGCCTCAGGGTGGTTGAGCAGCACGCGGATCAACTCTCCGCCTGTATAGCCTGCAGCACCTAAGATACCTATCTTAACAGCGGACCTACCCCCTTGCCCCTCCCTGTAATGGAGGGGAGTAGATACACCTTGCGTTGTGTTGTTTTTCTCCATGTCTTATGTTTTGCTTAAAGTAATTACTCCCCTCCATACAGGGAGGGGTTGGGGGTGGGTCTTATCTCTTCTCGTCTTTGTGGATGCCGTAATAAACGCGGAGTGGGGTAGAGCTGACCTTGATGAAGCCCTTGGCCTCGTCGGCAGTCCAGCCTGTCTGGGTCTCGCCATACTCGCCCAACTTGCTCTTGGTGAGGTCGTTGGCAGAGTCAATGCCTACAGTCTCGAATCCATAGGGGCGGAGTTTCAGGATGGCAGTACCAGTCACGTTGCGCTGGCTTGAGGTCAGCATAGCCTCGATATCGGGCATCACAGGCTCCAGGTACTGACTTTCGTGGAGGAACATGCCATACCAGTTGGCCACCTGGTCCTTCCAGTACTGCTGCCACTTAGAGAGCGTTGACTTCTCCAGCAGGCGGTGTGCCTCGATAATCAGTTTGGGAGCAGCTGCCTCGAAACCTACACGGCCCTTGATGCCAATGATGGTGTCGCCCACGTTGGCATCGCGACCAATGGCGTAGCTGGCGCCAATCTCCTCAATCTTCTGGATGGCCTTCACCTTGTCGTCAAACTGCTCGCCGTTGACTGCCACAATCTCGCCCTTGTCGAAGGTAATCTTCAGCAGGGCCTCGTTCTCCTTGGCAGTCACGTGCTTCAGGTAAGCGTCCTCAGGCAGTCCCTGTGTGGGGTCGAGAAGCTCGCCGCCACAGATAGAGGTCCCCCAGATACCTACGTTGTAAGAGTACTTTAACTTGGTGAAGTCGGCAAAATAGCCATTGGCATTCAGATAGTCAACTTCCTCCTTGCGAGTCAGATTGCGATCGCGTGTCAGGGTGATAATCTCTACGCCAGGAGCCATCACCAGGAAGGTCATGTCGAAACGAATCTGGTCGTTGCCAGCACCTGTTGAGCCATGTGCGATGGCGTCGGCACCAATCTCTTTGGCATAACGGGCAATGGCAATGGCTTGGAAGATGCGCTCTGATGATACAGAAATGGGATAGCAGTTGTTGCGCAGCACGTTGCCGAAAATCATGTATTTCAGTGACTTAGCATAGTATTCCTGAGTCACATCGAGGGTAACGTATTTTACGGCGCCCAACTTATAGGCGTTTTCTTCGTTCTTCTTCAGTTGCTCTGCTGAGAATCCACCTGTATTGGCACAGGCGGCATATACTTCGTAACCTAATTCCTTGGTCAAATACATCACATTGTAGCTGGTGTCCAATCCACCACTGAATGCTACTACTACTTTCTTCTTGCTCATGATATGTGTTTTTTTTATTTTTCTTCTAGTTCTTCCAGATGGCGGATGCGAGCCATTACTTCATCGGTAATCTTGGCAGGCAGGTGCTCCGTGGGGTCGTAAAGCATTGCTGTGCAGATGCAGTATTTACGGCCTGTGCGATGTAAAACGTCAACATTGACACAGCCCTCGCAGCCCTTCCAAAAGGCCTCGTCGTCTGTCAGGTCGGCAAAGGTTACTGGCTGATAGCCCAGCTGGGTGTTCATTGTCATCACGGCAGCACCACTGGTCAGCGAGAAAATCTTGGCGTGGGGCCAACGGGTACGGGCTAAGGTGAAGGTCATGTCTTTAATCCGCTTCGCCAGGCCTAAACCGCGAAAGTCGGGGTGGACAATCAGACCTGAAGTGGTGACGTATTGCTGATTCTCCCATGTCTCGATATAGCTGAAACCAGCAAAGCGTCCGTCACTCTTGCGCAGGGCAATCACAGCCTTGGCTTCTGCCATCTTCTTGGCCAGATACTCGTGCGTTCGCTTGGCAATGCCTGTGCCTCGTACTTTGGCTGCTTCGGCAATGGTGTCGAGTATGGTGTCTACATAGACCTCGTGCTCTACATTGGCAACAAGGACTTCTATTTCTTCTTTTTCCATTAATTTATATAGTAATTGTGCTTATTTCATATTGGGGACAACCTTGCTGAGGGCTTCTGTCACCTCTCTGTGGCTGACGCCTTCTTTGATGACTACAAAGATGTTGTCATCGCCTGCGATGGTCCCTAGTATTTGAGGAAGGTCACCTCGGTCAATGTTCCAGGCAATGGCGCTGGCATAACCAGGACGCGTCTTGATGACGCCCATGTTGCCCGAATAGCTGATACTGATGAATCCAGGTATCTGCATCATCTCGCGTGCGGATGATGGCGTGCTTACGCGCTTGTACATCGATTCGTTGGGGAGTACATAGACGTAGTTTCCACTCATTGTGGCTGCCTTGGCCACCTTCAACTGCTTAAGATCGCGGCTTAAGGTTGCCTGTGTCAGTTGGAATCCTTCCTTTTGTAGGGCGTTTAGTAACTCCTCTTGACTGCCCATCTGCTGGCTTGAAATAATGAGCCGAAGGGCCTCTAGTCTATTGTTCTTTTCCTTCATGTTAGTATATTTATTCAAATTTGCGCCGCAAAATTACAAATATTTTTGCATATAGCCAAATAATTATGCATATTTTTTCATGCGACTGAAAAATTTGTGCAAAAAACTTGGCTGTCTCATAAATTATTCGTACCTTTGCAGCCGCTTTTCGTGCGCGCTGTGTGCGCACGCGGGCACTAATGTATAACAATTTAAATTTAAAGTCAAAAAACAGTATGATTATTGTACCAGTAAAAGAAGGCGAGAACATCGAGAAGGCCCTCAAGAAGTTTAAGAGAAAGTTTGAGAAGACGGGTGTTGTTAAAGAGCTGCGTCGTCGTCAGCAGTTTGATAAGCCCTCTGTGCTGAAGCGCCTGAAGATGGAGCATGCCGTTTACGTACAGAAGCTCCGCGCAACCGAGGAATAATCTAAGTTTTTCCTCAAAAAATTTGGTAGTTTCATAAAATTTCCGTAAATTCGTTGCCGAAATCAGTTATTTGATTGCAACGCTTTATGATTGAACAGTTTCTCGACTATCTTCGCTACGAGAGAAATCGCAGTGAATTAACGGTAAAGAGGTACGGGGAAAGTCTGACGGACTTCCAGAAGTACTTTGAGAAACTCGAGGATGGACTTACGTGGGCATCTGTAGATGCCGATGTTATCCGGATGTGGATAGAAAGCCGAGTAAAAAGTGGTCATGTGGCTTCAACGGCAAATACAGACCTTTCGGCTTTAAAGTCTTTCTTTCGCTTCGCTCTTGCGAGAGGGTTGGTGAAATCGGATCCCGCACATATGGTGGAGGGACTGAAAAAGCGGAAACCGCTGCCGCAGTTTGTGAAGGAGTCGGAACTAAATGAGCTCCTGGATCAGACGGAATGGAGTGACACATATAAAGATGTACGTGCGCGTACAATTATATTAATGGTCTATGAGGCAGGGTTGCGTCGAAGTGAACTGGTGGGGCTCGATGATAAGGATGTTGACTTGGCTGCAATGCAGCTGAGGGTGTTGGGAAAACGCAATAAACATCGCATCGTCCCCTTTGGTAAAGAGTTGGCAGAGCAAATAAGCTTGTATAAGGCTTGTCGCGACGCACAGGTTCAAAGAGATTCTGATGCATTCTTTGTGGGAGTGCGAGGAAATCGGATTTCTGTGAGCGAGGTATATAATACCGTGAGAGGTTGCCTGTCTAAGGTGACCACGCTGAAAAAGAAATCGCCACATGTGCTCAGGCATAGTTTTGCAACAGCGCTGCTTAACCATGATGCCGGACTGGAAAGTGTGAGACTGTTGTTAGGTCATGAGAGTCTTGAGACTACGGAGATCTACACTCACACGACATTCGAGCAGTTAAAACGAATTTATAATGAGTCCCATCCCAGGGACTAGATCCTTTAATAGTTTAACTTAATAAAATAGGAGGTAACTATGGAAATTAAGATTCAGTCGATACATTTCGACGCTACCGAGAAGTTAGAGGCGTTTATCGAAAAGAAAGTCGCCAAGTTAGAAAAGTCGTACGAAGATATTCAGAAAGTAGAGGTGCAATTAAAAGTCGTAAAGCCTGCTACCGCACAAAATAAGGAGGCTAGCCTGCAAGTGGCAGTCCCAGGAAATACGCTGAGAGTAGAGAAGGTAAGCGACACATTTGAAGAGAGTATAGATCTCTGTGTTGACTCAATGAGGGCTCAACTGCAGAAATTCAAGGAAAAATTGAGAAATTACTAAAAAAACTACGAAAAAGTTTTGGTAATTCAAAAATAAGTAGTAACTGTAACTTTGCAGCCGTTTTCCAACAGGTCGTAAATCTGAAGAGAGAGCGGCTGCTTAGAAAAGCCTCTTTAGCTCAGTTGGCCAGAGCACGTGATTTGTAATCTCGGGGTCGTTGGTTCGAATCCGACAAGAGGCTCAAGATAGACGAAAAGCAAGTTGCTTGACAGGTTGGGACGCAAGACTTTTGGGTGTTTTCCAGAGTGGCCAAATGGGGCAGACTGTAAATCTGCTGTCTTTCGACTTCGGTGGTTCGAATCCATCAGCACCCACTCTCACGAGGTGGTTTTTGCGGAAATAGCTCAGTTGATAGAGCACTAGCCTTCCAAGCTGGGGGTCGCGGGTTTGAGCCCCGTTTTCCGCTCTATAAACAATATGCTGTAATAGCTCAGTGGTAGAGCACTTCCTTGGTAAGGAAGAGGTCCTGAGTTCAACTCTCAGTTACAGCTCTCTCTGAGGACCGATTGGAGGAGCAAAAACATAAGTATATTCACAAAATTAATAAAACAACAAAACAATGGCAAAAGAGACATTTGTGCGCACCAAACCGCACGTAAACATTGGTACGATTGGTCACGTTGACCATGGTAAGACAACTCTGACCGCTGCTATCACAACTGTGCTTGCTAAGGCTGGTCTTTCTGAGGTTAAGTCTTTCGACCAGATTGACAATGCTCCCGAGGAGAAGGAGCGTGGTATCACTATTAACACTGCTCACGTTGAGTACGAGACCAAGCTGCGTCACTACGCTCACGTTGACTGCCCGGGACACGCCGACTATGTGAAGAACATGGTAACTGGTGCTGCTCAGATGGACGGTGCTATTCTGGTTGTTGCTGCTACTGACGGTCCTATGCCTCAGACTCGTGAGCACGTTCTGCTCGCTCGTCAGGTAAACGTTCCCCGTCTGGTGGTGTTCCTGAACAAGTGCGATATGGTTGAGGATGAGGAGATGCTGGAGCTCGTTGAGATGGAGGTCCGCGAGATTCTGGAACAGTATGAGTTCGAGGATGAAACTCCTATCATTCGTGGCTCTGCCCTCGGTGCTCTGAACGGCGTTGAGAAGTGGGAGCAGAAGGTGATGGAGCTTATGGATACTTGCGACACTTGGATTCAGGAGCCTCCTCGTGCTACCGACAAGCCCTTCCTGATGCCTGTTGAGGACGTATTCTCAATCACAGGTCGTGGTACTGTAGCTACTGGTCGTATCGAGACTGGTGTTATCCACGTTGGTGATGCTGTTGAACTGCTCGGTCTTGGTGAGGACAAGAACTCAGTTGTAACTGGTGTCGAGATGTTCCGTAAGATCCTGGATGAGGGTCAGGCTGGTGATAACGTAGGTCTGCTGCTCCGTGGTATCGACAAGAACGAGATCAAGCGTGGTATGGTGCTCTG
>CADAKX010000033.1:49613-51039 GCA_902788605.1 uncultured Prevotellaceae bacterium | reverse complement strand
CGACGCAGTCGGACTCCCCAATAAAACATCTCGCCGATAGGCGACCCCAAAATAAGAAAGAAACAATAAAATCAATAGGAATATGAAAAAGATGTATCAAAAGCCTGAGATTCAGGTAGTGACAATCAACCACAGTGTACAACTCTTGGCAGGAAGCGGCGGCAAATACGTCGGCGGCATCGGCCTCAAAAGCAATGCCGGCTTCACCCTTGGCGGCGGCTACGACGGCGAAGGCCGCTCGCGCGGCTGCGATGACGACTGGGATGATGAGGACTGGTAACACAGAATCATGGGGACCCTACTATGCACTCGATGCCTAAGTGATATACTTATGGACAGTGGACAGTAAAATTAGTGAAATATATAAAAGTTATCGCGTACGTACGTGCGTACGTACGCAAGAGATTTTCGAAAAACTGCTGTTTTTACTGTCCACTGTCCACTCTAGGAATCATTGATCTCATAACTATGTTTTTTAGGGTTGCTAACTATGTTGTTTACGATGTCTAAGTATGTTGTTTACGATGCCTAAGTATGGGGTTTAGTAGTGGTAAGTGATATACTTTAGTGACAGAAGTGACAGATTATTATAGAAAATAGGAAAAATTCACGCGTACGTACGTGCGTACGTACGAGAGGGACTCCTAGAAAATTGTGTCACTTCTGTCACTTGTGTCACCATCACCGTCGTATTCGGACTTTGCGTCCATGGCCTTAATGCCGTTTTCTGTTTTTTTTCTCTTGCCATACTAATTATGATTTCTTGTATGCAAAGATACAAAAAAATGATGCATTTGTAGGCGAAAATATGCACAAATATCCGACCTTTTTAGGTCGGAAATTTTCTTGGAAAATGGCTAAAACCCTTTGTGGCAGGGCGTTTGCTGTTAGGTCGGAAATGGTCGGAAGAAATTTCAAGTGCAAAGATACAAAAAAAACAAGATGATTCCAAGGAAAATCGTGTCGGGTTTGGTGTCTGGTTTAAAAGTTTAGTGTCTGGTAAAGAGTCTGGTAAAAAATGAGTCCTCTGGAGGGAATAATGGGGACAGGTTTTGATCCCGGCAGACCGGGAATCAAAAACCTCCCCGTGATTCCTTACCAGTCCTCATCGTCCCAGTCGTCATCGCAGCCGCGCGAGCGGCCTTCGCCGTCGTAGCCGCCGCCAAGGGTGAAGCCGGCATTGCTGTTGAACTGCCTGAAGTTCTTGGAGTTGCTTCCTGCCAAGAGTTGTACACTGTGGTTGATAGTCACTACCTGAATCTCAGGCTTTACATAATTCTTTTTCATTGTCCTATTGATTTTATTGTTTCTTTTCTTTTTGGTCTAAGGAGGAAAGGAGGATGAGGAGGGACTTTGCAAGCGAAGTTGTTCTCCATTGGCTTCCAGGCTCCATTGATTATTGTTTATTGTCTAAGGAGGAAAGGAG
>CADAKX010000033.1:0-49596 GCA_902788605.1 uncultured Prevotellaceae bacterium | reverse complement strand
GCTAGGCTTGCCATCCAGCTTGCGGCCATCGAGGCTATACCAGGCGTCAGCCTCATTAAGCATTAAGCATTCAGAATTATGCATTGAATCGATTCCCGTTTCATCGGATCCCTCCCCGAAGCCGAGGTTGAAGCTGCGCACCGTTGAGGCCTCCTCGCCCACGGTGATGCCGTTGCCCAGCTCGAAGTATGCGCGGAAGGCACCGATGTGAGCGCCCTCCTTGGGCCAGTACAGCGTGTTGTTCATTCCCAGGAACAGGATGCTGTGGTTGTCTGACTCGTATTTAATCGGGCTGTAGGTGCCGCGGAAGGTAACGTTGCCGGGGCCCTCCTCGGTGGTATGCCAATCATAGGGGGTGGTTTTGGTGACGACGACGTCCTTGAAGACGGGGTTGACGATGGGGTCGCCTGTTGTTTCCCACTTCACGATGTAGGGGGCGCCGGCATAGATACAGTTATCGCTGTTGAAGTAGAGGTGGAGGCTTCCATCCTCTACCTCACCGCTGCGGTGGAGACCATCGGCGTAGGAGTTGCTTACCTCGCCTTTGGCATCATGCCAATATCTGTCGTCGAAATACATGATTGTGGCACCGTACAACGGATCACGGGAGTCAACATTATTGGCATCGATATCAAATGGCAGGCACAGCGTATTCCAGTCGCCATCTCGGTAGAGCGTGCGGCCGTAGAGCATGATGTCTTGGACCTTTTCGTATTGTTGGAACGCTGCGAGGCGGTCGGTGTTCTTATAGCCGTTGGGCTGGTCGGTGTCATCATCGAGCAGGATGGCAGTGCCGCTGACAATGAAGGGGATGCCTGGCTCCAGCGTCTTGCCGGCAAGCACAGAGAGGTCGCCGGTGGGGTTGCCGCCGTTGTTGTCGTAGATAGTGCCGGTGAATTTACTGATGGTGACGCCGTCGGTGGACATATAGCCGGCATAGAGCGCCTGGCCGTCTTTCACCTTGACAGTCTCAGCGAACTCGTAGTTGAAGATGGCATAGCTCGAGGCATAGATGCGGTCGGTGGGGTTGGTCCAGCCGAGGGTGATGGCATTATTGGCGTAGATGCCGTTGCTACCACCGGTGGCGGTGACGGTGCCGCCATTGATGGTGACGTTATTGCCATTAATGCCGTAAACACTGCCGGTGGCTGTAACGGTGCCTCGATTAATGGTGACGTCACCGCTGTGGATGCCAATATATCTGGTGGCGTTGACGGTGCAGCCATTGATGGTGATGTTATTGTTAGCTTTGATGCCGTAGGTTTCGCCGGCGCCTCCGTTGGCCGTGATGATGCCGCTGCCTTGGGCCTGGCCATAGATGGTGAGGCCGCCGTTTGAGCCGTAGATGGCTTCACGAGAGCTGCTGACAGAGAGCGATGCACCGTCGCAGACGATGAGGTGGCTGTAGCTGTTCCGGAAACAGAGTTGTCCGTTGATGGTGACATCGCCACTGACCACGTACCAGTTGGTCTGGCCGTCGGTGCCGTAGTGATTAAATTCTTCGTCGCTGCTGGTAATCAGGGTGTAGTCTGTGCACCACTGCTCGTCGCCGTTCTCATCGATATACGACACTTTGAGTTTCGCATTGATGGTGACGTCCTCGGCAGGCATGGTGAGGGTGTAACTCCCCTCTCCGCTCGGTGAGGGGTCGGGGGTGAGGTTCAGGGTGCCAGCGGTGGCGGTGTATCCATTAAAGACAAACCCTGTAGCAGGAGTACCGCTGTTACCCAGGGTGAGGCTGAAGTCATTGCCAGCAGCGGTGGTGGGAACATAGAGCACACCATTATAATAAAGGGCGTCGCCATAGCGCTGGATGCCCTCGTAGGGGAAAGTTAGGTCGGCGTCGCCGGCAGGAGCTACGGTGACGTTGGTGCCGGCGCTGATGGTGTAGGCGTCGCTCTGGTGAGTGGCGTCGCCCACGGTGCAGTCGTGGTAGTAGTTGTTGGTGTGGGTGCCGTCAACATATCCTGCAATGGCACCGTAGAACTCATCGACAGCAGGCACGGTGGCGCCGATAGCGAGACAGTCGGACATGTTGCCGCAGAGATCGCCCACGATGCCGCCGTAATAAAGGATGCCTGTGAGGCCGTTAGCCATGGTGAGGGTGGCGGCGCTGACGCAACCGCGGATGGTGCCTCCGTTACAGTTGCCCACCACGCCGCCGTGATTAAAGGCATAGTCGGCTACGGCATGGATGGTGACATCGCTGCCTACGCGGCAGTTTTCCACGATGCCGCCCTGATTATTGTTTTTTGTAATATATCCTGCAATGCCGCCGACATTTTGCTTACCGGTGATACGGGCATCGGCCAGGATGACGTTCTTGATGGTGGCATCCGAAGTCAAGCCGAAGAGGCCCTGATAGCTGTCAGCATTGGTTGTGCCGTTTTTGTAGATGCGTATGCCGCGGACGGTATGGCCCTGGCCGTCGAAGGTGCCGCAGAATGTTTTATTGTAGGTGCCGATGGCGGTGAAGTTGTTCTCTTCGCTGGTGGCATCGTTCCAGTCGGTGGCGTGTGTGTAGGTGATTGGGCCGCCCAGACGGAAGAACTTGTCCTTAAAGTTTAAGTAGTCGTTGCTACAGTTCACCTGTGCAGCCAACTGGTCGAGGCCGCCGGTGGTGGTGATGGTGTAGGCCTTTGCGGCAGAGCTGCCGTCGTTGCCGCCAGCCACATTCCAGAGGTCAGGCCACAGTGTCTTGTCATTGATGTCGCTGGTGCTGACGGTGCCGCTATAGGCGGCGGTGCCGTCGGTCAACGTCTGGCCGGACTTCACGGTAGGATCGTAGCTGTAGCTGCTGGCGTAGATGTGGTCGGTGGGGTTCGTATAGCCGAGGGCGATGGTGCTGGCACGGATGCCGTATTCGCCGCCTGTGGCGCTGACGGTGCCGCCATTGATGGTGACGTTGTAAGCATTGATGGCGTCGGCAAAGGAGCCTGTACCCTCGCTGGTGGCGGTGACGCTGCCACGGTTGATGGTGACGCTGCCGCTTCTGACGAAGATGCCTATTTGATTCTTAGAGGTAGCGGTGATGTTGCCGCCGTTCACGGTGAAGTCGCCACTGTTGATTTTGATACCAGAGTTGCTGCCATTACTGCGGGCGGAGAGGGTGCCGCTCTGTTGGCTCTGGCCGTAGATGGTGAGGCCGTATTCGCTCTCGATGCCATCGATGTTGTTGCTGGTGGCGCTGAGCGATGCGCCGTCGCAGAGGATGAGGTGCACGGCCTTGTCGTTGAAACTGAGCTTGCCGTTGATGGTGACCGCGCCTGGGAGGACAACGTACCACGCCTCGTCGTTGGCACTGGTGCCGAGGCTTACGTTACCGTCCTTGCTCTGAATGACGGTGGGGTTGTAGCAGGTCTGCTCGGTGCCGTTGGCAGCGATGTATTTGAGGCTGAGTGTGGCGTTGATGGTGACATCCTCAGCAGGCACGGTGAGGGTGTAACTCCCCTCTCCGCTCGGAGAGGGGTTGGGGGTGAGGTTGAGGGTGCCTGCGGTGGCGGTGTAGTCGAGGGTAAGGCCTGTAGGCACACTGCTGTTATAGCTCAGGGTAAGGCTGACGTCAGCGGCCTCGGGGGCATAGAGCTTGCCGCCGTAGTAGAGGGCGTTGCCATAGCGCTGGATGCCCTTGTATTCGTAGGTCGCGTCGGCATCGCCGGCGGGAGCTACGGTGACGTTGGTGCCGGCGCTGATGGTGTAGGCGCTCACGTTGCGATTGTTGCTCGGGGCGGCTTCGCCGCCCACGGTGCAACCATGGTGGTAGTTGTTGGTGCGGGTGCCCGAGTTAACATATCCTACGATGGCACCGTAGAGGTTATTGACAGCAGGCACAGTGGTACCGATGGCGAGGCAGTCGGAAATATTGCCGATGAGGAAGCCCACAATGCCGCCGTAATAAAGGATGTCTGTGAGGCCGTTAGCCATGGTGAGGGTAGCGGCGCTGACGCAGCCACGGATGGTGCCGCCATTACAAATACCTACCACGCCGCCGTGATAACTGGCATAGTTGGCTACGGCATGGATGGTGACGTCGCTGCCCACGCGGCAGTTCTCCACGATGCCGCCCTGATTATTGTTTTTTGTAATATATCCCGCAATGCCGCCGACATTTTGTTTACCGGTGATGCGGGCATCGGCCAGGATGACGTTTTTGATGGTGGCACCCCAAGTTTCGCCGAAGAGGCCCTGGTAGTCGTCAGCATTGGTGGTGCCAGCCTTGTAGATGCGTATGCCGCGGACGGTATGGCCCTGACCGTCGAAGGTGCCGCAGAAGTATTTATCGCCACCATTATAATAGCCGCCGATGGCGGTATAGTTGTTCTCGGTGTTGCTGTTGCCGTGAGTGTAGGTGATGTCGTCGCCCAACTTGAAGAACTTGCCCTCAAAGTTTCTGAATTCGCCATTGTTCACCAGCGTGGCCAGCAGGTCGAGGCCGCGGGTGTCGCTGATGATGTAGGCCTTCTCGGCGGTGCTACCGTCAATGTCTGCGCTCACGCCCCAGACGTTGGTGGGGGTGACGGCTACGGTGACATCGGCGGCAGGCATAGACGATATAATATAGGTGTAGTCGCCATTGTCGGTGACGGCCACAGAGGCGCCGCCGGTGGTCTGGGCTGCAGAGATGGCCACGGTATAGCCTTCGGTTAGTGCAGCGATACGATAAGATAGGTTAAGCGTAGCCCCAGCGATGGCGAAGGGCACGCCGTCGATGTCCGCACCGGTGGTGTAGGTCTTGTTGCCGCTGCCAGGGAGCGTCGGGTCGGTGGCAGGGGTGCGCACCAGCGAGGTGTTTGCCGGCAGGGTGACGGCGTAGAGGGGCAGAGCGCCCTGGTTGGTGGTGACGTCGCTGGTCTCTGTGGTTTCCTCACTGTTGCCCTTGCCTACGCCGGAAGAAGTCACGCTCTCGCTGGCCACCTTGCAGTCGCGGTAATAGTTGCGGGTGAGGGTGCCACCGTTGTTCTGATAACCGGTGATGGCGCCGCGGCCTTTGACATCGGGGATGACCACGCCATCGGCGATGCAGTCGGTGATGGTGCCACCGTTGTTATAGCCCACAATGCCGCCGTAGCGCTTGCTGTTGGTCACGCCGTCGGCCACGGTGAGTCGAGCGCGACTGATGCAGCGGCGCACGGGGCCGGCCTGGTTATTTCCCACAATGCCGCCGTGGTTGCTGGCATCGTTGGCCACGGTATGGATACAGACATCATCGCCCACAATACAGTCCTCGATAGTGGCTTCGAAGGTGTTGCCCGCGATGCCGCCGACTCTGTGTTCTGCTGTGATGCGGGCATTGGCGAGGTTAACACGCTTGACGGTGCCGCCGCTGACCATGCCGAAGAGGCCTTTCTCGTTGTTGTCGCTATAGATACGTATGCCGCTGACGGTATTGTTATTGCCGTCGAAGGTACCCTTGAAGGGGGTGCTGTAGGTGCCAATGGCGGTGTAGTTGTTCTCTTCGCTGGAGCTGTTGTCCCAGTTGGTGGTGTGAGTATATTCAATGGGGCCGCCCAACTGGAAGAACTTGCCGCTGGTCTCATTGCCACTGTTCACATACTGCGCCAGCAGGTCGAGGCCCTGGGTGGTGGTGATGGTGTAGGCCTTGTCGGCGGTGCTACCGTCAACGTCTTCGCTCACGCCCCAGACGTTTGTCCAGTTGGCGGTGTAGCTCTTGTTGCCGTGGCTGTGGTTGGCGATGGTGACGGTAGTGTTGGGCGTATTGCCGTTGCTGCCCGTCCAGCCGTTGAACCAGTATCCCGTCTTGGTGGGGTTGGTCAGGGTGACAGCGGCGTCGTAGGTGTAAGTGGTAGGATAGCCATCGGGCAGCACACCTTCGCCCAGGTTGTAAGTGATGGTGTAGGCGAAGCTGGCATCCACGGAGCAGAGGTCGCTGCTGCTGACAGAAGACGGGGCATTTCCAGCCAAGTCGGTGATGCCTGAACAGCCCGTGATGTTGAGAGAGCTGGATGCATTTTCTGGAATGGTACGGCTGAAAGTGAGCACATTGCTTCCGCTACCATCCACATACGACAGGTCGCCCCAGTTGCTGGTCAGTTTGGCAGAACTGCTGGTGATAATCTCGTTGAAAGCTACGGTGACATACACCGTGTTGCCCTTGGAATGGCGGCCAGGAGCGACGCTATAAGCGAGAGCGCTGGGGGCAGTTTTGTCGACCAAAGCCATGCGGACGAAGAGATCCTTGTAGCCCCAGGTATCGTCGTTATCACCACCGGCATCAAAGCGCGTGGTGATGTAGCTGGTATTGGCTGGGAGCATGAGGCTGCCGGAACCATTGTACGAGTAGCCGCTTTGGTACTTCTGCTGCCATAGGTGGCCATTCGTCTGCGAGAACTCGGTGATGCCAATCTTCGCATTCGTTTCTGCTGTCTTGTTAGCATAGTCGTATCCATGGGGGAAGAACTGCTTGCCCTCGGCGTTGCTGCCGTCGGAAAGCTCGAAGCAGGCTTTGTAGACAGAGTTCACGGGGTCGTTGACAGAGCCGTTGGGATCGTAGCCAGTGTCGTAAGCGGCGCTGCCGTTGCCCGCGATAATCTGGATATATTGATAGCCGTCATCGCGCTCCTTTTCGGTAAAGCAGACGGTGGCTACAATCTTGTAGTTTAGTTGATTAAGGTAGGCGGCGGTGGCGCCAGTGGTGTTGATAAGGTCGCTGGTGCTGACGGTGGCAGCTTTATTAGCATAGTCGTAGCTGTCATCAATAAGAACGTAGCCGCTAAGCGTGCCACTGGTCTCCACCTGGCTGGAGGGTGGGGTGTAGCTGACGTCCAAGTATTTGCTGCTGCTGACGCCGCTGGTGTAGTTACCACTGCTGTTGAAATAGACCAGGTTGGTAATGCTCTTGCTCACCTTGTCGGCGCTAAACTGCGTTCCCGTAGTGATTTCACGGTCGCAGTGAGCCAGGTGAAAGCCGCCCTGGTCGGTGACATCAAAGCGGTACTTGCGTTTGGTGCCCGTCTGATACTTGTAGGCATAAGCATCATTGTCGGGAGTCCTCTCCGTGACCGTGACTTCCTTGTAGGTGTCATTGACTCCAAAGGCGACATCACCGCTCACGGCGGTGTAGTGCTGCCCGGCGTAGGCGCTCAGGCTCACAGTGCGGTACTTTACTGTCTCGGTGGTACCAACATGGCTGGTTGGGCGGGTGATACGGAACGTGCTGCCTGTAGGGTTAGTGACTGTCCAATCATCCGCAGCCCATGCCGTTTGTCCTGCCATCAGTGCCATAAATGTCAGCACCAGGGTGAGGACTCGGTTAAGCTTTTTAGTCATTAGCGATTTCATTGTTGCTTGTTTATTGTTGTTTTATTCTTTTGCGATTTTGGGGGAAATCGGTCGCAAAAATAACAAAAAAATCGAGAAATAGGTGTGTAATTTATAACAATGGTGTGTAATTTATAACAATTAGGTGTGTAATTTGTTACAATTTACACACCTATTCCAAGAAATTTCTACATTTTCTTCAATCAAATCTCTCTTTTTTGAAAAAATGCCAAACTTTACTTCTTCCTTCAAACATCATCTTCTTTTCTTCAAAATACATCCTCAACGCCTTCTTTCTCCTTCAATCAAACCATCTTTTTTTCTCAAAAAACATCCCCAACCCCTTCTTGGCCTTTCAAGAAGGGGCTTCAACCACTCCTCGGCTCCTCTCCTCTCCAGGAGAGGCTCCAGCTGACTACGGGCAGCGACCGCCCTTCGTCAGGGTTTTGGTATGGCTCTCAAGCTCTCGCCCCTTCGGGGTTCGCCATGTCTCTCTTTCGGCTAGCGCGGTGTTTACGCAATGGATAATGCACCCACCGCGCCAGCCGATAAAAACGCCAAGCCGGACCTCTGATGGTCCGAGCTTACCTTAATGAATGAGCGACGAGCAGTCGCGGTTGGAGCCTCTCCAGGAAAGGAGAGGGGCCGGGGAGTGGTCGAGACCCTCTCTTATAGTAAGAGAGGGTAGGGTGAGTTGAGACCCGCGGGGCTCGCCCCGCCATGAATCACTGCAGGCATAGCCTGCAAAAAAACGAGAAGGAAGGGTGTAAAAGATGAAAAAGAGGTGCTTTTTTCGACAAAATGGTGTGTAAATTGTAACAAATTACACACTTTTTGATGATTTTATCGAAAAAATATGTACTTTTGTAACCAGTTATGGAATACATGCAATTTACAGCCGTGGTGCTGATGACCCTACTAACCCTGAAACTGTTGCTGCTGCCCGGCAAAGTTTCGGCCAATCCCGTGGCCACCGAGTCGCGCTGGATGATGGCGGCGGGTACCATGGCACTGGTATTGCAATTCCTGCTTCAACTGATTTTAGGCTTGCGCGCCATGGGCGTGACACAAGCCGCGATGCTCAACCTCAGTCTGTTTATCCCCTGCTCGTGGATGTTCTCGCTCGCTGTGATCTATCTGCAGCGGCGCGGCAACGTGACGTGGCTGGATAAGTATCTGGGCGGTGTCGTCTGGGTGGTGGTGATAGCGCTGCTGCTTGGTGCTGCTGCCATCGACGACCAGCCGCTGCTGAGCGATACGCGTGAGTTGCGCATTGCCGAGATGATCTCGTCGGTGATCTATATCCTGACGCAGGCCTACTACACCAACCGCCATATACTGAGGATGCGCGCCATCCAGCAATCCCTGGAAAACTATTTCGACAGCGAGATGGTGAGCGTGATGCGCTGGATGCAACTCAGCGTCATCATCCCCCCGGTGATGGCAACGATGGTGCCCCTGCTGATCTTCTGTCCCTACCAGTCGGTGCTGGCCATCAGCGGCATCGTCTTCTTTGCCGCTATCTTCTTCCTCATCGACAGCTTCTGTAACTATGTGCTGAGTTCGGCTCCAAGGAAGGTGCTGGAGGCTGAAAGCAACGAGCAGCCGGATGTGAACGAGAACGTGGCACTGAGCACCGAGGCTCACCAGCGCGTGGATAGGGCCGTGGAGGCGTGGCTGGAGAAGGGTGGTCACCTGAAGTGCGGACTCAACATGCCCACAGCGGCCGAAACCATCGGCGTGCCCCGCTATCTGCTGGCATCGTGGCTGCATCTGCGGAACCTGAAATACTCGGAGTGGATGACGGACCTGCGCATCGAGGAGGCCAAGCGCGCCATCATCAATCATCCTGACTGGAACAACGAGACCATAGCTCTGCACTGCGGCTTCAACGACCGCAGCTATTTCCAAAAGAAGTTCAAGGAAAAGACAGGCCTTTCGCCTGCCGACTATCAAACGATTGACGAGGTGTAACCCTTGTTCCGTTGCGTTGTCTTCAACACCGTTGAAGACCTGCCATCATCGTTTGATTCTCACCCATCTTATTTCTCTTGTCTCGCCATGGCGCCCGCGCACCGTGAACCGATATTCGCGCCCGATGATAAAGGGCCACGAGACAAACTGTGTGAAGTCTCGCACGATGGAATCATCGATTTTTGTAATCACGTCGCCCTGGCGGAAGCCCTGCCGGAACGGCTCGCCTTGCTCCCATACGAGTCCGACGCAAGGCCTGCCGTGGTCCGACACGAAGGCGATATCCATCTGGCGGTTGGCCACGCTGTCGGTAGCCATGCCATTGTATGGCTGGAATATGAGGCGTTTCTTCCTGGGATTGAAGACCACGGCACCATAGTTCAGCCATGAGGCACCGATGTGACTCTCGCCCAGGGTGGTGAGCGTGTGGAGGTCGCTCAGGGTGTAACGGCCCAGGCGCAGGTGGTCGAGATGGAGGAAGATGACCTCGCTCAGGGGCTCGACACCGAAATGGCCGATGGCGTGGCGACCCATGCTGCGACCCTCGACCTGGGTGTCGAAGAGGCTGCCCGAGAGGTCGGCGCAGCGGTCGAAGCTGCTGCGGTTCATGGTGTAGAGACGGCGGCTGCCCGTGTCGAAAAGGGCCTGCTCGTGATAGCTGCCAAAGGGACAGACGTCGAGATAGGGCACGTGGTAGCGCAACTTATAAGGCATGGTGTGACCGTCCTCGCCTCGGAAGAATTTCTTTCTATCGGTGAGGATGAGCAGGTGCTGGCGCACGTCGATCTTGGCCAGCAGACCACTGTTGATGAGGTTAAAACCGATGATTCCATCGACGCCGGGCGTCCTGACGGGGCGGCGCTGGATGGTGGCCTGACAGCCGCTGACGGTGAGATGGCCCAAGGTGAACGGCGGTAGGATGACCATGGGCACGGTGTCGATGGCGCCGTTGGCATCGTGGGAACGGATCGAGCCGGCGGGTCGGCTGCCCTCGATGGGGGTGTCGGCATAGACCACCGACTGGGCGGCGCCAGTGTCGAACAGGAAACGATAGGTATTGTCGCCTATCGTTATGGGTAGATAGACCTGGCTGCGCTCCCATTCCACCTCGATGGAATCGACGAAATTTCGCTGCGACAGGGTGATTTTCTTAGAGTAAAGAGCCTGCTGCGCATCGGCTTCGATGCACAGCAGGCTCAGCAGTAAGGTCAACCATCTAACCATGGTTCGTGGGGTTTTGTTATTTCTTAATCTCGTCGATGAGGCGGTCGGCATGGCCCCACTTGTCCATCATAAAGAGGACATAGCGGATGTCGACGCCAATGCAGCGGGCCAGCTGCGAGTCGAAGAAGAGGTCGCTGGAGAGCGAGTCCCAGTTGCCGTCGAAGGCGAGGCCGATGAGCTGGTTCTTGCCATCGAACATCGGGCTGCCGCTATTACCACCGGTGATATCGTTGGTGGTGAGGAAGCAGAGGGGCATGTTACCGGCACCCTCGAGCAGGTCGATCATCTCGGGTTCTACCTTATAGTCCTCGATGGTTTCGCCCATCTTCATCTTCTTCACCATGCTGGGAGCGTAGGTCTGATAGCCCGATGAGACGCCACCGAGCTTGTAGTCCTTCACCTGGCCATAGCTGAGGCGCATGGTGAAGTTGGCATCGCTATAGTGGGGCAGGTCTTCCTCCATGCGCAACTTGGCGGCGCAGAGGTAGCGCTCCTGCAGGTTGATGCTGTCGGTCACCTCCTTGAACTCGCCGCGCAACTTCATATAGAGGTCGGTGAGGTCGAGGCCAAACTGGATGGCGGGGTCTTTCATAAACGACTTCTTGTTGGTATAGAGGCGGGCCTTCTTCTTCAGGATCTTCGACTTGCTGTACAGGTAGTCGGCGTATTTCTGGCAGTCGCCACCAAACTGCTCGTCGATGGTCTTGAAGAAAGCAGGCAGATAGGCGGCATCGGTCACCTTTTCGCGATAGTTACGGAGCAGGGTGCCCAGCGTCTCGCGGTCGGTGTCGTAGTCCCAGGTCTCGCTGTTGTCGTCGAAGGTGATATACTGGCGCTTGCCCTTGCCCTTGGGCGAGCTGCCGTTGTGGGCACGCAGGGCGCGCTTTGACAGTTCGTCGGTGCGGCTGAAGGTCTCAGAGAAATACATGTAGGCCTTGCTGGTGGTGAGACGCTTGGCGTAGAAGCGGTCCATCTGGTCGAAGTTGAGCTGGGTGGCAAAGAGACCGGTGCTGTCCATCCACTCCTTGATCTTGGCCTCGAAGCGCTCTTTCTGCTGGATGAGTCCGATGGAATCGATACATTTGTTCATGCCGATGGAGTTCTTCCAGTAGTTGGCCGACTGGGCGTACTTGGAGTCGTACTTAATGCGCACGGCCTCAGAAGCATCCATGTGGCGCTTCATCACCTCCTGCTTGGTGCCACGAATCTGGGCACGGATGGCATTCTCTGCATAGCGCTCCTTGATGCCGTAGCTCGACAGATAACGGCTGGTGCTGCCGGGATAACCCATGGTCATCGAGAAGGTGCCGTCCTGATAGCCCTCGTCAGAGACGCGGGCCCAGTGCTTGGGGTGATAGGGCACGTTGTCCTTGGAATAGGCGGCAGGACCGTTGGTCTTGGGGTCGGCATAGATGCGGAACACCGAGAAGTCGCAGGTCTGGCGGGGCCACATCCAGTTGTCGGTCTCGCCACCAAACTTACCCATGGACTTGGGGATGGCGAACACCAGACGCAGGTCGGTGAAGTCGCGATAGGTGGTGGCGAAATAGCGGTTGCCCTCGTAGAAAGGCTTGATCTCCAGGCGCAGGGTAGAGTCCTGGGCCTTGACGTCGTGCGACATGGCATTCTCGATGGAATCGAGGAATTCTGAGCGGCGTCGGCTGCTCATCTTGTCGAGACCCTGTGCCATGAGTTGGTCGGTGATATCCTTCTGTTCCACCATGAAACTCACAAACATATCCCTGTTGGGCAGCTCCTCTTCATAGCTCTTGGCATAGAAGCCGTTGAGCATATAGTCGTGCTCCACGGTTGAGTGAGAGCGGATGGCCTCGAAGCCACAGTGGTGGTTGGTGAAGACCAGTCCGTCGGGGCTGACCACCACGCCCGAGCAGTAGCCCGAGAAGTTGACCACGGCCTTCATGATGGCGTCGTCGGCCTGATACAGCTTTTCGTAGGGCAGCTGATAGCCGTAGCCCTTCATCTGTTCATAGACAGCGTTGGGCAGGTTGTAGAGGGTCCACATGCCCTCGTCGGCATGAGACGTGAGTAGTGAGAAGTGAAAAGTGATAAGTAATAGAAGTAACTTTTTCATTAGATATAATTATTTAATCAAAATTTTCTTTCCGTTTCGGATGTAGATGCCTGGCTTCAAGGTGCCCTGTACGGCCTGTCCCTTCAGGTTGTAGATCTGCTGGGAGTCGGGCTGCTGGGCCATGATGTCGCTGATGCCAGTGGTCTCGATGGTCTGCTGAGCGACGATGGTGGCATAGCTGCTCATGATGTTGGACTTGGCAATGGTGGGGACGTTCATCACATAGACCTGGTTGCCACCGTCGGGATAGCGGCCTACGGTCTGGTCTTCGTTATGGGCGGCATAGGTGAGACGGCTGGTCCATGACTGGTCGTCGGCGCTGAGAAGCACGTCGCCACCCTCGGCAGCCAGCTTGAACGAGGCGTGTAGCTGTGACTGAGGCTCCAGTTTGTCGCACCAGATAATCAGGTAGTCGTGTGGCGAGATGACGGTCTCAACACCGTCGGTCTTTACAATCTGGAATTTTGTGGGCTTCTCGGCATTATCGCTGAGGTACATGCCCTCCACATCGATGGCATCGTCGGTGTTGTTATACAGTTCCACCCAGTCGTTGCGCTTGAAGAGTTCGTTGACAAAGATGCTGTTGGCGGCGCTCACCTCGTTGACACAGACAGGCGTATAGCCCTGGGTCTCGCGCTCGCTGTCGCTGAACGGGGTAAAGGTAGCGGTCAGCTGGACGGTAGCATCGGTGGGCAGGGTGATGGTGCTCTCGCTGGCGTACTGTTGGCTGCCTTTCTTCCAACCTGCGAAGCGATAGCCGGCAGGTGCCTTGGCTGTGAGCTCGACGGGTGCGAAGAGGTAGCCGTTGAAATCGGCATAAGGCACCTCCATGCCGTTGACCAGGAGGGTGGCACCCTTGGTGTCGGTGCTTAGGATGACGTTTTGGGCGGTGGTGCTCTTCAGATCCAGATACGAGAAGTTCTTCATGCTGGTGGCCATCTTCTTGGCACGGCCCTTCAACTTGGTCTTGATGGTGCTGGCAGCCTTGCTGGGTTCGTGACCGTCGTTGATACCTTGTTGCTGCATGAGTTGGCACATGGCCTTGACATTGTTGAGCAACTCATCGACAATCTTTCCGGCACGGGTGGGCTCGAAGACGCTGCCGCCTACGAGACAGAAGGTATCGGTGAACTTGCGGCGGTAGTCCTCACGGCCCAGAAGGTTGAGGAAGAGGCGCACAATCTCGCGGTTCTTGTTGTCCTCGTTATACACCTTGTCGGCGTCCTTGAAGCGAACGAAGTACTTGAAGGGGTCGTCGTTGTCTTTATTGAACTTGCGCAGGGCGAAGGCGTAATCGAGGTCGAAGCTGACAAAACGGTAGCGGCCGTTGTTGCGACTGCGATAGGCCTTGATATTGTTGTTGGGCCAGTCGTCGTTGTCGAGGAACATGGTGACGGCCATATAATTGGTGAATTCATCGATGTCGAGCAGGGTCTTCAACTCCTCGTAGGCGGCATCATCGGTGGCGTTGGCGCCCAGTTCGAAGATGTGGTTGATGACAGAGTCGTTGCCGTTCTTCATCTGCATGTTTTCAAACGCATCGAGTTCTTCGTCAACATAGCCCCAGTTAGCATAGGCGAAGTTGGCGTTGTTGGGCTCGCGCAGGTTGAGCACACCACGCAGTTCGCCGTTAACATATTCGATGACGGGCACATACGACTGCACGTCGAGGTCGATGTCTGAGCGCTGGATGATGGTCTCCAGGGCGGGGTCCATGAAGCGGGCGTTGTGGTTGTACATGTCGTTACCGCCATTGCGCAACAAGAGCGTCTTGCTGCGGATATAGGGCTTCTGGGGGAAGAAGCTATAATCGAAACGGTTTTGGCCGTCGAAGATTTTGTTGCTCTTCAACTTGAAGGAACGCTTTGACTGCGCACGGGTCCAACCACCCGAGACACTGATGTTGACATCCTGATTGAAGAGCATCTGGCCATTGGGACTCAGATAGCTGAAGTTCACGGGGCGGTCCCAGTCCATATTATAGTTCTTGGGGGTGTCCTGACCGTTGCCGGTCTTGCCGTTGGTGCCGTCGCCATCGCAGTCGAGTCCAATCTTGGGGTCGGTGAAGAACTTCCTATTGCCCACGATGCTGATGATGGGCAGCGTGTAGTTGTTGCTGGTGCGGATATAGCTGCGGGTGACGGGAACGCTGGGCAGATAGCCATCGCGGAACAGACGGAAGGTGAGGTTGGTGGTCTGCGAGATGGTAAACTCGCCAGTGGTACTCTCCTGACTGTTGATGTTGTCATCCATGACTTCCCAGTAGATATCGTCGAAATAGAAGTTGTTGTCGGTGTCCTTCTTCTTGTTCAGGTTGAAGGCAATGGTCTGAAGAGAGTAGGTGATATTGGTGTACCACCAGTTCCATTCCTCCTTCTCGCCGGCCTGTTCCTTGGTCAGGGTACCTTCATAGACAAAGTCCTGCCACTCGGTGGTTACCTGGAACTCGCCACCAAGGATGTTGTTGACGAGGTTCTGACCAGGTGTCTTCTGGGCAACATTGGTGATGGTGGTGGGATGATCGGCACGCACCTTCATGCGGAAACGGAACTTCTCGCCTGTCTTCCAGGTGTAGTCGGGGGTATAGACGAAGAATTGGGTGGTGCGGTCGCTGCTGGCGTTGGCCACGGAGTGAACCTTGATGCCGCGAGAGCCGTCAACACCAGCGCCGTCGGTAATACGGTTCACATTGCCGGTGGTGTTGCCATCGTGACAGAGGAAGCAGGAGGCATCGCTGCCTTCGCAGTTGCTGTTCTTCAATCGGTTGGTATAGGGATCTAATCCGTCCAGGGAAACGGGCAGACTGCCATCCGTGGTGTACATCAGTTTGGTGCCTTCGGGGATGGTGACCTTGATGTTGAGTGTGCCATTGAAGAGCTGGCTGCCTTGGTTGACCACCGGGGCATCAAGGCGCTCTGAGGCATACACAGCCTTGGCATTCGACTCACCAGGGGTAGGGGTGGCCGTCCATCCCCATTCCTCGCCACCGTCAGTGGTGCGGGCATAGGCCGTGCGACTTTTGGCCTCGGGATATTGCATGCTGGTGATGAGCTGGCCGTTCTGGTCGCTCAGAAAGATGGAACCGCCGTCGCAGTTTAGTTTGAAAGGTGCCTGGTTGCTCTTGATGTCGTTGGAACCGAGCCAAACGACAAGGTGCCCCTTGGCGGGGAGCTTGCCGATGTCATTGGGCATTTGCCAACGAGTCAGGTTGTTTTCGTTGTTACTGAGATACATTCCGGCAAGGTCAATGGTCTGTTCTGTCGGGTTGTACAACTCAATCCAGCTGTCGAAGTTGACAGCGGGGCTCATCACTGAGCCAGCGTTTGATGCCATCAGTTCGTTAATGACAATGGCGAAGGTCAATGCGCTATTCCACATGGTTTGAAAATGGTTCTTTTAGTAATAATTATTATTTTGGTTTTTATGATCTGAAATATCGTCCGATAAAGGGAATGTTCTTGAGGGGCAGGTCGCGCTTGATGACGGTGCCCAGGAAGCCAATGATAAGCAGCGTGCTTAGTGTCAGCGATGCCCAGGCAGGCAGGTTCTCCTGTGCCCAATACATCACGCAGAAAGCCGCAAAGGTCTGGATGACATAGAATACGATATCCTTCATGGGATAGGGGATGGGGTTCTTGATCTGACCCACGATATAGCTGAGCACCATGGCTGTGCCGTAGCCGGCCACACCACCCCAGGCGCAGGCCCAGTAGCCATACTTCGGTATCAGCAGGATGTTGACGGCAAAGAGTACCGTGCAGCCTGCCAGCGAGAACCAGGCACCATAGATGGTCTTGTCGATGAGCTTATACCAGAACGACAGGTTGAAATAGACACCCATCATTATCTCGGCAATCATGACGATAGGCACCACGCCCAGTCCCTCGCGATACTCCTCACCGATGATATACTGCAAGACAGGCATCCAACCCACCACACACAGGAAGGCCAGTAGGGTGAAGATGAGGAAGTATTTCATCGCTGAAGCGTAGTATTCGGTCTTGTCAGCGTCCTTGCTCTTGGCAAAGACGATGGGTTCGTAGGCATAGCGGAAGGCCTGGGTGATCATGGCCATGATCATGGCAATCTTTACACACGAGCCATAGACGCCCAGTTGCACGTTGGCCTCTGCCTCATCGGGATAGACCAGCGGGAAGATAATCTTGTCGGCCACCTGGTTCAGAATGCCGGCGATGCCCAGGATGAGGATGGGCCAAGAGTAGCCGAGCATCTGCTTGAGCAGCTTGCCGTCGAACTTCCATTTGATGCTGAACAGGCCGGGGATAAAGAAGAAGGTGATGAGGCCCGTACACACCAGGTTGATGAAGAAGACATAGAATACCGATGTCTTGCCCAACCACACGAAGTAGAGGACGTTAAGTCCGATGTTCAGGATGATAAACAGCATCTTGAGCGACGCAAAGCGGATGGGGCGCTTCTGGAAACGCAGGTAGCTGAATGGAATGGCCTGCAGGGCGTCGAGGGCTACCACCACCGCCATCATCAACAGATAGTCAGGATGCTCGGCATAGCCCAGACTGTTGCTGATAGGTGTGATAAAGCCGAAGATGAGCAGCAGGAACACCAGTGTGAGTGAACCAACTACTGCCATCACTGTGGAAAAAACCGTATCGGGCTTATGGCGCTCGTCATTGGCAAAGCGGAACAGCGTGGTCTCCATGCCGAAGGTAAGTAGCACCAGAATGAGTGCCGTATAGGCATAGATGTTGGTACTCACACCGTAGTCGCCCGATGCCTTGGGCATGTAGTGTGTGTAGAGTGGCACCAGCAGATAGTTCAGGAATCTGCCGACGATACTTGAGAGACCATAGATGGCCGTGTCTTTTGCCAATGATTTGAGATTTGCCATGTCTTATGTGATGGGTCTAATGGGTCTGATGGGGTTATGAGAAGAATAGATAGCAAATGAATATGGCCGCGATGATGCCAGCGAGGTCAGCCAACAGACCGCAGGCTACCGCGTGGCGGGTGTGGCGGATGCCGACAGAGCCGAAATAGACGGCGAGGATATAGAAGGTGGTGTCGGTGGAACCCTGGAAGACACACGACAGACGCCCGATAAATGAGTCGGCACCATAGGTGGTCATCGCATCTACCATCATGCCACGGGCACCGCTGCCACTGAGCGGTTTCATCAGAGCCGTGGGCAGTGCACCCACGAAGTCGCTGTTCATACCTGTCAGTTCAATGCCGCTGCGGATGCCGTCGATGAGGTAGTCCATGGCTCCCGAAGCACGGAAGACACCGATGCCCACGAGGATAGCCACCAGATAGGGGATGATGCGGACGGCGGTAGAAAAGCCGTCTTTGGCACCTTCGATAAAGGCGTCATAGACGTTCACCTTCTTGAAGACACCAGCCAGGATAAAGGCAATGATGATGAGCATCAGCAGGATGTTGGCCGAGGTGGTGCTCACCCTGTTCATCGTCTCGCCATCGAGTTGGCTGAAGCCCCAGATGATGCCCGACACCAAGAGGCACGCACCGCCCAGCGCCAGGATGATGACCCTGTTAAAGAGGTTGATGCGCTGATAGATAGAGGTGATGAGCACGCCCATGATGGTTGAGAAGAACGTGGCCAAGAGGATGGGGATGAAGATATCGGTGGGCTGGGCCGCACCCATCTGGGCGCGATAGACCAGGATAGATACCGGAATAAGGGTGAGTCCGCTGGTATTGAGCACCAGGAACATGATCATTGGATTCGAGGCCGTGTCTTTCTTGGGGTTGATCTCCTGCAACTGCTCCATCGCCTTCAGACCGAGTGGCGTGGCAGCGTTGTCGAGGCCCAGCATGTTGGCTGCGATGTTCATGAAGATGCTGCCCGTGACGGGATGACCTTTGGGAATGTCGGGAAACAGTTTGACGAAGAGTGGTGACAGCAGTCGCGCCAGCACGTTGACCACGCCGCCGCGCTCGCCAATCTTCATCACACCCAGCCAGAGCGACAGCACGCCTGTCAGTCCGAGTGAAATCTCAAACGCTGTCTTTGATGACGAGAACGTGGAATCCATCATGGCTGGGAAGACATCGAAGTCGCCCCAGAACACCAGTCGCACCAATGCTACGAAAAATGCGATGACAAAGAATGCTATCCAAATGTAATTCAGTACCATACGGCCTGCAAAGTTACGAAGAATTATTGAAAATGAATAAAGATGGAATAAAAAAAGGACGCCGACGCGTCCTTTTTCCTTATTTTTCTCTTTAATACTAAATTTTTTCTTTAATACCAGACAACCTCCTTGTTCTGAACCCATTCCTTGAACTTCGGGTAGCGACTCTCGATGGCCTCGTATTCATCGCACCAAACGAAGGTGGGTTTCACGCCAATCTTGGCAGCGGGAATACCGGTGTTGGCATTGAGCGTGTGGAGCTCGTCGCCCTTCTTCACCTGAATCAGGATGTCGCGACCATTATAGGTGTCTCGGTCAATGCCAGAGATGTCAAACGACACAGGGGCCTTGGTGGCCCACTTGGCGCCTCTTGACTTGCTGGCGTCTCTCACGGTGTTGACCATTACATCGGTGGCTACGCCAAACAACTGGTGTACCTCCTGACCAGCCACATAGAGGGGCAGGGTACCACCGGCAGCCTGCAGGGTGATGGTAGCAGTGGTATTTGAGTTGAAGGTGACATCGAACACCACGTCGTTGAAGTCGAAGTCGGATGATTCCGATGCACTTAAGTCCTCAGCAATGATGCGGATGGTGGGAGTGGGATCGGTTTTCGGCGTCACGTCGCTACCAGAGAATCCCATGCAACAGGGTGAGGGCAGGATGGTGATGGCGGGCTTGCCGTCCTCGAAGCCAGGGGCAAAGATCTTGGCATTGCCCTTGAAGTCGATATAGGGATACTGGCCAGAATAGCCGTTGCCGAAGTGATTCTCGGTATAGACATAGAGGTTGTTGCCGTAGGTCACCTCGTAGCCTTGGTTCTCGGCACCCTTGACAATCTTCTTGGCGTCCAGCACGGCATAGCCGCCTGATGTGGGACCATAGAAGCCGTAGTTGGCCTTGGTGGCATTCATCATACAGGTGCCGGTAACCTTAAACACTGAGTTCTCGCCCATGTAAACAAAGAACGGACCGCCATTGAAGGCACTCCAACCGGTAGAGTAGCTCTTGGCCCAGTTGCCGCCGCCGTTGAAGTTCTTCGTCAGGACACCAGAACCAGCATCCATCTTGAAGTTACCGTTGCCGGGGTTGTCGCCGAGGTTGATGTTGAAGTCCTCATCGACCGTCAGACGGCAGTTGTTGATGACCTCGTCGCTGGCGGCGTTATAGATGAAGTTGCCAGTGTGGTAGCGGCCGTTGTTCACCCAAGTGTTGTCGTTGCTGTTGACGAAGGTGGTGCCGGTGATGCGTACTGAGTCGTTGTTCTCAATCTTGCCACTGCCGGCGGTGTTGAGGTCAGCAGCGTTGATGATACCATCATTCACTACAACAGAGAGGTCGTTCTCAACAGAAATCTTCGTGGTCACATACACCTTGCCGACGTTATAGAGCACGCTGTGGCTGTTGGTAGACAACTTATTGGCCTCGATGGTGCCGTGGTTATAGATATGCAGACCGTTGTTCAGCTTCAGTTCGCCGGGCGTCACAATCTTCGAGCCGGCAGCCATGTAGATCTTGGTGTTGGTCTGCAGATTGCTAGCATTGCTATTGTTGAGCGTCAGGGTAGCACCTTCGAGCAGATAGAGCTCAGAGTTGCCATCGAAATAGAAACTGCGGTTTGAGAAGTCGCAGTTACCCTTGATATAGAGCACACCGCCAGAGCGGTCCTGCCAGTTGCCTTCGGCTGTAGCACCACCCCAGATATTGAGGTCGCCCTGCCAAGTCTCATCGATATAGTTGTTGGCACGAGCCACGTTCTGCGTCAACTTCTCAACTCCTGCAGGTACGCTGGCCAGGAACTTGCTGGCATCGGCGTCGCTGGGAAAGTTAAACGAAGGCTGGATGGCACGCGTCATGCGGGCGTTGGCCTCTTCGGTGCCAAATCCCCAATCCTGATCAGCAGCAGGCTGACCGAAGGTTTTTACAAAACTAGTGCGATACTCGAGTTCTACTTGACTTAGATCGGTTCCCCCACTATCGTGAGAACAGCTTGTAAAACCAAAGACCATCAGCATGGCAGCTGTTCCCAGAACAAAAAACTTCTTCTTCATACTTTTCGTGTTTCGCGTACAAATTATGTTATCGTGATTCGGCTGCAAAGGTAGTCAAAAAAAACCGTGGTTGGCCGGTTTAATTCGTTAAAAAGAGCAAAAAACAAGAAGAATGATGATAAAAATCGGTCTATCATGCCGCGCAAACGATTGTTTTTTTGTAATTTCGCCCACAAATAGATAGTCGTGTCATGAAGAAAAACATCAAGTGCTTGTGTGGTCTGCTGTTGCTGGGAGGCGTTTTTTCCTTCCTGTCGTGTCGCCATATGGAGATGAGTGACGACCAGTGGCGAGAGATTGTGCAAGGCAACTACCCGGTCGATTCCATCGATAAATATCATACGTGGGACCTGCTGCAGGACAGGGCCCTGACCCTGCGCGTAAAAATTGCCGATCCTAATATCGTCAAGGTGCAGGTGCTGAACGGTAACCCCTATACCACCGATAGTGTGGAGGTGTTGGCAGAGCGCCCGTGTGAGACGGGACAGACCATGAACCCCACCTTCAAGGTGCCTAATGTGGCGCCCACGCTCTATGCGGCTGCTGTCAACAAGGACGGCCGTTATTATGTGGTGCCAGTAGGAAGCTCGACCGATGTGACCATCGGTGGTAGTAATGTGATCAACGATGGTACGCTGCATCAGCCCATCTATCAGACATTTACGTATATGTTTGAGGAGGATTATCCCTTGCCTGGCGATTTCGATTTCAATGATATCGTGCTCCGTATCTCTCAGCATGCTCTGAACGATAGCACGCTGGCCGTCCAGGTCACCCTGGCTGCCGTGGGTTCCACCAGTCAGATTGGTGCTGCCATCCGTCTGCCGCAGGTGAGCATCGACGATGTCAAGGACGTCACCATCGAGGAAGGGTCGCGTTTCGATGAGGGCTATACTATCGGCCGCTATTTTATCTCTGACGATGAGATTGTGAGTCGCGGCCGTGATGGGTCTGCCGTCATCAACCTCTTTGAGGATGCCCACTGGTGTCTGAATGCCGAGGAGAAGATGGGTCAGGTGGTGCGAAAGTACTACAACACCTTGAAATATGAGGTGGAAGATGTGGCAGCGATGGTGCCCACGGTGACGCGTACCTTTGATGTCCACATGAAATCTTCGGTCAACGCCAACTACCTGTCATTGGCCGATATAGACCCATTTATCATCGTGGCCAGCAGTGGCATGTGTGTCGAGGTGCATACCTATAGTCATAAGTACGATGAGGCACTGTGGAACTATACCACGGGTTCTGGCGGCATGGACGACCGTGTGCCCTGGGCGCTGATGGTTCCCGATGCCACGTTCCATTATCCGCGAGAGGGCGTGACGATGGGTATGTATCGCGATGGCCAGATATCGGGTGCCTACAGCCGGTATAACCATTCCTTCGGCCAGTGGGGCCGCAACCGCAATGCCTCCACCGACTGGTGGCTCTATGAGAATGCCACCAAGCCGCTGGTGTATTGATGGGGGCTGGAAACGGGGTTTCTAGGGACGAGGAAGGTTGAGATACAAAAAGGGCCGTTTCCTATCGATGGAAACGGCCTTTTCTGTATGTTGTGAAGATTAGTTTGCGGGGTTGTAAAGATATTCCTCCACGGGGTTGCCGCTGGTGGTCTGATACCACTTTCTGATGGTCTCGTCGGTGGTAGAGGCATCCTTGGCAAACTCGATGAAGTTGGGATAGGCCACCTTGATGCATTGCCATTCGCGCGGCCAGCGCCAGTTACCGGGTACCACGATGCCGTGAGGATCCTCGCCCTGCTTAGAGACGTGTACCTCCATCTGAGGTGTCTTGATCCATACATCGGCAGTCTCATACGAGAAGTTGGCAGGCTTGGCAATCGTTGTGGTCACATAGTCCTCCTTGATGCCGTTGTTCACGGTGTTGATAAAGCTTCCGGGCTCTTTGCCGAATACCTGATGTACCTCCTGACCACTGCCTGAGAACAGCATCTGGTCGTCCAGATAGACATAGAGGTTGAGGGCAGCACCGGTAGCGCAGAGTGTGACATCGAGCATATCAGAGTTCTCGGCATTCTCGCAGATTCTCACCACCACGTCGTTCATATCGTAGTCGCCCAATGGGGTATCCTCGAAGGCATAGGTCCATGAAGCAGGTGTGCCGGGGATATCCAGCTCTTCCTCTTCGGGCTCTGTCTGACCAGGCTCGCTCTCGGCAGGTGCGTGATAGCCGATGCCCGTACAATCGCTGCGGGGGATGACGAAGGTAGAGGTGCTTTCGTTGCTCCACTTCGAGATCTTGTTCACCAAACCACGCATGTAATAATAGTTGTAGAAGTTCTGGTCAATCTTGGTGCCATCATGCATATAGAAGTTGTTAGGATCCCAGTCCATATACAGATTGTTGGCTGTCTGTACGTCAGTGTCGTTGTTGGCATAGACGCTGCCCGCCTTGACTACAGCAAACTCGTTGCTGCCAGTGGGGCCATAAATGGTGGCACCATTGCCCTTGATAGAACCGGCATCGATGATGGCGCCATGATGCAGTTCGTTGCGGGGACTCCAACTGCCGCTTCCGTTACCTGTGATATAGAGCTGACCACCTACGTCCAATCGGCTGTTCTTCAGCATGGTGAGGCCACCTACGCCTGAATTCTCGGTAAACTTCATATAGCAACCGTTCACGACATTCTGGTTGTGCGCATCGGCCTGCATAGCATTGGTGCGTGCTGTGATCTGGCCGAAGTTGGTGATGTGAGTGCCGTTAGCCGTACCCATCAGTACATCTACGTTGACGGTGTTGTTGTTATAGAAATGCGAGCCGTTCAATTCGAGTGTGCCGTTGTATTTAATCTCACCTGCGTTATAACACCAGCCACCATTGGTGATTTTCAGATGAGTATTGTTGATGCCTGTAATCTTGCCGCCGGGGCATACAATGAATCGGCCAGCGTTTTTCAGTTCGTTATATGAAGCATCGAGGATAATCTCACCACCGCTGGCTACCACCATCGTGATGTCATTTAGACTATTGGTACCTACCAGATGTACCTTGCCCTCAATATAGAGCACTAGTCCGTTAACGACATTATTATAGCCGCTGGTGCTGAATGTCTGCTTCATCTCCACGTTGGCCGGCACGCGATAGTGTCTCATGTCGCCATAATAGACGGGCTGTCCTTGACTGTTATAAGCTGGGTTCTGCAGGTTGCGGCCTTGGAACTTTGTACCCATGATGTCATCATCGATGATGGTGTAGTTTTTCATGTCCTCAAGGTTCACCTGATCAACTGTAGGAACCTGATCCCAGCTGTTCACTTTTACGTAGTACGGGTTCAGATAGTCGTTCAGCGTCTTGGCATAGGGCGCTGCATCGTCATCGTTCTCGCCGCAGCGGGTCCAAGAGCGGCCCTCTGCTGCAGCTTCCGCCACACCGATGTTCATGGTGAGCAGGCGGTCTTCCACATAGGCACTCTGCACGATGCGACGATATTTGCTGTCGAACACAGCAGCATAGAACACGCTGTCGGCTGTGGGTACGTCGAGATTCAGGGTGACGGTCTCGCCTTCCTTCATCGTTGTCTTGGCATAATAGTGCACATCATCGTTAAACAGGGGGTTCTTGTCGTAGATGACAACCGTATATTCCTCGTCAAGTCCCAGGTTGACCGAGACATTAGCCTTGATGGCTGTTGCAGCGTTCCAGTTCATACTGGGGTCAATCTCCACACCCAGCTTCTCGGCGGCGTTCTGAAGTGCTTCTTCAGTAGAGGGCATCGAGAAGTCCGAATCGTGTGAACAACCCACGAAAAGGGTCATCGACAGGGCAGCAAAAATGTATTTCAGATTCGTTTTCATAGTTATAATTATAAATGACACGTGTACAAATTAATTCGAATTCGGGTGCAAAGATAGCCTTTTTTCTTAAATATAAGAGGTATATAGACGTTAAAATTCATTAAATAGTTCCATTTGTCTGAAAATGATTTACTATCTTTGCACAGCAAATGACAAAACTAAAAACAAATGAAACTCAGAAATGTATTGCTCTTTATGGCAGTTGCGTTGGCCAGCGTGAGTGCCAGCGCCCAGCAAAAAGTGTTCTTTTATTCGCCTAATCCCGGTGGCGGTCTGCGAATGGCTGTCTTGGAGAATGACGCATGGAACGACCTCGGCCGGCTGTGCTCGTCGGACTATGGCACGTGGGGCGTAGAGAAGAAGATGATCCATCCATCGCTCTGTCGGGCCAACGATGGCACTTGGCGTCTTGTGTTCCAACTCAACGATCGTTCACCCCTCTTTGGTGCTTCCTTTAGTCGCGACCTGGTGACGTGGCGTCCGCAGGACTATCCGCGAGTCAGTGGTCCCAAGTGCTTGAACCCCGTGGTGGTGCCTGCCGGCAATGCCTTCCATGTGTATTATCAGACCGCCGATGGCGCTACTCGCAGGATTGGTGCAGATACAGAATTTCGCCATTTCATCGGTGATGAAGCCGTTAAGGCCGATGCCAAAATGTGGCAGCGCGACACCGTGAATATCAAGGGAGAGCAGATGATAGGCCAGATTTTTTCGATTACAGATGCTGAGTTGCAGCACGTGCGTGATGACTTCCGCCTGCAGGGAGAGAAATGGGCTCCCACCAACGAGCGGATGCACGATGATACGCAAAAATTATCGATTCCATCGGTTGTTAATGCCACACTGGCCGTTTCTCCAAATCAGGAAAAAACTATCAGCGACAAGCTCATAGGTATCTTCTTCGAGGATATCAGTTATGCGGCCGATGGCGGTCTTTATGCCGAACTCGTTCAGAACCGCGACTTCGAATATACCTCTAAGGACCATCGTGGATGGAATGCCACCACCGCCTGGCACTCATCGAAACCAATAGAGATTGCTACAGAGCACCCGTTGCATCCTAATAATCCTCACTATGCCCTTATCTGGCCAGACACACTATGGAACGAGGGATGGGATGGTATCGTCGTAGAAAAGGGCAAGAAATACAACTTTTCCATGTTTGTCCTTGCAGGTGGTCAGAAGCAGAACTTCCTCATTCAGCTGGTTGGCCAGAATGGTCAGGTGCTGGCGCAGAGTAAGCTGAAGACACATGCTTCCGATTGGCAACAGTTCTCAACGGTGCTCAAGGCTAAAGCCAGCGACGAGAAGGGCCGTCTGGTCATCATCCCCCAGAAAGCAGCCCACGTAGGTATCGATATGGTGTCGCTTTTCCCACAGGAGACCTTTATGGGCCGTAAGAACGGCTTGCGAAAGGATCTGGCGCAGGTCATCGCCGACCTGCATCCTAAGTTCGTGCGTTTCCCTGGTGGCTGTATGAGTCATGGCCAAGGCTTGGAAAACATCTATCACTGGAACCATACGGTGGGCCCGCTCGAGAGTCGCAAACCCGATTTTAATATCTGGAACTACCATCAGACTCGCGGTCTGGGATTCTTTGAGTATTTCCAGTTCTGCGAGGATATCGGTGCCGAACCGCTGCCTGTCCTTGCAGCAGGCGTGCCCTGTCAGAACTCAGCTAATAATGCTGAGGGCATCGGCGGACAGCAGGGCGGCATTCCCATGGCCGATATGCCGGCTTATGTCGAGGAAATATGCAACCTGATAGAGTGGGCCAACGGCGATCCAGCTACCAACGAATGGGCCAAGATGCGTGCCGAGGCTGGTCATCCCAAGCCTTTCAACCTGAAGTATCTGGGTTTGGGCAACGAGGACATCATCTCCACGGTCTTCGAGGAGCGCTATGAGATGATCTGCAAGGCTGTGCGTGAGCGCTATCCCGATATTAAGATATGTGGCACGGTGGGCCCCTTCCACAGTCCTTCGGCTGACTATACCGAGGGCTGGGACTTCACCAAGAAGCACCCCAACCTACAGTATATGGTTGATGAGCACTACTACGAGAGTACGGGTTGGTTTATGCACAACCGCGATTACTATGATAGCTACGACCGTTCGGCTGCCAAGGTCTATCTGGGCGAGTGGGCTGCCTCTACCAATGTGAAGCGCCCCAACGTTGAGACAGCTCTGGCCGAGGCCCTTTATCTCACGGATATCGAGCGCAATGGCGATATCGTTGAGATGACATCGTATGCCCCCATGCTGAGTAAGGACGGACATTCCAACTGGAATCCCGATATGATTTACTTCTCTAACACGCATATCCGCACCACACCAGCCTACGAGATTCAGCGTCTGTTCTCTGTCTATGGTGGTGACAAGTATGTGAAGTCTCAGTTCACAAATCTCGATGCTCAGTTGGCCCATCGCATTGGTGCCAGCGTTGTGCGTGACTCGAAGACCGGCAAGCGCTATCTGAAACTCGTCAATGCCCTGCCCTCTACCTTGAAGATCGCCGTGGAAGGCATCACGCTGCCTGCCACCGTGAAGTGTCAGCAGTTCACCGGTGCCATTGACGACCAGAAGGCAAAGACTGTCGAGATAGAGACCAGCGAGCCCACCACGCTTCCTCCTTATTCATTGCGCGTGATTGAGCTGTAAAAAACAGCTCAATTTACGCGTTTTGTGTTGATTATGAGACGTTTTCATCATTTTTAGGTATTGCAAAGCAAGAAATATCATTCAGGATAACATGACAAGACTTAACTCAAGACATGTGATGTGCCTTGCTGTGGCACTGGCTCTTTGCAGTCAGGCAGAGGCGCAGACAAATGAGGTGCACGACTCGCTGAGTCTGCACGAGGTGAGCATCGTGGGCACGTCGAGATTCAGGGTGACGGTCTCGCCTTCCTTCATCGTTGTCTTGGCATAATAGTGCACATCATCGTTAAACAGGGGGGGCTTGTCATAGATGACAACCGTATATTCCTCGTCAAGTCCCAGGTTGACCGAGACATTAGCCTTGATGGCTGTTGCTGCATTCCAAGTCATGCTGGGGTCAATCTCCACACCCAGTTTCTCGGCGGCGTTCTGAAGTGCTTCCTCGGTAGAGGGCATTGAGAAGTCCGTATCGTGTGAACAACTCACGAAAAGGGTCATTGACAGGACAGCAAAAATGTATTTCAGATTCGTTTTCATAGTTATAATCATAAATGACACGTGTACAATTAAATTTGAATTCGGGTGCAAGGATAGCCATTTTTCTTAAATATAAGAGGTGTAGAGGCGTTAAAATTCATTAAACAGTCCTATTTGTCTGCGATAGATTCACTCATCATAGAAAATCCCAAGGCGTTGTTCTCGCCTCGGGATCTTTTTATTGGGAAATCATATTCCCATGCAACTGGTGGTGCCCAGCGTGGTGATAATTGCGGTGATGATGCTTGCAAGAATCTGCAAGAGTGTCTTCCATCCTTCTTTCTTCATAATGCTTTTCGTTTAAGGTTAATAACTTGAGGTTGAGGGCCTCAGTCATCAGACATCCGCCCTCAGACCTCACTAATCATTCTCGTTGCCGCCACCTGAGGGAGGAGTATAGCCTCCACCACCCTGGTTGCCCGACTGATTGCCGCTGTCGCCGCCAGTTTGATTACCTCCCTCGCCGCTCGGAGAGGGCTGGGGTGAGGTCGTTCCATTCTCAGGATCTTCCACCTCGCCGCTGTCGCCGCTGGTCACGCGCTTCAGCACGTTGCCGTTCTCGTCGAGACAGGTGATTTGGATGGCGGTATTCTTCAGCTCTTCCTTCACGTCGGTGCTGGGGGTGAACACGATGCGGCGGGTGCTGATGAGCGATGACTTCACGTCGTCCAGACTCTCTACTGCCTTCGAGCGGACACCGAAGCGCATATGTCCCAGACCGGGCAGGGGTACGCTGTGACCCTCGGTAGCCCACGTGCGGATGACTTCGCCAGCTGCGTCCCAGGCTGCCTTGATGACTCCTGCGCTGATGCCGCTGTGGTTGGCGGCCTCGCTGAATACTTTCTTCTCGGTGAGCGACGTGTAGAGTTCAGGGCGCATCACGAACTTCTTCGCTCCCGGGGTCTTGCCGATTTTTAGCACTCGGCGCTGTGCAATAATACGAATTGCCATAGTTTTGTTTTTGTGTGTTTTTAGGGTTTAACATTCAGTTTAGTTCTCGTGTTTTTTGCTGGAATTAATCCTAGCAATTTTTTGTCTTAATAGTAGCTGCTGCAGCGCTTAACTTTTGACAATGCAAAGGTACTACATTTTTCGTGCGAAGCCAAATTTCGGCATAGTGTAACCTGTGAAAATCTGTTAAAATCCGCCGTTTCTCAGTTTGCCACAACGCCACAATGCCACTTTGCCACATTAAGCACCTGCCGACCTCTCACGCTTATGCTTTAGAATAATATTATAATATATTATAATATTATTCTAATTATATTACCATCCCACTCTCGCCATTCTTCCCACATTTGCCACTACCTTAATGTGGCAAAGTGGCAATGTGGCAAAGTGGCGTTCATTTTGTAAATTCGGTAAGAGCTTCTCACTACCCAAAAGGATGATTTTGCTACCCAAAAGGTCAACGAAGAGCTATTTTCTACTACCCAAAAGCGCTTAACACTACCCAAAAGGCTAAAAATACTACCCAAAAGCGCATCCTGCAGCGACATGGCAAGTGGTAGTAGTCTTGGTGACTGAAGGAGATGCTGCACGCCAGTTTTTTTATTAATTTATGTGTAAAAATGTGCCGTGTTGTGAATAATCTCAAAGATTATTCGTACCTTTGCGTGCTAAAGAAAAGATACAAACAATGACAACAAAAGACATAAAACTATCAGAACTGCCTGAAGAGGTGACAGAAGACGGACTGAAAATCTATGGCCCTACGTCTTACGAGACGCAGGTAGCCATACTTAGTCACTATCTGCATACTCTTGATGGCAAACACGACATAACTTCAGGTGAAAAAAGACATGAAATACTTGAAGCAATTCGTGATTACATAGAGTACAAACATAAGCAAGACAAGAAAAACCCGTTGTGGCAAGACGTGAGTGACGAAACGGTATGTAAGGCAGCTGAGAGTCCGTTAGAGAATGATCTCTTTACAGACTTCTTCAAGGTTCCTTTCCCTGCTCCAGAGAATCCAAAATTCACTTTCATTGATCTTTTTGCAGGAATGGGCGGTTTCCGTCTGGCCATGCAAGCCCAGGGAGGTAAATGCGTGTTCTCATCTGAGTGGAATGCTTACTCGCAGAAGACTTATTTTTCAAACTTTGGTGACATGCCTTTTGGTGACATAACCAAAGAGGTTACTAAATCGTATATTCCTGAGAAGTTCGATATACTTTGCGCAGGCTTCCCTTGTCAGCCATTCTCTATTGCAGGCGTTTCCAAAAAGAAAAGTCTTGGACGTGAGACTGGTTTCAAGGATAAGACGCAAGGCACACTTTTCTTTGATGTTGCTGATATTATTAGCCGCCATCGCCCCAAAGCATTCTTCTTGGAGAATGTGAAGAACCTGACTTCGCACGATAAAGGTAATACCTTCCGAGTTATCTATGATACGCTCAAGGAATTACGATATTCTGTACACTATCTGGTGATGGATGGACAAACCTACGTACCCCAGCATCGTGAGAGAATTATGATTGTTGGTTTCGATGAAGATGTCTATGGTGGGAAGGAGAGTTTTAACTTCCCTGAGCAGCATGAAGCAACACGCAGTATCAAGGAAATCCTCGACCCCAATATTGATCCAAAATATACGTTGAGCGATAAGTTGTGGACTTACCTTCAGAACTATGCTGAAAAACATCGCGCAAAAGGTAATGGTTTTGGATATGGACTCGTTGACCTCAATGGTATAGCGAGAACACTTAGCGCTCGCTATTACAAGGATGGTTCAGAGATTCTGATTCCTCAAGGCGAAGGCAAGAATCCTCGTCGTCTTTCTCCACGCGAATGTGCGCGTCTGATGGGATATCCTGATGCATACAGGATAGATCGCGTATCAGATGTTCAGGCGTACAGACAATGTGGCAACTCTGTAATTGTGCCGTTGATTACGGCTGTTTCAGAACAGATAATTAAAACCCTTCATATAGCATAATTGTTATGAACGAACTGTTATCATCAGCTATTCAAAGTGTAACACAGTCAAAAGGTGCGTTCTGTCGTTTCCTTTCTGCCAATGATACCCATGCAACAGGCGGACATCAATACGGTTTCTTATTGCCAATTGCAGCCTATCCTATAATTTTTAATCAAGACAAGGTTAAGGGAGAGAATAAGGATAAGATGGTGAAAATCCGATGGCAGAATGACTTGGTGACGGATAGCCGAATGACTTATTACGGGAAGGCGAAAAATGAGCTGCGTATTACTCGTTTTGGAAATGACTTCCCATATTTTGAAGAAGATCATGTTGGCGATTTGTTGATTATTGCCAAGCAAACAGATGATGATTATGAGGGGTTCGTGTTGAGTACGGAGGACGACATCGATACGTTTATGTTGCACTTTAACCTCGCAGCAGATAGACCGAATCAGATAATTGACGTTGCAAATATTGTAAGCACCATAAGCGAAAAAACGTCCCTGCAAGTTGCTATCGATGAAGCTATCAAAGATATGAAAGATTTTCCTCAGACATCAGAAATGGGGAAAATGGCTCAGGAGCTGTTTAACAAGCTTAATAGGATTAATACCGAGAGTATATGTCAATCTCCAGATAAGATACTTCTCAACTGGTATGATACGGAACTGTCAATGTTTCGTTCTCTGGAGGAAAAGGTATATAAGCCCATCTATACAAAGCCATTTGCAGATTGTCAGTCCTTAATTGAGTTCTCCAACAAGATCCTGAACCGTAGAAAATCACGCGCAGGCAAGTCCTTGGAGCATCATTTATCTGCAATCTTTACGGCTAAAGAACTTCTGTTCGAAGAGCAGGCTGTAACTGAAAACAATAAGAAACCAGATTTCCTTTTCCCCAATAGTATATGCTATCACAATTTCGAATTCCCTGCAGAAGACCTTACCGTACTTGGTGCAAAAACCACATGTAAAGACAGGTGGCGTCAGGTCATTAACGAAGCAGACAGGGTCGATGAAAAGTTTCTGTTTACGCTACAGCAAGGTATCTCGAAAAACCAATTGAAGGAAATGGCCGACGAGAAAGTAAAGCTCGTTGTACCCCAGTCGCATATTGACAGCTATCCTGAGGAATATCGAGAAAGCCTTAACACCTTAAGTGGCTTTATTGAGATTGTAAAGGAGAAACAGGAGCACATGCCCAAACATTTTATTATGTCATAATGTCTATGTAATGGACCACCTCACTCCACAACAGCGTCACAAGAACATGGCGGCTATTCATAATAAGAATACGAAGCCAGAAATGATTGTGCGTCGTGGGCTGTGGAAACGTGGTTTCAGGTACCGCTTAAATCACAAACGTTTGCCTGGGCATCCTGACTTGGTGCTGAGGAAATACAGAACTTGCATCTTCATCAACGGATGCTTCTGGCATGGGCACAATGTTGATTCAAAAACAATGGAAAGTTCTGTCTGCTGCAAGATACCAACAACGAACCATGATTTCTGGGTGGCGAAGATTCGTAGGAACAAGGAGCGCGATAAGGAGGAACAGCGCAAGTTGGCAGAAATGGGCTGGCATTGCATCACCGTTTGGGAGTGTGAGTTGAAACCTAAGCAGAGGGAGCAGACATTGGATTCTATCGCTTTTACCCTCAACCACATTTGGTTGCAGGATCATGGCGCCACGAGTATTCCATATCCTCAATTGGAGGAAGAGGACGTGAAGATGCCAATGGCGGCAGAAAATGATTCATAGGTTATGGCATACGTTATAAATTTTTTTACGAGTGAGGAAACGAATGAGGTGGGATGTGGATTGGAGTCGTCGAAACTCAGTACATCTCAGTTGTCAGACTTTGAACTTGTAAGAGTGCTGAAAACATTTGTTCGCAATGAGAACTTGCCAGATTCAACATATGTGCTCCCGATCATAGAGCACTGGAAGAAGCCATTTTTGTCCACAATGGAGAAATGGGCTGTACTATTTCCTAAATTGAATGAAGTTATTTCTCTTGTTTCTAAACTGGAAGAAGGCAGATATTTGGGAATTTCATTTAATGAGCCTATTGAATTTATAAACAAGAAGGAAATTTTATTTAAGATGCAGGAACTAGAACAAGGTATACCTGCAAAACAGAGATTTGACGAATTCTTAAATCAGAATGAATCATGGATGCAAATTTATAAGCCCTTTTGCTATGCTCCCAAAGAAAGAATTCGTTTTGGTGCTCAAGAACGAGCTAAACGGATATGTAGGTACTGTGGCAAAAAAATGCCAGAAACGACCTTCAAGAAAGATGCCCACACCATATCAGATTGTCTTGGCAATCATTTTTTCTTTACTAATGATGAATGCGATGAGTGCAATACCTTTTTTGGGGCAGGGATTGAGCAAGAATTCGTGAATTATATATCCATATATAGGACTCTAGCCGCGCAATATGAAGGTCACCCGTATTTCACGACACATACGTCTTCGTTCAGGCTCGACGTTGATGAAAAAACAAATAAGATTCGTTTTGACATTCTTGACAACTCTAAAGCGAGGATAGAATCATCTGAAAAGCAGACCGATGTTTATGTCGATGGAGGATATATCAACTATCATAAGGTTTATCGCGCTCTTGTTAAATTTGTAATAGGCATGTTGCCTGACAAACAATTACCTTTTTTCAAAGAAACTATTAAATGGATAAACGGCGAGGTCAATTTTTCGCAATTACCTATTGTAAAAGAGACGATATACACCGAGCCTGTACAACATCCATACATTAACATGTTTTTCAGGAAGAATGAATCCAATAATTATCCCTATTTGATAGCCGAGTTTCATGTTAATCATCTGGAGTTCGTTTATGTCGTTCCAGGCTGTCTGCTTGACAAATTCGAGGTTAAAGACAAAGTTCTTGATGAATTCCTTAAGTTGAGAAAAGACAATAATCGCTGGAGAAATCTGGATATGCATCGTCCTCAGCCAGCTCACATGCAATTACATGCAAGCTTTTATATAAAATAGAATTCTAACTTTATAAAGATTTTTCCCGCTCATTGCTATAATATGAGTGGGATTTTTGAGTGCACAGCAGACCCCAATTGTGCTCTCTTTGTCCACGTGATTTGTACATGATATATTTTTTATAAAAATTTCTCCCGCTCATTGCTATAACGAGCTGGATTTTTTGTACCTTTGCAGATAAATTAAAGATGATATGGAAACACAGATATTGAATCTAAAAGAGCCGTACGAATACATTCACTGCAACGGCGAGGTTGGTAAACATATTGCCACGCTGATAGTATATGAGACCGTAAAGGGAGAGGATGGCTCCTACAAGCTGGAGTCGCACAGTCACCCAATTGTGAAATATTGGAATGCGCCTGGAGGTGTGGTATGGAATAATGCGGAGCTGACTGATTGCGACGTGCTATGTAGTGACGATGATAAAGAGGTAGATATTTTCTTCTTCTTCCGTATGGTTCGTCGCAATTGGGGTATCGAGAACGAGACGGACTATTTAGAGAAAGCTAGGTCGCTATATGAGACTCTACTCGACAATGAGATTAAATTCATGGATTTAAGTGCTATCCCCAAGTTTCGCGGCACATTGCTTATCAAGGAATATAATCATGAGATATTACTTGTCTTTGAGGAGAAAGAAGGAAAAATTCTCTGTCGTGACAACGGAAATAGTCAGTATCCAATCTATTGTGAGGCCGAGACACGCGAAGAGTTGGAAGACAAGTTGGCCGACTTGTGGTATGATTGGGAGCATTTCACCGACCGTCGCGTAAATATCCACTTCAAGACGGATCAGAAAGAATACGAAGAAATAATCAATCAGATAGAACTTGATCGCCTAACCTGGGATCAATGAGAATAGACATTCCCACGGAAGGGATTGAGGAACTGATAGCTTCGTTGGGATTCGATGACGCAAGAAATGTGCTGACGGGCAGAGCCATGGGTGCATTACAACACGGCATCGATTCTTTGATGGAGCAGTATGCCGAGCGACGTGAAGCTCGGCAGTGTGGTCGTATTGTCGGTTCTCCAGCATCGGCCAACAATCAATCGCGCCCATCGGAGCTGCCACCCCCAGCTTGTCCTGGACTGAACTACTTTGCTCCGAAGAGGAATCTTCAGGATTTGCTTGCAATGGAGTGGTTCGACAAGGTGAGCATGGACAAGAAACGATTCACAGTGGCTTGGCGTAATCAGCTGATAGAAGACCTGATGGCATCAGATTGTCGTGATGAAGTTGCTGAGGCTTGGGCTAACAAAGACTTGAGGCTACAGGTGAAGGGCCACGTGATGGGTGCGCTCTCAACGGCAGGCGTGCTTAAAAAGAGTGCTCTGGCCGTTGCGCGTATGTATTATGGTACGGGCGCGGATAATACGAAAGAGGCGAAGACGCTGGCCAAATATATGGGCGACAGCCGGAAAGTGTATTATACGGACTGGATTATCGAATATGTAAACAACTCAGTCGATAATCCGGTTCGGCCAATCGAAAATTAGTTAAATAAGGCTGTTTTCAATCGAAAACGGATTTTAAGCGATAAGCGGGTATTTTCAATCATGAAGATACTCGTTTTTTTTCATTTGTAATTCTTTGATTATCAGAGGTATTTTTCTTTTTCTACAAATAAATAAGAAAAATACCAGAATCAAAAATTGTCGTCATCAATCGAATTCTACCTTTGCACCAGAAATCTTAAAGGTCGCCTGAAGGGGGCGACGTTAAACAAACTAACAATTATGAGTCGCACAAGAAATCGCATCGCAATCGCACATGGCACCATCGCAGCAAATGCTCGTCGTCAGCTGTCGCTGATGAATCGGTGTCAGATGCCAAGAAACACGAAGAAGGACTTTCGCTTCATGAACCACATGTTCTAAAAAGGATCGTCAACAAACATCAGTATTAATCTGGGCGAAGTGAGCTGAAGAAATCTCATGAGTTAAAGCTGGCCAGCGTTTCCAAAGGCTTCTTCACTCGCAAAACCCAAAAACAATGCGTAAACCATTTATTTTCAAAAAGAATATTCTACAACAGAACGTCAAGATGGACGGCAGTATTAACTTCATGACCAACGGCGACATCAACGTCTATCCATGCCCTTGGGAGGATGAGAAGCAGGTGACCAACGGCGAGCGCGTGCGCTACCGTGCTGGTATCGAGGTGGATGCCGATGGGCGTACCCGTGTGAAGCGCTATAACGATGGTGCCAACGGTCCTATGCACGAAGTGCTTTACGAGACACCTCACGGAGTGGTGAAGATGACGCGTCCGCAGGTAAGACCTGGTGATGGCCGTCGTCGCATCTCGGAGGAGTTCGTATATGTCACCTTTAAGTTCCCGAAGAAGTACGGGCTGGCGCTGACCAAGACCCTCTATCAGGAGGAGGCTGACCAGGTATTGAGTTACATGAAGACCAGAAAGGAGGAAACGGTATGGAAGCAGTAAGAGGGATGATTTTTACGTGCATAGGCAGGGGGCATGGTGCCCCCGCCATCCCTGCCACAAGGGAGGATTGGGAGAAGATGCGCCGTGAGCCTTGGCTACAGCAGATGTGCGCACGTATAGAGAAAGGTGACGACGAGTTGAAGCATCGCCTGCCAGTGTGGACGCCTCATTGCGCGGAGTTTAAGGATAACCACAGGGCCATAGCCGATGCCGTCCGTCCCTTGAACCGCCTGATGCTGGACTTTGACGAGAAGGGACACACCGATGAAATCTGTGCCCGACTCTTGGAAAAGTCGCCATTGATGCCGCTGCTCATTGAAGAATCGGTTCGCCGAGGTACTCATGTGCTGGTGGAGTTGCCAGAAGGGATGACACCTGAAACGGCACAGGAACTGATGAAAGAGGCTACGGGATTCACGCCCGATGCGGCTGTAAAGGACGTTTCGAGGTGCATCTATATGGTGCCTGAGGATCATACAAAGTATGTTAATCCGAAGCTGTTCGAGGTGAGTGAGGAATGCGAAGGAAATTTTTCCTTGACATCCAACGAGCGCAAATCTGCGCCGGTTGCCAACGAATCCAAAATTGGATTGGTTGAAGCTGAGCTCAAATCTGAGCCGGGCGAACAAGAGCTCAAATCTGCGCCGTCGTTCAAGGGCATTCCTTATACCTCTATTATCTCCGAGTGGTGGCGTAGGAATGGTGGTGAGCCTGCTGAGGGCGAGCGTAACGTAAAACTTCACAAACTGGCTGTCAACCTCCGAGCCATCTGCGACAACAAGAAGGAGGTGTTGATGCAGGTGATGCCTCGTTTCGGACTTTCCGATGTGGAACTTAAATCAGTTGTTGACTCGGCTTGCAAGGAAGAGCCAAAGGGCGTTTCGAAGGTGATGCAGGGCATCATCGACGCTTTGGAACTTGGCATCAATCCTGATGAAATCGAGGATGCAGAAGCCGTAGCCGAAGAGACTGGCGTGAAGGTCAATGTCAAAGCCCTGCCCATCGGTTTGAAAGAATCCTTGGTTGGTGTGCCTGTCTCGATGCACATGCCTGTACTTTGCGGCATTATGCCCATCTGCGCTGCTTATGCTGACCAAGTAACGGTTGAGTATTGCGACGGAAACACCCATCGATTGGGGCTGATGAGTATTATCCGAGGTGAGCAGGCCAGTAACAAATCAGTAGTGAAGAATGCCGTTGACATCTGGAAGCGCCAACTGGATGAAGAGGATGCCTTGGCTCGCAAGCGCGAGGAAGAGTGGAAGGAGCGCAAGAAAAGCCGCAAGGCCAACGAGAAGGCTCCAGAAGACCCGCATGTGCTGATTCGCGTTGTGCCCGTTACAGTATCGTGTTCCACGCTGTTGAAGCGATTCAAGAATGCGCAGGGACACACTTTGTATAGCTTCGGCGAGGAACTGGACACCCTTCGCAAAACGAACGGTGCTGGTTCATGGAGCAGCAAGTACGACATCTATCGTCTGGGCTTTGACAATGGCGAGTGGGGACAGGACTATAACTCTGATGCAGCAGAGTCGGGCGTGGTGAATGTAGCCTATAACTGGACGATGCTCGGCACGAACGGGGCCTTGAGAAAGTGCTTCAAGTCAGACAACATCGAAAACGGACTTTCTTCGCGAATCTTGGTGGCCGAGATGCCTGACGCTTCTTTCTCGAAAATGCCGAAATTTGGCAAGCGTTCGGCAGAGGACGAGGCAAGGATTCAGGAGGCCGTCAAACGGTTGCGCTCGTTTTCAGGTCTCGTTGATGTGCCTCGTTTGCGCAAGGCCATCGAGACATGGGTAGAGGAAAAGCGCGTGGAGGCTGCCAAGGACATTGACCACGTAAAGGACACGTATCGCAAGCGTGCGGCTGTCATCGGCTTCCGCTGCGGGGTCATCTTCCACATGCTTTCTGGGTGCGCCCGTGAGAACAAGGCATGCATCGATTTTGCGCTGATGATGGCTCAATACTGTCTGGACCAGCAGATAAAGGTCTTTGGCGAGGCACTCCGTAATGAGTATGTCAACGCGCAGGATGAATGTCAGCGCTATGGTGCAAACCACTCCATCTTTGACCAGTTGGCACCCTCGTTCTCGATGGACGATCTGCGGGCATTGAAGCGCGGCTATTGCGGCGAGTCAGCCTTGCGCAACATCATCACCCGCTGGCGTCGTGATGGCTGGATTGAGAAGACCGATAGCAAACACTGGGCTAAGGTCAAAGTGAACGGTGAAAGGTGATGCCACATTGCCACAACGCCACTTTGCCACAATAAGCACCTATCAATTAAGCATTAAGCACTAAGAATTAAGAATTGAAATCATGGAATTAGTATTGACTAGAATAGCAAAGCGCAAGACCTACACGATAGGTAGGCTTGCCATCATTAAAGAGGTGAGCGAGGAATACAAGACCTACGAAAAGGAGGAGTATTTCTGCGACACACTGGAACCCACCTGGCGCGACTATGCCCACGGCGGTCACAAGATAAAAGGCCGCTCGGCCATTCCCGAAGGGCGCTACGCCGTGGTTATCTCTTATTCGCCTAAGTTCGAGCAATGGCTGCCCATCCTGCTGGGCGTGCCCAACTTCAGCGGCATCCGCATCCATGCTGGCAACACCTGCAACGACACCGAAGGCTGTATCCTCGTGGGAAAGAACAAACTTGTGGGTCAGGTTGTCGATTCGCGCATCTGGCTTCATCGTCTGAAGAAGAAAATCGTGGAAGCCAAAGACCGCGGTGAGCCCGTGTGGATTACCGTAAAATAGATAGCATAAACGGGGGAAATGAAATATTTTCCCCCTTTTTATGTGCTGTCATCAGGAAAAATTGTATATTTGCACAGAAAAACGTGAATACCTAATGAAAAAAGACTGTACTAACGCGATGAAAACTGTCATGAGGATGATGCTCCTGGTGCCATTGATGCTCTGCCAGATGATGGTGGTGTCGGCAGCAGAGCTCTCCAATGCTGCCAACGAGAATGCCGACTCTGCCAAGCTGGTGATCACGGGCCGTGCCGCCTATCAATGGGTGGGTGAGCATCTGGACTCACTGGCCAATTCGTATCTAATGAAGGGTGGCAATATCCTGGATCCGGACGACGTGCGCGAGGAACTGAAAAGCATTGGATACAACGGCCTGAACGTCACCGATTATATCATGGCAAGCCGACAGATAGACAGTCTGGTATTGATAAAACTGATAGACCGCGCCGAGGCGGAAGGCAACAGGACCGTCTTCTTTATGATGGGGCCGACGGCAGCGGGCAAGTCAACGGCCCTGAGAAACAATCCTAAGCTGAAAGAGATGGCAAGTAAGGCAGGACTGGTGTATGACGGGGCCTTCATCAGCATACCATCGTTTGAGTCACGCCTGAAGATGGTGCAAGACCGCGGCTTCAAAGCCAGTATCGTGTATGTGCATAATGATCCCGAGACGGGGTTCACCAACATGATAAACCGAATCATCAGGTCAAATCGCGCCATGAGCCTTTATTACTATGTGTATTGCTATCCGCTTTTCCAAGGCCGCATCGCCTATTTGCAGAAAGTGCATCCCGAGGTCACGCTCTATTGCCTGGACAACAGTCACAACAAAGGTGGCGTGCAAGTCAGCATCGAGGAGGCCAAGACATGGGACTATAGCATCAGCGAGCAGATGGAGCGCAGCCTCAATGAGATAATGCAGGAGTTTATCAACTCAGGTAAGCTGACTCCCCCGCAAATCAAGGCGCTGACAGGGAAATAATAAGAAGAATAAAGAAAGGCTCACAACTCAATGTGGGCCTTTCCCGTATTCAAATTGTTGTGAGCCTTTCCCTTATCCGATATACATGAGTATCATATCGGCAATCTGGTCTTCGGTCTTGCCCTCCATGTTGATGACAAGGTCGTAGTTGCGGGCATCGTAGCGTGAGGTAGCCGTAAACTTATTGATATAGTTTTCGCGCGAGATGTCGATTTTGTTTATGATCTTCCTCGCCTCCTCGGCAGTGACGCCCTGTTTTCTCACGATGCGCTGGATGCGCTGTTCGAGGGGGGCCGTAATCAGGATGTTCAGGTGGTTGGGGTGGTCTGCAAAGATAAAGAATCCGCTGCGGCCTGCGATGATACACGACTCAGACTCGGCAATGCCCTTGAGTATCTCCACTTCTCTTCTGAAGATGTCGGCGGCGTTATACATGTCGGGGGTGTCGATGACAGAGTCGGCCATGGATCGATCAATGCCTACCACGCGCTTGAACTCTGACCACCAGTCGTGCTTGCGTCCTTTCAGACTCTCGATCTCCTCAACGGTCAGGTGGTATTTCTCCATGAGTGCCTGTATGAGAGCCTTATCGTAAAAGGGAACGCCCAGTTTCTCTGCAAGTTTTGCGCCTACGGTACGTCCTCCTGACCCCGCCTCGCGGTTGATGGTGATAACAAATTTTTCGTTCTTATTCATATCTTTATGATGTATGTGTTATTAATAGAAAAGCATGGAAAGAAGATATGCCACGATAGTAGATGTGGTGACACATACCAGTCCGGGCATCATAAACGAGTGGTTCAGCAGATATTTGCCGATGACGGTGGTGCCGGAACGGTCAAAGTTCACCGTGGCAATATCTGATGGATAGTTGGGGATGAAGAAGTAGCCATAGACCGATGGCAGTACACCCAGGAGTACCGCTCCTTCGATACCGAGGGAATAGGCCAGGGGCAACATGGCAACGACGACGGCTCCCTGTGAGTTGATGAGCACAGAGACCAGAAAGAAGACAAACGCGATGCTCCACGGGTATTCCTTGACGATCTCCGTCAGCATTGACTGCATCTCGCCCAGATAGTTAGAGAAATAGGTGTCGGCCAGCCATGCAATGCCATAGATGGCTACCACTGCCACCATGCCCGACTGCCAGACGGGACCAGCTACGGCTTTCTTGGGCGATGCCTTACAGAAGATAATCATCAGGGCTGCGGCCGTGATCATCACAATCTGGATGACGATGTTCATCTTCAACGCCTTGCCATCCCACGAAGGGAGTAGGGAGGGAACAGCGGCAAACAATACGATGACGCCGAGGGCTGCCAAGAAAATATAGACGGCACGCTTGGCCTCGACGGGAATCACCTTGTCAAGGGTGGTGGCACCGCTGCCATAGATAAACTCGCGCTGCTCGGGAATCTGCAGACGAGCCTGGAAAACGGGGTCTTTATCGAGGTCCAGTCCGCGCTTATAGGAAGCGGTTGCTGCTGCCATTAGTCCGCACAGACAGGCGGGGATGCTGACCATCAGCACCTGTGGGATGGTGATGTCGAAGCCGTTGGCATTGGAAATACTTACGAATGCCACTACGGCGGCGGCTATCGGTGAACAGGTGATGCCTACCTGCGAGGCGATGCTCGCCACGCCACACGGCCGCTCGGGGCGGATGCCTTTCTTTAGGGCAATATCACAGATAATAGGCATCAGGGTGTAAACCACATGGCCTGTGCCTACCAATACGGTAAGGAAGAACGTGCACAGAGGGGCTAGGAAGGTGATGCGATCGGGATGCTTGCGCAGCAGTCTCTCGGCAATCTGGATGAGCCAGTCCATACCTCCTGAAGCCTGCATGATGCCTGCGCAGGTCACGGCGGCGATGATGATATAGATGACATCCGTAGGCGGGTTGCCTGGTTTCAATCCAAACCCCAATACAAGCAGGGCCAGTCCGATGCCTGAGATGGCTCCAAGGGCAAGTGATCCGTATCGCGATCCTAGCCATAATGCTCCTAATACAATGAGCAGTTGCAAAATCATTATCAGCATGAGCGGTTGTCTTTAGATTAGTAATGATGCAAAAGTAGTTATTTTCCTCAAGAAAACAAATAAAAACGAGGAAAATTTCCGAAAACTTGTGTGAACAACTAAAAAATAGGGCAGAAAGTACTTAAAATTTTTTAAAAACTAAAGCATTTAGTTGTACCGAACTAAAATTTTTAGTTACTTTGCCAACGGATACAGATACCGGCGCTTCCTTTTGAAAAAATAAGTAGGAAGGAAAAGAGCTGAAACGAACTTAAAACGTTGAAACAATGAAAAGACTAACCACGAAAGAACGGGAAATCATGGAGCTGTACTGGGAGCACGGCCCGATGTTCGTCAAGGAACTCCTGGAGTACTACGATGAGCCACGGCCCCACTTCAATACGCTTTCTACCACGGTCCGCATTCTCGAGAAGAAAGGATTCCTGGATCATAAGCAGTATGGCACCTCCTACCAGTACTTCCCGCTCATCACGGAGAAAGAATATGGACGCAGCAGTCTGACGGGCATCATCAAGGATTACTTTAATGATTCCTATATGAGTGCCGTCTCGGCCTTCGTGAAAGAAGAGAAAATCTCCGTGGAAGAGTTGAGAGAACTGATAGACAAGATTGAAAGTCAAGAAGCGCTTTAGAAGAAATAAAGTGTTTAACCGTTAAAAAGGAAAAGAGTATGATGGAGTTTTTGGCATACGACCTGAAGGTGGCTGTGTTGGTGGCAGTATTCTATATGTTCTACCGCCTGTTGCTGAGTCGCGAGACGTTCCATGGCGTCAACCGCATGGTGTTGCTCCTGACGGCAGTGGCCTCGTTTGTGCTACCGCTGTGCGTCATCACCATTCACAAGACGGTGGTGATCAACCACGCCGAGGCTGATGTGGCCATCGGTTATCTGAGCGCAGAGGTCGTGGATGACGCTGCGATGCCGTTCTGGCAGATGGCCGCCATTGCTGCCTTCTTCATCGGAATGATAGTCACACTGGGCTATACGATCATGAGCGTAGTGCGGGTGTGGCTGCTTATCCAGCGTAGCGAGCAACATCAGCAGGCTGATGGTACCGTGGTCTGCGTGGCTCCTGGTGACGTGTCGCCATTCAGTTGGATGAAGTATATCGTACTCTCTCGTAGCGATTATGAGGCTAACGATGCCTCTATCCTCGCTCATGAACGGGGACATATCCGTCGGCACCATTCGCTCGACCTGCTCCTCGTTGATTCGCTTACCGCTCTGCAGTGGTTCAACCCCGCCATGTGGATGCTGCGCCAGGACTTGCGCGCCATCCATGAGTACGAGGCCGATGCAGCGGTACTCTCTCAAGGCATCAATATGCGCCAGTATCAGTATCTGTTAATCCAAAAAGCCGTCAGCCAGTGTGGGTACTCGGTGGCCAACGGTATTAGTCATAGTACCCTTAAAAACCGCATAAATATGATGCTACATAAGAATTCAAGTCGTGCTAACTTGCTGAAGCTGTTCGCACTGGCACCCATCGTGGGCATGACTTTAGCCCTGAACGCAGAAACCGTTAATGATTACGTGTATGACGAGCCACAGGCCCCGCAGAAGCAAACTGTTGTGAAGAAGGGCAACCAGAACAAGACTGTCAAGGTTGGTGCTAAGACCGTTGAGGTGAAGGCTGCCAAGCCTGCTCAGACTAAGGCTCCCGCCAAGAAGGCCGAACCGAAGCCAGTAGTGAAGGATGTTAAGGTAGTTAAGACAGATGCTCAGCCACAGAATGAAGAACAAATGGTTTTTGATGTTGTGGAACAGATGCCCAAATTCCCTGATGGCGATACTGGTTTAATGACATTCCTGAAGAATACTATTAAATATCCCGCAGAAGCCGAGAAGGCAGGAAAACAGGGCCGTGTTGTCGCCACATTCGTTGTCAACACCGACGGCAGCATCAGCGACGCCAAGGTTGTCAGATCGGTTTCTGAGGAACTCGATGCTGAGGCCCTCCGTGTGATTAACGCCATGCCAAAGTGGACTCCCGGCAAGCAGAATGGCAAGGACGTCCGTGTGAAGTTCACACTGCCTGTCACCTTTAAGCTGAATAAACCAGTAGAAAAGAAATAAGGAAAAAAATCATTAAAGTAAAGCCGAATCGAATTTTCGATTCGGTTTTTTTGTGAATAAAATTCTTTTTGTTACCTTTGCATGCACAAAACCGTAAACAATGGAAGAACTGCTTCACTACGTCTGGAAACACAAGTTGCTGCCGCTCTCGGAACTGGAGACGACAGACGGACGCATCATAGAGATTCTGGACCCCGGATTGCACAACCGCAATGCTGGTCCAGACTTTTTTAATGCCAAGGTGAAGATTGGCGGTACCCCCTGGGCGGGCAACGTGGAGATTCACCTCAAGGCCAGTGACTGGTATCGCCACGGGCATGACCGCGATCCGCGTTATAATAATGTGGTGCTGCATGTGGTGGCGCTGGCCGATATGGATGTGAAGACCTTGAATGGTGACTATCTGCCGCAGCTGGTGCTTCAGATTCCGCAGGTCTTGAAGGAGAACTACGAAGAACTGCTGCACAATGATCAGTATCCCCCTTGTTATCGCATCATCCCAGACCTCACGCGACTTACCGTCCACTCTTGGATGGCGGCCCTGCAGACAGAACGTCTGGAGCAGAAGACGGAGGCTATCCAGAAAAGGGTGGACCAGTGTGACGGCTCGTGGGAGGATGCCTACTTCGTGACTCTGGCCCGCAACTATGGCTTTGGAATCAATGGTGAGGCCTTCGAGCAGTGGGCACTCAACGTGCCGCTGCATGCCGTAGGTAAACACCGCGATGACCTGTTTCAGATAGAGGCCATCTTTATGGGACAGGCGGGACTGCTGCAGTTGGAGAGCATCCCAGAGCGCTATCAGGCGGCCGCTCTCAACGAGGGCTACTTTGCCAAGTTGCGCAATGAGTACCTCTATCTGGCCCATAAGTTCTCGTTGAAACCGATGAGTTATGAGCCGTGGCAGTTCCTGAGACTGCGCCCGCAGAACTTCCCCCATATTCGTATTGCTCAACTGGCCAACCTCTATTATGAGCGCAAGGCGGGACTGAGTATGCTGCTGGAGTGTGAGACGCTGGACCAGTTGCGCCAGTTGCTTCAAACGCATGTCACCCCCTATTGGGAGACCCATTTCCTCTTTGGTGCCGAGAGTCCGCGGAGCAGCAAAAAAACATCGATTTCATCGGCCAATTTGCTCATTATCAACACCGCCATCCCTATGCTCTTTGCCGTAGGCCGTCACCGTCAGCGCGAGGATCTCTGCGATAGGGCTTTTGACTTTCTGGAGCAGTTGAAGGCGGAGGATAATCATATCATCCGCATGTGGAAGGCCTGCGGCCTCGAAGTGAAGACTGCTGGTGACTCCCAGGCTCTGATACAACTCAAAAAGCAATACTGCGACAAGCGGGACTGCCTGCGCTGTCGCATTGGTTATGAATATCTGAAAAAGCTTAGAGCGTAGAAGGAAGATGGAAGAGGGAAGATGGATGAAGGAAGATGGAAGAAATAAAATAATTACCGCATATGAAATACATTTTTGAAACGCGCATGGAAGTGCGCGACTATGAGTGCGACATCGAAGGCATTGTGAACAATGCGCAGTACGTACATTATTGTGAGCACACCCGCCACCTCTTTCTGAAAGAGTGCGGCCTCTCGTTTGCCGAGATGCATGCAAAGGGCGTTGATGCCGTGGTGGCTCGCATGCAACTGCAGTATAAGGTGCCCCTGCGCCCTGACGATGAGTTTATCTCGCGTCTGAACCTGACCAAGGAAGGTATCAAATACGTGTTCCATCAGGATATCTATCGCGCCAGCGATGAACAGCTCTGCTTCCGAGGGAAGATTGAACTGGTGTGCCTGGTCAATGGCCGACTGTCAAATAGCGCCGACTATGATGCGGCGTTTGAAAAGTTTATCGCATGAACGAACAGGAAGTCAATTATACCATTGCCCTGACCCGCATGACGGGCTTCAACTTCCAAACGGCGTTGAGGCTCTATCGTGAGTTAGGTAGTGGACAGGCCGTCTATGAGCATCGCCTGGATATCAAGGATGTGCTGCCGGAGTGTACCAATCGCTTGGCAGAGAGCCTGAAAGACTGGTCGCTGCCGTTGGCACGCGCTGCTCAGGAGATGGACTTTATTACGAAGCACCATGTCCAGCCGTTGCTGCTGGGTGATGAGGGTTATCCGCAGCGCTTGGCTGAGTGTCCCGATGCGCCCATCCTGATGTATTACATGGGAACGGCTGACCTGAACCAGCGCCGTGTCATCAATATCGTGGGTACTCGTCATTGCACCACCTACGGCATGGACCTGATTCGCCATTTTGTCAGAGACCTAAGGCAGATGTGCCCGGAGGTGCTCATCGTCAGCGGACTGGCCTACGGCGTGGATATCTGTGCCCATCAGGAGGCGATGAACAATGGCTATGAGACGGTGGGTGTGTTGGCGCATGGTCTGGATGAAATCTATCCCACCAGTCATCGTGAGGCTGCCAAGCAGATGCTGAAGAAGGGTGGGTTGCTGACGGAATATATGTCGGAGACCCGCTCAGATAAGTTGAACTTCGTGAAGCGCAACAGGATTGTGGCGGGTATGTGTGATGCCACTATCCTGGTGGAGAGTGCGGCCCATGGTGGCGGACTCATCACCACGAGTATCGCGATGGATTATGACCGGTCGGTCTTTGCCTTCCCTGGTCCAGTGGGTGCTCCCTATAGTGAGGGCTGTAATAACTTGATTCGCGATAATGGGGCGTCGCTGATCACCAGTGCCGAGGATTTTGTCAAGGCGATGGGGTGGCAGTCTGATGCGAAGTTGCGTGAGGCGCAGGCCGCAGGTATTGAGCGATCAATGTTCCCCGACCTGAGTGATGACGAACAAAAAATCGCCAAAATCCTCGATGAATTCGGCGATTTTCAACTCAACCAGTTGTCGGTGAAGTCAGATATTCCCATTGGCCAGCTCACGGCTCTGCTCTTCCAGATGGAGATGAAGGGCGTGGTGCGTGCGATGGCCGGAGGTAGTTATCATCTTTTGAAATAGGGTTTTTCGGGCTTCTTCATCCAAACGTTCAACTGATAGATGGCGGGGATGAAGATGAGCAGCGAAAAGCCTACTGCCATCAAGGCGCGACTCTGTGATCCCATAATCTGGGTTACGGTGATGTCGGGGTCCTGATAAAGGCGGGCGAGCAGAAAGGCTGCGGTGTTGTTGGCCCAGTGGTAGGCAACGCCGGGGATGATGCTGCCAGTACGCTCGTACATCCATCCCAACAGCAGACCGATAAGCAGCGGATGGATGATTTGTGCGGGATTCATGTGGGCCACGGCAAAGAGCACAGCCGAGAATGTAATCATCAGCCAGCGGCGCTCAGGCTTCCACTCCAGCAGTTTGTGCAGCACGGCTCCACGGAAGACGAGTTCCTCGCCAATAGGTGCCAGCAGACAGATCACGGCATAACCGCCTGGGGTGTTCATGATGCCCATCATCTGTTGGGCGCTCTGCTCTATCATACGTTGGATGGCGTCGGGCCATTCGGGCATCAACTCCTGCATATAGGCTGAGGGGATGATGGCACCCAGGGCTGCGATGACACTCCAGAACAGGGTGAACCAAGGGCGTGTCATGATGTAGTTTCTGGATACTTCGGCCCATTTCATCTTGAGGAACAGGGCCACAGAGACCAGCGTAAAGATGGCCAGGGCGATGATGGTGGCCAAGGGTGTCAGGCCTTCCGTTGGCTCATCGCTGATCAGTTTATTAACCGCGAGTACCAGATAATCGCTTACCACCTGGATGAAGAGAAACACCAGGACGTAAGCGATGGCTATGTAGGGGAATGTTTTCTTGTTCATATCGTTTAATTCTTTCTACCTTTTTGTTCTTATCCTTCTATCTTTCCCAAAATCTCTTCCGCCAGTTCTTTATCCTTCTTGATTTGTTCGGCCAGCGCTTCGGCAGAAGGGAATTGCTGTTCGTTGCGCAGACGAGCGATGAAATGGATGATAAGTGTCTGTCCGTAGAGGTTGCCAACAGGTTCCAGCAGATTGGTCTCCAGCGTGCGATTGGTGCCATTGAACGTGGGGCGGGTGCCGATGTTCATGATGCCGGGCTTTTGCTGACCGTTATCCAAGTCCACCATCACGGCATAGACACCGTCCTGGGGAATCAGCAGACAGTCTTCGTCGGGCTGCAGGTTGGCTGTTGGAAAACCGATGGTGCGGCCTATCTGTTCACCGTGAACCACCTGACCACTGATATTATAGGGGCGTCCCAGACAGCGGGTGGCCTCTTCCACATTACCTTCTTTCAGCAGATGGCGCACCCATGATGAACTCACGTTCTGCTCACCAAGTGAGAGTGCATCGCCACACATCACCTCGATGCCGAGGTCACGTCCGTAGCGCTGATAGTCCTCAAAACCCTCTGTCCTGTCGTGGCCAAAGCGGTTGTCATAGCCTGTTAACAGCATCCTGACGCCCAGGCGGTCGTGCATCAGTTGCATAAACTCGCGGGCCGAGAGACCTGCCATCTGGCGATTGAAGCGCAATACCACCACCACGTCGATGCCTGTAGACTTCAGCAGCCTCAGTTTCTCGTGAAGATCTGTCAGCAGTTCTAGCTTCCATTCTCCCTGCACCACCTGGCGTGGATGGCGTTCGAAGGTGATGGCCATTGACAGCAGACCGCGTTCGGCGGCTTCTCTTTTCAGGCGTTCCATGAGGAACTGGTGGCCTTGGTGGACGCCATCAAAGAAGCCGATGGTGGCAGCATATGTGCCATCATTGAGCGTCTGGTCTGGAAAGAAAATCGTCTTCATATGGGTGCAAAGGTAGTGCAAACCGAGCGAAAAACCAAAGAAAAGATGCCGTTTTACGTCTTTTTACATAATTTATTTGGATAATTCACATTTTACTCGTACCTTTGCAGCCGCAAAAAATATTTTGCTCGGACTTGTAGCTCAGTTGGTTAGAGCAACAGACTCATAATCTGGAGGTCCCTGGTTCAAGCCCAGGCTGGTCCACACTGAAAATCAAGCACTTACGAGTCTCTCGCAAGTGCTTTTTTCATGTCTGCGTAAACAATGCGTAAACAAACTATTAATCTTATATGCTCGCACCTTCTACCTGTCTGTCAAGAGCGCTGGCGCCAGTGAAGGGAAGGTATTTCAGCGACAATAAAAAAATCGCCCGCAGTCTACACAGACTGCGGGCGACACACTAACTAACTAACAATCCTTTCATCAAGAAAAACGTCTAACCACTCCTAACTATTTAACAATAACTTTCTTTCCATTGACGATATACAGGCCTTTAGCAGTTGGCTTTTGGCCGTTAGCAACACGCTGACCAGCGAGGTTGAAGTATTGGCTGTTGGCAGTCAGCTCTTGACTCTTTGCTACATTGGCAATACCAGCAGCATCAGTACGGATTACAATGCCAGGACACTTAGCCTGAATGGCTGTCCAGTCCTCGTCCCAACGGCCAGCTTCTGAGACGTCAAGAACAGTAGCTGTAGAAGCCAGTTTCTTAGCCAGCAGAGCATAGTCGTCGTAAGCCTCCGGATGCCAGTCGCCATCCCATGTACACTGATAGGTACCC
>CADAKX010000032.1 GCA_902788605.1 uncultured Prevotellaceae bacterium | reverse complement strand
GTCGTGCACCACATCCTTGCTCTCAGCATCGTCGTGCAGAAGCATGGTGGCCAGCCGATACATCTGACGGTAATGCTGTCGGAACAGCTTTTCGAGTTTACTTTGATCTGTCATACACTCTTAATACACACGAACCCCGATTTACTAAACCCCTGATGACATTTTTTTGTGCAAAATTAGGAAAAACGTACGAAAAAGCTCCCGACATGACCGAAAAAATGCTGTCGGGGGTGAAAGTCTGAACAAATATTCAGTGGTTTTGTGAATATTTGGAAGAGAAGGGTTATGAAACGGCGGTTATTGCCACAAAGGCTCGCTCTCCCATCCGTGAGGGAAGCCCATGGCGGTGACGTCAATGGACGGGTAAGCGGAGAGCAGGGCATCGACCTTCGCCTTCATGTCGTTGTTGGGCGAAATGATGTTGAGGAAATACTTGATGATGCAAAGGCTGAAATAGACTTTCCGCTGGTTGACAGGAATGGTAATCCAAGGGCGGGTCATGCGTCGCTGGGTCAGCACTTGCAATGCAAATGTGCGGTTCCATACGCGAGCATGATGGCCGCAATTGTTGCGGGCAACAGTGATGATGGTCATCCATGAGTTGAACACAGGGACGCCCAGCGAAAACTCCTGGGCTATCTTCTTGCGTATCTGGTTGCTCTTGATATTGTTGTATATCCTGGTCAGTACGCCCAAAGGCAGAATCTCTGCCAACATCCATGCTGGAGGATATGGGTCGGAATAGGTGTTGCGGAAATGTTCAATGAAGTCCTCGCGCGACTTGGCGAGTTCGGCGTCAATAAGTTGTTCTGTCTTGACAAAGGTATTGGCATCATAGAAACAAGTCGGGTCGGTCATCCAGAAAGGATTGCCTGTCTCGCGGCTCGTGATGTTGACAATGGCACTGCGCACGGCAACCTCTATCTTTTCTATCTCGTTGAACATCAGCAATCGCAGATGCCTGTCGAAACGATACATGTCCAGAGCCTGATTGAACGCGGCTCCGGGCTTGAACATATGATTCTCCTTTGGTGTGGTCAGGAGGGGATAAAGGTATGCACTGAATCTGTAGTAGCCGATGTGGCGGAGGTAGTTCTCCGTCCGTGTGACGTTCTCGACGTGGAGACCGCGCGACTGTAGCAATGCTGTCAACTGGGCGGGCGATGTGTAGGTCTTTGAATAATGTACCATAAGAAAATAAAACGACCCGCCGATTTAAGCATTGTGAAGAGGCTTGGCGGGTTCTCGTGGGTGCAAAGGTAGTGCTATTTATTGTATCGACCAAACTTTTTGATGGGAAATTGTTTTTTGACGTCGATTTTGTTGCTTTTGAAATAAAATGACCCGCCGATTTAAGCATAGTGAAGAGGCTTGGCGGGTTCTCGTGGGTGCATTTATTCCGCCTCGGCCATTGTTGCTGTCTTTATTGGCTTGTGCCATCGTAAATTGGCCACAAAGTTACGAAAAACGGTACAAAAAGCCCTCAGCAAATAGCAGATATTATAATCTCACGGGACGGATAATTTGTCTTTGCGGTTTCATAATATACAATTGACTTTTAGAATTTACAAATTACTGGGTGACGGTGGTAAAAAACGGCTTCAGTGTTGCTAAATTGACGGATTATTATTATCTTTGCAGTCGGACGGACAAACTAGAACTTGTTCCCTAACCATGTTTCATCATTAACTATAAAGCAACTATGGTATCAAGTTTCAAAAAGATTGTAATGTTCCCTTTATGCACAGCAGCAACCATCGGCCGAGGAGCAGAAGGAGCAGGCTTTTGCACAGCGTATATACGAAGCACAGATAAGCGGCAGCGATACGGCTTTCTATGACGCTCACCAGGAATTCCTGAACTATCTGGAGCAGCAGGGGGAATGGGAAAAGTACTACCGTTCGTGGTTGAACCGTGCTATCTATGACGTCAACCAGAAGCACTTCCATCGTGCCTTCACCCAGATATACCATATCATGGATGATATCCGCGACCGTCATCAGGAGCAATATCTCTATATCCCCAATATGGCGCTGGGGCTCTATTATAACAGCCGTAACCTGCCTGAGATGGGCGAAGAGTATTTCCGTCGCGCGCTTCGTGTCATCGACACAGAGCACGAGACAGTAGCCGTTTTCAACTGCTATCTCTCGCTGGCCCAGTCGCTCAGTTTCAAGCATCCTTCCGAGGCGATGGCTTGTCTTGACAGTCTGCCCCAGCAGTTGCTCCAGAACCCGATGTACGAGAGCGGCGTGCTGGGCTATCGCTGTATCATAGCCAATATGATGGGCGATGAAGCGGCCTTTAATACCTATTTTGAGAAGTACGACAGCATCCGCCAGAATAATCCCTCGCAGTTTAATGCCGCCAACCTCGAGCAGGTGATGGTCTGCCGCTGCCTCATGCATAATGATTATCAGTGTGCGCTCGCCTGGTGCGACTCCGTCAAAGTGCTGGAGATTGCCAACGAGCTGCGCATGAATGTCTATGAGCACATGGGCGACTGGGAGCGTGCCTTCCGTTGTGCAGAACTGAAAGACAGTCTATCGCATGCTGCCGACAGCGAAGTGCTGAGCGAAGAGCTCGTTGACCTGACCCACGACATCGACTTGCTGCAAGCAGAGCGCGAGAAAGCAGAGATACGCCGCATGCAGCTGGTGATTGTAGGCTTGATGGCGCTCTTCATCATCGTCCTCCTGGTGTGCATGCTGATCTATCGCCACAGAAAGAATCGCCGACTCAAGGAGCAGTTCCAGCAGTTGCAGGAGGCTCATCGCAGCACAGAGGCTGCTCAGGCCATCCGCCGTGCTTTCGTGAGCACCATCAAGGATAAGCTCAATTCGCCCATTAATATGCTGCGCAACTATGCACGCATTATCAATACGCCTGACTTCAATTTGAATCCTGAGGGGCAAGCCAAGCGCTACCGTGATATCATCAACGCGGCCCACCAAATTGAATCGCTGATGGACTCTGTGCTCGATTCCTATGCACGTGGAACATCGAGTATTACCGAGGAAGAGAAGCGTATCTGTCTGGATGCCCTGCGCTCGCCCATCCAAACGCTGATAGGCACTGCTGAGTTTATTATTGAGGCCAACGGACAAATATCCCAGGAGGAATATCTGAAGATGCGCCACGAGGTATGCCGCGATGCCTATCATGTGGCCACCTCTACCCACAAACTCGTATTGTATAGTCTCTATGGTGATGATATTCCAACGCCCAAGCAAGACGTTGTGGGGCTGAACGAGATAGCACATTCTATCCTGATCAGCTATGACCTGCACCAAGAGGCCTCGCCGCTTTCTGCCGATAGAAAGCGCACGCTGGAACTGGAGTTCAAGTCTGATGTGGCCGACGATGTGAAGGTTACTGTTAGTCCGCTGTTGCAAGAGCTGATGAATTGCTTGCTTGACAATGTCGACAAGTATGCCACCAGCGGCACGGTGCTGATGGCCTGTCATGCAGAGCCCAATGGCACTTACTCTATCTCTGTCAGCAACACGGGTCCTGTGATTCCTGCTGCCGATGCAGAGCGCATCTTCGAACCGTTCGTGCGCCTCTCACCCACCGAGCACACACTGGGTATCGGTCTGCCCTTGGCTCGTCGCCTTGCCATCTCGATGGGCTATAGTCTTACCCTCGACTTGGAATATACCACAGGTGCCCGCTTCGTTGTTTCAGGTATCTGATTCTGATTCCTGCAACAGGATGCCCGTGAAGATGCGGCCTGAGTGGATGCTCAGCCGGCGGGCAGAGAAGAATGTGTCTGACTGCTGGAAGGTGCATACGGGCGAGACGGCAATCTGAGCCTCCGGTATGCCAGCAGCCACCAGTTGCAGGCGGTTGCATTCTGGCAGGTCAATGTGCCACTTCTCGTACCTTTTACTTATTTGTTCCATGGGGAATCTCGCTTTCTCAAAAGCCTCATAGACCTCTTCGCCCACCTCGAAGCTTTCCAGATGGATACCAGGGCCTATCTGGGCAATGATGTCTTTTGGATTTGTGCCATAAGTCTCAGTCATCCGCCCTACAGCCTTTTCTGCAATGCGCTGGACTGTTCCTCGCCAACCGGCATGAATGGCGCAGGAGGCACGCCGTATGGGGTCGTAGAGTAACACAGGGATGCAGTCGGCAGTCGAGACTCCGATACACACACCAGCCTCGTTTGTCATCAAAGCATCGATTCCATCGAGCCTCTGCTGACGTTCTTCAGCTGAAAGACTCATCATCTCGCGGTCCACCACGGCAATCTCCGCCAGGTGTACCTGGTGCGGCATCAGCAGGCGGCAGTCCTCAATGTCCAACAGCTGGCACAGCGCCTCACGATTTCTCTCGATAGCTTCTTCACTGTCGCCGCAATAGCGGTTGATGTTAAACTCGCCATAGCGTCCTTCGCTATAGCCACCCTGTCGTGTACTGCTGAAAGCTGTCACGCCCTCGCCCAAGGGATAGTATTGCAACACTGGTTTCTTTGTCTTCATGGTGCAAAGTTACGAGTTTTCTTTGGTATTCTCACGTTTTTTCCGTATTTTTGCAGCGTATGAAGAAGAACGTCACGATATTGGGAATGCTGCTGTGGGTTGCGATGCCACTCATGGCACAGGATTGGAAGTTGGTGTGGAGCGATGAGTTCAACAAGGACGGACGCCCCGACAGCACCGTGTGGAACTATGAACAGGGTTTCGTGCGCAACCACGAGGACCAGTGGTATCAGCCCCAGAACGCCTATCAGCAGAACGGTCTGCTGATTATCGAGGGTCGGCGCGAGCAACGTCCCAACCCCACCTATCGTGAGCATGCCCGATACTGGGGACAGCAGCGCAAGACCATCGACTACACCTCGGCCTGCATCACCACGCAGGGCAAGTATTCCTTCCTCTACGGACGTCTGGAGGTGCGTGCCCGTATTCCCGTGGCTGGTGGTTCGTGGCCAGCCATCTGGACGTTGGGCAGCGGTATGGAGTGGCCTTCGTGTGGCGAGATAGACATCATGGAGTTCTATCGCATCAACGGCGTCCCTCATATCCTGGCTAATGTGGCGTGGGGCAACGACCAGCATTATCAGGCTGTGTGGAACAGTAAAAAGACGATTTTTGACCATTTCATCGAGAAAGACCCCAACTGGGCTCAGCATTTTCATACGTGGCGTATGGACTGGGACGAGACCGCCATCCGTCTCTATCTGGATGATGAGTTGCTCAACGAGGTGCCTCTTGCCTCTACTGTCAACGGTTCCATCGGCCGTCATCAGAATCCCTTCAACCGTCCGCAGTATCTCCTGCTGAACCTGGCCCTTGGTGGTGATAATGGTGGTACCATCGACGATGCCGCCTTTCCCATGCGCTACGAGATAGATTATGTCCGTGTGTATCAGAAAGCTAAAAGATAACAGAACAGCCTTCACGCTATGATCATCTGGAAAAGATGTCGGTAGGCGAGTTGCTGGCGCATATCAACGAGGAGGATGCGCTGGTGGCTGAGGCCGTGGGTAGGGTCCTGCCGCAGATAGAGGCGCTGGTGGAGGCCATAGAACCGCGAATGAAGCGTGGTGGACGCCTCTTTTATGTGGGTGCCGGCACCAGCGGACGACTGGGGGTGCTCGATGCCAGCGAACTGCCGCCTACGTTTGGCGTTTCGCCCGACTGGGTGGTGGGTATCATTGCAGGGGGCGATGAGGCCCTCAGACGGGCTGTAGAGCGTGCTGAGGATATTGCTGAGCAGGGGTGGCAGGATATAGAAGCCTATCAGCCCACTGCCGACGACACCGTGATAGGCATTGCAGCCTCGGGCACTACGCCCTACGTCCTTGGAGCCGTCAGTGAGGCCAGGCGTCGCGGTTTGCTGACGGGCTGCATCACCAGTAATCCCCACACCCCTTTGGCTGAAGCCTCTGAATATCCCATCGAGACCATCGTGGGACCAGAGTTCGTGACGGGCAGCAGTCGTATGAAGAGCGGCACAGCCCAGAAGATGGTTCTGAACATGATTTCCACCTCGCTGATGATTCGCCTGGGGCGCGTCAGTGGCAATCGCATGGTGAAGATGCAGCTCACCAACGCCAAACTCATAGATCGCGGCACACGCATGATTCAGGAGTCCCTCGGCCTGGACTATGAAGAAGCAAAACGCCGCCTGCTGGAGGCAGGCAGCGTGGATAGGGTGCTGAAAAAGTAGGTTTATTTGTATTTCGACGTCAGCTTTCTTATTTCGTTCATGTATTTCTCGGTGAGCTCGATAAGGTATTTCTGAGTCTTCTGTCCCAATTTGGGTAGCGTGCCCAACTCCCTATTCATGTCTGTGAAAGCCTGGTTCTGCTCGGTATAGAATTTCAGGATTTCCTTGTAGAGGTCGGCCTGAAGATTATTCCTTTCGTTTTCAGGGATGTTTTGGATCTTATTGAGCGACTTGATGAAGTCTTGGTATTTCTTGTCTAGCTCCTTGTTTTGCTTGAGAAGTCTCTTGTAGCCCGATGAGATGTTGAGTCGTGACCGATAGTTCGCTCTGATGGACTCGTAGGTGGCTTTGATGAAGTCTATATCATTTTTAATAAAGAAGACTTTTGCCTGCAAACGCCATTCTATCTCCTGTTTCCATTGTGGGGTGGTCTTTACGTTGATGCGCTGACGGTCGTTGGGGGTGTAGGGCAGGGGAGTGACGTTCCACCTGTTGCTGTTGTCTTCAGGAGGTGTTATGATGTGAACCTCATCGATGGTTTCATAGGGAATCGTATCAGGCACAAGATCGTCGATAACAACTGTATCAGGACGCACTTTGAAAACTTTTCTTGCCTGTTCTGCCTTCCTTGCTATTTCCACAGAGTCGACATCAATTATGCCCAGGTCGAAATTACCTATCCTCTCTACCTCGTTTGCAGGCTTATAAAGGTCGGGACGCTTCGAGGTAATCATAAAGATGCGGCCAGTATAGAGCTTTCCGTTGGCAGACTTTTCCCACACGATGGCATAGACGTCGCGCAGCGAGGGGTTCTCGGTGTTCTTTATGCACATCAGCCACATCTCCTGGCTATTGTTGTTGCGAACGGAGATGCCAGGCATTCCCTCGCCGTTGCGGTTTGCTGTTTCGATGTAATAGTATCGAGAACTGGGTGGCGTCACATGAACGAAAGAATAGCTCAGTGGCTCGTCTGCTGTGAAGGCTTCTTCAACCTCCTCCATGAAATAGGTCAGATATGAATCAATGTTAAAGCTGACAATCCGCTCGCTCGACTCGATGATATTGGTGTTGGGGTCTCGTTTCACGGAATAAGAGTTGCCCTGCTTCAGTCCGCGATCGTCAATCAGTTCGTTCAGGACGGCAATGACATGTGTTGGCTTGCCCTTCTGATTGCTGTTCTTGGATTGGGCGTTGGTTGTGGCAATGGCGCTGCAGGCAATGAGCAGCATGATGAAAAATCGTTTCATAATCAATGGTTTTATTGTTGAGCTGTTTGTTCTAAGTTATATTTTGAAATTTCGAGTTCCAACTGTACCCACTTCAGATAAGCCTCGGTGGCTTGCTGCTTCATCAGGGCAATCTCTTCAGGGGTGTACTTCAGGTTCTCTGGTCGCGTGATGGGGATGTCGCGTTCTGTCAGCGTCGTTGAGGCTGTTTCTTCCTTGTGAATGGGCATTTCCTCGGCATGAGCTGTTTCCGTCGTCTCTTGGGCCAGCAAAGGCTCTTTATCGATGACATCGGACTGTTTTGACGCCACGTGCTTGTGCTTGACGGGAGCGGCTGTGGCCTGCGGAGCGTCTTCAATTGTTGTTACTGAGCTGATATCAGAGAGTCTGCTCTCTTGACTATTCGCCACGTGCTCTTCCGCTTTCAGCTCCACCTTAGCTACGACATCTTGCTGGGGTGCAACGGCTTTGGGCGGCGTCAGATAGACGGCGATGAGGGCCGTGACGCAGGCGGCTGCTATCCAGGGCCAGATGATGCGACGCTTCCGTGCGCTCCTACCACTCTCCACACGCTGCATCAGTCGGGCGTTCAGGTCTGCCGGCATATGGGGCAGCGCCTTCTCTTCCTCATGGATGGCTTCGCGCAGATTGGTATCCTGCTGGCGTAAAGTATTAAGTATATCCTCCTTCATGACTGTAACATTTTGATGATTCTACAAAGTTTCTTTCTCGTCCTACTCAGCTTCGAGGCGATGGTCGTTGGTAGCGACTCTGTGACAAAGGCGATGTCTTTCAAACTCATTTCCTCATAATAGAACATGGTGATGAGGGCTCGCTCCTCGGGAGGCAGGTGTTTCAGTGCCGCCCGTATCAGTTGTACGGTCTCCTTGTTGGCGTGTCCGAAGGTCTCGTCCACCTCTTCGTCCGACAGGGCCTCGCCGTCGTAGTCCTCGAAGTAAATCATGGGTGCGCTCTTCTTTCTCAGAAAGCTGATGGCCTCGTTGTAGGCGATGCGCGTTATCCACGTCTTGAGCGAGGACCTGTTGGGGTCGTACCGCTGGATGTTGTCGAAGACCTTGATGAAGACGTCCTGATAGACCTCCTCGGCGTTCTCGACGACGGGGATGAGTCGCACCACTTGTGCGAAGACATCGTGTCCGAAGCGGTCGAGTGTCGTCTGCTGGGCTTTGGGATGGCGTTTCCGCAATCCCTCGATCAGGTCTATGTCTGATTCTGTTATCATTTTTTTTCGAGTCTTCTATTCATATATACGCAGCAAAGACCCGAAACATTGCATCGGGTTAGAAAAAAAATCTAAAAAGATGTGATTTTTATGCCGTCACTCGTATGCACAGCATCGTCAGGTCGTCGTTGGGCTCGGCACCGTCGCGGTGTTTCTCCACTTCTGCGGCCAGAGTATCAATCACCCCTCTTGACGAATCAAAATGCTCATTGCGCAGGATGCGAAGCAAACGCTCCTCGCCAAACTGCTCCTGGCGGTGGTTCTCGGCCTCGGTCAGTCCGTCGGTATAGAAGAACAGCGTGCGCCCCTTGATGCTCTCAATCTCCTCACCCACATACTTCAGGTCCGTCCACAGACCCAGAGGTGCGTTCGACTCCATCTTCAGGAGGTCGCCGTTAGAGGGTGTTCCGCCAATGACGGGCGGGTTATGGCCTGCGTTGCAGAACGACAGGTGACCGCTCTCCAGGTCAATCAAGCCAACAAAGAAGGTGACAAACATGCCGTTCTTGTTTTCCTTGCCCGACATCACATCGTTCATCTGTGTGCATATCTCCGAGGGCTGCATACCTTGATTGGCCAGCATCTGGAAGAGTTTGGTGGCCTGAGACATAAACAGCGAGGCAGGCACACCCTTGCCGCTCACGTCGCCCAGGCAGAAGTACAGCTGATGGCCGTTCAGCACATAGCTGTAGAGGTCGCCGCCCACCTCGCGGGCAGGTTTCATGGCGGCATACATGTCCAGGCCTTCGCGGTTGGGGAAGGTGTTGGGCACCATCGACATCTGGATGTCGCGGGCAATGCGCAACTCGTTTTCTATGCGCTCCTGTTCCAGTTTCATTGCAGCCAGTCGGCGTGTGGCTCGCTGGCGCAGGATGAAGACGATGATGACGCCCAAGGCCACGATGGCGCCGATGAGGATTATCAGATGCATGCGCTGACGCTCACTCTCTATCTTCTCGCGCTCTGCCTGCATCTTCAGCTCGTCAATTTCGAAGCGCTTGTTCAGTTCGTTCAGTTGCTGGCGGGTGTCGGCTTGTGTCATCGAGTCCACCAGATCGCAGTACTGCTCTGCATAAGTATAGGCTTCCTGCCAGCGTCCCAGCCCCTTCATGATAAGCGCACGCTGGTGCAGAATCTCGGAATAGGCGTTGATATCCAGTTCGTCGGCATGTGGTAACTGCTGCTCGTTCAATTTCAGGGCCTCGTTATAGTTGCCGCGCTCGATGGCCAGTTGCACCTGATAGCCTGTCACTTCGTTGCGTGTTATCTGCGACCAACCCACCTTGTCCAGGTGCATCACCACCGAGTCGACATGTTGCTGGGCCTTGTCCAAGTCCTTCAGTTGCATGTAGTAGAAATAGCTGGAGTGATGGTAATAGTAGAGCCAGTTGTCAAACTGTCGCCGCGGAATGGTCGAGTCCTTGAGACAGACATCGATATAGGCCTTCCATTCATCCAGCATCTGACGCATCTTCTCGATGTTCTTCTTGTCTCTCAACTCGTTGGAGTAATACACATAGATGGTGTTCTTCAGGAAGGCTTCTGCGCTGTCAGGATAGACCTCCAGGGCCTTCTCGAAGCTACGTGCCGCCTCTTCATGGTTCAGCTGGTTGTCATACACCAACGCCTTGATAAACTCGGCTCCGGCCAGTCCGTAGCCGTTGTTGCGCTTGATGGCGTCATCGTGAATCTCCTGGGCAATTTCGATGGCCTTTCGCTGTTCGCCGTAGAAGGAATACTCCTCGCCCAGCATCATCCACGCGTCATAATAGTCGTACCACAGCTCGTGCTCCGCACAGAACTCCAGTTCTGCGGGAATGGCCTCCACCAGCGAGTCATGGATGTTGTTGTTATAATAGTAGGCCAGCACCGCAAAATGCTTGCGTGCCGAGTCTTTCCAGTTCTTGTATTCTTGGGTCTTGGTGTTTTCCGGCGCATAGCCTCTTTTTTCGTTGCAACCTGCTGCAAGAGCCAGAATGAGGAGTGCTATCAGATGGTACGGTTTTTTCATTGTTTTATTCTTTAGGTCGTAATTTGTTTGCAAAGTTACGTTTTTTATTCGAAATTGTACGTATTTTCTGAGAAAAATGCGTATTTTGTAGGTCTTTATGCAGAAATTCGAAATATATTTGTATCTTTGCCAAGACATTCTAACATTATCAACAATGAAGACTTCAAACAATTCAAACATTTCCTTGGACATGAAAAATCCGTTCTTTCGCACGCTGGCCATCGGCGCTGGCTCTGTTCTTCTGATTTTCATCCTCTTTGCCACCTGTTGTACGGTGGTGGACTCTGGTGAGGTGGGCATCCGCTTCCACAAGTGGTCTATCAACGAGCAGGACTATGGTGGTGTGGAAGGCACCTGTAAGGGTTGGGTCTTCTATAACCCTATCACCACCAGCGTGTTTACCTATCCTACGTTCACTCAGCGTAAGCAATACGAGACGTTCTCGGTGAACGCCAAGGACGCTTCGCTCTTCGAGATGGACCCAACGATTGCCTATCGCATCAATCCCGACAAGGCCTGCGACATCTTTACAAAGTATCGTGTTGGTGTGAAGGAACTCGAAGAGGGCTATATCCGCACCTGTATCTACGAGGCCTATCGTACCTGTGCTAACCAGTATACCTCGGATTCGCTGATGTCAAACCGCGCCAACTTCGAGCGCGATGTGCGCCAGCGTTTGGAGAAGTCGTTGATGAGCGAGGGCTTCCTCGTAGAGGAGTTTACTTCTAAGATTACACCTCCCTCATCGTTGCTCTCGATGATTGATGCCAAGAATACAGCTATTCAGAGTGCCCTGAAGGCCGAGAATGAGGTTAAGGAGGCTGAGGCTAATGCTAAGATTGCTGTTGCCAAGGCTGAGGGTAATGCTAAGGCCATGAAGATTAAGGCTGACGCAGAGGCTTACTATAACCGCACTATTGCTGCTTCACTCTCGCCGATGATCGTCCAGGAGGATATGATTGAGAAATGGGACGGCAAGATGCCACAGATCATGGGAGGCAACGGCATGATGCTCGATGTCTCGAAGATTATTGGAACAGGAAAGTAATAGAAGTCGGGAGGATTGGCGTATAAGCCCATAGGTTGATGGGCTTTATTGCTCCTCCCCGTGCTGTTTCATCCACTCTGTCACCGTCTGTCCGGTAAACTTCTTGAAAGCTGCACTGAAGGTGATATAGCTGTGGAAGCCGCTTTGTTGGGCAAGCATCTTGGCTGGCACCGCGGGTGCCGAATCGGCAGCCTCGCTATAAAGTCGCATGAAGTGATGGATGCGCAGGTTGTTGATATAGGCGTTGTAAGTAATGTCTTGCTGGGCAAAGTAGGCACTAAGATAAGTGCGGTTGGTGCCGATAGCGGTAGCCAACTGAGGTAAGGTGAGGTCATGCTGCAGATAGAGTAGCGTGGCCTCACATTTTTGCTGGAGCAACGTGCTGAAGTTGACGGATGAGGGGGACTCTTTCGGCGTTTCGGCTGCGATACTCTCTTCCTCTTCCTCCTCAGTAATGTCCAGCTGCTGTAGTGTCTCCACACGCCAAAGCACAAAGCCGATGATAAACAGCGTGTTGACTTGCGACAGGTATTCCGCGGCAAGGTCGCCCTCGTTCGAGGCATAGGCTGCATAGACAAACAGGATGCTGGCCAGCAATAGCAGACTCTGCCACACTTCCTTGTGCTGCAGGTCGGCAAAGTTGTCGCGAAGCCAATGGCTGTAGTGCCTCACCGCATGTATATAATATAAGGTGAAGATAATGCCAATGGCAATGCTGTAAATCATTGTGTACCTTTCAAAAGAATTATTGTGGGTAGCGATGCTGATGACGGATATCACCACAAGTGGCAGGATGACGGCGAAGATGGGCCACAGGTGGCGACGGCGGTCTTGCAGCATGCGCAGCAGGACAATCATCATCAGTGGCACTAACGTCAGGCGGTCTAGCGTGATGGCAATGATATTACGCGTCAGGCGGTCGTCCTTCAGGCAACAGATGCCCAGCACTCCCCACCACACGTGACTCGCGGCCACCGCTGCCAGAAAGGCTGCTGCCCACCGACGCAAGGTCTTAGGTGGATTGATGGTGGCAAAGAACATGTTTCCTCGCGTCAGCGTGAGATACAGACAACTCACCACGGCGAGCATGGCGGCTCCGCCGTAGAGCATCATAAAAAAAACGTCTTGAAGTCCTTGATGGTCGTACATCGTTACGATCTTAATTTGTGTGCAAAGTTAATCAATTTTCTCAAAATAATAAAACGCTTCTTTCAGAATTTACAAAAACGTTTCAGAATTTACAATTTTTGCGCTTTCATCGTTCAAATCAACAATTTTTGCGAATTTATTTTGTATCTTTGCGATATGTAAAACGCCATGAAGAGAAAAACACAAGTCTCATATTGGCATACTTTATATAACTATGGGTGAAAATGCAATCAAGAGATAGGACGAAGCTATGAGCTCGTGGTTACCACCCTTTCAGGGCTCTATTGATATAAGACCCAAAAGACCTTCCTTGTTGTAGGTTGTTATCATGACACTCCGACTGTGATTATAGATAAAGATTGATTTATTAGCGTAATTTTTCCTAGAGTATCTTTACCATGTGAAACACACACAAAACGGTCCCCTATGCCCGATGGGCGTAGAGGACCGTGCTATTATGTGGATTCCTATTGAAGATTATTTGGCAAACTTACCGCTGGCTATGACTCTCCCGTTGGTGGTGCTGTCGTTGCTGATGCTGTCGTTGGCACTACGTGTGTAGTTACGTGTGCTCCAGTAGCCCCAGTCAAAGCGGTTGTCGTAGGTCAGACGGAAGAGGATATCCTTCGATGTGCCATCGTCCATATAACCCTCGAAGCGATTGCTATTGAGGCGGTAGTCGTTGATATACACGTCGTTCCAACTGTCTGCATAGCGAATGCGGATGCTTCCCTTGTAGATGTCCCATTCAAACTCGCAGTAGTAATAGTCGTTATAGCGGCTGTTCAGGTCGTAGTCCACCTCGTAGCCCCATCCGCTATAAGCGCTCTCACGTTCGAAGTACATCGTCGTGCGATAGCTGTCGCCCGTCAGTCCCCAGCGGTCGTAATAGTAGGTGTCTATATACCCCGTCCAGGTGCCGTCGAGGGTGCGTGCTTCGTTGCGGTCTTCCATATCCTCCCAGAATTCTCTGTCACAGCTGGTGAACAATGTTGTCATCAGCGTTATCATTGCGATGTAAGTAAAAACCTTCTTCATAGTCGTATCTTTTTAAAGGGTTTGACTTCTGTTTGATGTTGCAAAGATACAAACTATGGGGCAACGCCGCAAGGTGTTTTTCCTATTCTTCGGTAGGGGAATTCCTATTTATGTGAGGAAAAACAGACTGACACCCACCACAGAGATGACAGCACCTATGACAGCACGCCATGTGATCTTCTCGTGGAACAGCCAGTAGGAGGGCAGTAGGATGATGATGGGCGTCATCGCCATCAGCGTGGAGGCAATGCCTGCTGCCGTGTATTGTACTGCCATCAGCGAGAAGCCCACACCCACGAAGGGGCCAAAGATGGTGGTGGCTGTAGCCACAGCTAGTCCTTTCCTGTCGTGCAAGGCTTCGCTCAGCGGGGCAAAGCCCTGTCGGAAGTAGAGCAACAACGAGAAGCCGATAATGCCTGCGATACAGCGATAGAAGTTGGCACTGAAAGGCACCAGCCACTCTGGCATGCCAGCAACGGCCTCATAGTGGTCCATACCAATCTTGCTGAGCACCAGTCCCACTCCCTGGCAGACAGCTGCGCCAATGGCGAAGAGAACGCCGTTAAGGGGCAATTTCAGCGACACCTTATGGTGCTCGCCGCGCCCGATAACCGAGATGCCGATACCAGCAAGCGTCACCAGCATGGCCACAACGCTCATCAGGCTCATCTGCTGACCAAGGGAAGCCCATGCCATCAGGGCAGCAGCAAGAGGAGCCAGCGTCATGAAGAGCTGGCCATAGCGCGAGCCGATGATAATGTAGCATTGAAACAGGCAGAAATCGCCTATGACATAGCCCACGAGTCCCGATAGCAGCATCCATCCGCAGGCTTCTGTTGAGGCCCCTGGCGGCAACACGCTTCCCGTTGTGATGCCGAAGAGCGCCAACGAGAAGACGAGTGCCAGAGCCATACGTAATACATTCAGCGTCAGGTTGCCCAGACGCTTACTACCAAATTCGCTTAACAGGGCAGTAGCTGTCCATGAGAACGCTACACCGATAGAGATAAGTTCGCCTAAGTAAGTCACAGTTTAGTATTATTTCATAGCGCGTTATTTCACACGCCACACATTAAGTACGATGCCGTTGAAGCCCGACGAGAAGCTGGGAGCGCAGAGGAACAACGAGTTGTTCAGCCAACCATACTTGCTATCGGCGGGAGCTTCGAACTGCGGTGCACAGCGGAAGTAGAACGAGGGGTTGCCGTTGGCATCCTTGCTGTTGCTGATGATACCGCGGTTACGTACGTGGATATACACATCATCGTCGGTCTTGATGCAATAGATGGCTTCGACCTCGGTGCGTCCGTCGGCATTGGCCAACTGATAGTCGGCACCACCGCTGATGATGGTTCCCTTGATGTTGGGGCCTTCAAAGGTGCCTCCTGTGATGGGAATCACGGTGCGACGACCATGCTGGGTGTTGTTGATACCAAAGGTTCCACCGAGTGTTACCTTCAGCTGCAGGGCAAACTCCAGTTGCGGGGTGTCCTTGGGCTGTTCTACTTGTGCGCTGATGTTCATTGTGAACAATGTCAGCAGCAGGGTGAAGATGAACTTCAAAGTTTTCATTGTCTTGATTAAGATAGTTAATATTATTAATGATAGGTTTTTCTTTATGCCTTAGACCTGTGGTAGGTGGAATCGGTATTTATTGCTGAAGAGTTCCTTCACGGTGTTGATTTCGAGGAACTTCGTTCCGCCGCTCTCACCCACATTACCACTCAGATAGGCAATCTTGTCATCCTCTTTCAGATAGCCCTTCTGGCGCAACATGCGAACAGCAGCCAAGAAGAGTTCTTCGCTGGCAATATGCTCCTTCTGGTAGACGGGGATGACGCCATAGCTCAGGGCCAACAAGCGCTGCACCTTGTCCTGATAGCAGATGGCCAGCACGGGGTTGGGGCCGCGGAAGGCAGCCAGCGAACGGGCGGTGAGACCTGTGGTAGAGTCGGTGATGATACCCTTGACACCCAGTTTCTCTGTAGCCTCGATGGCGCTGTGCGACATGAACTCGCGGATATCGCAGTTGGCAGGTAGGGGAATCTCAATGTCGTTCTCGCGTAACTTGTCGCGCTCGGCCTGCTCGGCAATCTGTGCCATTGTGGTAACAGCCTCTACGGGATACTTACCGCTGGCAGTCTCGCCCGACAGCATCAGGGCATCGGTGCGATAGTAGATGGCGTTGGCGATATCAGTTACCTCAGCACGGGTGGGGCGGGGGTTCTGAATCATCGAGTGCAGCATCTGCGTAGCCACGATAACGGGCTTCTTGGCCTGCACACACTTACGGATGATGCGGCGCTGGATGCCAGGAATGCGCTCGATGGGCACCTCGATACCCAGGTCACCACGGGCAATCATAATACCATATGAGGCTTCGATAATCTCGTCGATGTTGTCGACACCCTCCTGGTTCTCAATCTTTGAGATAATCTTGATGTCAGAGTTATAGGCGTCGAGAATGGCCTGTACGGCTCTCACGTCGGCAGCAGAGCGCACAAACGAGTGGGCAATGAAGTCGATGTCGAGTTCGATGGCCAGCATGATGTTCTTGCGGTCCTTCTCGGTGAGGGCGGGCAGGTCAATATGAATGCCAGGCACGTTGACGCTCTTGCGAGAGCCCAGCACACCGTCGTTCTTTACCTGAGCCATGATTTGTGGACCGTTGATGCCGATGACCTGCATGTCAAGGGCACCGTCGTCAAACAGGATATGGCAGCCTTCGTGCAGGTCGGCAGCGAAGTTCTTATAGGTGACATTGATAATGTCGTGGGTCGTTTCCATCTCGGGGCGTCCGAAGATTTTCACAACATCACCAGTCTTGTAGGTGATGGGTTCTGCGCATGCTGTGGTGCGCACCTCGGGACCTTTCGTGTCGATCAAGATGCCGATGTGGTGGCTCACCTCACGTACGTTTTTCACAATCTGTCTGATACCATCCTCTGGAGCGTGAGCCGTATTCATGCGAACAACGTTCATACCTGCATTGAAAAGAGCACGTATGAACTCGGTGTCGCATCGTCTGTCGCTTATCGATGCAACGATTTTAGTCTGCTTCATATTCTGTGTCTGCTAATACCTTATTATAATTCGGGTGCAAAGTTACGCATAATTTCTGAAATAATATCTGCTCTTTGGGATTTATTTTTCAAGAAGTTGAAAAAGGAAACGGCAGCTCTCACATGGAGAACTGCCGTTTCGTTGGGTGCGATATGCCGTTTCGCGACAAGAGAAACGTCGTTTCGCTACTAGCGATAAGTCGTTATCGTTTCAAGATCTTTCGACCATTCTGGATGATGATACCCTTGTAGTTCTCATCCACCTTCTGGCCCTTCAGGTTGTAGGTGACCACGCGCTTGGGCTCAGCAGTCACAACGGTCTCAATGCCTGTGTTCAGCGTGCAGATGAACTTCACCTTGTCAATGTTACAGTTGCCGTCGGTGATGGTGAAGCGCAGAATCTGCTCACCCTCAGCCAGGTTCTTGGTCAATTTGCCTTCCATAACCTTGTAGGTGTCCCATCCGCCAGTAGACGTCACTTTAACGGTGCCAATCTGGGTCACGGTGCTGCCCTTTACCAGACTAATCTTGAAGCCACCGTTAGAGCTTGAACCATTAGAGCAGGTGGCCTCGAACGAGTATTCGCCAGGTTCGGTCACGTTGACAGAGTATTCTGTCCATTCGTCCTTAGAGGTGTAGCCGATAGCTGTGCCGTTGTTGCCCTTCACGAGGTCAAGACCCTCGTTGTCAGTACGATAGTTGGCATCGCCCTCGTCGTTGGCATCCTTATCGTGGAAGGTGAATCCTTCGCCGCCCTTGTCGAAGTTCTCGGCCTGGATGATGCCAGGAATAGCGATGACGGTCTTGTAGGGCAGGCGCTTGCCATTGACCTTCAGCGTCTTCTTACCAGAAGTCTTTGACTTGCCTTCAGAGTTGGTGGCTACAGCAATAATCGTGTAAGAGCCCTTTCCTTCGGGATAGTAAGTCAGCGTGTAGGGCGCCTCTGTCAGGGTGCCAATCAGCAGGTCGTTAGAATAGACATTGACCTCACTGATGGTGGCATCGTTCTTGGATGATGCTCCCACTGTGATAACTGTTGAATCACCATCTGTAATGGTTGTAGGCTTCAACGAAGAGATTGCGATAGAGATGTTGGTCTTGTCCTCCTCATAGCGCTTGAAGGCGATGTTCTTGATATAGAAGCCACCCTTGGGAATCATCAGCGTAATGGTGTGACGGCCTTTGTCCAGAGGCATCTGCATCACGCCGTGCATGGTCTTATAGACGCTGATACCACCCGTCTTGGGCACCTCTACATACTCTGTGAGATAGTTCAGGTTGTCTTCCGTATATTCCGACAGGTAGAACGAGCCACCCGATTTAGACGAAGCCACCTCTGCGTCGAAGCAGTAGAGACCTGAGTCAGCCACCTCAACGGTGTAGTCCATCCACTGGCCGTCTTTGGTCGCAGCGTTATTGCGTGTAGCGCTGTTGTAGGTCACACCAGAAGCACCCTTGTCGTATTCGGTGACGACGATGTTGCCAGGCAACTGAGGAAGTGTCTCGTTGTAGGGCTCACGTTTCACCGTAGAGCTGAGCACGTTGACACGTGACAGACGCTCGTATGTAGAGCCATCGGTAGCAGTAACTACGGCCTTGATGGTCTTCCAACCTGTGCCGGTAGTAGAAGGAACGTTGTATACCGTTCTGTAGGGTGCCTCCGTCATTGTAGCAATCAGTTCGTCGCCAACATAGAGGTCAATCTTCTCGATGGTCTTGGTAGCCATGCTGGCACGAACCCTGATGGGTAATGTGTCGCCCTTGGCAACCTTCAAAGAAGCAGGACGAATATAGACAGAGGCCTCTTTCTTTGTGCCAGGGAAAGGACCAACGGCATTCTTTGCGGCATCGGTCTGCATGTATTCCTTAATCCAGGTCATGGCAGGACGTTCTTTACCATTTCTATACAGTCCAGAGTTGTCAACCCATGTTCTGCCAAGGATATAGCCCCACAGAGTGACACCTGCGCAATAGGGTGCTTCCCACATGGCAGGTAACACTTTCTGATATTGGGCCTTCTGTTGGGCATCGTCAGCCTTGTCAATATCCAACTCGGTGATGAACATAGGCATCTTCAAGGCATCCTGCTGCTTTTTCAATGCGTTCTTCAAGTTGGTCTCGCTGATGTCGTTCACGTCGTGCGACTGGTTGCCATAGGCGTCGATTGGTGCTCCAGCATCGCGCAGGGTACGAACCAAGTCGATATAGTTGTCGAGATCCCACTGGATAGAGTTGTAATCGTTGTAAATCAGGATGGCATCTGGCCAGCGCTCGTAGGCCATCTCAAAGGCCTTGATCAGCCAGTCATAACCAGTTTTACCGCCACCGCCCAGAGTCTCTTTCATCATGGGGTTGCCTGCCTGGTGATTGCCCACGGCCTCGTTCACCACGTCAATCATGGGCAGGGTCTTGTACTTGGCTTTTGCTTTGTCAAACCAGTTGGTGAGTGCCGAGAAGCGCTCCTTGGCCGACAACTTCTCCAGCCAACTGGGATACTGGGCACCCCATACCAGAGCATGGAATTTGTAGGTAAAGTTGTGGTTCTTGGCGTAGTTGAATGCGTTGTCAGCGCCACCCCAATTGAAACTGCCGCGAGTACCCTCTACAGACGCCCACTTTGACTCGTTCTCACAAGTCACCTGGTTCCAGAGTTGATAGAACTTTGGCACGCCGCCACCTGCATCCATCTGATAGCCGGTTGTAATGTTACCTAGATACTTGTAAGGATTTTCTGATATCTGTGCATTGGCATGCTGAGGTGCAAAGAGTGTCGTCAGCATCAGTAATCCTGCAAAAGAGTAATGTTTAAGCATAAATACGTGTTGTTAGTTATTGATTTTCCGGTGCAAAGATATAGCTTTTTTTGTGAATACACTTTTCTTATTGTTTCATATTCGTTATTTTTTGCAAAATCATGCGGTGATTTCGAAATAAATCCGTAATTTTGCACGCATCATCGTTAAAACTAATTCAATGAAAAAACTTTCGTGTACAATTACTTTGCTCATGTGGTTTTTGGCCTTTGGAGCGCTGGCTCAGGGCCCCAACAACTCGGGCACATATTATCAGCAAGCCAACGGGAAAAAAGGCGCTGCTTTGAAGACAGCCTTGAGTGGCGTTATCTATAATCGCACAGAGCGAACCTATAATAACTTATGGACAGACTTCCGTTCTACCGATGCTCGTCCTGACGGAAAAGTATGGGATATGTACTCCAATATATCAAACTTTACATTTGGATCAGACCAGGCTGGTAGCTATAAAAAGGAAGGTGATGTATATAATCGTGAGCATTCTTTTCCTAAGAGTTGGTTTGGAGCAAGCAAGAAACAAATTCTCCCGATGTATACAGACCTTTTCCACCTTTATCCCACGGATGGCTATGTAAATGGCAAACGTGGAAATATGCCTTTTGGCGAAAATAAAGGAGAGAGTTATAAGTCGGTAAATGGCTTTAGTAAAATTGGCAGTTGTACCTATCCAGGTTATTCTGGAACAGTCTTTGAGCCCAACGACGAGTATAAGGGTGATTTTGCACGTACATACTTCTATATGGTTACGTGCTATGAAGATAAACTTCCCAATTGGTATGATAACTACGAAGACGCCCGTCCAACCCTTGATGGCAACAAGTATCCAGGTCTTTCTTCCTGGCAGTTGTCGATGCTGATGAAGTGGGCAGCCAACGACCCTGTGAGTCGCAAGGAAGTGGAGCGCAACGAGGCCGTTTATGGCATTCAGAATAATCGTAACCCCTTTATCGATTATCCAGGATTGGAGCAATATATTTGGGGAGACTTAATGGATACGGCCTTCAGCTATGATAGCTATCAGAACCCTGCGGGGATATCTGAAGTAAGCGTTAAGTTGGAGGTTAAAGAGGTGTATAACCTCAATGGTCAGCGCATCAATGACAGCAAGATGCAGAAGGGCATCTTTATCAAGAATCACAAGAAAGTGTTGGTGAGATAGATGATTGAGATGAACGAGGCAACACGGAACTATGTGCGCCAGCATGCGGATGATGACGTCCGCAAGTTGGCGCTTCGTGGTTCAAATGAGGGTGTGGACCTGACTGTAGCCCTGCAGCAGATACAAGGGCGACAGGCGGCGCGCAAGAAGTTGCCATCGTGGGCTGTCCTGGATGATATCCTTTATCCACCACACCTCAACATGGAACAATGTTCCAGCGAACAGACAGCTCGTTATAAGGCCACTATCGCCCAACGACTACTTTCCTCTCAAGCGGCCCCAACGTCGTTGGTGGACCTGACAGGTGGCTTTGGCGTTGACTTCTCTTTTATGAGCAAGGCCTTTGATAAGGCCACCTATGTGGAGCGTAATAGTGAATTAAGCACCATTTCATCGATGAATTTCCACACACTAGGACTACAAGTTGAGGCCCTTAATGCTGATGGTACCGACTATCTGCACCATCTCCAGCATGTCTCGATGATCTTTATGGACCCCGCTCGTCGTGATAGTCATGGCGGACGAACCTATGGCATAGGCGATTGCACGCCCAATGTGCTGGAGATGAAAGACGAACTGCTTCAGAAGTCTGATTTTGTGATGCTGAAACTCTCTCCTATGCTCGACTGGCGCAAGGCTGTGAGCGACTTGGGCGATCAGTATGTCAGCGAGGTGCACATCGTTTCCGTACAGAATGAATGTAAGGAACTGCTACTTGTGATGCAGAAAGATAACGTGAAACCACCTTTGGTTCATTGTGTCAACGACGAGTTCGATTTTGTCGTTCCGTCAGAAAAGACCTCTGCTCAGAACCATTTTTCTTCACCGCAGCCTTCACACTATCTTTATGAACCCAATGCTTCAATGATGAAGGCGGGCTGCTTTGATTCTGTTGCTACAGCCTTTTCGCTACAGCAGTTGGCCCCCAACAGCCATCTGTTTACCTCCGACCAGCAAGTGACGGATTTTCCTGGTCGCAGTTTCCAGATTGAGTCCATTTCATCGATGAATAAGCAGGATCTGAAAAAACTGTCACAATCCATCCATCAGGCCAATGTTGCCACCCGTAATTTCCCCATGTCGGTAGCAGAACTGCGCAAGAAGCTGAAACTAGGTGATGGGGGAGAAACCTATATTTTTGCCACGACCCTTGTGGATGGCCAACGCGTCTTAATTATTTGTAAAAAGTTAAATTCCGTTAATAGTCATTAAGTTTGTGGAATTATTTCTATCTTTGCATTGATTAAAACAAAATATGGCCTTATGAAAACAAAAATCACTATCATTCTTTCTGCATTGTTGATTGTATCATGTGGAAACCAGTCGTCGTCTGAGGACGCGTGGAAGAACCAAGTAGACTCCCTGACAGCAGCGCTTGATCAGCGTAATGCTGACTATGAGCAGTTGGATCAATATCTGACGGTAATCTCTGTGGGATTAGACAGCATCAGTAGACAAGAAAGTGAGATTTTTAATTCTAGTAAGGAGAGCGAAACGCCAAACCGTGAAGAGCTTCAGCAGAAGCTGTCTCACTTCAAGGAAACGCTGAAGGACCAGCGTGAGCGTATTTCTGATTTGGAGAGCAAACTGCGTCAAGGTGGCAAGAATGCACAGAAGTTGCAAGCCATTGTTGTTTCATTAAAAGCACAGTTGGTAGAGAAAGAAAGTCAGATAGAAGCCCTGCAAGAGGACCTGGAAAGCAAGAACTTTACCATCTCGCTGCTCAGCAAGCGTATGAATTCGCTGACAAGAAAGAATGCTGCCCAGCAAGACCTCATCGAAGAGCAGAGCAAGGTGATGCAGGAGCAGGACAAGGCAATGAACGAGGGATTCATCAAGATTGCCTCGAAGTCAGAGCTGAAGAGTACCGGCCTGCTGTCAGGTGGCTTCCTGAAGAAGAACAAGGTGGACTATGCCAGCATAGACAAGAGCCTCTTCCAGAAGATTGATACCCGTGTGACAACAGAGATTGTTATCAACGCCAAGAGTCCCAAGATTCTGACACAGGTGCCTTCTGACACCTATCAGTTGGAGAAGGAAGGCAAGAAAACCATTCTGCGCATTACCAATCCCACGCGTTTTTGGAATGTGTCGAAGTTCTTGATTATTCAGACAGACTAATAGCAATAACCTTAAAGAATAAATAACCTAAAAGAAAAAACCTATAAATTAACACTAATCATGAAACAGAAAAAATTATTCATTTCAGCACTATTGTTGCTGTTGACTGGGGGTGTCAGCGCCCAGGAACAACTTTCTTCGTATCATTTCGTAGAAGCACAGGGCGGCTTGCAGTTCACGTCGACCAATGCCGATATCTCTAAACTGCTGGGTCCCAATTACGGTTTCTCTTACGGCTTTATGACGCCTACTGTTGGTGGACGACTGAACCTTAACGGCTTGGAGTCTAAGGGTAGATACGAAGCCCTGGGTCAGAACTATAAGTGGAAGTATTATACTGCCGACTTAGACCTGTTGCTGAATCTGACCAACATTTTCTCAAAAGACTATGATCACCTGCTGAACCTGATGTTTGTTGGTGGTGTGGGCTTGTCTCACACTTGGAATCATGAGGGACAGACCAATGTCTCTGTGAAGCACGACCTCTTCCACAACCTGCGTGCAGGTCTCCGTCTTGAGACCAACGTGACGAAGCCTTTCGGCATTTCGTTGGAGGTTGATGCCAACAATACCAGTGACTTCTTTAATGGAAAGGTGAACAACTGCGACGACTGGGGCTTCACCGCTATGCTGGGCGTCAGCTATCGTTTCGGCCAGAAGTACAAGGCCAAGAAGGTGGCTCCTGCTTTGACAGAGACCAAGACCTTTGCTGTTGCTGACGAGGAGATTGGTAACTACAAGATGATGACCAACCGTCTGAACAGTGAGATGGAAATCTGGGAGAAGCAGATGCCTAACGAGTCGCTGGAGGCTTACCAGATTCGTGTAACGCCTGCCACTCGCGCTACTCAGGCCCGCAAGTTGGAGTATGACATCGCCACAGAGATGGCCACCAATCAGTTGCCAGCATCTGCTGTTACGCTGGGTAAGTATAACACCAAGTTGAAGAAACTGGCTGTGCAGGTTGGTTCTGTGCCCGACATCTACCTGGATATGGAGGAAGGCGAAGTTAGCGAACTTTATAACAACAAGAACCTGAAGTTGAAGAACGCTAAGTATACCTTGAGAGAGGACAACAGCTATGAGCTGGTTTATGCTGAGGTTGAGAACCCCATGACAGGTAAGACCTATGTCTTCGATAACCTGAACAAGGCTTCGTTGGCCAGCATTCAGCAGGATGCCAACTTCGTTCCTGTATCAGCTGTTTACGAGGCTAACATGAAGCAGGCTGCTTTGGCAGACATCAAGAACAACCTGACCAAGTTGGCTAAGGAAGAGAATGTGCTGTCAGACAAGACTCATATCTACGTTTCTTCTAAGCCCGAGGTAGCTAAGGAGAACGGTAAGGAGATTATCAACTATAATGTGGCAGTCACCTACGAGGTGGAGGAGAACTTCTCTACTCGCGATGACTTCAAGCCCGGACAGTACCACGCTGAGGACTCTAAGGCTGCTACCCTGATGCTGGGCATCATGAAGAAGGCCTTCGAGAACGACTTTGCCAAGTATATGGCAGCAGGCAAGCGTGTGAAGATTATCATCAAGGGTATGGCCGACGCATCACCCATTTCACGTCCTATTGCTTATGATGGCAAGTATGGAGAGTTCAGAAACCAGGCTGTCGTAGAGAATGGTGCTCCCAGCACGATTACTCTGACCAAGGCTGATGGTATCGCAGAGAACAACCAGCTGGCCTTTGCTCGTGCCGCAGGTGTACAGTACTACATCCAGAACGAGATTCCTTCGCTGAGCAAGATGAAGCAGAATACGGACTATGTCATCGAGGTGGCCAACCAGACAGGTGGTAAGTATCGTCGTATTAGCGTACAGTGCATCTTCGTTGATGCCTTCTAAAAAATAGATTTGCAAATGCAGAGACAACACAAACACATGAGTTTTAATATCCAGCACAAGGTCGTGGGCCTTGTGCTGGGTTTATTGTTTCCAGTTTCAATGGCCTGGGGACAAACAATGGAAGAGGCTGATAAAGAGTATAAGGCACTCCTTGAGATGCAAAACCAGATGGCGTCCGACACCACTGTGACGCAGGAACGTTTCCTAGAGGCCGCTTTAGCATGTAGTCAGACCTTTGTAACAGTTTTGAAGTCTCTGCCCAGTGGTGTGGAAGACTACGCCACCGCGAAAAATATATTATTGTCTGTCTGTCCATTGGTGAAATCGGGTGCCGGCTATTTCTCGCAGGCCCAAAAAGACGATTTAGCTGTGGAATATGCGCAGGCTGCCGTAGAGATCTCGATGATGAGCGAGATGCGTGACCAGGAGCTCCGCAAGACGCCAGACTATCCCAGTCTGGTCTATTTCGTAGCTTCGCATAAGTTCAATGCCCGTCAGTTTGAGCCAGCAGCCAAATACCTGCAGGAATATCTTGATGTAACCGACGTGACAGAGCACGCCAAGGTGGTGCCGTTCCTGAGGGCTGCCAAGAACCAGATGATCAAGCAACAGAAGGAAGAGGGCGTCTTCCACGATGTCAACAAGGGCGTGCCCGACTTCGACATCTTTGCCAGAGAGTCTATTCGCCAGAGCATGGACAAATGGAAGGTGAAAGACCCCTATGAGACCCTTTCTGAATACAAGGAGCGCGTCAACGAAGAGACAGCCCGTGCCAAGCAGAAGGAGTTGCAGAACATCCTGATGGAGGAATATGTGCAGCGTTTCTCTTATAAGATGAGCGTCACCGATATGGAACTGAAACCTTATGATGCCGATCACGAGTCGTTCCTCATCTCGTCGCCTTATGGTGATATCGTGCTGACCGTTCCCCGTACAGGCAACGAGGCTCGCGATTTTGCCAGCACATGGAAGGACGTCAAGGTTTCTGACCAGCGCTTTGTCATTGCCAACAAGAAGTTGGCCCTGGCAGGTGTTACCTTTGCCACCCCCGACGGCAAGACCTATGTCTATAGCAACCAGCAGGCGTTGACCTATAACGACACGCGTGTCGATGCCAACTTCGAGGAAGACCTGGTGGACTATGGCAAGCTGGTGAATTCTGATGGTAGTAAGAGTAAGACCACCATCAGTAAGCAGGAGGTGGTCATCGGCGTTTCTGACGTCGATGTCAATATCCCTGTTAATCGTCGTGCCAACGAAAACACCTTCGCTGTCATCATTGCCAACGAGAACTATACACTCGTTCCCACAGTACCTATGGCAGGCAATGACGGACGTGTCTTCGCTGAGTATTGCGAAAAGACCCTTGGACTGCCCAAGGAGAACATCATGACCTATCCCGATGCCACCTATGGTAAGATGTTGCGTGCCATGAAGGACATCAAGAACGTGGCCGCAGCTTTCCCTGACATCCACGTCATTTTCTATTATGCTGGTCATGGTGTGCCCAACGAGGCCACCCACGATGCTTTCCTCCTGCCTATCGATGCCGACGGAAAGCAGACCGAGGTGTGCTATCCTTTGAAGAAACTCTATACCGAACTCTCAACCCTTGGCACCCAGTCGGTGGTGGTGTTCCTCGATGCCTGTTTCAGTGGCGCCACAGGCGATGGCAAGTCGCTCATGGCTTCTGCCCGTGGTGTGGAGATCGAGACCAACGAAGAGGAGGTTCTTGGCAATATGATTATCTTTAGTGCCACAACGTCTGGCCAGACAGCCTATCCCTACAAGGAGCATGGTCATGGCCTGTTCACCTATTTCCTGCTGAAGAAACTGCAGGAATCCAAGGGAAATACCACTCTGGGCGAGTTGGGCAGTTATATCACCAAGAACGTTCAGCAGCGTTCGGTGCTGATTAACCAAAAGATTCAGACGCCGACAGTCACTCCTTCAAGTGGAATGTTGGAGCGTTGGCAGAAAATGAAACTGAGGTAAAATCCTAAAAATAGCCTAAAAATCTTGTGATTATGTTGTTTTCTGCGAAAAAATCAGTATCTTTGTACGATTTTAAAGAAATGATGACGACATAAAAACGAGAAGTATGCCTGGAATAGAGATTAAACGAGTGGCCGACAAACAAGCGTTTGAGGCTTTCATCCAATTTCGTTATGACCTATATAGGGGCAACAAATATGATGCTCCCAACCTGTATAGTGATGAAGTGAACACCTTATCACGCGAGAAGAATCCCGCCTGTGAGTTTTGCGATGTAGAGTATTTCCTCGCCTATCGCGATGGCAAGGTGGTGGGCCGTGTGGCTGCCATCATCAACCGTCGCTATAATGAGCAGTGGAATCGTCCTGCCGTGCGCTTTGGCTGGTTCGACTTTGTCGACGATGTCGAGGTGAGTCGTGCCTTGCTGAAAGCAGTCGAGGACTATGGTCGCGAGCAGGGAATGAAGGAGGTTATTGGTCCGTTGGGCTTCACCGATATGGACCCTGAGGGCATGCTGACCATGGGCTTCGAAGAATTGGGCACGATGGCCACGCTCTATAACTACGAATACTATCCCCGTCACATGGAGCAGATGGAGGGCTATGAGAAGGACAACGACTATGTGGAGTATAAGGTCTTTGTGCCCGAGAGTGGTATGCCTGCCAAGATGCAACGCATCGCCGAGCTGTGTATGTCACGCTATAATCTGCATGTGCCCCGCTTGAAGCGCAGTCAGGTGTTTGGTCCTGAGCAGTATGGTCAGAAGGTGCTCGATGTGGTCAACAAGACCTTTGGCCATCTCTATGGCTATTCGCAGATGACCCAGCACCAGATAGATGTCTATGTGGAGCAGTATTTCAAGTTCTTCGACATGGATATGCTCTGTGTCATTGAGGACTGGAACCTGCCTGACCATCCCGTTGTCGGTGTGGGTATCACCATCCCCTCGCTCACCAAGGCCTTGCAGAAATGTCACAACGGACGCCTTTTCCCCTTTGGCTGGTGGCATATCATCCGTGCCTTGAAGTTCCACAAGACCGATATCGTCGACCTCCTGCTGGTAGGCATCCTGCCTGAATACAGAGCTAAAGGCGCCAACGCCTTGCTCTTCCATTATCTCATTCCCACTTATCAGAAGTATGGCATCAAGTGGGGAGAGACCCATGTGGAGATGGAGACCAACGATAAGGTGCAGAGCCAGTGGGCCTATTTTGACCACGAACTGCATAAACGTAGAAGATGTTATAAAAAGCAACTGTAATGGAAGAAGAGAATATCATAGAACAGCAGCAAGCCACCGTCGATTATAACGACGATAACATACGCACCTTGTCTGGTACGGAGCACATCCGTTTGCGTCCAGGTATGTACATTGGCCGTCTGGGTGATGGTTCATTGCCAGAGGACGGTATCTATGTGTTGCTCAAGGAGGTCATCGACAACTCTATCGACGAGTTCAAAATGAAAGCTGGCAACCGCATTGAGATCAATGTCGACAACAACCTCTGCGTCAGTGTGCGTGACTATGGTCGCGGCATTCCTCAGGGTAAGATGATTGAGGCTGTCAGCGTGCTCAACACGGGTGGTAAGTACGACTCAAAGGCCTTCAAGAAGTCTATTGGCCTGAATGGTGTGGGTGTCAAGGCCGTCAATGCGCTGAGTGTCCACTTCGAGGTTCACTCGTTCCGTGATGGCGTGGTGCGCAAGGCCGCATTTGAGAAAGGTAAGCTCACCAACGATGTTACTGAGAAGACTGACGACGAGAACGGCACCTATATCTACTTCGAGCCCGATAATACGCTGTTCCAGAACTATAAGTTCCACGATGACATCGTGGAGAACATGCTTCGCAACTATACCTATCTGAACACCGGTCTCACCATTATGTATAATGGTCGCCGCATCCTCAGCCGTCGTGGTCTGGAGGACCTGCTCAAGGACCGCATGAGTGCCGATGCCCTCTATCCCATCATCCATTTGCAGGGAGAGGATATCGAGATTGCCTTCACCCATGCCAATCAGTATGGTGAGGAGTACTATTCGTTTGTCAATGGTCAGCACACCACGCAGGGCGGAACCCACCAGAGTGCTTTCAAGGAACATATTGCCAAGACCATCAAGGAGTTCTTCCAGAAGAACTTCGAGTATGGCGACATCCGTACAGGTATCGTGGCAGCCATCGCGCTGAATGTCGAGGAGCCTATGTTCGAGAGCCAAACCAAGATCAAGCTTGGCTCGCTCACGATGGCCCCCATGCCTACCACTGTCGATGCCGACCATCCTGCACCCCCGTCTATTAATAAATATGTAGGTGACTTCATCAAGACCGAGGTCGACAACTATCTGCACAAGAACCCCGATACTGCCGAGGTGATGATGCAAAAGATCCAGGAGAGCGAGAAGGAACGCAAGGCGATGGCAGGTGTTACCAAACTGGCTCGTGAGCGTGCCAAGAAGGCCAACCTCCACAATCGTAAGCTGCGCGACTGCCGCATCCACTATAGCGACACCAAGAACGACCGCAAGGAGCAGTCCTGCATCTTTATCACCGAGGGTGACTCGGCCAGTGGTTCTATCACCAAGAGCCGTGATGTCAACACCCAGGCCGTCTTCTCGTTGAGAGGTAAACCCCTGAATACCTTTGGCCTGACCAAGAAGGTGGTCTATGAGAACGAGGAGTTCAACCTCCTTCAGGCTGCCCTCGATATCGAGGAAGGCATGGACACCCTGCGTTATAATAAGGTGATTGTGGCCACCGATGCCGATGTCGATGGCATGCACATCCGCCTTCTGATTATCACCTTCTTCCTGCAGTTCTTCCCAGAGCTGATTCGCGAGGGTCATGTCTATGTGCTGCAGACCCCGCTGTTCCGTGTGCGCAACCGTCGTACCAAGATTCGCAACAAGGAAGTGATTGCCAAGGAAGACGCCAAGGGTGGAAAAAAGTCCGATTTCATCGTGCGTTATTGCTATACCGACGAAGAGCGTCTCAATGCCATTCGCGATCTTGGTCCAGACCCAGAGATCACTCGATTCAAAGGTCTTGGCGAGATTTCTCCCGAAGAATTTGCTGGTTTCATCGGTCCAGACATCCGTTTGGAGCAGGTCACCCTGCACAAGACCGACCAGGTACAGAAGCTTCTGGAGTACTATATGGGCAAGAACACCATGGAGCGCCAGAACTTTATTATCGACAACCTGGTGATTGAGGAAGACCGACCAGAGGAAGAAGACTACGATTAACACATTATCTCTTATGAAGACCATAAATAGAATCCTGGCAGCGATGGCTTTGTCCCTGATGGGGCAGACTGTCTCAGCCCAGATGGTTGTTACCAACGAGCGTGCTGCTGCCGAGAGCCAGTTGCGCAAACTGAGTATTGCCGAGATGGCCATCAAGGCCCTTTATGTTGACGAGGTCGACGAGCAGAAGCTTGTTGAAGACGCCATTCGTGGCATGCTTGAGAAACTCGACCCACACTCCACCTATACCAATCCCAAGGAGACGAAGGCCATGACCGAGCCCCTGAACGGTTCGTTCGAGGGCATTGGCGTACAGTTTAATATGGTGGAAGACACCCTTATCGTCATCCAGCCCGTCATCAATGGCCCTTCCGAGAAGGTGGGTATCCTGGCAGGCGACCGCATCGTGATGGTCAACGACACCGCTATCGCTGGCGTGAAGATGACCAAGGAGGAGATTATGCGTCGTCTGCGTGGCCCCAAGGGCACCATTGCCGACCTGCGCATCGTTCGTCCAGGCATCAAGGATCTGCTCACCTTCAAGGTGAAGCGCGACAAGATACCCGTCCACACCGTCGACGCCGCCTATATGTTGCGTCCAGGCATTGGCTATATCCGTGTGGGCAGCTTTGGCGCCACCACCTATGATGAGTTTATGGAGCGCCTGGCCCAGTTGAAGGAGCAGGGCATGAAAGACCTCGTGCTCGACCTTCAGGAGAATGGCGGAGGCTATCTTCAGGCAGCTGCCGATATGGCTGGCGAGTTCCTGAACCCAGGCGATTTGATTGTCTATACCGAGGGCCGCGAGGTGCCTCGCCGCGATTATAAGGCCGCCCGCAATGGCTCGTTCCGCGAGGGACGCCTGGTGGTGCTGGTCGACCAGTTCACGGCATCAGCCTCCGAGATTGTCACTGGTGCCATTCAGGACCACGATCGTGGCCTGGTGGTAGGCCGTCGCACCTATGGCAAGGGCCTCGTTCAGCGTCCCATCGAACTGCCCGATGGCTCGATGATCCGCCTCACCATCGCCCATTACTTCACCCCCTCAGGTCGCTGCATCCAGAAGCCTTACGAGAAGGGAGACAGGAAGAGCTACGACAAGGATCTTGTGAACCGTCTGAACAGTGGCGAACTGACCAATGTCGACAGCATCCATTTTGCCGACTCGCTGAAGTATCAGACCCTGAAAGACCATCGCACCGTCTATGGTGGTGGTGGCATCATGCCTGACTACTTCATTCCGCTCGACACCACCCGCTATACCAAATACCATCGCGAGTTGGCAGCCAAGAGCGTCATCATCCAGCAGAACCTGCGTTATATCGACAAGAACCGCAAGGCCCTGCGCAAGCAGTATCCCGACTTCCAGACCTTCAAGGCCAACTACGAGGTTCCCCAGACCTTCATCGACGCCATTGTGAAGGAAGGCGAGAAGCAGAAAATAAAGCCCAAGGACGACGCCGAGATGCAAAAGACGTTGCCTTACCTCAAGTTGCAGTTGAAAGCCCTTGTGGCCCGCGATCTGTGGGATATGAACGAATATTTCTCTGTATTCAATGAGGATAGCGAAGCCGTGAAGAAGGCTTTGGAACTGTTGCAATGACATCTTTTCCTTGTCGTCAGCTATGAAAGCCTATAGAAAATCCATCGTCCCTATCTTCTGCCTTCTGTTGGCAGTTGTCGTTGCCTGTGGTAGCGATGGCACCTATATGCGCCAGCAACTTGCCGAGTTGCAGGACAAGAATCTGGCTGACTCTGTTCTCAACGATACAACGTTAGCAGAGACGCTTGCAACTTATTTCGATGATCATGGGACACAAAATGAGCGATTAGAGGCCCATTATCTTCTGGCTCGTACTTGGACAGACGTTGGAGACGCTCCTCGTGCTCTTGATGAGTTTCAGAAGGCTGCTGCCCTGGCCGATACCACCAGTCTGGATAGTCTTGGAGGCCATTGGCTCAGTCGTATCTATGGTCAGATGGGAGAATTACTCTTTCAACACCAATTGCCAAGGAATGCGTTGATGGCCTATCAAAAAGCCTATCAATATGCAAGAGATATCAATGAAACATTGATTTCGGCATGTTATTATGAACAACAAGGGAAATGCTATTATGATTTGAACCTCGAGGATAGTGTCGCCTTTGTTATGCATCAATCTATGATGATATATTTGGCCTGTGGCGATACTTTGAGGGCGAATACTGCTAAAGGCCCAATCTCCTATCTTCTTATTAATAAAGGAGAATATGAAAAAGCCAAAGGATATCTCGAAGACTATGAGTATCGCTCGCTGTTAACCCAACAGTATTTGGCTTTGTCTGAAGAATGGAAGTTATTATACTACTACAAAGGTTATTATCATCAGCATTTGGGTCAAGCAGATTCTGCGTTATACTATTATTACAAAGAGCTGCAAGTTAGTGATTATCCGAATAACAAGGGACTAACCTACGGAGAGCTATCCCATCTATATCATTCTCTTGGAAACTCAGACTCTGTTGCCAAATATGCTATGCTTTATGCAGAAGAGGCGAGCGGTTTCTATAAAGAATCAGTATCATCAGCATTGCTTAGCATGCAACACCTTTACGACTATAATCACTTTAAATCTCTGGCTCAAGACAAGGCAATTGAGGCAGAGCAGGCTAAGCGAACGATGCTCTATATTGTCTTTTTGTGTCTGAT
>CADAKX010000031.1 GCA_902788605.1 uncultured Prevotellaceae bacterium | reverse complement strand
CAGTCATAGAACGCATCATTTCCAATGCTCGTCACACTATTGGGGATGGTGACGGAGGTAAGGCCAGAGCAACGAAAGAACGCCCAACATCCAATGCTCGTCACCTTGCGTGTCCTGTTCATGAAAGTTACTTCCTCAGGAATAACAACATTGCCTTGATATTCGTTTGAATAAGAATCAAAACCCCTACCACGGAAAGTAACCTCCAGTTCCGTGCTATCATTAATGTAGTTGTAATAAATGGTAACACCATCGGCATTCTGAACTTCAATGTCGTGGGCACTCGCCACCAAGGGTAGCAAAATCATAGCAAATATGTATTTCCGTGCGTCATAAGCGTGGGTTTTATAGTAAAATGTGGCAAAGATATATAAATTTCTTGACATCTACAAGAAAACACCCTTTTTTTTAGCGTTTTTATATGACTGGAACTGGAGTCCTTTGGTACCATAACCTAAATTGTCTGTGTACAATTCTTTAAGAAAAATTTGGAGAGGTAAGGAATAATTGTTAACTTTGCACTCAGAAAATCAGAAATAAAGCCAGAGTTCTTCGTTTTCTCATCGAACAGCAACATAAAAGAATTCTCGCAAGACGAGGGCTTTGGCGTACCCTAACATGGGGTTGGAGAAGTAATCACCTTCACCGACCCCATGTTTTTTTTCTACGTAAAGGAAGAATGCAACTGAAATGTAACTGATACAGTACATCAGGGACAGACGAGTGTCTTGTTCTTGATGTTTTCTATTGCATTCATTTTGATAGAAGAAGGCTGAAGGCTGAGTGAAGAAGGCTGAAGGATGAGGGAAGAAAGCTGATGGAAGAAGGCTGATGGAAGAAGGAAGAATAACCATTTTTTGAGAAAGTTGTTCAAATATTTGGAGATGTAACTAAAATTAGTTACTTTTGTGTTTGGTTACTCAATGAGGCAGGTTTATACCTATTTAGATGCAAATGGATATTTAAAGAAAAAGGAGGACTGATTATGGGATTTCTGAAGTACAAAGGCTACACGGGAAGTGTGGAGTATAGTGAAGAGGACAACTGCCTGTTTGGCAAAGTGCAAGGCATGAGCAAGCATGCTATTACCTATGAAGGACAAACGCTGGATGAGCTGAGACAGGACTTTGAGGGTGCTGTTGAGGATTATTTGGCATCCCTGAGCATCTTATTAAATGGGCATTAGACAAAATCGTTACCAATGGGGGTAGACGAGAGCGCATTTTTGCGCTGATGCAATAAAAAAACAACGAGGAATCGGCAATGGATTCCTCGTTGTTATTGTATAGTCCTTCGTGGACTTATTCCTCGTCGGTGGCAACGGGGAGTTCTGTTTCGGGCGTCTCCTGCTCCTCAACCTCGGCCTCGTCGGGACGGTTCTTCAGGCGATCGGGCACGATGCTGAACCAGTTGTTGGGCACAGCCTTACGCTCGGCCATCCATGCGCGTGTGGGCTCTACAGCCACCATCATTGGGGCCTTGCCCTGCATGCCGAAGGGGATGGTGACTACGTTGTTGGTAGGCGTCTCGCGCACCTTCAGGCTGACGTTGTTGGTCTCGGGATCCCAGCTGTTGTCGGTGATGGTCAGCTTGATGTTGGGATCGTCGCTGAGGACACCTTGCATCTCGTCGAAGGTGATATTACCAATGGTGAGGGTGAAAGGATAGATGCCGCCACGGTGGCGCACCACAGCCTTCTGCTTCTTGGTGTTAGAGATCTCCTCGTCCTTGGTGATGGTGCCGTTGGTCAGCGTCACCTTGTGGGTGGAGGTGGTGTTCTCATAAACGTCGATCACGATATCGTTGAAGTCGAAGTCGTCGGTGTCGCCCAGATCCTCGACCATGTAGCGCTTGCTCAGGGTGGTGCTCAGGGTGTACTCATCCTCTTCGATCTTCAGCTCCTGGGGCACGCTGGGATAGCCCACCATGGCCAGCACCACGTCGTTGTAGTCGCGGTCGCCACCATTGATATTATCCTCGATGCCGATATACTTCACGTCGGTGTAGTCCTGCAGCTCACCATTAACCTCGGGTTTGGCATCGCCAGCGTCAACCACGATGGCATTGCCGGTGCAGGTGCCTACAGCGCCCTTCTTGCCGTTGACATCGTCGAGATAGATCTCGATAGGTGTGCCGACGGGTGCATCAACGAAGATACCATACATATGGGCACGCACAGGCGTGATGGGGCCGCTCCAGCCCACCTGCATGCCGTTGCATATGGGACGGTCGCAGACGGTCCAGGTCTTGTCGTAGAGCTTATAGGTGGTGTCGCCCACCTTGACATAGAGCTTGTGCTTCCAGGCGCCTTGTACGGTGACGGGGTAGATGACGAAGGGAGTGCCTGGTGACACCATTACCTCTTTCTTGCCAGTGTGCTGACGGCCATCGGGCAACTGGGTCTTGATGGTGTTATAAATAGAGGCGTTCTTTCTGACGGTGTACTTATAGCCAAAAAAATTGCTCTCCTCGAGGTCGAAGTCGAGACCGTCGCAGAGATAGGCCACGGGCTGTGCCTCTGCACGCGTGGTACCCAGCGATGAGCCCTGGGTGAAGTCCCAAGTCTGTTCGGGCGAGATGGGGCCGTAGCGCTTGACGAAGTTGGCAGCATACTCATCCTTCTTCTGTTGTTCGATGGCGGCAGAATCGACTCCGCCGAGGTCTTTTGTACACGATGTAGCCAGCAACAATGCGGTTGCTGAAAGCATCAGATTTGTTAGCTTTTTCATTTTTGATTTTTAATTTTTAAGTTAAAATTTTTGCAAAATTACAAATTTTATTATTGTTTGCCTTCACATATATTCTCTTTTTAAGATTTTTTTAGTTTTTTCTTTGCATTCTCTTTCCTTTTTACTACCTTTGCAACAAAATAGAAAAGATATGAAACAACTGATAGAACTCTATAAAAAGTGGTGTGGCCAGGAGCCTGCCGCCACCCAGCAATTGGCTGGTGCAGGCAGCAACCGCGTGTATTACAGAATGACCGACAAGAACGGACAGTCGGTGGTGGGCTGCGTGGGTACGAGCCGCGACGAGAACCACGCCTTTATCCACCTGTCGAACCATTTCACCATGAGGCAGTTGCCCGTGCCACAGGTACTGGCGGTGAGCGACGACGAGCTGCGCTACCTGCAGACCGACCTGGGTTCTATCTCGCTGTTTGACGCCATCCGCGGCGGACGAGAGGCTGGGGGACGCTATACGCTGAAGGAGCAGCAGCTGCTGAAGCGCACCATTCGCGAGTTGCCCAACATCCAACTGAGGGGTGCTCGCGGACTGGATTTCTCGCCCTGCTATCCGCAGCCTGAGTTTGACACGGACTCGGTGCTCTTCGACCTGAACTACTTTAAGTACTGTTTTCTGAAGGCCACCGAACTGGACTTCCACGAACTGAAGCTGGAGGCCGACTTCCGACTGCTGGCCAAGGATTTGACGGCTGGTGGCGACGAGCAGTGCTTCCTGTATCGCGACTTCCAGGCTCGCAACGTGATGATGGTGGACGAAAAACCCTTCTTCATCGACTTCCAGGGTGGACGCAAGGGGCCGTATTACTATGACCTGGCGTCGTTCCTGTGGCAGGCCAGCGCGAAGTATCCCCATAAGCTGAGACGCGAACTGGTGTATGAATACTATAACGCCCTGAAGCAGTTTACCGAGGTGCCCACGCCTCATCATTTCGTGGCACGCCTGAGTCTGTTTGTGCTCTTCCGCACGCTGCAGGTGCTGGGTGCCTATGGCTTCCGTGGCTATTTCGAGCGCAAGCAGCACTTCATCGACAGCATACCGCCTGCCATGCAGAACCTGCGTGAACTGCTCAGCGTGAACAACTTCCCTTATCCCTATCTGGTGTCGCTGCTGAAGCGCCTCACCGAGATGCCGCAGTTCCAGCAGGTGACAGCAATGGCCAGTCGTGCCGATGGCTATAAGACCACGGACAAGAACCCCTATAAGGCCCATCCGCAGGACGGACCAGCCACGTTCTCGAAATATGATGCCCAGGGTCCGCTGGTGGTACGCGTGTTCAGCTTCTCGTATGGCAAGGGCATCCCCGAGGACGAGAGCGGCAACGGCGGTGGCTATGTGTTTGACTGCCGTTCGACCCACAACCCCGGTCGCTATGAGCCCTATAAGCAGTTGACAGGACTCGACGAGCCCGTGATCCGATTCCTGGAGAACGACGGCGAGATACTGACCTTCCTCGACTCGGTCTATAAGTTGGCCGATGCCCACGTGCGCCGCTATATCCAGCGTGGCTTCACCTCGCTGATGTTCTCGTTTGGCTGTACGGGTGGTCAGCACCGCAGCGTCTATTCTGCCCAGCACCTGGCCGAGCATATCCACGAGAAGTTTGGCATCGAGGTGAGAATCTGTCACCGCGAACAGAAAATTACGCAGGTGCTCGAAAAAAAATAAAAAACACAAACCTCAATTCTCAAAAAATATTCGTACCTTTGCACCATGAAACAGGCGATGATATTCGCAGCGGGATTGGGAACCCGCCTGAAACCACTGACTGACACAATGCCCAAAGCACTGGTCAGGGTGGGCGGACAGCCTCTGATCGACATCGTGATGTCAAGGCTGTTGGCGGCGGATTACGACCATTTCGTGGTCAATGTGCATCATTTCGCGCAGCAGATTGTTGACCACGTGGCCACTCGCGACTATGCATCTCTGGTTCAATTCAGTGACGAAACGGCCGGACTCCTGGAGACGGGTGGCGGACTGAAGAAAGCAGCACCCCTTTTCGCTGACGATTCACCTATTCTTATTCACAACGTCGATATCCTGGACAACGTGGACTATGACTGGTTTTCGCGCCAGCATCTGCCCTCGGAGGATGCCGTGCTATTGGTGAGCAAGCGAAAGACCAAGCGCTACCTGCTGTTTGACAACGCCATGCGACTGATGGGGTGGAAGAACATCGAGACGGGCGAGATCAAGAGTCCCTATGAATATGTGCGTCGCACAGGTCTCTCGCAGCACGGCGAGCCCTTCAACGAGTATGCCTTCAGCGGCATCCACTCGTTCTCGCCACGCCTTTTTGCATTGATGGAGCAGTTCCCCGAGCGTTTCAGCATCATTGACTTCTATCTCAGCGTGTGTCATCGCGCCCAGATTGTAGGTTGCGTCAAGGACGACCTGCGACTGATGGATGTGGGCAAGATTGAGACACTGGACCAAGCAGAAACTTTTATTAATCAGATTTAAATAATGACACAGAAGATTATCATTTTGGATTTCGGTTCGCAGACCACGCAGCTCATTGGCCGACGTGTGCGCGAGCTGGACACCTTCTGCGAGATCTTACCCTACAACAAATTTCCTGTGGGTGATGACTCCGTGATTGGCGTCATCCTCAGTGGCTCGCCCTACAGCGTCCACGACCCAGAGGCCTTCAAGGTGGACCTCTCGCAGTTTGTTGGCAAGGTGCCCGTGCTGGGCATCTGCTATGGCGCCCAGTTCATTTCGAACACCCTCGGCGGAAAGGTCGAGAAGGCCGACTCGCGTGAGTACGGACGTGCCAATCTCGAGACCATCAATCTCGACAATCCCCTGTTCAAGGGCTTCGAGAAGGGTTCACAGGTGTGGATGAGTCATGGCGACACCATCACTGCCATCCCCTCGGACTTCGAGGTGATTGGCTCGACAAAGGATGTGAAGAACGCTGCCTTTGCCAGCACCAAGCAGCCCGTGTGGGCCGTGCAGTTCCATCCTGAGGTGTTCCACACCCTGCAGGGCAAGCAGCTGCTGCAGAACTTCGTGGTAGATATCTGTGGTTCGAAGCAGGAGTGGAGTGCTGCCTCGTTTGTAGAGACGACGGTGGCCGAACTCAAGGCACAGCTGGGTAACGACCGCGTGATCCTGGGTCTCTCGGGTGGCGTCGATTCAAGTGTTGCTGCCGTGCTGCTCAACAAGGCCATCGGCAAGAACCTCACCTGTATCTTCGTGGACCACGGCATGCTGCGCAAGAACGAGTTCCAGCAGGTGATGGAGGACTATAAGGTGCTGGGCCTGAACGTGATTGGCGTGGATGCCAGCGAGAAGTTCTTTGGCGACCTGGCTGGTGTCACCGATCCAGAACAGAAGAGAAAGATCATCGGTCGCGACTTCGTCGAGGTGTTCAACGCCGAGGCCAAGAAGATTACCGATGCCAAATGGCTGGCTCAGGGTACCATCTATCCCGACCGCATCGAGAGCCTGAACATCACTGGTAAGGTGATCAAGAGCCACCACAACGTGGGCGGACTGCCCAAGGAGATGCACCTGCAGTTGTGCGAGCCCCTGAAGTGGCTGTTTAAGGACGAGGTGCGCCGCGTGGGCCGTCAGATGGGTATGCCCGAGCATCTCATCACTCGTCACCCCTTCCCCGGTCCTGGCTTGGCCGTGCGTATCCTGGGTGACATCACTCGCGAAAAAGTGCAGATTCTGCAGGACGCCGACGATATCTATATTCGTGGACTGCGTGACTATAAGGTGAAACTCAGTGGCGAGGAAGCACGCAAGGTGCTGGCCGCAGGTATCCCTGCCGACATGAAGGACGGCGAGATCGAGGTATCGCTCTACGACCAGATCTGGCAGGCTGGTGCCATCCTCCTCTCTACCGTTCGCTCGGTAGGCGTGATGGGCGATGAGCGCACCTATGAGCACCCCGTTGCCCTGCGTGCCGTGACCAGTACCGACGCGATGACTGCCGACTGGGCTCATCTGCCCTACGAGTTTATGGCAAAGGTGAGCAACGAGATTATCAACAAGGTGCGTGGCGTCAACCGCGTATGCTATGATATCTCGTCAAAACCACCTGCAACCATTGAGTGGGAGTAATATTCTAATGAAGCTATGAAGTTACAGATTTTTCATCCGCAGGCTATCCACGAGTTGGGAAACCGCGAGAATCAGGAAGACGCCATCTATCCAGAGGCCAGCACCGCAAACACTGAGAGTCGCGTGTTTGTGGTGTGCGACGGCATGGGTGGACTGGAAAAAGGCGAGGTGGCCAGCGATGCCGTGTGTAAGACACTGGGCAGGGTGGCCGAGACGATTCTGCAGACCACGGGCACATTTACCGACGACGACTTTGAGCATTGTCTCAGTGCCGCCTTTGATGCCCTCGATGCAGCCGATGCCGATGGCATGTCGTCTATGGGTACCACGATGACCTTCCTTTGCATCCATAATGGTGGGTGTCTGGTGTCGCATATCGGCGACAGTCGCATCTATCATCTGCGCCCGTCGATGGGGCCGCAGAGGGGTGTCCTGTTTCGCTCGCGCGACCACTCCCTGGTGCAGCAGTTGTATGAGGCGGGTGATATCTGCTATAACGACATGGCCAAGTCGTCAAAGAAGAATATTATTCTCAAGGCGATGCAGCCTCATCAGCCTGAGCGCACCATCCCATCGATGGCGCATATCGGCACCGTGTGGCCAGGCGATTATTTCCTGCTGTGCACAGACGGTATGCTGGAGAAGATGGATGATGAGCAGTTGATGGCTCTCCTGGCCGACACCACGCTGACGCTGGAGCAGAAGACGCAGCAGCTGGTAGAGATGACCAGTGGCAATTCTGACAACCACTCGGCCTACCTGATTCAGGTGGAGAAGGTGCAGCGCAATGCTGTGGAGGATGCCAACATCGTGGACGATGAGATTGCCCACCGCATTCGCAACAAGGTGTTGAACGACAACCACCGCGACAAGATCTGGCATTTCGACGATGCCATCCCGATGCCGGAGTTGTAATGAGTTGATGGAGAGGTTTTACCGACATATTATATATATGGTGGTGACTCTGTTGGTATGCGTTTCGTGCCAACAGGGCCACCACCAATTGTCTTCGCAGAACCAGGACGTGAACTGGACCGACTCGGCCTATGCGCTCTATAAACAGATAGAACGCTATGCCAATCTGGACATCCAGGACTCGCTGGTCAGTGAGACACCACGTGTGCTGACCTTCTGTCGTGAGCACGAACAGTGGTATTGGTATTACTACACCTGGTGCATCATGTCAGAGACACTCACCTGGAACAATCGCTTTGACGAGGCCATGACTGAAGCTAAAAATATGCACGACGATGCCCTGAAACGCCATGATGGCTTTGGACAGGCCTTGGCCTACAGGGTGATGGCGCTGGTCTATGGCGTAAAGGGTGATCTGTCTATGGCAGTGGACTATTTCCACAAGGCCCTGAAGACCTATCCAGAGGAGAGTTCATTCCCTCCGAAGATTGATATCTACACCTATCTTTGTTCGTGCCTGGACGAACTGGGTAAGGCCCAGGAGAACGATGCCGCACTGAACGAGTGGAAGGCTTATCTCGATTCAAAATACCAGGCCAACACGGACTCTACACGCCTTCCAAACTTTGGCAACTATTATTTCCTGTTCTTCAAGACGCGCTATCAGTTTGACCTCAGTCAGAAAGACTATGCCAAGGCAGCTGTCGACCTGGACTCTGCCGAATACTACGAGGCGCTGGAGGGCAATCAGATCAAGGCGGTGATTCAGTTACTCACCCTGCGTGGCGACCTGGCCAGCGTCCAGAACGACTATCAGCAGGCACTGGCCTATAACGATAGGGCCATCCAACTGAGTGACAGCGCCGGACTGAACATCAGTTTTCACCTGAATGCCACTGCCACCCGCATACGCATCTATGAGCAGCAGGAGGACTATAAAAGTGCTTTCTTGGCTTTTAAGTCCTACGCCGAACTAAAGGACTCGATGATTCATGCTGACAATCAGGAGCAGCTGAACGAACTGAACAAGCGCTTTGAGGTCGATGAACTGAAAGCGCAGCAGGAACTTGAGAAGATTGCCCATGAGCGCACTTTCACTCGACTGATGATGATGATTGCCGCCCTCGTCGTTCTGTCGCTGTTTGTCTTCACCTACTATCGCCATCGCGCCGCCAAGCGACTGGAGGTGGCCTATGATGCCCTGAAAATAGCCAATATGCGGGCCGAGGAGGCTTCGCGCATGAAGACCAACTTCATCCATCAGATATCTCACGAGATTCGCACGCCCCTCAATATCCTCTCGGGCTTTACCCAGATTGTAACGACGCCTGGCATGGAACTGGACGAGCAGACCAAGAATGAGGCCAACGAACAGATTGTGGAGAATACTAACCGCATCACAGGCCTAGTGAACAAGATGCTGGAGCTGAGTGACGCCAGCAGCAATGTGGTGATTGAGCGCGAGGACAAGGTGCCTGCCATTCAGATAGCTTTGCAGGCTGTCGAGGATACGCGCATCAACGCCAGCGAGGGTGTGACGTTTACGCAGTCGGTAGCCGAGGACACCAACGACCTACAGTTGACAACAAACGTGGCCTCAGCCACACGCGCCCTGTCGCTGATTCTCGACAATGCCCACAAATTCCTGGTGAAACCCAATGACCCCATCAAGGGATCTGTAACCCTGCGAGTGGTCAAGGCAGGCTCTTTTGTTCGTTACGAGGTGGAGGATACTGGCATCGGCATTCCCAAGGCGGAGGCCGAACATATCTTCGAGGAGTTTGTACAACTGGATGAAAACTATAATGGAACGGGCATCGGCCTTTCCGTTGCCCGTTCCATTGCACGACGTCTTGGAGGTGACGTCATATTGGATACCTATAACAGCGAACAGGGCTCACGCTTTGTGATGACCCTGCCTTTAACGATGTACATTTTGGTTTTATGGTGGAAATAGTTTGTTTCCAACGTTGAAACACTATGGAAAAAATATCTCCGAATCGCAGGGCGACTCGGAGATAAATGAATGTCTTCAATGTATTAAATTTATTATTTCTCCACAATATCGCGGGCACGAGCCAGTGCCAGGTCAATGTGGTTGCAGATGTTTTCTTCGCCAAGGAGTTTGGGGAATCCGTTGCGGTTGAGCACAGCCTCCACCTTCTCGTTGACACCCGAGAGCACCACGGTGATGCCTTCCTTCTGACTCATCAAACACATATTTTCAAGGTTGTGCAAGCCCGTTGAGTCGATGAAGGGTACCTTACGCATGCGGATGATGCGCACCTTGGGACGATCGCCGAAGCGACCCATCAAGTCCTCGAACTTGTTACCGGCACCAAAGAAGTAGGGACCGTTAATCTCGTAGACCTCCACATCAGCGGGGATGGTGAGGTGGTCCAGGTTGCCACGCTCCATGTCGGCGTCCTCGTTGAGGTCGATCTCGTCGTAGACTGCTTTCACATCGGTGGTCTCACTCATACGCTTCATGAACAGCAAGCAAGCGCAGACGATGCCCACCTCGATGGCAATGGTGAGGTCGAAGATGATGGTGAGGAAGAATGTGAGCAGCAATACGGTGACATCGCTCTTGGGATTGCGCATCAGGGCTGAGAACGAGCGCCAGCCACTCATGCCATAGCTCACTACCACCAGTACGCCAGCCAGACAGGCCATTGGGATATACTGGGCCAGAGGCATGAGGAACAGGAAGATGAGCAAGAGCACGACAGCGTGAACAATACCTGCGATGGGGGTGCGTCCACCATTATTAATATTGGTCATCGTACGGGCGATGGCGCCAGTGGCAGGAATACCACCGAAGATGGGCGACACGATGTTGGCCACACCCTGACCGATGAGTTCGGTATTGGAGTTGTGGTGGTCGCCAATAACACCGTCGGCCACAGTGGCTGAGAGCAGACTCTCGATAGCACCGAGGATGGCGATGGTGAGGGCAGGTGCAACCAAGCCCTTGATGGTCTCCCAGGTCAACTCGGGCACTACGGCATTGGGCAACTCAGAAGAGATGCTGAAACGGTCGCCAATGGTCTCAATAGAGGTGACGCCGGCATACTGCTTCAACAGCAATACGACAACAGTCATCACGATGATGGCAATCAGCGAACCGGGGATGCGCTTGCTCAGCTTGGGGGCGGTGGCGATGATTGCCACACTGGCCAGTCCCACACCTGTGCTCCAGGGGTCGATGTGCGTCAGGTTCTGGAAATAGGCTATCCATTTCTCTATGAAGTCGCTGGGAACCTCGGCCATCTGCATGCCCAGCAAGTCTTTTACCTGCGTGGTGAAGATGGTCACGGCGATACCACTGGTGAAACCCACGATGATGGGATAGGGGATGTACTTGATGATGGTACCCAGGCGCAACAGGCCAAAGCCAATGAGGAACACACCTGCCATCAGTGTGGCGATGGTGAGACCCTGCATGCCATACTGATTGATGATGCCTGCCACGATGACGATGAACGCACCGGTGGGACCACCAATCTGAACCTTGCTGCCACCCAGGGCAGAGATAACGAAGCCTGCCACAATGGCGGTGATGATACCCTTCTCGGGCGACACGCCACTGGCAATACCAAAGGCAATAGCCAATGGCAGGGCTACAATACCCACAATAACACCAGCCATAAGGTCGGCCATGAATGTCTGTTTGTTGTAGTTCTTAATAGCCGAAAACATCTTCGGCTTGAAATCGAAAGTTTTCATTACTTTATTATCCTTGTGAAATCGGGTGCAAAGTTATGCAAAAAAGATGAGAGAAAAGGTACTGTGTGCGATAACAACGTCAAAAAAGATGCAATTTCTTGATTTATATCGGGTTGTGAAAACAAAAAATCTACAAGAAGTGATGGTTGTTTGTCAATTATTCATTATCTTTGTGCCTGAAAATCAATAAACATTACTACAGTTTCAAATTCAAGTATCAATGAAGAAAATCTTCCATGTCCTTTTCCTTTGGACGATTGCCCTCTCATCATGGGCACAAGGCATCAATGCGTTGGAACAAGTAAAGGCTGACCCCAGGAAGGCCTATGGTACAGACTATCCCTATGCGATGGAACCTGTGAAGCTGACCAAGGCACCCAGTGGCTACAAGCCTTTCTACATCAGTCACTATGGGCGTCACGGCTCGCGCTACTACTGGAACGACATGCTCTATCGCGAACTCGACTCGCTGCTGACCAAGGCGCATCGCCAGCATCAGCTCACTGCCGAGGGCGAGGCTTTCCGCACGAAGTTCATGGCTGCCAAGGATGAGTTGGCTACGGGTGTGAGTGAGTTGAGCGACCTGGGATGGGAGCAGCACCAGTATATTGCCCGCACGATGTATAACAACTTCGAGGAGATGTTTAAGAAGGGTGGCGATATCTACGCCATCTCGTCGCTTACGGGTCGTTGTGTGCTCAGCATGGCGTCGTTCTGTCAGGAACTCACCCAGTGTAATCCCAAGATCGAGATTCGCATGGAGTCGGCACGCAAGGTGCTGGATGGCGTGAAGCCCGATGATCGTCAGAATCCCAAACGACTGAAGTTCCCCAAGTCACATCCACGCTTCGAGCAGAATCGCAAACAGTTTCAGTATAACGACAACCTGCGTGAGACCATCGTGGCACGTGTGTTCACCAGTACCGAGGGACTGCCAGGTAACGTGCAGCACATTGGCAGCAACCTCATCAACCTCTATACCTCGTTGCCTAGCATCGGTCACGACGGCATGATGGGTAACATCATCAAGGACGAGGAGATGGCGGCACGGTGGGAGAACGAGAACCTGGGTGGCTATACGTGGGTATTTGAACCTCGCTATGATATGACGCCCATCTTGCGCGACATCATTAACAAGGCCGAGGATATCGTCAATGGAAAGAGTAAACGTTTGGCTGACTTGCGTTTTGGACACGACACCTGTCTGGGGCCCCTCACCGTGCTGATGGGTATCAATGGTGCTGATAAGGACCCCGAGGATCCCTATGAGGTGAAGAACGTCTATCAGAACTGGCAGACGGGTAAGGCTTCAAACATGCAACTGATTTTCTATCGTGGCAAGAAGGGACAGGACATCCTGGTGAAGTGTCTGCTCAATGGGCATGAGGCTTCATTGCCCCTGCCTTCGGATACTTATCCTTATTATAAATGGGAGGATTTTAAGACCTATTACCAGAAGGTGGTCGACGACGCTATATCGCTTTCAACACGTTAACGGCCTCACCTACGGTAGGCACCTCTGTTACCACCATCGAACGTTTGCCTTGCTGCTCTCGCAGATTACAACGGCGGACGTTCGATGTTGCGTATTCGATGATACGTCCGAAGGCCTCGCTCTGATAGAATGGACTGCGGGCATTGCTCACGAAATAGAGGAACATGCGGCCTTGTTTCAGCATGATCTTCTCGCATCCCAGACTCTTGCCATAGCGACGGAGGGCCACCACCTGTAGCAGCTCCTCGGCCTGTGGGGGCAACGGACCGAATCGGTCGATGAGGCGCTGGCGATAGGCTTCCAGCTCCTGGTCGTTGCGTGTGTTGTCCAACTCGCGATAGAGCAGCATGCGCTCGGAATCGCTGGGCACATACTGGTCGGGGAAGTACATCTCGAGGTCGGACTCGAGGTTGCAGTCGGCGACCCACCCCCAGTCCCCTCCCTGTGAGGGAGGGGCGTAAATAGCATCATCCTCTTGCTCTTGGGACTGACTTCTCCCTTCCCTTTCAGGGAGGGGCTGGGGGAGAGTCTCCTCGTTCCTCAACTCTGCCATCGCCTCGTTGAGAATCTTCTGATAGGTCTCATAGCCCAGGTCAGAGATGAAGCCACTCTGCTCGGCACCCAGCAGGTTGCCTGCACCACGGATGTCGAGGTCTTGCATGGCGATATTGATGCCACTGCCCAGGTCGGAGAAGTTCTCCAAGGCCTCCAAGCGTCTGCGACTGTCCACAGGCAGGGCCGACAGGGGTGGTGCCAGCAGATAACAAAAGGCCTTACGATTGCCTCGGCCCACACGTCCACGCATCTGGTGCAGGTCGCTGAGGCCAAAGTACTGGGCGCTGTTGATGATGATGGTGTTGGCGTTGGGGATGTCGATGCCGTTCTCCACGATAGTCGTCGAGAGCAGCACGTCGTAGTCGTAGTTCGAGAAGTCGAGGATAATCTTTTCGAGTTCCTCGGGCTTCATCTGTCCGTGACCAATGGCGACGCGACAGTCGGGGATGTACTTATGGATCATCTCGGCGATATGGGTCAGGTCGCTGATGCGGTTGTTGACGAAATAGACCTGTCCGTTGCGACTCATCTCGAAGTTGATGGCATCGGTGATAATCTCTGCCGAGAACGTATGTATCTCTGTCTGAATGGGATAGCGATTGGGTGGGGGCGTCTGGATGACACTCAGGTCGCGAGCACCCACCAATGAGAACTGCAGGGTGCGGGGAATAGGTGTGGCACTCATGGTGAGGGTGTCGACGTTGGTCTTCATCTGGCGCAGCTTTTCCTTGGTTGATACACCGAACTTCTGCTCCTCGTCGATGATGAGCAGACCTAAGTCCTTGAACTTCACGCTCTTGCTGATAAGTTTGTGGGTGCCGATGAGGATGTCCACCTTACCTTCTGCGAGGTCCTTGAGCAGGGCAGTGGTCTGCTTGGTGGTGCGGGCACGTGTCAGATAGTCCACCCTGACAGGCATATCCTTCAGTCGGCCCTGGAAGGTGCGATAGTGCTGATAGGCCAGTACGGTGGTGGGCACCATCACAGCCACCTGCTTGCCATCGACAGCTGCCTTGAAGGCAGCACGTACAGCTACCTCGGTCTTGCCAAAGCCCACATCGCCGCATACCAGTCGGTCCATGGGTTTCTGCATCTCCATGTCGGCTTTCACGTCCTGTGTCGCCTTGAGCTGATCGGGGGTGTCTTCATAGAGGAACGAGGCCTCGAGCTCGTGTTGCAGATAGGTGTCGTGGCTGAAGGCAAAGCCCTTCTGATGCTTGCGTGCAGCATAGAGTTTGATGAGGTCGCGGGCAATATCCTTGATATGCTTCTTGGTGCGCTCTTTCAGTCGTTCCCACTGGCCTGTGCCCAGAGTCGACATGCGAGGCTGCTGACCATCCTCCTGCGACTTGTATTTCGATACCTTATACAAAGAGTGGATGCTGACATAGATGGCGTCGCCACGCTGGTAGATGATCTTGATCATCTCCTGGAAACCACCGTCCTGCAATGGCATCCTGACCAATCCGCCAAACTTGCCGATACCGTGGTCCACATGCACCACATAGTCGCCCACCTCGAACTGCTGAATCTCCTTCAGCGTCAGGGCCACCTTGCCACTGCGGGCCTTGTCGCTCTTGAGGTTGTACTTGTGGAATCGGTCGAAGATCTGATGGTCTGTAAACAGGCAGAGGCGTGCATCCACATCGATAAAGCCTTCGTGGAGGGTCTTGTCAACAGGGATAAACTCGATGCCTTGCTTCATCTCGGCAAAGATGTCCTTGAGTCGCTCCTGTTGCTTGGCGCTGTCTGCCAGGATATAGAGTTTGAAACCTTGCAGCAGATAGTCTTCCAATGTCTGTGACAACAACTCGAAATTCTTATGGAAGAGGGGTTGGGGCTTGGTGTTGAAGTGGATGACGGCAGCAGTCTTGTCTTCCTTGAGGAAAATCGTCCTGAAGGACTCGGCATCATTGGCAAATTGAGAGCCAGTGATGATCTGACTGTCGCGCTGCATCTCCTTCTCTATCTGGCGCTGTTCCATCTCGGTGGCCTCGGCCATGCGTTCCTGCAGGGCCTGCTGAGAGAATCCCTCCTGATAGATGCGCTCGATGGATTCGCGTACAAACTGCGGGTCTTTCATCACCAGCAGCGTGTCTTGGGGCAAGAACTTCAGAATAGACTCTTTCTCCTCTACCGATGTGAGCTCTGGTACGATGTCAATGCTGTTGCACCGTTCCTTAGACAACTGGGTCTCTACCTCGAAAGTGCGGATAGAGTCGATGTCGTCGCCAAAGAAGTCGAGACGGAAGGGGAACTCGTGGCTATAGGAATAGACGTCGAGGATAGAGCCACGTAAGGCAAACTGACCTGGCTCATAGACATAGTCAACCTCGCGGAAGCCAAACTCTCGCAGGGTCTTGCAGATGTTGTCCACGCTGATGGTCTGGTCTTGGGTCAATGACAATCGGCGTGCATCCAACTGCTTGCGCGTCACTACCATCTCGGCTAGGGCCTCGGGGTAGGTGACGATATATAACAGGTCGTGGTGCGTAGCGTGAGAGAGTACTTCTGTGCGCAGTATCTCGCTGGCAGGGTCTTTCTGACCGTACTTGATGGCACGCTTATAACTCGATGGGAAGAAGAGTACCTGCTTTTCGCCCATCACCTGACACAGGTCGTGATACAGATATCCTGCCTCGTCGGCATCCTGCATCACAAACAGCAGTTTGGCACTGGTCTTCAGGGCAAGGGCGCTGAAGGCCATAGGTGTGGCTGAGGCCAGCAAACCATCAAGTGAAATCACCTTGATGGATGATTTCTCGATAGCCTTTGCCAGGGCCGACACTTGCGGCTTCATGGCATAGAGAGTCTGTAGTTCTTGTATATTCATTTTAATTTGCGTTGCAAAGGTACGAATAAGCGAGGGGAAAACCAAATTTATTTGAGTTTTTCCGAGCGTGAGTACCTTCGACCGAAGGTCAAGGGTACGAAAGATCGAGGGGAAAACCAAATTTATTTGAGTTTTTCCGAGCGTGAGTACCTTCGACCGAAGGTCAAAGTTATTTAAAAAAGCATTGAAGAGGCAAGAAAAAAGGATTTTTCCTTTGTATTTTGCTTTGATAATCGTATCTTTGCAGTCTCAAAACGACAGAAGAAAATGAATACAAGCGACAGCATTGTCATTATTCCTACTTACAACGAAAAGGAAAATATAGAGAAGATTATCCGTGCCGTCTTCGGCCTGGAAAAGTGCTTCCATATCCTCATCATTGATGACGGTTCGCCCGATGGCACTGCCAACATCGTGAAGGGCCTGATGGCTGATGAGTTTAGCGATAGGTTGTTTCTCGTTGAGAGAAAGGGCAAGTTAGGCCTGGGAACTGCCTATATCGCTGGTTTCAAATGGGCATTGGAGCGCGACTATGGCTATATCTTCGAGATGGATGCCGACTTCAGTCACGATCCCAACGATCTGCCACGACTCTATGCTGCATGTCACGACGAGGGCAATGACGTCGCCATTGGCTCACGCTATATCACTGGCGTGAATGTGGTTAACTGGCCCATGAGTCGCGTACTGATGAGCTATTTTGCATCAAAGTATGTGAAGTGTGTGACGGGCTTCCCCATCCACGATACCACAGCTGGCTTCAAGTGCTATAAGCGTCGTGTGTTGGAGACCATCGAACTCGACAAGGTACGTTTCAAGGGCTATGGCTTCCAGATCGAGATGAAGTTCACCGCCTGGCGCATTGGTTTCAAGATCAAAGAGGTGCCTGTCATCTTTGTCAATCGTCAGGAGGGCGTCAGCAAGATGTCGGGTGGCATCTTTGGCGAGGCATTCTTTGGCGTGATGCGTCTCCGCTGGGATGGCTGGACGCGCAAATATCCGCAGATTAAGAATTAATGAAAACAACGATAAAAAACAAGCTAACTTGCATCGCAGGTTAGCTTGTTTTTTTTATTATTGGTCAGGATTCTCCACAAAGCCTTGATATTCCGGTACGAGAGATGACATCACGCTGTCGTAGGCCTGATTTTTTGTTGCCTCAACGTTTTCGTTGCCCTGTCCCACGGGATAGATGGGGTCGTGGATGGTCAGCGTGAGACGATGCCAGTGGACGAACTTCATATCTCGCATGCGGGGCATGACGTCAAAAGAACCATTGATGGTGAGGGGTACCACAGGCAACTGCAATTCGTCGGCCAGCATGAAGGCTCCCTTCTTGAAGATACCCATGTGACCAGTAAACGTGCGTGAGCCTTCTGGGAAAACGGTGAGACAGGTGCCGCCCTGCAGGGTATTGCGAGCCAGGTCGTAGGTCTCCTTAATCTTCTTGGGACCGCGCTTGTCTACGAATATCTGGTGGGTCTTGGCGCAGGCAAATCCCACAAAGGGAATCTTGCGCAACTGGTATTTCATCATCCATTTGAAATGGCGGTTCAGGTGACCATAGACGAGGAAGATATCGAAGGCTCCCTGGTGGTTGGCCACAAAGACATACGATTCCTTCTTGTCCAAACGCTCGCGGCCCTCCACTTTTACTGGGAGTAAAAACAGCCAAAGAATGATGCGTGCCCACAGACGAGGAGGGTAGTTGCTCCAGAAATGGCCGAAGCCTAGGCTGGCACCGATAATAATGGCACTTGTGATGACCACTGTGACCACGATGGTCAGTGGGAATGCAATAAACAACTGATAGGTGTAATAAAGATATTTCATTGGTTGGGGATATTTACTTCTTTTTCTTGAGGGTGATAACTGCAATCTCGGCAGGAATGCCAAAACGGAATGGCACGACACCTGACAGTCCGCTGGAGACATAGAGGTAGCGACCATCCAGGTTATAGAGTCCGTAAGACTCGTGATACTTGAATGATGCTGGCGAGAAACCCAGAATGGACAGTTGTCCGCCGTGGGTATGCCCGCTTAGTGTCAGTTGTGTGTGACTATGCCTCAGGATATTCCTTCTCCACGACGAGGGGTCGTGCTCGAGCATCACGATGAAATCGTTGCGTTTCAGTCCGTAGAGCGTTTCCTGTATGTCGCCATTCTGGGGGAAGCGCTTGCCATCGCCGTCATTATCCATACCGGCAATCAGGATCCTGTCTTTACCCCTGCGGATGGTATGTCGTTCATTCACCAGCAACTGCCAGCCCAACTTGTCGTCCAGAGCCACGCGCTCGTTCATGGCATCGTATTTCTCGTATTCGTCACCCTTCAGATACATAGGGTAATCGTGGTTACCAATTACTGAGAAGACGCCGTCCTTGGCCTTGATGCTCTTCAGCAGGTCTGCTACAGGTTCTACCTCACTGGGCATCTTGTTCTGCAGGTCGCCAGTGAATGCCACCATGTCGGCGTTCTGTGCGTTAATGCTGTCGATAGCCCGTTCCAACAGGGCTCTGCGACTGCCTGTCATCGTACCCACATGGGTATCGCTGAACTGCACAATCTTATAGCCATCAAAGGCCTCTGGCAGGTCTTCGAATGTCAGTTCGATGTGTCTTACCTTCAATTCGTTGGACCCTACATAGGTACCATAGAGAAAGACCAGCCACAAGAACAACAGTGGAGCAGTGGTGGCCCATTTTATCCACTTTCTTTTGCCGTATCGCCACAACAGCACCACCAGTGCTGTCAGCACCAGGAAGCCTCCCCACGCTATATAAATATAGGTGTCGGGTTCCAGCAATGTATACGTTTTGGTAAATATCTCATTCATAGGTTTGCTATTAGGAATTTTCTCATCTCGTTTACGGGCATCTGTCTCCGTTTGGCATAGTCCTCCAACTGGTCCACGCCAATGCGGCCCAAGTTGAAATAGTGAGCCTCGGCATGGTCCATCATCAGGCCGCTGACGCTGGCATGAGGACGCATGGCGCCGCTCTCAGTGAGTGTGATGCCAATCTGCTGCATGCCAAGCAGGTCGTCCAGCAGGAAGTTCATGCTTGTGTCAGGCAGAGAGGGATAGCCCACTGCCGGACGGATGCCAACAAATTTCTCCAGTTGCATGTCGTGGATGCTCAGGTTCTCGTCCTTGGCGTAGCCCCAGTAGTGCTTACGTACCTCCTCGTGCATGCGCTCTGCTGCTGCTTCTGCCAGACGGTCGGCCAGCAGTTGTGCCATCATCTTTTCATAGGGGTCGTCGTCGAAGTCCGTCTCCATGCCGGCGTCCACACTGGTGGCAAAGAGTCCCACCTTGTCGGCTTCGCCACTGATGAAGTCGGCTAGGCACAAGAACTCGCTATTCGCCTCCTGTTGTCTCAAAAAGGGGAGACGCTTGCCATTTTCCTCGATGATGATGTCGTCGCCCTCGGCATGCGCATCCACTATATAAAACAGGGCATGTGCATAGTATTTCCCCTGAATAGATGCCAAAAACGACTCGGCCTCACTTCTCATCCGCTGTTTGTTGGCCTCGTCCTTGAGTTGCCAGGCGAAATAGAAGTAAGCCCAGTTAATATAGGGCACCAGAGTGCTGATGTCGTAAGTCAGTTTCATCGGAACGCGAGTGGCTGACCAATATACTGCTGGTCCACCACACCATCATTATATACTAAATGTCCGTTGCAGAAAGTCTTCTCTACACGCCAGTTATACGTGTGTCCCTCCATCGGACTCCATTTGCATTTGCTTTGTATCACATCCTGAGTCACTGTCCAGGGCGACTTGGGACGTACTATTGTGAGGTCGGCCTGATAGCCCTTGCGGATGAAACCGCGCTGGTGCACCTCGAAGAGCAGGGCAGGGTTGTGAGTCATCAACTGTACCATACGCTCGATAGTCAGAATCCCGGCATCCACCAGTTCGAGCATGGTGGGTAGCGAGAACTGTACCATGGGCATACCACTGGCCGCCTTTGCACAGCCACCCTGTTTCTGCTCCAGCAGATGGGGGGCGTGGTCGGTGGCAATGGTTGTGATGCGTCCGTCGTTCAGTGACTGGCGCAACATAAACTGGTCTACGGGACTCTTGATGGCAGGGTTCACCTTGATGCGAGCTCCCAAACGCTCGTGGTCGAGCATGCTGAAGTAAAGGTGACCCACGGTGACCTCGGCAGTGATGTCTGCCGCCTTAGTTTTGTTTGTCGCGACATTGTCGCGACTTACAGGGATGAGCTCCAACTCATCGGCGGTAGAGAGATGGGCTACATGCAGGCGCGCGTGGTGCTTCTTTGCCAGTTCTACGGCTTTTGTTGTTGATGCCATGCAGGCCTCTTCACTGCGAATCAGTGCGTGGAGACTCACCTGCGGGTCGTCGCCCCATGCCTTCTTGGCCTCCTCCATGTTGCGATTGATAATGGCTGTGTCCTCGCAATGGGCCATGATGGGCAGTTTGGCTTGTGAAAAGATGCGGTTCAGCGCCTCGTCACGATCCACCAGCATGTTGCCTGTGCTGCTGCCCATAAAGAGCTTGATGCCTGGGATGCGATGGATGTCGAGTTGGTCGAAGAGTGCCACGTTGTCGTTAGTGGCGCCAAAGAAGAATGTGTAGTTTACGTGACTGCTCTTGGCAGCTCGCTGAAACTTATCCTCCAGCGCCTCCAGCGTGGTGGTCTGCGGTACCGTGTTGGGCATCTCGAAATACGAGGTGACGCCACCAGCAGCTGCTGCACGGCTTTCACTCTCAATGTCTGCCTTCTCCGTCATACCCGGCTCGCGGAAATGTACGTGTGTGTCGATGATGCCTGGCAAAACGAAACACCCTGAGGCATCTACCGTCTTGTCGACAGGTGCCTCAGGATGCTGTCCCTTGTTTAATATCTCGATAATCCTCTCGTCCTCGATGACTATAGAGCCCTCGAAGCACTTTCCTTCATTGACTATTTTTCCTCCCTCAATCAGCGTTCTCATCACCCGTGGCTATTTTATAGAATTCCTCTACGTCAGCGCGACGCTTAAATGATTCGGGCGCTTTACTCATGATATGTTCAATCTGAGGCACTGACGAACTCATCTGGATGAACACAAACGGGCCCAGTACGTTTTCAAAGTTCTCGACCACGAAGTCTGACACTAAACTGTCCTCCTGCTGCACAATGACAGAACTTTCCATGGTCAGCGTGCGGTTTATCTCGTCCTCGTCAACACCATCGAGCAACATCTGACTGTAACGATGGTCGAGTTCGCGCATCTGGTTGTTCAGTCTGTCGTGCTTCTCCAGAAAGTCATACAACTTCTCGTTCAGCGCTGTGCCGCTCACCTTTTGCTGAGCATTGTCGATGTGAATATTGATGTGTCCCTTCTCTACCACCAAGGGCATGATGCTCTGGTCGTCCATATAGAGTGAGGCCATCTGCGTGGTGTCAATCGACCCACTGAACCTGAATTTTCCGTGTACCACTTCACACGAGTCCATGCTTGTCAGTTCCTTGTCTTTGATAACCTTCAGATAGAGCTTACTGCCATCCAACTGAGGCACCGACGAAGAGCCTTCAATGACATAAGAGTCGGCGCATGAAGTGAGAGCTGCCACAAAGGCAGTGATGAGTATCAGTTTTTTCATATTAACATTGTGCCATTATCAGCATGCAAATGTACGATGATATCTTGAACTGAGAAAAAAAATTTGCGCAATTTAAAACAATTGCGCAATCTTTTATTGTTTTTTTGCTTCTTTTTCCAGTTCGTGGTCTATTCTGTACGTGGTATAGAGCTGTAAGATGGCTGCCAGGAGCAGCAACACCACCCAGTTGTTCTTTATGTAATTCAGATAATAAATCCAGTCGAGGCCTAGTGCGTTGCCCTGGTTGGCAAACATCAAGACGGCAGTAAACAGAAACAGCACATCGCTCAGCACCATGATGCCGCGAAGTCGCTTGATGGTCAGGTTCCTGCCCTCATATCGCTGCAGCATCTGCATGCTGGCAAATCCGATGGCTCCTACAGCATAGACAAAGGGGAACCACGACAGCTTAAACAGTCCCATTACGGCGCCTACCACCATCAGCAGTGCACCCACCACCATGATTATACTTTCAATCTTGTTCAGTTGCTTCATTGTCGTCGTTGGTGTTAAGGCTTTGCTCGTCTTCGCTCAATACAAAGATGTCCTCGCCGTCGTTCTTCATAAAATAGCGTTCACGGGCTATGCGTTCCATAGCCTTGGGGTTGCTCTGCAACTGGTGAATCTGCGCCTGGTCGCGCTGATATTCTCCCTCGTAGATCTCAATCTCCTCCTTCAGTTCACTGATCAGAATCTTGTGTTTGAAGTGTGACCACACGCTGTTGGAGCCTCCGAAGCCTATGAGCACGATGCCTGCCACCAATACCACTATATATTTAATATAAGGTATGGCCAGGAATGCCTTGACTGTTTCTTTGATCTTCTTCATATCGTTATTCTTGGTTGTTGCTTCCTGTGGTAGCAAATGATTCCGTTCTCTATCGTTTATGCCAGTTCCAGGTCAAACAGCTTGCGCAGTCGATTGATGGCAGGATTCTTCTCGCTCATTTGTTCAAATTGCTCTTTGCGCGTGAGTACCCTGAACTGCTCTTTGTTTTCTGCCACCCGCATAGACAGCGTGATGTTGTCGTTGCGCAGATACAGTTTCAGCGTGCTGATGATGCTGCCCTTGATGGCCTCCATCTCGTCTTTTGCAATCTCGTTAGGTACCACCACCTCGAGGTTGGGCATGTCCACGATGACAGGCGTCATGTTCTTCATGCGGGTTGCTATGCCACTGTATTTTTGGGGCATGCGGTTGCACATCGACAGCCATTGCAACTCCAGCATATCCTGCGTGAAAATCTCTTGGTGGCCTCCCTTCTTGTCGTCAGAACCAAGGGTGCCTGGAAGTACGTTCATCTTCTTGTTCTGATGACGCAAGTTGCTCCACGAGAGACCAAGGCTCTCGGCCTTGAGCACGGGCTTCTTGGAGAGAGTGGGGGAGACGGGGTTAACGGGACAGGGTGAACTGGTTTGACTAGCCTGACTAGCAGAACTGACAGGACTAGCAGTTTGACCAGTGTTACTAGTCTTGCCCGTTCCTTCTACGTTCTTTGGCGCAGCCGCGGCCACCTGCTGGACCGTCTGCTTAGGCTGAGCCTGTCGAACGAGATTCTTAAACAGGGATTTTAATCTTCTGGGCCTACGCCCACTGGCATCCCCCTCTGCTGGCTGTGTGATCTGAGCCACCTCGATGAGGGTCAGCTCCACCAGCAGTCGCTTGTTGCTCGACTGTCGGTAGTTGATGTCACACTGGTTCATCCTTCTCAGTGCCTCGTAGCAGAAGCGTGTGTCCACTCTCTTTGCCTGTTCGGCATAGCGCTGCTTGGCCTGTTCACTCACCTCCAGCAATGGCAGTGTCTGAGGGTCTTTCGCCATCAGTACGTTTCTCACGTGCTTGGCCAGGCCCTGAATCAGTAGCCCGCCGTCGAAGCCATTGTTCAGCACATTGTTCAGCAGCACCATAATATCGCTCACCTTGTTTTCTACTGCCAAGTCGATGATGCGGAAGTAATTGTCAGTGTCTAACACATTCAGGTCTTCAATCACCTTCTGATAGGTGATGTTGCCCTGACAGAACGATGCCGCCTGGTCAAAGATTGAGAGTGCGTCACGCATGCCGCCATCCGCCTTCTCGGCAATCACTGCCAGTGCCTCGTCTTCGAAGGTGATGCCCTCTTTCTGTGCCACGTACTTCAGGTGGTCGATGGTGTTCTGCACCGTCATGCGTTCGAAGTCATAAATCTGACAACGACTCAGAATGGTGGGCAGAATCTTGTGTTTCTCTGTGGTGGCCAGAATGAAAATGACGTGTGCAGGTGGTTCCTCCAATGTTTTGAGGAACGCGTTGAAGGCTGCTGTCGACAGCATGTGCACCTCGTCGATGATGAATACCTTGTATTTTCCTACCTGTGGCGGAATGCGCGTCTGCTCCATCAGTGTCTTGATGTGTTCCACAGAGTTGTTCGAGGCAGCGTCGAGCTCAAAGATGTTCAGCGAGCGCTGCTCGTTGAAACTTTGACAGCTTTCGCATTCGTTGCACGCCTCACCGTCGGCTGTTGGATTCTGACAGTTGATGGCCTTGGCAAAGATGCGTGCGCAGGTGGTCTTTCCCACGCCTCGTGGTCCGCAAAACAGGTAGGCATGCGCCAGTTTGCCGCTTTTCACTGCATTTTTCAGCGTGGTGGTCAGGGCCAGCTGTCCCACCACCGTGTCGAACGACATTGGTCTGTATTTTCTTGCCGAAACAATATATTCCATTTTCTTGTTTTTGGTTTTGCTTGCAAAGGTACGAATAAGCGAGCAAAAAACCAAATTTAATTTTGGATTTTTTCGAGTGAGAGTTCCTTCGGGACTAGTATCCAAAAGGTACAAAAAATCCCGATAGCCGCAATGGTTATCGGGACTTTTTATTTTAAATTTTTTGTTAGATCAGGGGCATACCCATTTTCTTGCATTCCTCGCGCATGTTGTCGGGCCAGATAGAGGCCTGAATCTCGCCGATGTGCGCCTTGTGGAGCAGTACCATGCACAGGCGGCTCTGACCAATACCTCCACCGATGCTCAGTGGCAGGCGGTCGTTCAGTAACTGCTGGTGGAAATAGAGTTTCTCGCGCTGTTGCTGACCCTCAATTTCCAACTGGCGCAACAGGCTCTCTTTGTCGACGCGGATACCCATTGACGAGAGTTCAAACGAGCGTCCCAGTACGGGATACCAGATGAGAATATCGCCGTTGAGACCTTTGCGTCCGTCCTCGGCCACGGTGCTCCAGTCATCATAGTCCGGAGCGCGTCCGTCGTGCTTCTCACCGTTAGCCAGTTTGCCACCGATGCCAATCACGAAGACGGCACCGTATTTCTTACAGATGGCATCCTCGCGCTCCTTAGGCGTCTTGTCGGGATACATCTCCAGCAACTCCTCTGCGTGGATGAAGTGAATCTGCTCCGGCAGGAAGGGCTTGATCTGCGGATAACTCTCACATACCAAGTATTCTGTGCGGCGGATAGCTGCATAGATGCGCTCTACGATATTCTTGAGGAAGGCCAGCGTACGGTCTTCGCGGCGGATGACAGCCTCCCAGTCCCACTGGTCTACATAGAGTGAGTGCAGGTTGTCCAACTCCTCGTCGGCACGGATAGCGTTCATGTCGGTATAGATGCCATAGCCAGGCTCTACCTCATATTCTGCTAGGGTCAGTCGCTTCCATTTGGCCAACGAGTGTACCACCTCGGCACGTGCGTCGCCCAGGTCCTTGATGGGGAAAGTGACGGCACGCTCCACGCCATTAAGGTCGTCGTTGATACCCAGTCCCTGAAGCACAAACAGTGGGGCTGTAACACGGCGCAGACGCAGCTCGGTCGAGAGGTTCTGTTGAAAAAACTCCTTAATCAGTTTGATGCCCTGCTCGGTCTGACGCATGTCGAGCAGGCGTTGATAGTCTATGGGTTCGATAACTTGACTCATATTTCTTTGATAGCTTAAATTTCAAATTTGGCCGCAAAGGTACAATATTAATATTAAATTGCAAAATTTTTCCGCAAAATATTCTCAAAACGAAAGTATTTTCTTCTTTTCTCTGACTTTTTGTCATACGTGCGCAGCGTTACCTTAATGACCCGAATCTTTGTCCTTTCAACTGCGAATTATGACTAGGGCCACACTTTTAACAACCAATAACGCCGCGAATCCGGCTTTTTTTGTAACTTTGCACGCAGAATTATACTAACTATCGATAAAACAAATGAGAAAACTGATTCTTTTCATCGTGGCTTCGATGCTGACACTTGGCGTCCAGGCCCAACGAATGACTGACAAGTTGGATCGCGGATTAGTGGCCATGAAGGCCGGCACGGGTGTCTATCTCAGCTGGCGCATCCAGGCCGACGAATACTATGACGTGACCTACAATGTGTATCGCGACGGCACTCCCGTGGCTCAGAACCTCTCGGTAAGCAACTATAGCGACCCCAGCGGATCGCTCACCAGTACCTATCAGGTGGCTGCCGTGGTGCGTGGTGTCGAACAAGGGCTGAGCACTGCCGCCAAGCCCTGGTCGTCGAGCTATAAGGAAATCCAGCTGAAGCACGAGGGTATCAAGAGTAAGCTGACTCCCAACGACGCCTGCTGTGCCGACGTGGACGGCGACGGCGAGTTGGAGATTCTGATGAAGTTTGACAACCAGAGTGAGATTGACCAGTCGTTCCCCAAAAATGGCCCCAAAATCAACGGCGTTGATACCAAGGAGTATAGCATCATGGAGGTGCTTAAGCTTGATGGTACCCGCCTATGGTGGGTTAACTGCGGCCCCAATATGGGTGACTTCCAGAACAACGAGCAGAACATTGTGGCTTATGACTGGGATGAAGACGGTCGTGCCGAGGTGATAATGCGTGCCTGTGACGGCACCACCATCCACATGGCAGATGGTACCACCTATACCGTGGGCAATGCCTCGGCCAACGTGCGTGGCGCCACTGGTGGCGGTGCCAACTGGTTTGTTATCACCACTGGCGAGTATCTGCTCTATCTCGATGGTCAGACTGGACAGGTGCACCAGTGTCTGCCATATCCCCTCCGTCTCCTCGAGAGTGGCGAAAGTGACGTCAACAAAGCATGGGGTGACGGCTATGGCCACCGTGCATCAAAGCACTTCTTCGGTGCCCCTTATTTTGACGGACGCAAACCTAGTATCTTCATCGCCCGTGGCATCTACACCCGTCATAAGATGATTGCCTATGACGTGGATCCTGCCACCCACACTCTGACTGAGCGTTGGCGCTGGTTTAATAATACCAACGGCCCTTGGAAAGGACAGGGCTATCACAACTACTGCGTGGCCGACGTTGACCTGGATGGACGCGACGAGATTGTCTTTGGCTCAATGGTCATCGACGATAACGGCAAGGGACTTTCGACTACGGGCTTCGGACACGGCGATGCCGAGCAGGTGGGTGACCTGAATCCCTATCACCATGGACAGGAGGTGTTCGCCTGCATGGAGGATAACCCCGGTACCAACTACCGCGATGCCACCACCTCGAAGGTGTTCTTCCGCTACGTGGCTGGCCGCGACGTAGGCCGCTGCATGGCCGGTAACTTCTCTAATACCTATCCTGGAGGCATCTGCACTCCTACAGGTGGTAAGCCTCTGAGTACGGTGACCGGTGCCATCAATAACAGTCTGGTGGAGGAAGGCATCAACCAGAACTTCCGTATCTATTGGGACGGTGATCTCTGCGAGGAGACCTTCAACTACGTGAATGGTAAGAATACTGAGGGATGCATCGCGAAGTATGGCTCATGGAGTCCCATCTACACATGCACGGGTTCGCAGACCAACAACGACACCAAGGGTACACCCTGTTATCAGGGAGATATCTTGGGTGACTGGCGCGAGGAAATCATCATGAGAACGGCAGCCGGTAATATCCGCATCTATTCCACACCCACGCCCACCAAGTGGCGCATTCCTTCTTTGTGGTACGACCATCAGTATCGTAACGCGATGGTGTGGCAGATGTGTGGCTACAACCAACCCCCACGTCCTAGCTACTTCCTGGGCGAACTGGAGGGCATCACCATCGCACCGCCCCCATTGACTATGACCGGTCGCACTGAGGTTTCTGACGGCGGCACCATCGGTGCCAGCCTCAATGGTCAGCATGTCATCGTCTGTGAGACGAATAACAGTACCGTGACTATCGCTGCCGGTGCTCAACCCGAGGTTCTGACCTTCAATGTGCCCACATGGGTGCAGGGTACGGCTCCTAGCGAGAGTACAAATCAGAATACGAAGATTAACTATACCACCTATACCTGCACTGTGAACGGCGCAGGTATCAGCGGCACGGGACGACTGGTGAAGCAGGGCGACGGTATACTGGCCTTGCCCAAGACCGACTTCACTCACACGGGTGAGACCAACGTCTGGGGTGGAACGCTGAAGTTCGACGGCACCATGAAGCAGAGTCTGTTGTGGCTCAACCGTCATACAGAGCTTCTCTCCGATGGCGGACAGTTCCTCAGTGTGCGTGCCGACTATGGCTCGGTTATTCGTCCTGGCGATGCCGACCATCAGGGCATTGTTACCATCGACACCCTGTCGCTGGGCTTCGGCTCGCGCGTCTCTTTTGACCTCTATAGCGCCACCAAGCAGGCCGACGTTGTCAAGGCTAAAGTGTTGAAGATTGAGCGTAAGACTGGCTCAGTTTGGACACAACAGGGCCCTGACTACCTAATGCCCGTTATCGAACTCAAAGGCCACTTGGCTGAGGGCGAGACCAAGATGGCTTCAGGTAAGTATGTCATCGCCGAGGTGGGTGATATCGAGGGCGACGTGGCTGACCTCATCATCGAGGGACTGGCTACTCAGAAGCGCCAGCTGCTGGTTGAGGATGGCAAACTGATTCTCGAGATTGTTGGCATGCGTGATCCTGGCACCATCCGTTGGACTGGAGCTGAGAGTAATAAGTGGGATGTCGGCGAGACCGCCAACTTCGTCATTGGAACCGAGGCAGAGCCTACCACCTTTGTTTCAGAGGATATCGTGACCTTTACAGACGACGCCACTACCAAGGGTGTCAGCGTGACCACAGATGTCTATCCAAACTCAGTGCTTGTCAGCACCACGGGTAACTATACCTTCAGCGGCGTTGGTGCCATCAGTGGTACGGCCTCTCTTATCAAGGAGGGCACTGGTACGCTGACCATCAACAACGAACACAGTTATACCGGTGGCACCAGCCTCCTTGGCGGTACTACCAAGGTCAAGAAACTGGCCAACCAGTATTCGGCCACGGGTAATCTGGGTGGTGTCACCACCAAGGCCTCGCTTTTCACCATTGGCAACGGTGCCACACTGATGACCACCGCCGCTGTGGAGCAGGGTTCGCCCATGCAGATGACTGGCGACGAGGGCGGTATCATCAACAACCAGGCCGACTTTATTGCGGCCAAGGCTATCAGTGGAACCATGCTCACCAAGAAGGGTGGTGGCTGGCTGAAACTGACTGCCAACAACAGCAGCCTCACACGCTTGGTTATCGCTGGCGGCACGGTGCAGTGTCAAGGCATCGGCACGCCTGCCAAGACGGTTGAGTTCCAGGGTGGTACGCTCAACGAGGGCGCCTCGAGCAGCTATGCCATCGACGTGCCCGAGGGTAAGACGGGCACCTGGTATATGGCCAACCGCTGTACCTATAGTAATAAGGTGACGGGCAAGGGCACGCTCAATGCCTACTGCGTCACAGAGAAAGGCACCAATTACTACGCTACGCGCACGCACGTGCAGTGCAACTTCAGCGAGTTTGAGGGTACACTTAAGCCTTCGTCAAGCCTCGATGACCCCAGTTGCTTGCGCTTCACGCTCGATACTTCTACCGGTATGCCTAAGGGCACGATGAACATCGCCGCCACTGTTGAGGTGCAGAATAGCGGCAAGGCGTTCCGCATCGGCAAAGTGACAGGCTCCGGCAAGTTGGGCGGCAGCTGCACCTTCAGCAATGGCAGCAGTGTGGGTGCCAACACCTGGCAGGTGGGCAACGATGAAGACTGGGCCACCAGCGTCAAGGTGACCTCGAACGCCAACTTCGTCAAGGTAGGCCATGGCCGCATCACTTGGAATAGCGTCAACGACAATACGGGTGCTACCACTGTTAGCGAGGGCGAATTGAAGTTGGGTGCCAATGCTCAGTTGGGTACAGGCAAGCTTACCGTCTCTCAGGGTGCTGTGCTCGTCTTCTCGAGCAAACCCAAGGCCCTGAACAACTCTGCCTACGCCATCAACGGCACCATTCTCATTGAGCTCAATGCTGGTCACACTCTACAGGTGGGCGATAGCATCCGCTTGTGGAATGCCAAGACGTTGACAGGTAACCCCACCGTTGAGGGTACCGATGGCATCGAGTGGGATGCCAGCCGCTTGTCTGAAGGTCTTGTCTTCGTCAAGAGCATCAACACCGGCGTGCGCACTGTTGAAATCAGCGAGTCTCATCCCGTTGATATCTACGACCTGCGCGGTCAGTTGGTGCGCCAGCAGGCTACCTCTGTTCGTGGTCTCAAGCCCGGCGTCTATGTTGTGGAGGGCCGCAAGATGGTGGTCAGGTAAATATTTGATGGATTATACTCGAAAGTTTGTTAGACCGCACTCCAACATTTTTTGGAGTGCGGTCTAACTATTGTTGGAGTGCACTCGAAAAATGAAATGATGTGCTTGAATTGGTGTTGTTTTTAAAACTGTTAGTTTTTTAAGCGTTTTCGGAGCATAAAAAATCTACATTTTGCGTGATTTTTACAATGTGTAAGCAAAATGAAGGTTTTGTCTTACAATCTGTCACATCGTTAAAAAAAGTAGAACGAAAGATGGGGAGGGTATATTGTCATGTGAGGAAAAGGTCGTAATTTTGCATCGAATTCAAAAACAGAGTCACAGTGACAATAAGTATTAATTAAAGGTATTAAGGTATGAAAAAGATTGAAGCAATTATCCGCAAGACCAAATTTGAAGAGGTCAAGGAAGCCCTGCTTGCGTCGGACATCAACTGGTTTGAGTATCACGACGTGCATGGCATCGGACAGAGCCGACAGGAACGTATCTACCGTGGCGTGATGTATTCAACAGATGTCATCGAGCGTGTAGCCATCACTATTGTTTGTCGTGACCAGTTTCTCGATCCCACCATCAAGGTGCTACTCGAGGTGGCACACACAGGTGAGGTGGGCGATGGACGCATTTTCGTAAGCGACGTGCTGGAGACCTATTCTATTCGCACAGGCGAGAAGGGTGACATCGTACTGAGAGACAAGAAATGATTTAGGGTAACAAAAACAGAAAGATTATGAACGAAATTGGATTATCACTCGATACTGTATGGATGCTATTGGCAGCCATGTTGGTTTTCTGGATGCAGCCTGGTTTTGCACTCTGTGAGGCTGGTTTTACACGTGGTAAGAACACGGCAAACATCTTGATGAAGAACTTCGTCGACTTTATGTTCGGCTCACTCCTGTTCTTCTTCCTTGGATTCGGATTTATGTTTGGTGGCGACGTGCTGGGCGGCTTCATCGGTATGCCTAACTGGGGCGACCTGAGCTTCTATGAGAGCGACCTGCCTGTAGAGGGATTCTTGATTTTCGAGACCGTGTTCTGTGCCACTGCCGCTACCATCGTGAGTGGTGCTATGGCCGAGCGCACCAAGTTCTCTATGTACCTTATTTATAGTGCCGTTATCTCACTGATTATCTATCCTGTTGAGGGTCACTGGACTTGGGGTGGAGGCTGGCTGTGCAACGATGCTGCCGACAGCTTTATGATGACCACCTTTGGCGATGTGTTCCATGATTTCGCTGGTTCTGCCATCGTTCACTCTGTAGGTGGTGTGCTGGCCCTGATAGGCGCTTTGGCACTGGGTCCCCGTATCGGTAAGTATGGCAAGGACGGCAAGAGCCGCGCTATCCCTGGTCATAACCTGACAATCGCTGCTCTGGGTGTCTTCATCCTCTGGCTTGGATGGTTTGGCTTCAACCCTGGTTCTCAGCTCGCTGCTTCTGGTGAGGTCAATCGTATCGCTATCTCTCATGTGTTCCTGACCACTAACCTCGCTGCTGCCGCTGGTGGTGTTGCTACGATGTTCGTTACTTTCTTCAAGTATGGCAAACCTTCACTCTCTCTGACGCTGAACGGTGTACTGGCAGGCTTGGTGGGTATCACCGCTGGTTGTGACCTCGTATCGCCTTGGGGCGCTGTAATCATCGGTCTGGTTTGTGGTACAGTATTGGTATTCGCCATCGAGTTTATCGACCATAAGTTACATATTGACGATCCCGTTGGTGCTAGTTCTGTACACGGTGTATGCGGTATCCTGGGTACCATTATGACCGGTTTGCTGGCCACAGAGACAGGTGCCTTCTATGGTGGCGGTTGGGGCTTCTTCGGTGCTGAGTGCTTCGGTGTTCTGATGATTGACCTTTGGGCTGCTGCTTGTGGATTCGCCCTGTTCTATGGCATCAAGTTTATCCACGGCCTGCGTGTTGACAAGCGCATCGAGGAAGAAGGTCTCGACATCTATGAGCATGGTGAGGCTTGCTACAACTAATCAAAATAGAAAATGGATAATTAACAATTAATAATTGAGAATTATGAAGAAGATTGTTTTATTCGCATTGGGTATGGCCATGAGCATGACCACCTTTGCACAGGACGAGGTAGAAACAACGATTAGTGCTGACGTTGTAAGTAGTTACATCTGGCGTGGCCAGGATCTGGGAAGCGCCGCTGTGCAGCCAACATTCGGCATCGGATATAAAGGTCTGTCACTCTCGGCTTGGGGCAGCTACGGACTGGTGAATCCTGCTGATAACAAAGAGCTGGACCTGACGTTGGCCTACACCATCGGTGGATTGAACCTGGGTATCACCGACTATTGGACCAACGACCCCACTGGTGGCGATCCCGATCGCTATATCAAATATGATGCCCACAGCACCAACCACGTGTTTGAGGCCAACATCGGCTATGACTTTGGCGTAGCAAGTCTGCAGTGGTATACTAACTTTGCTGGAAATGATGGCGTAAACAAGGACGGCAAGCGAGCTTATAGCAGTTACTTTGAGGCGAATGTCCCATTTAAACTTGCTTCTGTCGACTGGACTGCTACGGCTGGCGCCGTCCCCTTTGCCACCACTTCTTATAATGGTTGGACGAGTGGTTTCGCCGTGACCAATCTCGCACTGAAGGCTGTGAAGGAGGTGAAGATTTCCGACTCGTTCACGCTGCCAGTCTTCGCACAGGCTGTGGCTAACCCCCGCACTCAGAACGCATATCTTGTCTTGGGATTAACTTTGATTCCATAGTTTGTTTATCAAAATTTGCATTTTCTTTTATCAGAAGCGGAACATCGTTTGACGATTTCCGCTTTTTTTCGTATTTTTGCAACCGTTTTAGCGATAACAACGGATGAACACGGCGATATTGACAATTACAGGATCTGATGGCACTGGCGGCTCTGGCGTCCAGGCCGACATCCAGCTCATTCATGAGTTGGGTGGACGGGCGGCGTCGGCTATTACCTCTATCACCGTACAGAACACGCTGGGTATTCAGGAATTTCACGACCTGCCTGCTCCGGTGGTGCGCCAACAGGTGGAAGCTATCATAAACGACCTGCAGCCGCAGATTATTAAGATTGGATTGCTGCGCCGAACGGATGTAGTGGAGATGCTGGCCGAGGTGCTCCGCAAATACCGGCCCCGTCATATCATCTATGCTCCTGTGCTCACCTCAACCAAGGGTGAGCAGCTGGTTTCGGCAAAAGTCTATGAGACCATTCAGCAACTTCTTCTGCCGCTGTGTACCATTGTTCTCAGACCGTCAGACCTCCCAGCGGGGCCTCGTCGTCATGGTGATGCCAACCAGCTGGCATCGGCATTGGCCTATTATCTGAGTCTAGGAGAGTCGGAGACCGACGCGAGACTGCATGCACAGACTTATCTGAAAGCTCTGCCTGCCGACTATGCCGAGGGCAATAGTCGTAGTGAGGAACTCTTTAATCAGTTCCTGACAGCCGTAGAGCGTTATTTCTATCGTTATGCCGATGTGGCCTTTTATGCTGAGCAACTCAATGTCAGTGCTCGTTATCTGGGTCAGGTGACGCGTCGTAACAGTGGCCGTTCGCCCAAGGCGATTATTGACGAGCGCATCGTTAGCGAGATTACGTCTCTGCTCACCTCAACCAATCGTCCTCTGAAGGATATTGCCCAGCGACTGGGCTTTTCGTCGCAGGCTCATCTGTCGCGGTTCTTCAAGAAACACAAAGGCATGTCTCCCACGGATTTCCAGAAGCAGCGATAAAAGAATTACGAGCGAAACAAAAAGGAAACGAGCGAATCATAATCGTGACTCGCTCGTTTCCTTTTTATGTTATTCTTTATTCAGAGTTATTCCTCTTTCTTCGGTTCCTCTGCCTTCTTTTTAGGCGCAGCCTTTTTGGGAGCAGCCTTTTTGACTGTCGGCTTCTTGGCAGCAGGCTTCTTAGGCTCAGCCTCGGTAGGCTGGAGCTTGGCCAACTTGGTCTTCAGACGCTCAATCTCGATGTCCTTCATCTCAATCTCGTCACCCTGATTCTTGATGGTAGTCAGCAGGGCGTTGAGCTCGTCATTCTCAATCTCCTGGGGATACAAGGCATTGACACGGTTAATGAAGTCGCCAAGAATGTTCATATAGTTGGTGAAGGCGTCAAACGGTCCGCTGTAGATACCACGATCCAGACCTACGTTAGAGGGTTTGGTAGTCATGAAACGGAAGTTATTTGAGGCCTGCAGGTAGTCCCAGTCCTGATTGATGCGTGGGTCGTTGGCAATTAGCAGACGGTCGGCCACACTATACAACTTATTGAAAGCCTCACGCTGCATGGCGTTGCCCAACCAGCATGAGCAGTCGCGCTCCTCGTCCACCCAGCTCAGTGTGTCGGGTACGTTGATGGCGCCCACGCTCTTGGTCTTCATGCAGATTTCTGTTGGGGTAGAGAAGGTGATGCCTTTCTCCTTGGCACAGGCGGGCAGTGCCTTGAAGAACTCAAGGATGTTGGAGCTGAGGGGCTGGGCGATACCCAGAGCCGAGAGCTCCATGAAGATATTGATAATCTGCTCTTCCTCGGGCAGACGTGCAATACGGTCGATATAGGCGTCGGCAAAGAGAGGATAACCTTCCCACTCGGCATTGTTGAAGCGCAGAGAGATATCGTCACTCAGCTCTACGTCGCGCAACAACAGCTTCAGTGAGGGAGCCATGTTGCAGTTGTAGACATAGTGGGGTGACTTCCAACCGAGCACATGCTTAGCACCCTCGGTCAGCATGCCCTTGAAGCCCAAAGCGGCAATCTGGGCACCGATATCGTCAGAATAGATGAGCGATGAGTTGCGTGCCACAGTAGGCTTCTTGCCGAAGTACTCCTCCATCTTGGCACATTGCTTCTTCATGTCGCGGGCAAAGGCGTCGGGATTGGCCAGTGACGACAGACCGTGGCTGTAGGGCTCAGCGAGGAATTCCACGCAGCCGGTCTCGTTGAGTTCCTGCAGCTTCTCCAGTACCTGGGGAGCGTGCATCTCCAACTGCTCAATGCCGGTGCCTGAGAGTGAGAAGGCCACCTTGAAGAACTTTCCGTTCTCCTGAATCATCTGCTGCAGGGCTGTCAAGGCTGGCATATAGCTGCGCTCTGCAATGTCACTGATGCTACGCTCGTTCTCGTAGTCATCGTAATAGTAATGATCGGTACCGATATCAAAGAAACGGTAGCGCTTCAGATGGATTATCTGATGTATCTCGAAATATAAACAAATTGTCTTCATAATCTTCAATTTTCAATTATCAGTTATCATTTTTCAATTCTTTATTGCTCCCATCCGAGGGTTCTTCTGTAGAGCGTGCGAATCCAGCGGCCCACCTTCTCCCAGGTAATCTGGTCAACCTCGCGCTTGCCCTCGTCCTTGAGGTAGTTGAACAGCGACTCGTTGACGCAGATGCTGTAGATGGCGTCGGCCAGGGCATGCACATCCCAGTAGTCCACCTTGATACAGTTGTCCAGGATCTCGGCGCAACCACTCTGCTTAGAGATAATCGAGGGTGTACCGCATTGCATGGCTTCAAGGGGTGAGATGCCGAAAGGCTCAGATACAGAGGGCATCACATAGACGTCGGAGTTCTTAAGGCATTCATACACCTGCTTGCCACGCATGAAACCTGGGAAGTGGAAACGGTCGGCTATGCCGCGCTCAGCAGCGAGATAAATCATCTGATCCATCATGTCGCCAGAGCCTGCCATGCAGAAACGCACGTTGTGAGTGCGGTGGAGTACCATGTTGGCTGCCTCAACGAAATACTCGGGACCTTTCTGCATCGTGATACGGCCGAGGAATGTTACTACCTTTTCCTTGCCAGTGTGGTCGGGACGTGGAATGTCTTGATATTCCTGGGGCAGGGGATAGACCGCATTGTGCACGGTGAAGCACTTGCGGGGGTCTTGATGATACTGATTGATGACGGTCTGGCGCGTCAGTTCTGATACACACATGATACAGTCGGCGTTGTCCATACCGTTCTTTTCGATAGAATAAACGGTGGGGTTCACCTTGCCGCGACTGCGGTCGAAGTCGGTTGCGTGTACGTGGATACACAGGGGTTTGCCACTCACCTGCTTGGCGTGGATACCGGCAGGGAAGGTCAGCCAGTCGTGTGCGTGGATAATGTCAAACTCCTCGGTGCGGGCTACAACGCCTGCGATAATCGAATAGTTATTAATTTCCTCGTGCAGGTTGCCAGGATAGCCGCCGGCAAATTCCATTGCACCGAGGTCGTTGACATGCATATAGTTGAAGTCGGCATAGATATGCTCGCGCAGCTTATAATAGTATTCTGGGTCCATGATATTGCCCACGCGCTGCTTCACATAGTCATAGTTCACGTCTCGCCAGGCAATGGGCACTGCATTCATGGCCACAATGCGGCAGGCGTGCTGACTCTCATCACCAAAGGGGTGAGGCAGGCAGAGTACGGTCTCGATGTCGCCCTGTGCCTTCAAACCCTCTGAAATGCCGTAGTTAGCGGTGGCTAGTCCACCGAATACGTGAGGAGGATACTCCCATCCAAACATTAATACTTTCATAGTCGGTCCTCCTTATTTCTGATATGAATACTTTTCCAATAACTTCATCGTGCGCAGAATCTCGGCCACATTCATGGCAAACGACATGGCGCCGCGTCCGTGGAATGGGGGATTGCCGTCAAACAATTCTGAAATGGTGCCCAGTGCGTGGTAGTCCATTTCGTCCTCATAGCCCACCATCTGACGCTCGATGAACGACAGGCGACTGCGTTTGTAGAGCTTCAGGCAGGCCTCCATAAAGAAGCCACCAAGCCAAGGCCAAGCGGTGCCCTGATGATAGGCGTAGTCGCGCTGTGTCTGCGGACCTACGTACATGGGGTTGTAACCACCGCTCTTGGGCGACAACGAGCGCAAACCCTTGGGGGTCAGCAACTCGCGGGTACAGATGTCTACCACGTTCTTCATCTGTTGCTGATTCAGTGGCGAGTAGTCCAGAGCCACGGCAAAGATTTGGTTGGGGCGTACACTCCAGTCCATCATGTTGCCGTCAACATAGTCGAGCAAGTAACCGTATTCGTTGACAAAGGTATCAACAAACGATTTCTTTGTCTTGGCGGCCAGTTCTTCCAACTCCTCGGCACCTTTGGTGTCACCCTTCTCGGCAGCCATCAATGCACAGAACTTCACCGCGTTGTACCATAGGGCGTTGAATTCAACAATATAACCAGAACGGGGCACCACGGGCTTGCCGTTGGCCTTGGAGTTCATCCAAGTGATGGCCTTGTCGCGGCCATCGGCATAGAGCAGACCGTTGTCATCCAGTCGTAGGTTGGGGTGCTTGTCGTTCTTGATATAGATGATGATGTCCTGGAGCAACTTGCCATACATCTCGAAGGCCTTGTCACGGCCAGCATACTTGGCGTACTGTTGGATGGCCCACACGGCCCAAAGGGGAACGTCAGGTTGGTCCATCTCATATATCTTGACGCTCAGGGGTTCTCCCGACATAAACTCGCGCAGGCCTCGTTCGGCAGTGTTCATCACCAGCTCAAAATAGTCCTGTTCGTCGATAGCCAGAGTCAGTCCTGGCAGCGAGATGAAGGTGTCTCTTGCACGGCACTTGAACCAAGGATAGCCAGCCAATAGATAGCGGGTGTCGTCGGCCTCGCGGTTGTGGAACTGATGGGCAGCGGTAACCAAACAGTGGTAGAAATTATCGCGAGGTACACGCAGGTCGAGTTCCTTCTGGAACAGACCTTTCAACGTGCTAGACTTGATCTGCGAGGTAGAGGCGGCAAAGACGATGCTCTCACCCTTCTTAATGGGCAACTCAAAGTAGCCAGGTACGTAGAGGTCCTCGTTTGAGGCATAGCCACGCTCCTGCTCCTTGGGATATTCTATGCCGCGATACCAGTCGGGCTGGAAGATAAACTCGTTTTTCTTGTTGAACTGCATAAACAGATCGGGATAGCCTCTGTACATGCAGGTGGAAATGCCGTTGTCTACAAGCTGATACTCACGGCTGGCTACTGAATTCTCGTGTGTGAATTGACGTACGCTGCGGAAGGCCAGGAATGGTCGGAAACGCAATAGGGTGGCCGAATGGGCCTCCTCCAACGTATAGCGAATCAGTATGCGGTCCTCATAAGCCTGGAAAATGGTCTCGCGCTTCAAGATTACGCCACCTACACGATATACGGTGGTGGGGATGAGGCTGGCGTCGAACTCGCGGATGTACTTGTGTCCTTTAGGACTGAAATTGTTGCCTTGATACTTGTGGAGACCCAAGTTGAATTCGGCTCCGTGCTGCACCACTGTACAATCAAGCGACGACAAGAGCACATGGTTCTCGTCGTCAATCTGTGGTACAGGCACTACCAAAAGACCATGGTACTTACGCGTGTTACAGTCTACAAGTGTAGACGCGCTATAGGCACCACCTCGGTTGGTACGGAGCAATTCACGACGAAGGCTCTCCTCTAGATTGGTCATCACGGCTTTTTCGAATCGTAAATAACTCATAGTTCCTATCTTAAGGTTTTTACTGTTAATAATCTCTCGTTTTAGATTTCATTTCCAAAAGTACGCATTTTTATTTGGACTACAAAATATTTGGGCATATTTTTTGTATTTTACGTCCAAAAACGACAAAAAGATGACGGTCTTGCCATCTTTTAGCCTTTTTCTTTAATCGGGAATCAGGAAGTTGATGACCTCTGGTTCCACATGAATGCGATATTCGCCCACGGGCTTTTCCATCAAACAGCCATCAATGCTGACGACAGCTTTTGACTCAACCTTCATGCTGCGGGTACGGTAGGGGTGTACGCTCCTGTGGTTCAGGAAGCGGCCAGTGACCAACAGCCACAGGCCCTCTATAAACTGTTTGACCTTGGGGTTGTAAACAATCGACACATCGAGCAGGCCGCTATAGGGCACGGCACTCGGCGTCTGGCCATAGCCCAAAGCATTGCCTATGCAGACGGTCATCACGCTACGTTCTACCACCTCGTAATCAATTTCGAGGCGCATCTTGTAGTCGTGACGGTGGAAAAGCATGGGAATCAGCGACCAGAGGAAAGCCAACTGTTTAGAGCCCAGCACCTGACGGGCTTGGCGGCGCAGGTTCATAATGTCGGCAGTCAGTCCGATGTTGATGCAGTTGATGAAATAGCGATGTTGCTCTTGGCCTTTCTTGTCGGTATAATCGACGCGTCCTACGTCAATCTTGCGGGTTCGTCGTTGTTTCAGCCACTTCACGGTCTGGGCGTCGTCGTTCTCGTCGAAGCCCCAGAAACGGGCAAAGTCGTTGGCCAGGCCATTGGGTATCACACCTAATGCCACCTCGTCACGTACGCTCTTCTCTTCGTGCATCAGACTATTCAACGCGTCGTTGAGGGCTGTGTCGCCTCCCATCACGATGATGGTCTTATAGCCGTTGTTCACCAGCATGGTCATCAGTCGGGCGACGCTGTCGGCCGATTCGCTTTGCACAAAATCGTAGAGCACACCGTTGGCATCCAGCTCACGCTTCAGGGTTGCCCAGCGTTTGCTCGACCTGAAAAGTCCTCTCTTGGGGCAATACAGCACGCCCCATCTTGATTCTTCTACAGCCATTATAGTGATTATTATTTAGGTGTCCAACATATTAGGACTACAAAGGTACGATTTTATTTTGAATCTGAGGATAAAAAATAAAGAAATTTGCAAAAAAAATCCCGCTCGGGATTCATAATGAAAGGAGGAGTGGTACCTCCAGGAATCGAACCGGGGACACACGGATTTTCAGTCCGATGCTCTACCAACTGAGCTAAGGCACCATTTGAAAGTGTGTTCCTTTCATTTGCGGGTGCAAAGGTACGAAGAAAAATTCATCCCACCAAATTTTCTGCTAATAATTTTGCAGATTTTAAGAATTTTGATAGTTTTTCCTTCTCACACTTTCTCTATTCATTTCGTTATGTACACTTTTTTGCAACATATCACAGTTTTAATATGCCTGTTCGTGAACACCCTTTACGGCTCTTCCGCTAGGGTCGTTCATGTTTTTAAAGGCTGCATCCCATTCTAAGGCGATAGCTGTAGAACAAGCCACGGACGCCTCGCTGGGTACGCTCATGGCAGCAGAGTCGCTGGGGAAGTGCTCTGCAAAGATAGAGCGGTAGTAATACTCTTCCTTGTTCTTTGGCGGGTTGATGGGGAACCGCTCGGCTGCATGAGCCATCTGCTCGTCGGTCACGGCCTCGGACGTGATCTGCTTCAGGGTGTCGATCCATGAGTAGCCTACACCATCGCTGAACTGCTCCTTCTGGCGCCAGGCCACCTCTTCGGGCAGCATGTCGGCAAAGGCCTCGCGAACAATCTTCTTCTCCATCGTCTTACCTGGGCACATCTTGGCCTCGGGATTGGTACGCATGGCCACATCCAGGAACTCCTTGTCGAGGAAGGGTACACGACCCTCGACGCCCCAGGCAGAGAGGCTCTTGTTGGCACGCAGACAGTCGTACATATAGAGCTTGGAGAGCTTGCGCACAGTTTCCTCGTGGAAGTCCTTGGCCGACGGTGCCTTGTGGAAATAGAGGTAGCCACCGAAGATCTCGTCGGCACCCTCGCCGCTGAGCACCATCTTGATACCCATTGACTTGATGACACGTGCCAACAGGTACATAGGCGTTGAGGCACGGACGGTGGTGACATCGTATGTCTCGATGAAATAGATGACATCACGGATGGCATCCAGTCCCTCCTGGATGGTATAGTTGATCTCGTGGTGAACAGTTCCGATATGGTCGGCCACGAGCTTGGCCTTGGCCAGGTCGGGCGCACCCTTCAGACCCACGGCAAACGAGTGCAGGCGAGGCCAATAGGCCTTGGTCTTCGAGTTGTCTTCGATACGCATCTCACTGTATTTCTCAGCAATGGCAGAGATGACGCTGGAGTCGAGTCCACCAGAGAGCAGTACGCCATAAGGCACGTCGGACATCAATTGGCGCTTCACGGCATCCTCCAGAGCGTCGTGAACAGCCTCGACAGAGGCAGGATTATCCTTTACGGCATCATATTTGAACCAGTCGCGCTTGTAGTAGCGCTTCATGCCCGGGTCGGCACTCCAATAGTAATGGCCGGGCAGGAACGGCTCGTAGTGCTCGCACTGTCCTTCGAGCGCTTTCAGCTCGGAGGCCACATACACCTTGCCATCGGCATCGCAACCGATATAAAGTGGAATCACACCGATAGGGTCGCGGGCAATCAGGAACTCGTCAGTCTCTTCGTCGTAGAGCACGAAGGCAAAGATGCCGCTCAGGTCTTCGAGGAAGTCAACGCCCTTCTCACGATAGAGCGCCAGGATTACCTCACAGTCG
>CADAKX010000030.1 GCA_902788605.1 uncultured Prevotellaceae bacterium | reverse complement strand
GAAATCGGGTGCAGAATGTGCAGTACATGCTCATAATGTTTCCCAAATGTTTCCCAGATTCGCCGTAAAGTGCTGATAATCAGTTCCCGTTAGCCGCCGTACAGGCTCCTATCGCTGAGCTCAACTGCAATGCTGGCTTCCACGGACGTAAGGGACAGCTCTATGAGGGTGGCATCCGTGTGCCGATGATTGTCAACCAGCCTGGACGAGTGCCTGTTCAGAAACTGAAGAACCTGGTTTATTTCCCCGATGTGATGCCCACACTGGCTGCACTCACCGGCAGCGAGAGACATCTGCCACAAAACATCAATGGCATCAACATACTACCGCTGTTCTATGGTCAGCCCGTAGATACCGACCACCGCATGCTCTACTGGGAGTTCACGGGCAAGCAGCGGGCTGCCCGACTGGGCGACTGGAAATGCGTGACCATCAAGAAGGATGCGCCCTTGGAACTCTACAACTTGCGTGAAGACCCAGAGGAGCGACACAACCTGGCCGACCAATATCCAGAGATGGTGCAACGCTTCGATGAAGCCATGAAACGCATGCATCAGCCTTCAGAGTGCTGGCCCCTGCCTGGTGAGTAGAAAAGATTGACGAAGCGCAAAAATTTGGTATTTTCTTTTGCAATTCGCTCACTAATTTGTATCTTTGCAAAATTAATAGAGCAACATAACTATGAAACAATACTTAGACATACTTGACCGCATATTGAAAGAGGGTGCACAGAAGGGCGACCGCACCGGTACGGGCACACTGAGCATCTTTGGCACACAGAGCCGATATGACCTGAGCAAGGGATTCCCCCTGCTCACCACCAAGAAACTGCACTTGAAGTCGATTATCTATGAACTGCTGTGGTTTCTCAATGGTGACACCAACGTGAAATACCTGCAGGACAATGGCGTGAGAATATGGAATGAGTGGGCCGATGAAAACGGTGAACTGGGACCGGTGTATGGACACCAGTGGCGCTCGTGGCCCGACTACGACGGGGGCACCATCGACCAGATACAGTATGTGGTGGACCAGATCAAAAACAACCCAAACTCGCGACGCATGATTGTGTCGGCATGGAACGTGGCTGAGGTCAACAAGATGGCACTGCCCCCTTGTCACACCATTTTCCAGTTCTATGTGGCCGATGGAAAACTGTCGCTGCAACTGTATCAGCGCTCGGCAGACACCTTCCTCGGGGTGCCGTTTAACATCGCTTCCTATGCCCTGCTCTGCATGATGATGGCACAGGTGTGCGGACTGAAGCCAGGTGAGTTTATTCACACCACTGGCGACACGCATCTCTATCTGAACCACCTGGAGCAGGCTCGTCTGCAACTGACACGTGAGCCCAGACCTCTGCCCACGATGAAAATCAATCCCGACGTGAAGAGCATCTTTGACTTCAAATACGAGGACTTCCAACTGGAGGGCTATGACCCATGGCCCCATATCAAGGCGGAGGTGTCGGTATGACGGATGAAGGAAGATGTAAGAGGGAAGATGGAAGATGTGATAACGAAGAGTGAAGAATCTTAAAATCCTGATAACTATGAAAAAAGTGACTTTTATCCTCATTTGTCTGCTCTTCTGTTGCACAATGGTAAGTGCACAAGAGAAGAGTGAACTGCAGAAACAGGCCGAGGCGATTGCTCCAGGCCAGAATAATGCTCAGGCACGATCATTATATATACGTGCATTCAACGACTATGTCAACAAGGGACAGACCCGCCAAGGCGTGGAATGTGGCGTCAAGGGTGTGGCCTTGTACTACAAGGAGAATGCCTATAAGGAGGCGTTCGACCTGCTGAGAGAGATTGACCAGGTGATTGGGGCCGACCGAAAGGCATCCAACAGCGAAAAGGCTGCCATGCGCTATCTGACCACCAAGGAGCGCATGCAGATGTATCTCAAACTGAAGCGCACACAGAGCGTCAAAGACAACCTGGCTAATATGGAGAATCTGGCTAAGCAGGCCGGCGACGAGAACGTGGATAACGACTTGCTCTACTGCAAGGCCATCTTCTACTACTCCATTGGTCAGAACGCTCAGGGTAATGCGGTCTTCAAGGAAATGGCCGACAAGCTCACAGCCTCGAAGGAATATGACAAGGTGGATGAGGTGTATCAGACGCTGATTGCCAACGGACGACGCTCGGGCAATGCCAACATGGTGGCTCAGTCGTACAGTAACTATATCGCCTGGAAAGACTCGGCCAACGCCATGAAAGTGGCAGACCAGATTGGGGCGCTGAACAAGCAGATTGCCGATCACGAGACAACCATCGAAGAGAAGGACAGCAAACTGTCTAGCCGACAGACCATCATTGTGAGTCTGAGTACCCTGGCTGCCATCCTGGCTGGTGCACTGGTGGTGGGCGCCATCATCCTGCTGCGCTTTATCGTATTGACACGCAAACAGAAGAAGATCATCGCTCTGGCCAACGAGACCAACGCACTCAAGGCGAAGTTTATCAGTAACATCTCGGCACATCTGGAGCCCAGCCTGAAGAAGCTGGACACCAATAACGCCAACGTCAAGGCTATGCTCGACTTTACGAGTCACATCCAGACGCTGTCGGAACTGGAAAACACGCCAAAGGAAAATTTGGAGATGACGGAGACACAGGTGCACCCGTTCTGCGAAGCCATCATGGAGGAGATTCGCAGCAAGGTGAAGAGCAACGTCACACTGACGGTAAATGCCCAGAAAATGAGCGTGAACCTCAACAAGGCTTATGTCTCTCATATCCTGACCCACCTGCTCAGCAATGCAGCAGCGTTTACACCCGAAGAGGGCACGATCTGCCTGGAGTTCAAGAAGCGCAGCCCACACACCTATCAGTTCCTGGTGTCTAACACGGGCGAGGTGATTCCTGAGGAGAAGCGCGATGACTTGTTCAAGCCATTTGTCGAGATGCACGACCTGTCAAAAGGCGATGGACTGGGACTGCCTATCTGTAAGCAGATGGCCCTGAAGATGGATGGCGACCTGGAACTGGACACGAAGTTCACCAAGGGTACACGATTTGTGTTAGACCTCCACGTTTAATTCTTGATTGTTTTATGATGCATGATGCATTCCTAATTTTGCACTAACAAGATGATAAGTATGATTGCCGCCGTGGCTCGCAACAGGGCCATTGGATTTGAAAACAAATTGATATACTGGTTGCCAAACGACCTGAAGCGCTTCAAGGCGCTGACCACGGGCCACACCATCGTGATGGGACGCAAGACATTCGAGAGTCTGCCCAAGGGGGCCCTGCCCAACAGGCGAAACTGCGTGCTGACGCGCAGCATTGACCAACTGCCTGGCTGCGAGTGCTTCAAGGACTGGGATAGTTTCATAGCGTCATGTCAGCCCGACGAGGATATATATATAATAGGTGGAGCCAGTCTCTATCGCGAGTTGCTAGACAAGGCAGATCGCCTGTGTCTGACAGAGATTGACGACACGCCAGCACAGGCAGACACCTTCTTTCCCGACTACAGCAAATGGAAAGAGTCATGGCGCGAAGATCATACCACAGACGAAAAGCACCAACAGGCCTACAGCTTTGTGGACTATGTGAGATAACTAGCGTGAGCATAACAGAAAAGCGTGAGCATAACAGAAAAGCGTGAGCATTACTGCCCACGCTTTTTCTTTTATGATTCTTGTCTGTCTCTCTCCTAATCGTCCATATCCATCATCTCCATGATGGGCAACTGGCGCTCGAAAGCCGAGTGGAACGATATCAGTGTCTGAGAACTGCTGAGGCCCAATGGCTGCAGCTTGTCGTGAATGATGGTGAGCAGATGATGATTGTTCTGCGCATAAATCTTGATGAACATATCAAAATTGCCGGTAGTGTAATGACACTCCGTCACCTCAGGAATGTTCTTCAACTCCTCTACCACGGTGTCGAAATCCTCGGGGTTCTTCAGGTTCAGACCTATAAAGGCACAGGTCTCATAACCCAACTTCTCGGGCTCAATGATAAACTGCGAGCCATTCAAGACTCCCATATTCGTCAGTTTCTGAATACGCTGGTGGATGGCGGCGCCACTCACGTCGCAAGCACGGGCCACCTCAAGAAAAGGTATGCGGGCATCGGCCGCAATCAGTTTTAAGATTTGCTTATCTAATGCGTCAAGTTTTTGATTTGCCATATCACATTTTCTTTTAATTGAACGTGCAAAGTTAATAATAAAAAATGATAATAGCAACAATTTATGTAGAAATTGCTTGTAAAAAGCGACAATTTGTTACTTTTTTGACGCAGAGTAGTTGATTTTTAAAGCAAATGACTGCTGCAAAGCTTGTTTAACCTCGGAAATAATGCCATATGGAACATCACGGTCTGCCTTGATAGATACCGTCATTCGAGGCTGGTCTTCGGACGACATCTGAGAACGCTCTTGCTCAACATAGGCCTTGATATCATCGACAGTAGCCAACTTATTGTTCAGCTGGATATAGAAGCTGTCAACAGGTGCACCGGTGACGCGACCGATATAGATATAGCTGACAGATGACTTATGATTCAACTTCTGGAGTTCTGTACCCTGGGGCACCTGGTAACGCACCTGCGGATCGACGTCACGCATATGGGTGACAATCATAAAGAAGAAAAGCACCGTGAATATCAAGTCGGGCAAGGCTGCTGTGTTGAGCCCTGGCAACTCACGTGAATGACGACGACGGAAAACACCTCTTTTCATACTCAAACTCTATCGTACAAATGACTCACTCTTCACTTTTCGCTTATCCGTTGGGGATAGACCATATTGATGGCGTCACGCTGCTCAGCATTGCATTTGGCAAAAGGACGACCGAAACGACTCTGTGCCAACTGATTACGCAGGTTGTTATAGCCCAAGACGATGGCATGCTGCATCTGGAAATAGGCATCATAGCTGGCAAGGGAATCGACATCTATCATGATGACATGGCGATCACTTACCTGACAAAGTCCCATGAGATGTACTTCGCGCTTACTCATCTCGGGCAGGTTGGGATCATTGTGCACATTGGCCACGAAATCCTCTACGCGTTTGGTCAGGTCGGCCACCTCAAGGGGCTCGCCATTGCAGAGCAAAGCACCATTAGCACCAAGGGTCAGGCAGAGGGCATTGCGTTTCTTCACCACCACCTCCTGCTCCTGGGTATGGTCTTCCGGGGTGGGCAACTGACGAGGTAGGCCCCAATCGCTGTCCATTGATGAGGTCACAAGGAAGAAGATCAACAGCATGAATGATATATCGGCTGTCGAAGTCGTGTTCAGACCTGGCATCTCTCTTCTCCTGCGTGCAAACATCCCGGAATCAGTCGTTATGGGTGGTATACTGGTGAACAACAGACCATACAACCAAACCCACCAGCAGGCCTAGAAGTACATAAATGGTATATAGTAAAACGTCTATCATCTTCGTTGCGACAAACAGATTATTCACTCTTTACTTTACCCTTCACCTTCGCAATGATATCCATCAGGGTAATGGCACCCTCTTCCATCTGAATGGTGAGGCGGTCTATACGGGTGTTCACAAAGTTATAGAACACCTGAAGAATCAGGGCCACAACAATACCGAAGATGGTGGTAATCAGGGCCACCTTCATACCTTCGGCTACAATGGTTGGACTGATATCACCCTCGGCCTGAATCTGGTCGAAAGCCATCACCATACCAATCACCGTACCCAAGAAGCCCAATGAGGGGGCAATCGCAATGCAAAGTTTTATCCACGAACAGCCTCTTTCAAGACGAGCTGTCAGAAGGGTGCCATAGCTGATGATGCTGCGCTCAATGTCTTCGGTCTTCTCTGTGATATGAAGAAGTCCTTGATAGCACACGCTAGCCACGGGGCCTCGAGTGTTACGACAGATGGTCTTTGCGCCTTCCACATCGCCGGCCTCTACTTTCTTCTCGATATCGGCAAGCAGTTTCTTAGTGTTGATTTCCGAGAGGGTCAGATAGATAATGCGCTCAACACAAAGAGCAAGGCCCAAAACCAGGACAAAGGCCACCAGCGACATGTATTTGGGGTCGCCCTCAACAAACTTGTTCTTCAGTTGATCGTGCAGTCCCAGTTCTCCATCACTGGCCATCGCCTCCAGAGCTGCCATATCATCAGCACCAATCAACGAGTCTACAGGCAGCGCATCCTGTGCCTGCACTGCTAAGCCCAGCATTAACAAAACAGCTAATACCAGAACAGTCTTCAGTCTATTCATCTTCTTCATTGCAAAAAAACGGGAGGGAGTGTGTGGAGCGGAGAGAACAGGATTCGAACCTGCGAACCGGTTTTGCCGGTTACACGCTTTCCAGGCGTGCCTCTTCAACCACTCGAGCACCTCTCCTTACTGTTAAGCGGATGCAAAGGTAATACTTTTAATTAACAATTGACAATGGACAATTGATAATTAGTCGTTTTTTAATATTCTTTATAATTTTACATCAAAGACACGCGTCACGTTACGGTTGGTCTGCTCAGACAGCTCTTGAGGAGACACACCATAGGCCTCAGCCATTCTCAACAGCACGTCCTTGACATAGGCGGGCTCGTTGCGCTGACCACGATGAGGAACAGGAGCCATATAAGGGGCATCCGTCTCAAGGACGATGCGGTCGAGGGGAACGGCCTGCGGCAAGACCTCGGGCAAATGACTTTTCTTAAAGGTAAGCACGCCACCCACACCCAACACAAAACGATCAAACTGCAGGAGTTCGGCAGCCTCTTTCTCGTTGCCGGTGAAGCAATGAAAAACGCCACCAGGCAACTCGCTGGCATACCTCTTTAATATATGCACCATCTCGTTCTGGGCTTTTCGACAATGAATCATCAGGGGCAAACGGGTCTCAACAGACCAACGGACCTGCTCTTCAAATGCCTCCAACTGTTCCTTTTCGAACTCACGACTCCAATAGAAGTCCAGTCCGACCTCACCAATGGCAACAAGTCTATTCTCGCACCCTCGTACCTCCGTACCCTCGTACCTCCGTACCTCCGTACCCCCGCACCTCCGAATTTCCGCCAACTGTTCACGCCAGTCGGCACGTACTTCCTCTGGATGCAAGCCAATCATGGGATAGAGAAAATCCGGATATTGCTGACTGAGTGCCAGGATACGTTGCGAGGATGGTAGGTCGATAGCAGGCAGGAAGATGGCCTTGCAACCAGCCTCACGTGCCCGCTGCATCACCTCTGCCCTATCCTGGTCGAACTCCTCGCCATCCAAGTGGCAATGTGTATCAACAAAACTCACCATATCTTTCATTTCTCCATTTTCATCAATCACTTCTCTCTGTGCATCATGGCATTGGTATACTTGCGAAGCTCTTCCTTACGCTCTGCAGGCACGCTTACTTTTTCGAGCAACTGTTTGCCCTGCTCGAAGTAGAAGTTAATTTTCTCTTCACAAAGCTGACGGATGCCAATCTCATCATAAAGACGCGTCACTGCTGCCACCTTCTCGGCACGGTCGAAGTTCTTAGCTTCAATCCAACGCATCAGTTCTGCACGCTGAGTCTCATTGGCACGGTTCACAGCATTGATGAGCATATAGGTCTTCTTATTCGATGTGATATCTCCACCAATGGCCTTACCAAACACCTTCGGATTGCCATAGACATCGAGCAGGTCGTCCTGTAACTGAAAGGCCAAACCAATCTTCTCGCCAAACTGATACAGCAGGTCGGCATCCTGAGAAGAAGCGCCAGCCAGCAGAGCACCCATCTTCAATGCACAAGCCAGAAGAACACTGGTCTTCAAACGAATCATCTCAATATACTCGTCTTCTGTGACATCGTTACGCGTCTCGAAGTCCATATCAAACTGCTGACCCTCACCAATTTCCAAAGCAGTCTCCGTGAAAAGACTGAGTGCCTGGGGCAAGAATTTCGCATCGCACTGGGCCACACGCTGATAAGCCAATACCAGCATAGAATCTCCAGAAAGGATGGCAGTATTGGCATCCCACTTCTTGTGTACCGTAGGACAGCCTCGACGTACATCGGCGTTGTCCATCAGATCATCATGCAACAAAGTATAGTTATGGTAGGTCTCCAAACCAAGAGCAGTCATCAGGATATCCTCAGGATTCTCCTTAAAGAGATTATAACCCAACAGCATCAGCACCGGACGGATGCGCTTGCCCCCCAACGAGAGTACATAACGGATGGGATCATAAAGGGATGTGGGCTTACGGTCATACGGCAAGGACTCCAATCCCTGATTCACTACTTTCAAAATCTCTTCTGATGTCATCATAACTATATCGGTTTAATCGTTTACAATTTAAATACAACAGGAATGCATACCTTGGTGCGGCAAGGCTGGTCGTTCTGTATGCCAGCAGTCCAACGGGGCATCATTCGCAATACACGCAACACTTCACGGTCACAAAGAGGATTAAGGGACTTCACCACCTTAACGTCGGTGAGCGACCCATCTTTGTTGACAATAAACTCTGCGACGACCTTACCCTGGATTTTCCGCTCTTGAGCCACTGGCGGATACTTCAGATTCCTTTGCAGCCATTTCATCATCTCAACGGCGCCACCAGGAAACTGAGGCAGATCCTCTACCACACGGAAACTGACAACGTCGTCATCCTCGGGTTTAGGGGGCTCCGGCTCTTCCTCGTCCAAAGCACTCATATCGTCATTCATGTCTGTCTCAACAGGCTCATCGTCTGTCAAGGGCTCTGAGACCTCTTCTTCTGCCACAACCAGTTTCTTGGCAGGTTCGGGTTCAGCCTTGGGAGCCAACGCCAGTTCATCCTCTGGACGCATCAACGACGATAAGTCCTCGTCCATGGAAAACATATCCAGCAGATCGGGGTCGTCCAGCGGGTCGTCTGGTTCTATACTATAGTTCAAGCCTACAAACAAGCAAGAAAGGGCAACAACCAATCCCAACGCGAATCGTCCAAACCATCCGCGCTCTAAGTCTGCCTTTCTACTTTTCTTCGCTTCCATAGCAGGTGCAAAGGTACGACTTTTTCTCATTATGTAGAAATAAAAATGAAAATAATTCGTTATTAAAAAAGTTATATGAGGTTTATTTCGTAACTTTGTGCCCGATTTCTGACAGATGAAGATGAAGAAAGTAATCATGACAGCCGTTTTGACCACACTTGCGCTTTGCACTAAGGCGCAGGAAAGTCAGACCGTATTCAACTTTTTGAGACTACCTGTCAGTGCACATGCTTCTGCCTTAGGAGGCGACAATGTCACCCTGAGCGATGACGATGCCACACTGGTATTCCATAACCCAGCACTTCTTAATAACGTCAGCGACCGTACGTTGGGACTCAACATGATGACCTATATGCAGGGAGCCATTACTGGTAGTGCTTCCTATAGTCAGATGGTAGGCGAACGTGGTACATGGGGGCTGCAGGGACGCTTCATCAGCTATGGTGAAATGAAGGAGACCGGCTATGACAACCAGCAGATGGGTGACTTCAGTGCCAAGGACTTTGCTGTGGGTGGAACTTTTGCCTACGGACTCACAGATTACATCAATGGTGGTATCACTGCCAAGATGGTGGCCTCATATATCGGACAATATAACTCATTGGCAGCAGCCATCGACCTGGGACTCAACTACTATAACCCCAATAGTGAATGGAGCATTGGCGTGGTGGCTCGCAATCTGGGCGGACAGCTCACGGCCTATGAGGATGACTTTGAGCGTATGCCTCTCGACCTGCAGGTGGGAGTCACCAAGCGTCTCATTGGTTCTCCGTTGCGTTTCTCAGCAACACTGGTTCGCCTGAACGACTGGCAATACGGATTGGGAAAGCACTTCGTCTTGGGTGCCGACCTGATGTTGTCCGACCAATTCTATATAGCAGCTGGCTACAACGCCATGCGTGCTGCGGAAATGAAGATTACTGCGGGAGAGGAAGAGAGCTCTCACGGGGCGGGACTCTCACTGGGTGCAGGCATGACCCTCGAACGTCTCGGACTTCATGTGGCTTACGGGAAATATCACGTCAGCAGCACATCGCTCCTAATCAACTTCAGTTATACGCTCTAACCCTGAGCTCCCCCATTCTCCCCATTCCCCCCATCAGACCCATTATACCCACAAAATAAGATATGAAAAAGATTACAATAGCTATCGATGGTCATTCTTCGTGCGGCAAGAGCACAATGGCCAAGGAACTGGCCCGCAAGGTGGGCTATGTCTACGTTGACACTGGTGCCATGTATCGTTGTGTCACCCTGTATGCCCTACGTCATCAACTCTTTGCTGCCGATGGCAGTGTGCTCGAGGAGCAGCTGCGCCAGGCGATGCCAGAAATCAATATCGACCAGCGACTGGTTGACGGCAAGACCACCACATTCCTTAATGGCGAGAATGTAGAACTGGAGATTCGCAGTCTCGAGGTGAGCAATCACGTCAGCCCCATCGCTGCCATCCCCTTTGTACGCACAGCCCTCGTGGCTCAGCAGCAGAAGATGGGACTGGAAGGCGGCATCGTGATGGACGGTCGCGACATTGGCACCACCGTATTTCCCAACGCCGAACTGAAGCTTTTTGTGACGGCCTCTGCCGAAGTACGTGCCCAGCGCCGCTATGATGAGTTGCAGGCCAAAGGCATGCCAGCCGACTATGCCGACATTCTGAAGAACGTGCAGGAGCGCGATTATATCGACTCACATCGTGATGTCTCTCCCCTCCGTCAGGCCGACGACGCTCTCTTGCTCGACAATAGTCACATGACCATTGAGGAGCAAAACAAATGGCTGATGGAGCAGTTTGAAAAAGCTACTAAAGCCTGATTAGAGTAGAACCCGAGACTGTTGGAGAGCCACTCAACTGAACAGCATAGACTCCAGCAGGAAGAGAATCAAGAGAAACAGTATAATCCGTTTGCCCCTTTTCCAGAGCGGTTGCCTTTACAAGGTGACCGCTCATATTATATATAGACACCCGTAATGGAGTAGTCGATAATTCCTGCAACACCACACGGAGTTGCCTGTCGGAACTAAAGACACGTGCCTTGGTATGCTGATGCGAAATCGCCGGAATGCCATCGACACCTAGTATATATAGCAAGCCGCGATAGACGTCAATCTCTCCATTGCCGTACTCATTGTTGGGCCAAGTCATCGACTCATCATAGTGACGAGCTGTATGACTCAACACATCCATCACCTCGGCAGGTGTCAAGTCGGGTTTTGCCTGCAACCACAAGGCGATAGCACCAGCCACTGCTGGACAAGCCATCGAGGTACCACTATTGCTGTTCCATGCATAGGTACGTCCATTAAAGTCAAAGTGCTCAACATCCCAGGTCAGGTCATTATTATCCGGGTGAGTCTCCATATAGAACGAGCTATAGGAAGAGATGATATTGTTTCCCGGTGCCATCACATCAGGCTTTATGCGCCCATCAAAAGTAGGACCTACCGACGACGGTTCCACACGCACACCTCCATGTCCTGGCCAGAATTTCTTCCACTCACCATTCAGGTTCTGAACGCTGTCGCGATAGGACGTGGCACCGACACAGATAACACACGGTGCGCTGGAGGGTGAAAGGATGCTATGTGACCCATCGCCCGCATTGAGTTGGAGATTCAAATCATTGACCACCAGTTGGCCATTCACCCGATAATACTCCACATCGGCATCGCGTCCCACGACCTCAACAGACAAAGGATAATCTATTCCAACGCTACGCGTGGTCAACACCGTGACATCGTAGCACATCTCATCAGCATGATAGCAGGAAGGATAAGCCTCAGTATTCACTGCCAAGAGATAGTCATTCAACTTCAGCACACTGCTGAGTGTCGAATCAGACTGAGCCAGTACATCACTCATTTTGATTTCGAGCGTGTCGCGTTGATTGGAGTAGAGAACGAAACGTAGACGGAAGTCGTCGGAAGACTTAAAGGTGAGCATCATCTCCTGACTTCCATTAATAATGAACGACCCAGCCGAGAGCAGACCTGCAGGCTTTCGAAACCAGGATTTCTGCCAAGCATTATTACCTGCTGCTGAGACAATGATACGACCTAGACCGACGAGGCTGTCAAGCATCTCGTAGTAGAGTTGGTCATACCCCCAGAAGTCTTGTGTTGACCCCTCGCTAAACGAAGCCACACAAGGCTTGCCTACACTCTTGGCATAATCAAACAAATATTTAAATCCCAAGGCATCGGTAGCGAAAGTATATTTATAGACATCGGCAGAGTCAATATAGATAAAATCGTCATTCACCGCATTTGCCACCAGACAGAGGTCTGCATCTGGGGCCATACCACGATAGGGAGAATGCCAGCCACTGCCTGCTGCGGTGCCTGCTGTATGGGTGCCATGCGTCAGGTCGAGGCCATCGCGAGAATGCCCCAACGCCAACAACTCATCACGTCCAGCATAGTCGCGCCCCACGTAAAGAGGACTCCCTATGGTATCCTGCGTCAACATATCCCAGAACCGACGGATGCGATATTGTGTCGTATCATTATTATAAAAGGTGGGATGAGTCAAGTCAAACCCTACATCCATTACACCGACAACGACACCTTGACCCGTAAACGCCTGAGGCAGATTCTGCCCTGCATATACGGGCAACGCATTCAGGTGGGTTGCCATCTGGTCATTGGTCAATTGTGTGCCCTGACGAGCTTCCATTCGCAAAATGCGATGGTCAAGTGAGAGTGCCCCCAACTGACTAACTGGAATACTGGCAATACGTATCTGTCCTGCGCGAGCCAACACTTGACAGCCTTTCTGGTGTAGAGCCTCATCACCACCATCATCCACTTTCACAAAGGCACAGACAGAGGCTGTCCGAATGGAAGGAGAATAATGTCTGATGTTTGATGACGTACGCGCCAGTTGGCGCAGCATAGGTGACATCTTCGCATACTGAGGCCGCTGGGCAAAAACCGTGATGCTCAGCAGACACATAATGAAGACAAGACACCTATTTCTCAATATTCAACAGTTTATCACGGCACTGTTCCATCAGCCACTTTGGCGTGGATGTGGCTCCACAGATACCTACGGTTTCTATATTATTCAGCCAATCTGGCTCAATCTCTCCAGGACCCTCTATGAGGTGGGTATTGGGGTTCACTCGCAGGCACTCGTTATAGAGCACCTTTCCATTACTGCTCTTGCGTCCACAGACAAAGAGAATCAGGTCGTGACGGGTGGCAAACTGCGAGATATTGGGCATGCGATTGGCCACCGAGCGACAGATGGTATCAAAGCTCCGGAACGTCGCTTCTGACGAGATGTGACTCTGGATATAGCTGATGATACGATGGAACTCATCAAGTGACTTCGTTGTCTGGCTATATAAATAGATATCGCGCGAGAAGTCGAGTTTTTTCACCTCGTCAAAATTCTCTATGACAATCGCTGTCGACTCGGTCTGTCCCACCAGTCCCAGTACCTCGGCATGACCTTTCTTTCCGAAGATTACAATCTGTCCAACACCTTGTTCATACTGCTCCTTGATGCGCTTCTGAAGTTTCAGCACCACAGGACATGTGGCATCGATAATCTCAATGTTATTCTGGCGCGCCAACTCATAGGTAGCAGGCGGTTCACCATGAGCACGCAAGAGCACCTTCACATCATGCAGGTTTTTCATATCCTCATGATTAATGGTGATGAGTCCCATCTGTCGCAGGCGTTCGCACTCCATACCATTGTGCACGATATCACCCAGACAATAGAGTGTCTCTCCTTGCGCCAGTTCCTCCTCTGCCTTTTTGATGGCCGTGGTCACACCAAAGCAGAAACCACTGCCATTGTCAATCTCTATTTGGATCATTTCTTTTCTTTCACTCTTTCGTTATTCTGTTATTCCGGCATTCCGTTATGATGATAATACAAATCCAGCAAATCACCTGCTGCCACAAAACTCGTCTTCTGTCCTTGCAGCACCGACAGCTCTGCCTGCTTCAACTGTTCCCTAATCTCTGGGTTATTATAGAAGTTCTGGCGCAACTGCTCATTGATGGTCTCATACATCCAGTACTTGGCCTGTTCGCTGCGACGATAGTCAAAATAGCCATTCGCCTTCACAAAATCGAAGTACTCGTATATCATATCCCACACCTCTTTGACACCCGTGCCATAGAAGCCACTATAACACAGTACCTTGGGCAACCAACCACTCTCAGGCATCGGGAAGAAATGCAGGGCATTGCGGAAATTGGTTGCTGCCATCTGACAGCGGTCCACATTATCACCATCACATTTATTGATGACAATACCATCCGATATCTCCATGATACCGCGCTTGATACCCTGCAACTCATCGCCTGTACCAGCTACTTGAATAAGCAGGAAGAAATCGACCATCGAGTGACAGGCCGTTTCACTCTGACCAACTCCTACTGTCTCTACGAATATCTTGTCGAAACCCGCTGCCTCGCAAAGGATGATGGTCTCACGCGTCTTGCGAGCCACGCCGCCCAACGAACCTGCTGATGGACTAGGACGGATGAAGGAGTCGGGATGTATGGCCAACTTCTCCATACGTGTCTTGTCGCCCAGGATACTTCCCTTGGTACGTTCGCTACTGGGGTCGATTGCCAACACTGCCAAGCGTCCGCCTTTCTCCTTCAGCAGATGAATACCAAACTCATCAATAGATGTTGACTTACCAGCACCTGGCACACCGCTGATACCGATGCGCACACTATTACCACTATAGGGAAGGCATTTCTCTATCACCTCCTGGGCCTTGGCCTGATGGTCTGGGTTCACACTCTCTATCAAGGTTACTGCTTGACTGAGAACGGTGACATCACCTTTCACGATACCCTCCACCATCTCTGCCACCGACAGTTCACGCCGACGGAAACGATTGCGCTTTAGATAGGGGTTGACAATCGATGGCTGTTCAACGCCACTATTCACCTGCAAGCCAGCATATTCAGCACTATTCTCGGGATGTTCCATACTTTGATTTAACGTTTGAGATTTGAGAATTGAGGGTTACTTCACATTGACCTTGATGACCACCTTCGAGTGGTCAGGATCATTGGTAATCATCAGCACACGAGGTCTCTGACGGGCCTTCAGCAACTGGTTTCTATCAGCCACAGCAATCTTCAGCTTAGCAGACTCCTGGGGCTGTAACTCACGCTTGTTGAGTGTCACCTTCATACCCTTTGTAAACATCTGCAAGGAAGAAATCTTGAGGGCTGTTCGTCCAGTATTCGTGATGGTGATTACATCACTCTTTCTATTTCGTCCATTCACCTTGCCCAACGCCAAAGAATCAGTAGAGAGTTCCAACTTCGGCGCATACTGTTTGTTATTCCCCGTAAAGAGGGTCGTATTAGGCGACAGGACTACCGACACAGGCAATTCCGTATCAGCGCTCACCTTCTCACCCAGTTGCTCTGCCAGATAAACCGTGGTCTGCGTCAGCCCGAAATCTTGTACATTTTCCGTATTTAGAGTCAGTATCACCTTACCCGCCTTACCTGGTGTCAGCGTCTCGGGGGTCGCCATTGCTGTGAGATAAGGCGGCAGGTGTTGCACGTTGGGAGTCATCACCGTACTACCACTATTCAGCACACGAATCTCCACCTCAGGATGATCGCCCTTATTCACGTTATCAAACTCCACATTATTAATATCTGCCAGCAAGTCACCAAAAGCATAGGGATAATTCTTCGAATAATCTGTCATCTCAGGCACGACAATACCCTGCATCTTCAGGATAACAGGTTCGTCAGAGCCTACCCTGTATATTGCCATCTGTTTGGTGAAGTGTCCCAACAAACGAGCATCATAGGTCATCGAGATGGTGAACTTATCGCCACCACCAATACTTTTCTTCGGATAATCCACCTTGGTGCAGCCACAATCAGTCTTGACCTCACGGATGGTCAGATGACGACTGCCCCTATTCCGCAACTCAAACGTTGCCGTGACAGGCATTTCGAAGCCTGTTTTACCCACGTTAATGATAGGCGTCTTGGTGACTATTCTCTGAGCGTTAACAACGAAAGAGGCCATACTGAGGCCCACTATAATAAAGAGTCTTTTCATTTCACTTCAATGATTTGCGATTTAGCCACGCCACGGAACTCAGGACTATAGGCACAACTGGCAGTACAGGTGCCGGTCTCGTAGGTTCCCACGCGGTCAATATAGTATTCTGTTTCAATCACGTGCTTGCCTTTCGACAGACAGTTGAAATAATAGTTCGTAGAACAATCCTTGGGTGCGATGTAGTAACCCCAGCGATAACCACTCAATTGATTCACGGGCTCCATGCAGGCAGCACGCTTATCGATGACTTGCACAAAGTCATAGTCACGATCGGCCTCGATGGTGATGCGTACCTTGATGCGGTCGCCTACATGAAGGCTGGTGTTTATATCACTGAGCAGGATCTCACGCTTCACCTTAATACCACTGCTCTGTGTCTCGACCTCACTGGTCTGCTGCATAAATTGCATATAGACAGCGCCCCACGACGTACCCTCGGAAGTCTTCTCGGCAGTAAAGGTCTGTTTATCATCACCATCCATTGCACTCTTCACATAGCCTATACCGGCTGTAGCCTTCGAGGTCTCTACGACCTGTCCGTCAACCTTGAGGGCAGTTAGAGAAGTCATCGGACTCAACGTATTCTCAGAACTGCGTGTATTCATGAATGCATAGACCGCATTAACACTGTTGATAGGTGTATCCCATGCCTGGTTACGCTTCTCCTGAAGCAGCCAACGCTGCATCTCTTCTATGGTCTTGGTATCCCCAGGTGTCAGGCGCTGGATAGCCTCCATCGCAGCCACCTGTGTAGGAATACGGTAGTCGCGCCATGAATAGAGGGCACGCGGTGTATCATAGTAGCGTCCCATATCCTCACGATAGACGGTATATTCCTTCAGGCTTTTGACATAGGTCTTGTTGTTCAGCACAATGGCAGACATTGCCTTATCATAGATACTCTGGTTCCGTGTCTCCTTCTTGAGCAGGTTCTTCAGATAGGTATTGGCATTCCGTACGTCTGCTGGCAACTCACGTCCATCAAGCGCACAGATATAGAGCCACTGAAGTGCCATATGACTGGGGAATGTGGGAATCCAGCCCTTCTTGGCATTCTTCTTCATCTCTTTCACCAGCCTCACAATCTCCTTGCCCATAAAGCCAAAGGACTTTGTCAGCATCTTCTTCGTATCATTCTGTGTTGAGGTCATCTGGTTCAGGCGCACCATCATCTCACTGATCTCCACCGTCATCGTCATAGAGCCCTCCATTCCTGGCCACCAACTCCATGAGCCATCAGGATTCTGCAACTTCTGGAGATTCTCGAGTGAACTCATCAAGCGCTGATCTATCAGATTGGCATCGAAGAAGTCCGACAAGCGTTCTTTCTGCTCCTTTTCACGATTGGCATCTGCCACCCAAGGTGTCTCGTCGAGCACAAGGTCTTTCAGCTCCTGATTCTTCTCCAGATTGCTCATCAGAGAGGTCTCGTCACCCTGTTCCTTACTCCAAGCTGCAAAGATATCCTTCGCCTGCGGATTCTGCTTCAGGATATAACTACCAATGGTATTGGCATAGAAACTCGTTGCCTGACAAATAGCGCAGTCATCATGGGGATGTCCCACCGTGGGCAATGCCTGAATCATCAGCCATGCAGGGTTGTTGGTATATTCAATGGTCAGTTTCGCATTCTTACCCGTACTTCTCAATGCCGCCAGGTCAATGGTCTTCGTACCCGGCTTTGTCTGAGTGAAGGGAACGGTCTTGGTGACACGCTCCTTGTTAGACAGAATAGGCAGATAATGCTGTTCGCCATCACTAAAACCTCCAGCGTTAACCATCATCTTGGCAATCAGCAAGCTATGGGTTGCTTGACGGCAATCATAGGGGAAGACGATGCCAATGGTAGCGTTGGCAGCAACGTCAACATTCTGTTCCTGAGCATAGACCACCTGCTGAGTTTCAGGGTCTATCAACTCCAAGCGCGCCTTACCACTAATTGCCTTCTCGCCAGTATTCACAATACGGGCAGAAAGGGTGGCATGATCACCTTCGCGAATAAAACGAGGCAGATTTGGCATGATCATCACATCCTTGTTTGCCACAGCCTCACCCTCCAGGAAGCCAGTCTTCATATCCTCCGTATGGGCCACACCCATAAAGCGCCAAGTAGTCAGACCTTCTGGCAGAGTAAACTTCAACGTCACCCTACCCTCACTGTCCGCCATCAACTGCGGATAGAAGAACGCCGTCTCCTGCAGGTTCTCACGCATCTGGGTCTGTTCGCCCTTAGCAAGCTCTATGACCATTTCTTCATCAGAACCATCATCATAACCTGTCATCCTCATGGCAGAAGATGAGGCCTCGTAACTCTTAATTTTCGCCACGTCAAGTCCTGCAATTCTTCCCTGTAGAGCGTCATCCGCCTGAGTCACAGCCAAGCCTTCGAACTCCGCCATATTAACAGTAGCGGTATGGACTCCATTACCAAGTCCACGAAGACGTACTGTTCTGCCTTTTCTTCCAAAGACATAAGCTGTAGGATAGATGGTATGGTCGAAACGATTAAATTCCAGTTCACGCACACCATTCAAGACCTCTGTCCATACACCTTGGCCACCATAAAAACGGAGGGAACTCCACCCCCAGTCAGTGCGGGGTGTGGGCAACCAGATATAAGGATTCAGCGACCAGTGATGCTCTATCAACTGATCCAAGCCCATATCATAGAGGGTGGCCTGCAGTTGAGCCTTAGCCGGTTTGCCGTCAGGTCCCGTGATTGTCAATGCCCATTCCTCCTGCTGTCCTGGTTCCAGGCGATTGCGGAAGGTCTGCCACTTCAAAGTGAGTTCAGAATCAGGCACAGGACGCGTAATATTAGTCAGATGAGTATAGGTCCTACCCTCTTTCACCCATGCAAAGACGAGCAGCAGGCCATTACCATATTCCTCTTTATAGGTCAGCTTCCGATTCCACAGCTGGTTAGACAAATCAAACGTACCACTTTCCAGCACCGTTTGGTCATAGATAATACTATAGGCCACATGCACATCTTTGGCCGACGAGCCCACCTGCACCGTAACAGGCGTGCCATCATTGGGAAACCTACTGTCAGAAACAAAGAACCAGTCATTCGTCTCAGTCACAGGACGTTTATCATCCAGCGAGAACACCATGAAATCACGCTTGATGGTATCCTCGCCACAGATAGCCTCAATGGCATAGCGCCCACTCTTCAACCTGGGCAAGTCAATCTTCTTGTTCGTATTCGCCTTCTGCCATTTGCCCTTGTCGATGCGATAACGCAACTGTGCATCGATGTCCATACCTGCAGCATTAAACAGATGGAAGGTCATCTTGCCACCCTTTTCTGCCAACACCTTTTCTGGGACATCAACACTAAGGGCCGTCTTGCGATTGCCCAATGGCAACGACAGCTCACCATGGTGAGTCTCACCAGCCTGGTCTGTGACGTCTACTGAGACGACGAAGTTATAAAACATCGGATTGCGTGTCTTGGGCAATACCATTGGTGTCGGCACTGTGAAGTGGCCATCGGCATCAGTTGTCAACTCGCCCTCTGCCATCAGATCGCTTTCCGTATCTCGAGCAATCGTACCCTGATTCCAGTAATAAGAGTAGCTCCACCACCAGAAAGCACGCTTTCGCTCCACCTTATATCTCACCTTCGCGTCTTGTACAGGCACGCCGGCATAGGAACGAGCCGTTCCCTTCACCTGCAGCGTATCCCCATCAGCATAGTCAACTTTCACGTTGGGAATCTCCACCTCGAATGTCGGACGCTTGTATTCCTCCACACGGAAGGTGCAACGATCCGTGTCAGCGATAATCATATACTGTCCAGTCAGACTCTTACGAGGCAAAGTAAACTCTGTAGAACAAGTGCCAAATTCATCGGTGATTAGTTCCCGTTCTTCAATGGTCTTGGAATTAGCATCCTTCAAGAGCACAGTCACCTCCTCGCCCTTACGCACTGTATTATCATAGCCATCCTTCACACGATAGGCGACGACAGATACCTTAACCGTCTGACCAGGACGATAGATGGCGCGATCGGTGAGGACTGTGGCTCTTGACACTAACTTTGGGCCCCTATAATTTGAGAAATAGTTATAGCCACCCACCTGCGGACAAGCCTTATCATCTGCTGTCGACACAAAGATGGCATTAGGACGACGATCGCCGAATTTATACACATACTCCCCTTTGTCGTCTGTCGTCAGGGTCACATCCCTTTCGCCAGTTCTCAATTGTATTTTCGCTCCCTTCACAGGCTGTCCCGTTGTAGAGTTGACCACCACATAACGAATCCTATTGTCTGGCAGCATCAGGCTGAGCAGACTAAGATCACTCACATAATAGAACACACGTACATTGTCCGTGGTCTTAGGCGAGCTCTCAAACTCCAGCATATAGACACCCACAGGCAGACCGGGCAATACGAGCGAGTCTTCGAAATTCTCATAGGGAGCATGCTCTCCAAAGGTCCGTGTCTGCGTCAGTTCAGGCTGCTCTACCATCATTTTCTTGACGAGCTCATATTTTTCATCCGAAGCCCAATAGGAGCCCGCCAGCTCCTTGGCAGTAGCATTCACACGATACACGCGCATCGTCAGCTTTTGAATACCACGCAAAGGTCGCAAGAAGATAGGTAGAGGCTTGTTTGGAAGAACTATCGAATCTGATTGCACCATGAACTCCAGTGACCTCATCACCTTCTGCTTATTGCGAAGAACTTTCATGCGTTCCCATGAGCCCCAACGTTTGATGGCATTCTCAAGATAATCCCATTGTTCTTTGAGCGTCACATCAGTGCGGGTCTCCATGTGTTTATAGCGAGCAATAGCCACCTCTGCCACCTCAGGCAGGTCGGCATAGACTTCTATCAGAGAGTCCAGTCGAGGCAAATAAACAGAATTTGCGTAGCTCTCCATCTCCTTAGGTTCCTGCTGGCGCAACCATTCCAGACTACTCATCATCGCTGCCACGCGATTGCCAGCCTTCTGATAATAGTCTTTCAGCACATCGAAACGTTTGGCCTCATAACCAATCACACTCAACAGGTCGTCTCCATAGATACGACTATCCTGGCCTTCAGTCACAAAAGGCTTATAGTTCACCGACTTTACAGCAGCCAGTTGCTCTGGATGCTGCAAAGCCTGCTGATAATACTGCTTGGAAATATCGCGAAAGTTCTCGTCCAGCGGAGGGTTGTCTTGAAAGACAGTACCCAACACAGTCTGATAGATAGCCCGCAACACAGGGTCTTTCTGCGATTGCTCGCGCTGTTGCAATCGTTCTACGGCAGGTTTCAGGGAGTCAGGACTCACACTACTCAGCGATTGAGCAGCCTGTAGTTCCGCCTTCAGCAACTGGCCATAGTTCTTGTCCTTTAAGGCCTTGGTGGCGATTTTGTTCAATACCTGTTGTTCGGTTTGTGGAAGATCTCTCTTCTGAGCACTCTCTACCTGTTTCCATAAGGACTCGTAGGTCTGTCCAAACAGAAATATTGGCATCATCAACAGGATGGTTAAAGCAATCTTTTTCATACGCGATACAATTTAGAAAGCAAAGATAACATTTTTTATTGACATACTGGCGTCTCACACCTCATAAATATGAAAGTTTAACGCATTTTTTCAGATTTCTCTGTCCATAAGACCATCTAACACCTCAATCCAACACCCCAATATCGAAGTTTTAACGCTTTTTACATCTTGCCATTCTGTCATCGCCATCCGCCATTTTGTCACACGTTTTTCCTTCGGCACGCTCTTTGTTCGCTTTTGGTCAGAACAAAACAAACAAGAAAGGAGTTAATTATGACTATCGACAAATTTACAATCAAGGCGCAGGAAACCGTACAGCAGGCAGTCAACATTGCCCGCCAGAACGGACAACAGTCCATCGAACCCGTGCATCTGCTCAAGGCACTGATGGATAAGGCGCAAGACATTACCACATTTATTTTTCAGAAGTTGGGCGTCAACGTTCAGCAACTCGACATGCTGGCCTCCCAGGAGATGCAGCATCTGGCCCGAGTGCAGGGTGGCGAGCCCTATCTCTCGAATGACTCACAAAAGGTGCTGCAGAAAGCCGAAGACCTTGCTCACGAGATGAACGACGAATATGTCTCTTGTGAGCCAATCCTATTGGCTCTCCTCATCGTCAACACCACCGTAAGTCGCATGATGAAAGACGCTGGTGCCAACGAGAAGGACATGCGTCAGGCTATCCTTGAACTCCGTCAGGGACAACGTGTGCAGAGTCAGAGTGCCGACGACAACTACCAGTCGCTGGAGAAGTACGCCAAGAACCTCGTTGATCTGGCCCGTCAGGGTAAGCTCGACCCCGTCATCGGACGTGATGACGAGATTCGTCGTGTGCTGCAGATTCTCTCGCGCCGTACGAAGAACAACCCTATTCTGATTGGTGAGCCTGGTACTGGTAAGACAGCCATCGTCGAGGGACTGGCCCAGCGTATCGTACGCGGCGACGTGCCCGAGAACCTGAAGGACAAGCAACTCTTCTCGCTCGACATGGGTGCACTGGTGGCAGGTGCCAAGTACAAGGGTGAGTTCGAGGAACGTCTGAAGAGTGTTATCAACGAGGTGACTGCCTCCGAGGGACGTATCATCCTCTTCATCGACGAGATTCACACGCTCGTTGGTGCCGGCAAGGGCGAGGGTGCCATGGATGCCGCCAACATCCTGAAACCAGCATTGGCACGAGGCGAACTGCGTTCTATCGGTGCCACCACCCTCAATGAATACCAGAAATACTTCGAGAAGGACAAGGCCCTGGAACGCCGGTTCCAGACCGTGATGGTCGATGAGCCCGATGAACTCAGCGCCATCTCCATCCTCCGTGGTTTGAAGGAGCGCTATGAGAACCATCATAAGGTACGTATCCAGGATGATGCCTGTATCGCCGCCGTGCAACTCTCCGAGCGCTATATCACCGAGCGTTTCCTGCCTGATAAGGCGATTGACCTGATGGACGAGGCTGCTGCCAAACTCCGTATGGAGCGCGACTCCGTACCCGAGGAGCTCGACGAGATTACCCGCCGCCTGGCTCAGCTCGAGATTGAGCGCGAGAGCATCAAGCGCGAGGCTTCCGTGCCCAGCGGTTCCGCCGCTGGGGATAAACTCTCGCAGCTCGACCGCGAGATTGCGGAACTCAAGGACCAGGAGCGTGACTTCCGCGCCAAGTGGGAAGGTGAGCGCCAGCTCATCAACAAGATTCAGCAAGACAAGCAAGAGATGGAGAACCTGAAGCTGGAAGCCGAGCGTGCAGAGCGTGAGGGCGATTATGGCAAGGTGGCCGAGATCCGCTACTCTAAGCTGAAGGCCCTCGAGGACCATATCGCCGATATCCAGCGCCAGTTAGACAGCGTACCCAGCGGTTCCGCCGCTGGAAGATTGGTTCGCGAGGAGGTCACTGCCGACGATATCGCCGAGGTCGTCTCTCGTTGGACGGGCATCCCCGTTACCCGCATGATGCAGAGCGAGCGCGAGAAGCTGCTGCATCTCGAGGAGGAGCTCCATCGCCGCGTCATCGGCCAGAACGAAGCCATCACAGCTGTCTCTGATGCCGTGCGCCGCAGTCGTGCCGGCTTGCAGGACCCCAAGCGCCCTATCGCCTCATTCATTTTCCTGGGTACCACCGGTGTGGGTAAGACAGAACTTGCCAAGACACTGGCCGAATACCTCTTTAATGATGAGACCATGATGACGCGTATCGACATGTCGGAGTATCAGGAGAAGCATACCGTCTCTCGCTTGATTGGTGCACCTCCGGGCTATGTAGGTTATGACGAGGGCGGACAGCTCACCGAGGCTGTACGTCGCAAGCCCTATTCCGTGGTACTTTTCGACGAGATCGAGAAGGCACATCCCGATGTCTTCAACATCCTCTTGCAGGTGTTGGACGACGGACGACTTACCGACAACAAGGGACGCACAGCCGACTTCAAGAACACCATCATCATCATGACCTCGAACGCCACACGCGAACAGCTCCGCCAGACCATGCGTCCGGAGTTCTTGAATCGTATCGACGAGATTATCACCTTCACGCCACTGTCAAAACAGGAGATTGCCGATGTCGTCAAGTTGCAACTCACCCGCGTGCAGAAGATGCTCGAGCCGCAGGGCTTCACCCTCGACGTCACGCCGCAGGCCATCGACTGGCTGGCTCAGGAGGGTTATGACCCCGACTATGGTGCCCGTCCTGTGAAGCGAGCCATCCAGCAGTATCTGCTCAACGACCTGTCGAAGAAGATTCTGGCAGATGAGATCAATCGCGAAAAGCCTATCATCGTGGATTCCTTCGGCGACGGACTGGTATTCAGAAACTAACCTATCGGCACAGCGGTGCCCACACCCCATAAGTAATGTCCCAGGTACGAATTGGTTTCGTGCTTGGGATTTTTTTGTTTTTGCCCAATAATCAAACATATCATAAATTTTTCTCTCATTTTCTTGTCAGATTGAAATAAAAGCAGTACTTTTGCAGCGCAAAAACAAATATTCGGGGTGCTGAGGCATGTGCCAAAGCTGAGAAAATACCCATAGAACCTGACACGGGTAATGCCGTCGGAGGAATGTAATATGACAATTAGTATTAACAACAAACAGCACGAGACGCAAGCCTCTACTATATCTGAGCTTGCCACCCAATTGCAGTTGCCACCCAAAGGTGTGGCAATAGCTATCGATAATCAGTTGAAACCACGCAGCACCTGGGACGACACACCGCTTCAGGAAGGCGCCAGTATCACTATTATCAAAGCAGCATGCGGGGGGTGAGGCCGATGATACAGTTTATTTCCCACTATTCCGAGCGTTACAGCTACCTGGACTCCATCCAACTGGCCCTTGAGGGTGGTTGCCGATGGATACAACTGCGCATGAAGGATGCCACCGACGATGAGGTACGCCCCATTGCGATCAAGGCCCAACAGCTCTGTCGGCAATATGGCGCTACGTTTATCATCGACGACCGCGTGGCTCTGGTAAAGGAGTTGCATGCCGATGGCGTCCATCTGGGCAAGAACGACATGCCCATCAGTGAGGCACGCCGCATCTTAGGTTCCGATTTCATCATCGGCGGCACAGCCAACACTTTCGAGGATGCGAAGGCCCACTATGAAGCCTCAGCCGATTATATCGGATGTGGCCCCTTCCGTTTTACCACCACCAAAAAGAAACTGGCCCCCGTTCTGGGACTGGAAGGCTATCGCAGCATCATCCACCAGATGCGCGAAGCAGGGATAAATATTCCCGTTGTGGCTATAGGTGGCATCACTCAGGCCGACATCCCAGCCATCCTTCAGACAGGCATCACAGGCATTGCCCTCAGTGGCACCGTATTGCGTGCCGACGACCCCATCGCAGAGATGAAACACATCATAAACATCATAAATCATGAGTAAATTAGTAATTGCAGGGCGAGAGTTTGGCTCTCGTCTTTTTTTAGGCACAGGCAAGTTCAACAACAACGAACTGATGGCCAGTGCCATCGAGGCTTCTGGCACAGAGATGGTGACCGTAGCCATGAAACGAATAGAACTCGATGATCAGGATGACGAGCTACTCACCCACATCACTCGATTCCCCAACATCCAGCTGTTGCCCAACACGTCGGGTGTGCGCAATGCCGAGGAGGCGGTCTTTGCCGCCCAGATGGCACGCGAGGCCTTTGGCACCAACTGGCTCAAGCTCGAGATTCACCCCGACCCCCGCTATCTGTTGCCCGACTCCGTTGAAACCCTGAAAGCCACCGAACAACTGGTAAAACTCGGTTTCGTGGTACTCCCCTATTGTCAGGCCGACCCTACGCTGTGCAAGCACCTGGAAGAGGCCGGTGCTGCCACGGTGATGCCCCTGGCTGCCCCCATCGGTACGAATAAAGGTCTGCGCATGAAGGACTTCCTGCAGATTATCATCGATCAGGCCACCGTGCCCGTAGTGGTTGATGCCGGTATCGGTGCCCCCAGTCATGCCGCCGAGGCGATGGAGATGGGTGCCGACTGCGTGCTGGTCAACACGGCCATTGCCGTGGCAGGCGATCCTGTCAAGATGGCCGATGCCTTCCGTCAGGCCGTCATCGCCGGTCGCCAGGCCTACGAGGCCGGTCTTGGCGCCATTGCTGATAGCGCCGAAGCCTCAAGTCCATTAACCGCGTTTCTTAATGTTTAATGTTTAATCTTTAATGTTTAATGTTTAATCTTTAATGTTTAATGATTAACGATCACAAAGCTTACGCACAGCGTGAGAAATACTATATGCAGGGCCAGTTGTACCCTGATGTCAAGGTGGGCATGATTAAGGTCAACCTCACCCCCACGGTGACAAAGGATGACGATGGCAAGACCCACACAGAGAAGAATGAACCGGTGTTTATCTACGACACCAGTGGTCCCTATACCGACCCCAACTATACGGTTGACCTGAAGAAAGGTCTGCCCCACCTGCGTGCCCAGTGGATAGCCGATCGTGCAGCAAAAGGACAGGGCATCACCCAGATGGCATGTGCCAAGGCCGGCATCATCACCCCCGAGATGGAGTATGTAGCCATCCGTGAGAATATGAACTGCGAGGCACTGGGCATCAAGAGCCATATCACTCCCGAGTTTGTACGCGACGAGGTGGCTCGCGGCCGTGCCGTCATCCCTGCCAATATCCATCACCCCGAGAGCGAGCCGATGATTATCGGACGCCACTTTGCGGTGAAAATCAATACCAATATCGGCAACTCGGCTACCACATCAAGCATCGATGAAGAGGTGGACAAGGCCGTATGGTCGTGCAAATGGGGAGGCGACACACTGATGGACCTCTCTACTGGTAATAATATCCACGAGACCCGCGAGTGGATTCTGCGCAACTGTCCTGTGCCCGTAGGTACCGTACCCATTTATCAGGCGCTGGAGAAGGTCGACGGCAAGGTAGAAGACCTCACCTGGGAAGTATATCGCGACACCCTCATCGAACAGTGTGAGCAGGGTGTGGACTACTTCACCATCCATGCCGGCATCCGTCGCCACAATGTCCACCTGGCTGATAGTCGTCTGTGTGGCATCGTGAGTCGTGGTGGCAGCATCATGAGCAAGTGGTGCCTCATCCACGACAAGGAGAGCTTCCTTTACGAACACTTCGACGACATCTGCGATATCGTGGCGAAATACGATGTGGCCCTGTCGCTGGGCGATGGCTTGCGCCCTGGCTGTACGGCCGATGCCAACGATGCCGCCCAGTTTGCCGAACTCGACACCATGGGTGAACTCGTGGTGCGTGCCTGGGAGAAGAATGTGCAGGCCTTCATCGAGGGCCCTGGTCATGTGCCCATGCAAAAGATCCGTGAAAATATGGAGCGCCAGTTGGAGAAATGTCACGAGGCACCCTTTTATACGCTCGGACCTATTGTTACCGATATCGCCCCTGGCTACGACCATATCACCAGCGCCATCGGAGGTGCACAGATAGCATGGCTGGGCACCGCTATGCTCTGCTATGTCACCCCCAAGGAGCACCTGGCCCTGCCTAATAAGGATGATGTGCGTGCAGGTATCATTGCCTATAAGATTGCAGCCCATGCTGCCGATCTGGCCAAGGGACATCCTGGTGCCACAATCCGCGACAATGCACTCTCCAAGGCCCGTTTCGAGTTCCGCTGGCGCGACCAGTTCCATCTCTCGCTCGACCCCGAGTTGGCGCTGCAGTATTTCACTGAGGCAGGCCATACCGATGGCGAGTATTGCACCATGTGCGGCCCCAACTTCTGCGCCGCCAAGCTCACCCACGACCTTCGTAAACTAAAAAGGTAACAATTAAGCATTAAGAATTAAGCATTAAGCATTAAGCATTTAGCATTAAGCATTGAATCAGATGGAACTCACTCGTGAACAATGCAGGCGCTATAATCGCCACATCATCCTCGATGGCTTCGGCCTCGATGCCCAGAAGCAGTTGTTGCAGTCTAAGGTGCTGCTGGTAGGAGCCGGCGGACTGGGTTCGCCCATCGCGCTCTACCTGGCAGCAGCTGGCGTAGGCACTATCGGTGTGGTGGATGGCGACACCGTCAGCATCACCAACCTGCAGCGCCAGGTGCTGCATAGCACGCCCGATGTGGGGCGTCCCAAGGTGGAGGTGGCCCGAGAGCGCATCACCAACCTGAACCCCGATGTCAAGGTCGAGACCTACGAGACCTATCTCAGCGAGGCCAACGCCATCGACCTGATTCGTCCCTACGACTTCATCATCGACGGTACCGATAATTTCGCGACGAAATACCTGGTCAACGATGCCTGCGTGATGCTGGGGAAGTCCTTTTCCATGGGAGGCATCAGTCGCTATAGCGGACAACTGATGACCCACACCCCTGGCACCGCCTGCTATCGCTGCCTGTTCCCCGAGCCCCCTGCCAAGCAGGATGTCGAGACCTGCGCCACCGTAGGCGTGCTTGGCTCTATCGCTGGCATGCTGGGCACCGTTCAGGCCACCGAGTGTATCAAATACCTGGCTGGCGTGGGACAGTTGCTCACCAACAGTCTTCTCACCTTCGATGCCCTCTCGATGCAGTGGCAGCGCTTCGCCTTCGCCCAGCGTGCCGACTGCGCCCTGTGTGGCAAAGAGCCTACCATTCACGAACTGAAGGAATATGCCTTCCAACCCTGTAAATCCAAATAAACAGTTATGTTTTCCGACGAACTAAAAAATATCAGTTGGCAGGAGACCACCGAGCGTATCGCCGCCATGACCGATGCCGACGTGCGTCGTGCCCTGGGCAAGAGTCATTGCGACGTCAACGACTTCATGGCCCTGCTCTCGCCCGCTGCCGAGCCATACCTGGAGCAGATGGCCCGCCTGTCGCGCAAATACACCGAGGAGCGTTTCGGACGCACCATGTCGATGTTCATCCCGCTCTATATCACCAACTCGTGTTCCAACTCGTGCGTCTATTGCGGTTTCCACCGCGAGAACCCCATGGCGCGCACCATCCTCACCCCCGAGCAGATAGAGGACGAATACCGTGCCATCAAACAGTTGGCACCCTTTGAAAACATCCTCCTCGTCACAGGCGAGAACCCTGCCAAGGCGGGAGTGCCCTATCTGGCCAAGGCCATCGACATTGCCAAGCGCTATTTCTCGAACATCAAGATCGAGGTGATGCCGCTGAAGATGGAGGAGTACAAGGAACTGACCCACCACGGCCTCAACGGCGTCATCTGTTTTCAGGAGACCTACAACCGCGAGCACTACCAGCTCTACCATCCCCGCGGCATGAAGAGTCGCTTTGAATGGCGTTGCGACGGGTTCGACCGTATGGGACAGGCTGGCGTACACTCTATCGGCATGGGTGTGCTCATCGGACTCGAGAAGGAGTGGCGCACCGATGTTACCATGATGGCCTACCACCTGCGCTACCTACAGAAGCACTACTGGCGCACAAAGTACTCGATTAACTTCCCCCGCATGCGCCCAGCCCAGAACGAGGGCTTCCAGCCCAACTGTTTTATGACTGACCGCGAACTGGCCCAGGCCACGTTTGCCATGCGTATCTTCGACCACGATGTGGATATCTCTTACAGTACCCGCGAACCCGCTTACATCCGCGACAACATGTGTACCCTGGGCGTCACCACCATGTCGGCCGAGAGCCATGTCAATCCTGGTGGCTATCACACCTATCCCCAGGCTCTGGAGCAGTTCACCGTCAGCGATGAGCGTACGGCTAAGGTCATCAACGCCCGTCTCAAGGAACTGGGTCGCGAACCCGTGTGGAAAGACTGGGATGCATCGTTCGACCTCTTTAAGAAATGCGTATGATTATCGTCATCACCCGTCCTGACTTCTTTGTTGGCGAGGCAGAGCGCATCACCGCCCTGCTCACCAGCGGAAAGGCCGACCTCGTCCACATACGTAAACCCATGGCCAACCCACACGAGGTAGAGCAGCTGCTGTGCCAACTGCCAGCAGTACTCTACCCTCGCCTGGTCATCCACGATTGCTTCGACCTTGCCGTCAGATACGGACTCCGAGGCGTACATCTCAACAGTCGCCACCCCCACCCCCCTGCAGGATGGCAAGGCCACGTCAGCATCTCGTGTCATTCTCTCGACGAGTTGGCCGAGTGTCGCAAGCAGCCTTTCAGGTATATCAGTCTGAGTCCCATCTTCGACAGCATCTCCAAGCAGGGCTACCACTCAGCATTCACCCGCGAACAGATTGCCGAGGCACGCCGTCAGGGACTCATCGACCAGCGCGTCATGGCCTTAGGTGGCGTGACATTCAACAGAATCAATGAAATATCAGAAATGGGCTTCGGAGGAGCCATGATCCTCGGCGACGCATGGAAATAGTACTAACCATCGCTGGCAGCGACCCCTCGGGCGGTGCCGGCATCCAACAAGACCTCAAGGTCATCACCGCCCACGGCTGCTATGGGGCCACCGTCATCACCGCTCTCACCTCGCAAAACACGCTGGGTGTGCAGTCATCCATGCCTGTACCATCAGACGTCGTCGCCTCGCAGTTGCAGTCTGTCCTGAGCGACCTCCAAGTATCAGCCATCAAGATTGGCATGATACCCAACAAGGCCGTGGCCGAGGTCATCGTCCAGGCATTACAAGACGTTCACATCCCCATTATCTACGACCCCGTGATGATCTCCACCAGTGGCTATCAGCTCATGTCCTCCGATGCCATCGCCTATATCGCCCAGCATCTCTTCCCCCTCTGCGCCCTCGTCACCCCCAACCTGCCCGAGGCCAAGCGACTGCAGGACCAGATAGTCCATCCCCAGACGGCCTTTCTCATCAAGGGTGGCCACGCCGACTCCTCGCTGATGACAGACAGGCTCATCATGCCCGATGGCACCATCCGCGAGTTTACCCCTGGGCGAGAGTCTGCCCAAGGCCATTTCCCAAGCGAAGGATTTCATCACCGCCGCCATTCGCCGCTCCATCGATAGTCATATCGGGCATGGCAACGGTCCGCTGCTCTGCGAGTAGATTATTCTGTCTGTGCCAGTCTGTTCAGCCAGTCTTTCAGTTTATCTATGGCAGTTTTTATCTTTGGAGGTTCCTCAACGATTGGTGGTTCAGGTTCTACTACGGGTTCTGGTTTCGCAGGTTCTGGCTCAGGAGCAGGTTCCACCTCAAAGGGCAGTTCCTGTGTAATCACCTCTGCCATCGTCTTCTTCACTACCGGCTTATAGAGCAATGGTATCAAGTCCTCATAAAACTCATCCTCGTTTCTATGAGCATCCTGTGCCACCTCGCTGCGCAGTTCATCCTCCAGTCCCGTGGCCAGGATGGTCACCTTGGCATCCTCGCCCAAAGAGTCATCAGTAGCTGTTCCCCAGATAACGTCGATATTCGGATCCAGTTGGTCGAAGAACTCATCTATCTCCTGCAGTTCACGCACAAAGATAGGATGCTCATCGCTGGCATAGATATTAAAGAGTATTCGCTTCGCCTTACCAATATCATTGCCATAGAGCAAGGGCGAGTCCAGCGCATTCAGTATAGCCTTCTCCACACGATGCTCTCCGCTGGCACGCCCCATCGCCATGATGGCGCCTCCCCCGTTTTTCATCGTTGTCTCCACATCGCGGAAGTCACTCTTGATGCCACCATCACTGGGCAACACGATGAGCTCTGCGATACCCCTCACGGCATCCATCAGGATATTGTCCGCACGCAGGAAAGCCTCCTTCACCGACAGGTCCGAGTCGGAATAGACATCACACAGTCGTTCGTTGTTGACGATGAGCAGCGCATCCACATTCTTTCGCATCTCCTCCACACCCTTCAGCGCCTTGATAATCTTGCGTTTCTTCTCGAAAAAGAAGGGAATGGTCACCACACCCACCGTCAGCAGCCCCATCCGCTTGGCTATTCCTGCCACCACAGGCGCCGCACCAGTACCAGTGCCACCACCCATACCAGCAGTCACAAACACCATCTTCGTGCCATCAGAGAGCAGCTTCTCTATGTCGCTCACGTTTGTCTCGGCTTCCGACTTACCCATTTCAGGATTACCACCAGCGCCAAGTCCTGAAGCGCCCAGCATAATCTTCATGGGTACTGGCGAACGCGACAGCGACTGACTATCCGTATTACACACAGCATACGTCACGCCCTCCACCTTCGCCTCAAACATATTGCGCACGGCGTTGCAGCCACCACCTCCAACGCCCACCACTTTGATAATGCCCTGCATCTTGTCCTCGATGGGCATCACAAACTGTTTCAGTATCTCATTCTCGTCCATAACTTCTATCTTCTTTTATCTCCCTTTATCTCCCTTTATCTCCTTCAATAAATCTCCACCAACTCCCTTGGCAGCGTGATCACCTTCAGTCTTTCGTACCACACACGTCCAGCGATATGCTTCTGCGTATGTCCGCTGATGATGTAATAGCTGGCGCGATACTCATCCATCAATTCCAGAAACACCTTCTTGATTCTCGAGCACTTCTCGTTGATGGCATTGTCCAGCGGGTTCACCAGCTTATCCACGCTTTCCTCTATCTTCTCCTTGTCCATCCAGCGCGCCGTCTTCATATAGAGGCCCAGCAACTCCTCCCGATAGTCCGCCAGTCGTTTGAACTCGATGCCCTCCGGATGGTTCAGGAACAGCAGATACACCGCCTTGTGCACAGGCTGCAGCTCCACCTCCCTGTTGTTATAGTCAGCAAGAACAAAACGATAGTCCTCCGTAATCACCAGTCTCGACAGCTTCCCTCGTGCCGCCTCTATGCGCAACTCCTCCAGCAGCGGCACACCAATGGCTTTCAGCACCAGGTCTTTCCGTCCTGCTGCCACCAGTTGCTCCGTCAGTCGTCTCACCTCCAGAGCCACCTCTTCCGCTGTCAGTCGCTGCTCCGCCATACCGTTTGCAAAGGTACAAAACTATTTTGAAACGAAGAAACGTTCGCAAGCCTTGCGAAGGAGAATAAAAGCAACACTAATGAAGCCCCATCTCTTTTCATCATTCCCTGCATATACATGAACTCATATTATTTGATTCTGTCTTTATGTAAATTGTTAAGCAAGTCGATAAAATCATCCATCTTTTTACTCATTGGTGCCAATTCTTTAATCTCTTCAATAGAATTGATTGCTGAGAACAACTCGTTAGCGCTCTCTGCAACAAAACGTCCCAACAAATAGTCTTTACCATAGCATCTTACCTTGACATTGGCCCTTGGGGCAATTATATGGATAAACTTTTCAACAAGCATACAACCAAGAACAAAATCCTTATTGTATTCTTTTCTCAAGATCTCGTCTATCTTACGTGAATCTGTATTTCTCCCTACATCATCAAGTACAGAGTCTAACATGTGATAATCAGATAACACAGCTAAAACGACCTCGTCGTCCAGACCAATTAACTGAGGCATAGCACCACACGCATACAATATATAGTTAACTGCGCTTATTCTTTTTCCTTCTTCATCCCAGAAATCGCGGCGAACTTTTATGCTAATCACAGTATCATATCCCAGTATACCACCGTCCACGACCTCTTTATCAGCAAACACCTCGTAGTCCATCAACCTCTCCAGGAATGGGTCTTGATATCGTTTTTCTGCGGCCTTGCGTTTATTCTTCTGATATTTTATCCATTCTTTATTTTCAGGTGTTGTATGATTAAATGCATTCTCAATAACTTCACAATCTACATCTGCCATATAGCGCCTTCTCAATTCGTCCCTTATGGAATCATAAGCTGCTCTAAATGTCTCTCGACTATACGAAAAACTATCTTGTGGATGTATTCTTTTATATTCATCACAAGTGTAATACAATGTTTTTACCAACCTGCTAGTAGGAATCGCTTTTACGAGGGTATTCCAAAGGCCATCATTGCATTGTCTGCATTGTTCCAAAATATAATCGTAATCTGTCATTGTATTTATAGCTACACATCAATATACTATCAGATTTCATTCCTGTTATTCTCAATCCATTTCAAATTGTTCTTTGCATCCCAAATGATATCGTCCAAATGAATATAGGAAACGGCTATGCTTTTCCAACACCTCGAATCTTTCAAGGCTCTTCATCCCTTTAAAATGATTGGCACAATTCTGAGAAATGTCGAAATCGGATGCAATGAAAACCTGTTTAACGCGGTCAAAATCGTCAAAATCATCGAATTGGAGGGTTCGATTGTTCTTAATTATGTATTTGTCTATAGAGTAGTCAATCATTCTTTTAATTTTTTTATCAAGTTTATTTAAATCGTCCATGGAAGGTGTTTCATAACCTGGAGATTCTCAAGCAGATGAAAATTTACATTTTAAAAACGGATGTATTAAACTTATACAAGTTGATTTTCACGATTTCCAACACTCATTTCTTTTATGAAAGATTATTGGCATCATAGACTTATATTAATTCGGGATATGTCTGCATTTCTAATGCAAAGTTGCAACGAGATTGCGAACACTATGCTCGTTTATATAAACAAAATCTATTATATTGCTTTTTCAAAGAACTCTTTCATAATTTTTTCTCCTCTCTTCTGCGGATCCCATCCTTCATAAAATTCAACGCTGTTGCCATCAACTTCTTTGACTATACTAAATATATTTATTGCAGAAATAGTTCTTTGCATCGTGTTTGGCCATTTTCTCGGTTGGCTTCTATTATACATTGGCGAGGAAAATTGATAGAAGAACATCTTAGCATGGTCTATTCGAAGCATACTGTCTGGAAGAAACTTACTAGTAGCAAACGACAAAGTATTGCCACGCAAAAATTTCTTTACTTCGGCTATATATTCCTCATCATAGATTTGTAGGTTTAGCCCTTTTGAGAAAACGTTATTTCTACCAGCGTTTGTCTTTAATGTGCCTTCTATAAATTCGCGATGATATTGATTTTCCTTCAGACTATATGGAATATACCACCATTTACCAATATATGCGCATCCATCAACATTATCAAAAGGCTTTCCGACATGATTCTCCTCCCATAATTTAAACATGAAGTCTTGACTACGACTTGTCAAGACATCTGTAATCGTTCTAAAACGCCGTTTTACGGGGAGCAAAGCAGCATTTGCCAACTCTTCCGCATTACCACTTTTATAAGCATGGTCAAGATTAATAAGCTTAATGCTCTTCAGTTCTCGATGAACATCATTTTGGGTAATTACTTCTCTGAATATATTTCTACGAAGTTCTGAGAAATCTCCTTCTTTCACATCTGTCCATTTCAGATGCTCATAAGGGAGCTTGATCGGAGAAGCGGTGTTTAAGAGATTCTCAAATTCGTTACAATAAGCCCTCACTGCATCAGGTTCGTCTGTGAGCATGACATTTTCATTATTCTTATTTGCGTAATACGTCCAGTTATATGAGCCCGTTATGACCTTGTTGTCTACTACACAGAATTTATGGTGCATAGTTCCATTGCTTGGAACAGCAAACCTAACTTCTGCACCTTGATTAGATAATGCTCCAAAGTCTAAACCAAATTCGTTTCGATTCAGGAGGTCATCCAATATCAAAACTTTTATTTCGACACTTTGTTTTAAAGCATCAAGGAGTTTATTGAATAAAACAACGTTAGTAAACCATGCAACTGCAATATATATTCTTTTTTCCGCAGATGCAATGTTCGTTGATAAAACACTCTCAATATTCTCAAAATAGACCTTTTGCATTACTTCTTTTGCTTCTTTTTGTACTTATCAAATTGAGAAAGGTCAATTTTACCTTTTACATCCAGTTCGATCCCGACCTTTTTGACTTCAATCGATTTTGCATAAGTTGCAATTTCCGGAATCATCTTTGAACCATTTCGCACATAATCTACAAACTGAGCCAAACAGCCTAAAAACTTGAAATAATAGAATGATTTCATTGGAATAATCCGACCAAGCGCTTCTTCTTCCCATTGGGTTAATGTATTACCCCTATGGTTCATATTCCTGCATTGATAGATGTCATTTAACAAGCCTGTAATTTCACGAAAACTATCAAAATCACTATTTTTCAATTTTGTTCCATAACCATAGAAATATACAATAATTCTCAATTTATCAGATGCGAATTGATTCTGGAGAGATTTTTTAGACTTTTCTACAGCATTAGGCAGTCCACTTTTACTAGTTCCCCAAAAAATAAAATTCGCAATATCTGTTTTACCAGTTCTGTCTCTGAGATCTGGTTCTTGTTGTCCCTCAGGAGCTTTTACATAAGCCAAATGCCCCCACATTCTATCTGTAATTTCTGCAAAATCAGAAGATTCACATATTTTGTTTGAAATATTCTCAATCTGCTGATACAATGCTAAACAGAAATCGCCAAAATTGTCTTTCCGATGGAAAGATTCCATTCTTACATAATCATCTATCAACGTTGGTATAATAGAAGCAATGGGAAATTCTTTATAAAATTCTTCAGCCTGTTTACGAATAATTTCCTCTATACAGTATTCGTATATCTGATTCAAACGTTCGTCTTCTATTATAGCAGAATTTGCGACAGAGGCTATTCCTAACTTCTTTCGCAACTCTTCATTAAATTCGGCATCTTGCTTTGTCAACAAATATATCTTTTCTATGGCAGCTTTTTTATTTTCTTCCATATTAGCACGTATTTAGTAGTGAATCCAATTCTTTATTTAATTCATCGATGTCAACGATAGGAGGAGGTGGTACCATCACTTTATCCTTCCTGTGAATAAGCCAGAAGGGTTTGTCATCCTTACCTCGACAAGTTGATATGACGAGAATATCTTTATTTTGTTCTTCTTCAATAGTGAGAGATTTATTGACAGATACCAGAATCTTTTTCTCGTTAAGCACGAAATAAGCGTAATGGTGTCCTTTTTCACTAACGGCAAGGATGATTTTGGTGGAGTTTTTCTTTTCGAAATCAGCAATACTATTCGTTTCCAAATAAGTTACACCCTTTGAGTTCGTCTTTTCAGCAATGACATCCTTATTCGCTAATTTGATGAACTTTGTATGGAGTCTAGTATAGACAGAATCGTCTTTACCTTTCACCATTTTCAAGTACATGAGTTTCCCATCAATCACGTTAATCAAGTCTGGATTACCCTTCTTGACATAGCCTTTCTCTTCCTTATACTTTGGAAAGAATTTGTTGTATGCAACATTATAACCATATCTGTCCCACATATATAATAAGTTACGGATATCACGAACATATTTTTGTGTGACATTAAGTTTGTCACTAACAATAATGCCAGTCACTTCCTGTCTAGCCCCCCTTCGTTGCAATCGTGTTTTGGATTCGTTGATAGTAAACCCTTGTTCCTTAATGATCCGATGGAGTTCCTGTATGAACTTACCGTTTTTTCCATACACAAAACGCATAGATGAAAAGGTTATGTCATCTGCATAGCGTGTATAGTTCATATTAAAACGCTTGGCTAATCTGCTCAGATAATAGTCAAGTTTATCGCATATCATATTAGTAATAATGGGAGATGTTGGTGCTCCCTGGGGAAGTACATATACGTCTGTTTTATTACCTTTTCCATCCTCTCGACTTTCCTTCATACAGCATAAACCCGCCAATAAATTCGCTATGGGCTGTGTGAATTTAAAGGGAGGCACTTGTAACCTTTTCCAAACACGTGCCTGATGGATGCTGGGAAAGAAATCTTTTAAATCAATGTTGTACACATATTCCATGCCAACATGAACATTAGCATTGGTGACAACAGAACGTCCATCGGTAAATCCCATCGCATATTCCGATGGAGTGTATACTGAACGCAATAATTCATTGATAGCAGAAAGCATCATCATATAACTCTGAGTCCTTGGTGCTGTTATTTGCCGGAAACCACCAGACTTCTTTTTTATCTTGAACTGTCTATAACGATGAAAAGTATGGTTAGGGTTACAATAGAAGTTGAGCTGCTTTTCTGTGAATGGATGGAACATTGACGAATCGAGACACAAGTCTTCAATCTCAGCCTTTTTTATCAGGTTGAGAATATTGAGAAGGTCTTTTTTCGTCTTTAATTGCGAAGCCTGTTGAGCTATTTGTTTTCTATCCATTTCACTTTTATAAAGAAGCGGTCTCTGAGGTCTTTCTACTGAAATGTCTTTTCTTTGTATAAGAATAAGATCATAAAAATATATCATCTCATAAATATAAGTCATAAAAATATACAACTCATAAAAACAATAACAATGTACAACGTACGTAATAGTGCAACGTTAACGCTTAAACATTGTTCCTCTCCAGAACTCCGAAGAGACTGAAGACATCTTGCGAATCTACTCCCGAGAGAGCAGGGCTTGCGCGACGCAAGACGAAATTCAAAATACCATTTCAGTTTCCAGACTTGTCAAAGACCGCTTTTATTTTGGGAAAACACGAACAAAGTTCGAAATCTATATTTGTGCTATAATTATTTTTCCTTAACTAGACGAATTGGAAGTTTATAACCTGAGAATTGCTTGATTACAGAATGCTTGGTTCCATAAGACTCATGTATATTATTACCTATAATGTCACTTCTAAGAAATTCTCGCCCAATAAAACCGCATGATTTCTCGTGTTCAGCAAGGTCATTTTCACCCCTTAGCCAACAATTGACAGAACCGTTTTTTTGCAATTCTTTGTCGCAATAAAATCCCGTAACATTAAACTTTATACTGTTGCCATTTGGCCCGATACATAAAACATCTTTAAGGTTTTTATCTGAGATTAAGTTGTTATTTGTTGTATACACCCACCTACATTCTTTGCGCAATTCTTCCCATTGTTTTACTGTTGGAATGTCTAAGTCATTTGCACTACAATACGGAAGAAATTGAAGATTAAGCCCTTCTTTCTCATAGTCTTTTGACCACAACGTTCCACTTTTCAGTCCAAGATCAACAAATTCTGTTTTGCCATCACGCAAATCAACAGGAATCTTCTCTTCTCGATCTCTGTAACCATCACGATAACCAGCTGAATATACTTGCGCAAATGCTTCCTTCAGAACACTAATAACATTCTTTTCTGCGTAGATACCTGCTTTTTCTTTTAGTTCCATCATAACCTCTGTTTTAATTTTCTGATGCAAATTTACATAATAATTACGAATTGTATATTCGTAAATTCAACTTTTTATACTTCTTTATCTAATATCATGCTCAGATACTCTATTCCTCCTTCGTTTGCGCACATGAATTTGTGAACAGAGAGAAGATATTCTGACAGTTGAGAAGTACGGGAGTCCTCAAAGTCCAAACTCAGGTTTTTCACTTTCATGATATACTTTCTACACAAATTCATGATGTATTTCAATACGGTAGGATCTGATACTTTTGCTATTTCGAGACCTTTCAACATGTCAAAAATCTTTTTCCCAGCAAACAAGGTAACCAAGAAAGTGCCATCCCATCGCGTTGTATTCTCTTTGTCAATTTCGCCTTTAATGTAGATTTCGTCCTTGTCAAGCATATCGCTTAGCTCATCAATATATGCAATAGCAGAGGTCGTGAGATTATCTACTGATGCATTATTGCATGCAATGATTATCTTTTCAAAGAGAAGATCCCAGCTATAGGTAGGTACATCAAGAGTTGATACGCTGCAATTATTTAAAACATATAACTTTGACAGTTCAAAGTCAAGAATTCGTCGATTGCCGAATTGTACAGCAGCGCTATGATATGAAGCACTTCCATATCCAAAATTGGTGAGGATGGTAATTTCGATGTTCCTATCGGGAATCCTGATTTTATTAATGACGTAGCCAGTATAACCATGTGGTCTGTACAATAGTTCTTCAGGATTGGATCCTTCTGGAACTTTATCAGTATAAAGGCCAGACTTGTCAGAATAACAGAGACACTTTGTGTACTGGCCTTTATTTTCCTTCCAATAACGGGTAGTCTTTCTTGTTGCCATAAAATGTATTTCTAATTTTCGTTGCAAAGATACAATCCAATAACGAACTCAATGTTCGCAGTCATTGTTGTCCACTAAAAATCGCTAAGCGTTCTTTGAAATGATTGAAATATAGTTAGTTACAGAGATTTTTTGAGTCAACGGACTTGATTTTGTATCT
>CADAKX010000029.1 GCA_902788605.1 uncultured Prevotellaceae bacterium | reverse complement strand
TGTCGTGGTTGGAACAGTAACAGTCATCATCCTATTCAAATCACTTCAGAATTACAAGAACATTCAAAATAATAAAGTATGAAAAGTTTTTCACGATACGCTTTATGGAACTTTCTGATGCTTTTCTGCATACAGACACAGTTGACCAGCTGTGAAGAAACAGCATCCAGCCCTGCTGACACTTACAAGACATTGCGCGTAGAGCAGCAGGACTACACACAGAATCGCCGGTTTACTGCAAGGATAGAGAGCCAACAGAAAGTTGAAGTACGTCCGGTTGTAGGCGGAACGCTGATCAAGGAATGTGTGAAGGAGGGAGCGCAGGTGAAAAAAGGACAGCCGCTGTTCATCATTGACCAAGCGCCCTATATTGCCGCCGTCGATGCTGCCAAGGCCCAAGTCGCTACTGCCCGCGCTGCGCTTTCTACAGCACAGTTGAACTTAGAGGGAAAAGAAAAACTCTATGCCCAGCAGATGGTGGGTGAGTTTGACTTGCGTCGGGCACGCCATGCCCGAGAGGAAGCTGCTGCCCAGCTCGAGAGCGCACAGGCAGCGTTGGCATCGGCGCGTACTAATCTGAACTACACCACCATCTGCAGTCCTGTCGACGGAAGAATCAGCTTGTTTGAGTTTTTTGAAGGCGAGCTTGTTGACCCTTCTGTGGAGCTGCCTATCACTACCATTGCAGTCAACAATCATATCTACGCCTATTTCTGTCTTTCAGAGAAATTATATACTGATTTGTTTGAGGAATATGGATGCAGTTCATCCAGCGAACTAATCAGCAAACTTCCACCCGTCACGCTCTACACCACCTGGGATGAGCAGCTTCCTCAGAAGGGCTACATTGATGCCATCAGCGGAAGTGCTGACACTTCAACAGGAGCTGTCCTTCTCCGGGCGTCTTTCGACAATCCGTCGGAAATATTCCGCCACGGCAGCAACGGCTATATTGAACTGCCAACTACGAAGCACGGTGTCTTTGCTATACCTCAGGATGCTGTCATCCGCATTCAGAACAAGTACTTTGTCTATCGTGTCATTGGAGGCAAGGCTGTTTCTACTGAGATTACAGTATTGCCCTCTGTCGATAATCAACACTATGTAGTGATCAGCGGTCTGAATGATCGGGATATCATTATTGCGGAGAATGCTGGAATGGTGAGTGAAGGAAAGGAAATAACCCAAGAAACGAAAAAAACAGAGCCCTAAAAGAATTGTTATGTACCAAAGACTATATTCCATATTTATTGTTCCCATATTAGCCCTGTCGTTCTTTTGCATAAGCTGTGGTGAAGAAGCAACTCAGGAAGTGAAGGACAGTTATCGCCTGTTGCGTGTGAAACGGCAGGATTTTACCCTGAACCGTGAGTTTGCTGTAAAGTTAGAGAGTAAGCGGAACATTAGCGTTCGTCCACTCGTCAGTGGGCGGCTGACAAAGATTTGCGTGCAGGAAGGCACGCATGTTAAGAAAGGTCAGGCGCTGTTCGTGATTGATCAGGCCCCCTACATTGCAGCTGTCGATGCCGCCAAGGCTCAGGTGGCTACAGCCCGTGCCACGCTCGCTACAGCACAGTTGAACTTAGAGGGTAAGGAGAAACTTTATAAGCAGCAGATGATTGGTGAGTTTGACCTGCACCGGGCACGCTATGCCAAAGAGGAAGCCTATGCACTGCTTGAAACGGCAAAGGCAGAGCTGGAATCGGCGCGCACCAACCTGGGTTACACGACGATCACCAGTCCTGTCGATGGTTCTATTGACATGATGAAAAACCGTGTGGGCGACTACGTATCTCCCGACGGCGAAGAAAGCTTCACACTCCTTGTGGATAACAGTTACTTCAACGCCTATGGAAGTATCTCAGAAGAGACGCTCTCAGGACTTCTACACGATTTCAAATGTAGCTCAACCAACGAACTTCTTAAAAAACTCCCTCCGGTAACATTCTATAGCAACTGGGGCTACAAGCTGCCACAGGATGGACATATCGATGCCATCAGCGGAAGCGTGGATAAAATGTTAGGTACTGTCTATATACGCGCATCGTTCACCAATCCCACGGAAATGCTCCGCAGCGGCAGCAACGGTTATATCGTGCTGCCTTACGTCATGCATGATGTCATCGTTATACCGCAGGAAGCTGCTGTAGATATCCACGATAAATATCTTGTTTACAAAGTTGTCGATGGGAAAGCTGTGGAAACAGAGGTGACCATCATGTCTTACAACGATGGTGAGCATTTCGTGGTGACCAGTGGTCTTGTGCCAGGCGATGTGATCATTGCCGAGGGAGCCGGACTGGTAAAGGACGGCATTGAAGTTACCGAGAAGAAAGACAAAAAAGACAAGAAAGGAGGGAAACAATCATGATGAGTCGTTTTTTTATCAGTCGTCCCATTTTCGCCTGCGCCCTTTCGGTGCTCATTCTAATTGGTGGTATCGTGGGATATCTCAATCTGCCTGTTGAGCAGTTTCCCAATGTAGCACCACCAGTGGTGACTATTAACACGGAGTACACCGGAGCCAGTGCCGAGGCTGTGATGAAAAGTGTCATAACACCTATTGAAGAAGCAATCAACGGTGTAGAGGGCATGGAATATATTACTTCGTCATCTACCAGCAGTGGCGTAGCCTCCATCAGCGTTACTTTCCATCCCGGCACTGACCCTGACCTGGCACAGATACGAGTAAAGAACCGTGTAGAGGAGGCCAAAGGTTATCTGCCAGCCGAGGTGCTGAATCTGGGCGTGCAGGTGGAGAAGGAGGAGCAGGGCATGCTCCGAATCATTGCTTTGGAATGTCCCGACAACCGCTATGACAATGCCTTCATCACTAACTATTTCAACATTAATGTTCAGCCACGTCTGCAGCGCATTGCTGGCGTGGGCAGCATTCAGCTCATGGGCAACGTTTATGGCATGCGCATCTGGATGGACCCGAAGAAGATGGCACAGTACCAACTGAATCCTGAAGATGTTGTCAATGCGCTGGATGGACAAAACGTGGAAGCAGCCATTGGTACGCTGGGCGAGGATTCAAAAGGAACCTATCAGTACACGTTGGTTTACCGTGGACGTTTAGAGACTCCACAAGAGTTTGAGGATATTGTCATTAAGTCAAATGGTAACTACGACTTGCATCTCAGCGATGTGGCACGTGTGGAATTGGGCACCGTAACTTATGCCTGCGACAGTTGGGTGAACTCCCACAATGGCACTATTGCCATCATTACCCCTGCCACCGGTGCTAATGCGCAACGAGTAAACAATGAGATAGACAGGCTCATGGAAGAGCTGAAGCCACACTTGCCGGCAGGACTGGAGTTCCGAGTGCTCTTGGACACCAACGACTTCCTCGACGCCTCGATGAACGCGGTCTATAAGACGCTGCTCGAGGCCCTGCTGCTCGTCATTCTCGTGGTGCTACTGTTCCTGCAGAACTGGCGAGCCACCATCATTCCGTCAGTCAGTATTATTGTCTCGCTTGTGGGCACCTTTGCATTTATGTATATGGTGGGGTTCACGCTCAACCTCATCACCCTCTTTGCCTTGGTACTGGTCATCGGTACTGTGGTCGACGATGCCATTGTGGTGGTAGAGGCGGTACAGGAGAAACTGGAAGATCCGACGGCCACCAGCAAGAATGCCACCATCCAGGCGATGCATAACATCTCGACAGCCATTATCACCACCACCATAGTATTTATGTGTGTGTTTATTCCAGCCGCATTCATGGGCGGACTCAGTGGAGCCTACTACCGACAGTTCGGACTGACGATGGCAGTGGCAGTGGCTATCTCCACGTTCTGTGCTCTGACTCTCTGTCCGGCTCTGTGTGCACTGCTGATGAAGCCACGCCCTTCAGAGACTAAACAGCAGTCAGCCTCGTGGTCGGTGCGTTTCCGCCACGCCTACAACAAGGCTTTCAACGCGTTGCTGGCGAAATACAATCGGGCGCTGGGGTGGTTCTTCGGCCATCGTGGGCTTGTGGGGGGACTGACGGCTGTCAGCATCGTCCTGGTGGCATGGATGCTCTATACCACACCTACAGGTCTGGTTCCTGATGAGGACACTGGCATTGTCTTTGTCGATATTACTACCCCCGCAGGTTCTACACTTGCACAAACAGAAAAGACCGTGAAGGAGATGTCGGAATATCTGGAAAACGATCCCGACGTGCTGGCAACCGGTTCCGTGGCGGGTTGGAACATTTTGGGTGGCGAGGGCGCCAACACCCCAGGAGGACGGTCACGACATTTTCAGCATCTACGACCGTATAGAGGCTGCCACTCATCAGGTAAAGAGTGGTTCGATGTTCGTGTTCCTGCTCCCCACCGTTTCCGGCTATAGCTATAGCAACAGCGTGGAGCTGTATGTTGAGGATTATGACGGTGGTTCCGTCACCAAACTAAAGAGCGTGACCGATGACTTCATCAAGGCACTGGAAGCACGGCCAGAGATAGAAGAAGCGTATTCACCCTACGAGGTGAACTATCCGCAATACACCGTTACGGTGAATGCCTCGCTATGTAAACACTATGGTGTTGAACCTGCTACTGTTCTTAGTGTGCTCAACGGCTATATAGGTGGCAATTATGCTTCGCAATTCAACAGTTTCGGAAAACTTTACCATGTCATGCTACAGTCCGCCCCGGCGCTGCGTATGGACAGGGATGACCTGAATAATATCTTGGTAGTCACGCAGAACGGTGCCTACACACCTATCACCGAACTTATCACACTGAAGAAGACTTACGGTCTCCAGTCACTCAACCGCTTCAACCTCTTCCAGGGCATCAGCATAGAGTTGACGCCTGCCGAGGGCTACACCTCGGGCGATGTTATTGATGTGGTGAGCGAGGTGTCGGCTGCCACCCTGCCACAGGGTTATGGCTATGAATATACCGGTACGGCTCGCGAGGAGGCCTCGTCGTCATATGCTCAGCGTTCCCTTCGGACTGGTTGGCAGCTTCATGCTCATCAATCTCGCAGAGCTGGAGAACAACATTTATATGCAGGTGGGTATCATCATGCTCATCGGCCTGCTGGCCAAAACGGCTATCCTGATAACAGAGTATGCCTGCGAACGCCGCCGTGAGGGAATGCCCATTGCTGCCGCTGCCCTCGATGCCGCCAAAGCACGATTGCGCCCCATCCTGATGACCGCCCTCACGCTCATCGCAGGTCTGATGCCAATGATCTTTGAGCGGGGCGCCGGTGCCATGGGTAACGTTACGCTGGGCTTATGTGTGGTAGGCGGTATGCTGGTAGGTACGCTGGCCCTGCTGCTCTTCGTGCCCGTATTCTTTATTTTCTTCCAGACGATGGAAGAGCGTTTCAGACCGCGTCCGGCCATGACAACCTTAGCTGTGCTGACCGCAGTCTGCCTGCTGTCGGGCTGTAAGACCTACTCAAGCTATCACGCCGATTCCACAGTCGACGATGTGCTGAAAGAACAGCTCAGCGCGGCTGGCGTATCCTCCGCCGACAGCGTGGCCGGCAATCTGCCTGCCGACTGGCGCGAGGTTTTTACAGAGCCTCGTCTGGTGGCACTCATCGACGAAGCACTCTTGCACAACAGCGACCTTCAGACGGCCCACTGGCAAGTACAGGCTGCCAAAGCCGCACTTCGCAGTGCCAAGGGTGAACTATTCCCCGCAGTTGGACTGACTGCCAGCAAGAGCAATTCGCGATTTAAGAATGATGAATTTACCGCCACATCGTCAGGCTATAACCTCGGCGCAGAGGCCAGTTGGGAGATTGATGCATTCGGACGGGTGCGCAATGCCAAACGTGCAGCTGCTGCCACTGTCGAACAGCAGATGGCCTATGAGCAGGCTGTTCGCACCGAACTCATCGCTACTGTGGCTGCGGCCTACTACCAACTGGAGATGTACGATGCCCAGATAGCTGATACCCGTTCCATCATCCAGAGTTGGGAGGAGAGTATCGCCACGCAGCGAGTGCTGCTGGATGTGGGCGAGGCTACCAGCGACGATGTCGACCAGTCGGAGGCTGCCAAGCTCGAAGCTGAGACGACACTCGAGGAACTCTGCATGCAACTACGTCAGGCCGAGAATGCCCTGTGTACCGTGCTGGGACGTCCCTGTCAGCACATCGACCGCGACTCATTGAGTGCGTCGTGCATCGCTATCGACAGTATTTCGTCGATCAGCATCCGTGCGCTGGCTCGTCGCCCCGACATTCGCCAGGCCGAGGCTGAGCTGAAGGCAGCGTTCTATGCCACCAACGAGGCGCGTGCAGCCCTCTACCCCTCCCTATCGCTCTCTGGTAGCATCGGGTGGACGAACGATGCTGGTGAAATAGTCAGTCCTGCCGGCATATTGACGAGTGCTTTAGGTTCGCTGACACAACCTATCTTCCAAGGAGGCCGACTGAGGGCCGAAGTGCAGCGTGCCAAGGCTGAGCAGGAGGCGGCAAAGGTTGCCTTCCGTCAGACAGTATTGGAGGCCGGTCAGGAAGTGAACGACATCCTGGCTACCGAGCAGTATGCACGCCGGGCCATCAGCCTGGGCGAGCAACAAGTTGAGAAGCTGCAGCGCATTGCCGATGCCTCGAAGGTTCGTATGCAGTACGATGAAGACGTGAACTACCTGCAAGTGCTGCTGGCCCGCCAGTCGTTGCTCGAAGCCCGTCTGCAACTACTCGCCCACCGCTATGAAATGATAGCTGCACACATTCAGCTATATAAAGCACTGGGAGGTGGTATGGACATCAAATGAAGTGAAACAACAAATCATACATACTTAATAACTAAGATTATGAAAGAAAATATTACTTACCCATTGAACGCCATACAGTGGGAGTGCTATGAGGAATTTATGCAAGCCCCAGAGTTGACGCAGCACAACGTTACATTATGTATGCCCTTCGAACGCTCGTCAGCACAGCGTTTTCAGCGTGCCATGCAGCGGATGCTCGATGAGCAGCGTTACCTCCATATACACTTGACCCGTCAGGGTGACGACATCATGATTTGTGAGGACTGGCAGATGCCTAACAACGTGCATTACTATCGCATGAGCGATGCGGAATGGGAGGCTGCAGAACCCACGTTTACAAAACCCTTCGACATATTCAACGAGGCCTGCGTTCACCTCTCTCTGGTAGAGACCGACAGTAAGTGCTACGTTGTCATGGAAAACCATCACCTATTCTTCGACGGCATATCTCAAAGAGCACTGTGGAATGCTTTTGAAGAAGCGCTGCAGGGCAAGCCCCTCTATCAGCAGGGAGACATTGCCGCAGAAATGACACGACAGGAAATCGCCAGCTACGATAGCGATGCCTATCGTCGGGCCAGAGAATACTATTTGAAGAAGTTCGAGGGCCTGCAAGTGACTGATTTTTGTCGTGATACAGACAATCCATTGGGACCTGCCATTAGTTCGCACCCCATGGTGTCTGCCACTATCATCGATGAAGGCTGTCAACGCATAGGTCAAACGCCCACCACTGTTTTCTATGCCGCCTATGCCTTGGCATTAGCCTATATGTCGGGCGAGAGGCGTGTGGCTTTCTACACCTTTAATCATGGGCGCAGCGACCGGCGACTCACCGACCATGTCTATGGTCACTACTTAACCAGTCTGCCTATCATCATCGATACAGATCCTGGTCAGACCGTGACCGAACTACTTAACCAGGCACACAGAGAGTTATTCTGTTCCATGCGCTACCGCATCTACCCTGAATATCATCTGCTGCGCGAAATTGGTCTCGACGATGGTGCGGAGATGGGGTATAATGCCAACAATATCCCAGAATATATCAATATCGACGGCAAACTGTGGAACACCCATCATATAGATCCATCGCTCACAGGCGAGCACACATCGACCTATATCACTCGTCGTGAATCGCTCTACGAGGTGTTTACCGATTGTAGCAGTGCCCTATATACTCAACAACAGATTGACACCTTGTCGGAAATAACCGGCCAGATGGCACTCCGACTTGTTGGAAACCAAGAAGAAACTATAAGTAATATTATATTCTATAAGAAATGAAACGAATATTATTAGCGGGCTATGGCAATGTCGCCCATGCCTTTGTACAAATCATGAAAGAGCAGGAACCGAGTGGAAGTTATACATTTACTACCTGCGACTTGAAGGATGGACAAGAGATTCTCAGTTATCTGCCAGAGCATCATAAGGAATTTGACCTCGTATTAAACACGTCGCAGGCCGAAACTTGTGATGTTACACAGATGTGCATCGACTACGGCCTGGACTACATTGATATGGGTGTAGATGAAGGTATGGGTGATGGTACTACGGCGGTGGACTTCCTGTTCGCTTTGGATCCGTTACTGAAATGTCCAACTCGCAGCCGCATCATGTGTGGCTTTGGCATCAATCCCGGTATTCTCGAACACGTCTATCAGAAGTACAAACCACAAGGCCCACACTATGCCTTCGAGTTGGAACACGACGATGCCGTCAGCGATGAATATGAGGTCTTCGGCACCTGGTCGCCCTACATGTATGCCGAGGAGAGTTGCCGTGCTGAGTTGGTCGTGATAAACAAAGATAAGATCAATTACATTACACAGCAGCTGAAGGATGATGGTGGCGCCATGCACCTTACCTATCACGGCGAGCAACGCAAGTATCTCCCCATACCTCATGAAGAACTGATGTCCATGCTGCACAGCGACGAGAATCTGCTCGGATCGGCCTATCTCTTTCAGGCCCCACGAGGCATGCAGCAATGCTTTCTGGACCATGGCACTGAAATGACGGTTGAGGAGTTCCTCAAGATCCCCGTGCCTCACTGCCTGAAAGGTGATGATCATGTGGGAATGCTCTTCTGGGACACACGCGATAGGATGTACTGGGTGAAGAACGTGATGGCCAACCAGACCACCTGGAAGCGATATGGCACCAATGCTGTTTGCTGGCAGACAGCCACTGGAGCCTGGATAGCCTACAGGCTGCTCGATGCCGTCAGCAGCGAGCATCCCCACACTATGACCGAACTGTCGCAACTCATGCCCGAGAAGATTGATGCATTGCTCAACCAGATAGGCCTTACCTTCGAGGTTGAGGAGCAGCCTTTCAGCGTCGAAGAGTTCAAAAAGAATATCATGCGCTATTTTTAATTTCATGTCTTAAAAATTATCACGTTATGAAACGAATATTATTAGCGGGTTATGGTAATATCGCCCATGCCTTTGAGAAGATCATGAATGAGCAGGAACAGAATGGCAGCTTTACGCTGACAATCTGCGACTTGAAAGATGGACAAGACATTTTCGACTTTCTGCCCCGCCACCACGACGAGTTCGATGTGGTGGTCAATACCTCGGTGGCCAACAGCATAGAGATAGCCCGTATGTGCATAGATTACGGCCTTGACTGTATCGACGTGGCTGGCTTCGCGGACGGCATAGAAACGGATGATACAGTATCGACGGCCGACTATATAGAGGATATGAAGCGGATATTGTGCTGGCCTACGCACAGCCATATCATGTTCGGCTTTGGCATCAATCCAGGCATACTCGAACACGTCTATCAGCGATACAAACCACAGGAGCCACACTATGCCTTCGAACTGGAACACGACGATTCTGTGAGTGATGAATATGAGGTCTTTGGCACCTGGTCACCATTCATGTATGCCGAGGAGAGTTGCCGCGCCGAGTTGGTGTTTGGAACCAGGCAGAGCGTCATCGATGTGACACAGCAACTGAAAGAAGAAGGTGGCACCATACGCCTCACCTATCACGGCAGCGAGCGCCATTATCTGCCCGTACCCCATGAGGAACTGCTCTCCATGCTGCACAGCGACGAGAACCTGCTGGGCACGGCTAATATCTATCAGGCCCCACGAGGCATGCAGCAGCATTTTCTGGAACGGGGCGCCGACATCACCGATGAAGAGCTGATGGCCATCCCCGTACCCCATTGCCTGAAAGGCGAGGATCAGGCGGGCATACTTTTCTGGGATACTAAAGAACATCTCTACTGGGTGAAGAGTGTGGTGGACAACCAGACCACCTGGAAACGCTACGGCACCAATGCCCCGACCATCCTCACACCATGACCGAACTGTCGCAGCTCATGCCCGAGAAGATTGATGCCCTGCTCAAGCAGATAGGCCTCACGTTCGAAACCGAAGAACAGCCTTTCAGCATCGATGAGTTCAAGCAGAACATCATGTGTTTTTTCTAAATCAATTTAAGATGATAGAGATCAAAGACGCGACTCGCAGTACAGTTACAAAAACACGCTGGTGGCGATGGACGGCCAGCGGGTGGTGGGCGTATCGGTAAGCTACGATGGCAGCCAACTGCACGAGTTGCGGTGTGCGTTTATCGAGGCCGCCAAGACGTACATCGGTAAGGATCATACTGGTATGGACGATGAAACACAGGCTGGCGAGCTCTATCTCGACTCGCTGGCCGTGCTCCCAGCCTATCGTAGGCAGGGCATAGCCCAGAGGCTGCTGATTGCCACCAGGGAAAGAGCCCACCAGTTACACCTGCCCAGAGTGGGATTGCTGGTTGATAAAGGCAATCCCGACGGCGAGGCACTCTATACCAAAGTGGGGTTCGTGTACTTGAACGACAATCTATGGGGCGGGCACGCCATGAAGCACTTGGTTCTTCCGTGTCAAAGAAACTCATAAACAGGAAATAATATGTTTTCTTTGAGAAAAACATATAAAACAGCTATTGTTTGTTGCGTATTTAAGAAACATTTTATATCTTTGCAACCGAAATCAATATAAAAATGGAACAAACAGTATTTGAACTTGATTTGTTGGAAGAAGCACGAGACTTCCTGAAATCCTTGACGAAGGAGATTCGTGGCAAGATAGGCTACAACATCCGTAGGGTTCAGAAAGGAGAACGTGACAACGAACTCTTTAAGAAACTTGATGGCACGGAAATATGGGAGTTTCGCACAATCTACAACAAGACCTACTATAGGTTATTTGCCTTTTGGGATAAGGACACCAACACATTGGTTGTTGCCACCCACGGCATAGTGAAGAAGACACAAAAGACACCGAAAAGCGAAATCACCAAGGCCGAAGGAATTAGAAAACTGTATTTTGAAAATAAAAACAAGAAGATATGAAAAAGGTAGGAAACATGAAGCTGTATAGCTTTGAGGAATTGCTGGAAGAGGATTACGGCAAAGTCGGGACGCCAGAGCGCGATGCTTTTGAACATAGCGTGGACGAGGCAGTCCAAGCCTATCGCGTGGGTGAGGCCATCAAGCAGGCACGAGTGGCTCAGAATCTTACCCAGGCTGAATTAGGAGAGAAGATGGGCGTTCAGAGATCCCAGGTAAGCCGTTTAGAAAGTGGCAAGAGCATCACGCTGGCATCCATGATGCGTGCCTTCCGTGCGCTGGGTGTACAAGTGGCACTAGAGATGAAAGGCATCGGAAAGGTTGCACTATGATGTTCATGTTTTACCAGTCCCCCTGGTTCATATTAATGGCTGATTATTGAAAGAGCCACACCTTAATGAAATAGAGGGCAAGGAGATGAAGGGGGTAGAAGGCATAGAAGATATATTTGGCGAAAGGCCCTTGGATAAAACCACGACGCCCATTGTACATGCTGATGGGAATGAAGGCCAGGCCGGCAATCCAACGAGAACTTAACATGCCCGCACCGACGATGGCGCGGAAGAGGGGGTGTTGGCGCAGCAGATAGAGCATGACAATGAATGAGAAACCAGCGCAGCCATAGTCACACAACAGCAAAATGGAGAGGCCAAAGAGTCCTAAAAGGGATATGGCCTGACGGAATCGGTCTTCCCGATAATGCTCAATGGCGCAGAGGCCAAGAAAACCTATAAACAATGTGAAAAACACATTCTGCGAAAGGCCATAGACGTGGCCACCATGGGTCAGGTTCCAGGGAATCTCCGAAATCAAAGCAAACATCAGTAGGTTGCGACCATAATGCTTTCTACTGTGCGTATGAACAAAACCCTCTACCAGCAGGAAGGCAAACAGCGGAAAAGCCAGCCGGCCAGCGCTACGCATCAAGAAGTACCATGATATGTGGTGATGGCCAAGACTGATGAGCGGCTCGTTAAAAGCCTCCACATTGCGCAGCAGTTGACCTGCAGTGTGGTCAATCAGCATGCTGACCATTGCTATCACTTTCAGCCAACTGCCACTCAAACACTGCCAGTTGGCAAACTTTTCTGAAACATCTTTCATTTTGTCAGTTATTTCCCTTCTTGACTGCAAAGGTAACTAAATATTACTGAACAGCAAAGGAATAAACAAGTAAAACAGTAAGCATTCGATAAACTACATAATAGGGCGCGGCACGCGGCAACGCGGCAGCGCGGCATTAGTACAAAACAGGGGAAATGTATCTTTTTCCCCCTTTTATTTCCTTACTTGCCAAAAAAGTTATATTTTTGCACCATGATAAAACCTAAAACGATATTACTGACGTTGCTGTTTGCAGTAATCAGCGCAAATGCAGGGGCGGATGCATATACCATCTACCCCGTTCCCCATGAGCAAAAGGTGGAGAAGGGAACGGCATCCTTTGCAGCCCAAGTGAGCATCATTGCCGAGAGGGGCATCGATGAATATACCGTTCAGCGGGCGAAGGGCATCCTGGAAGAAAGGGGACTGAAGGTCAACATCGGCCTGCGACCACAGAAAGGAACCTCGGTGGTTTACCTGGGCGTGAATGGCTCTGGCGGCGAGGCTGACCGCATGGCCAAGCGTATGGGGTTGCGCCGCGACGTCTTTGAGTTTCAGAAATACGATCGCCACGTGCTGCACCTGACTGCTGTAAGGGGTGTCGCACAAGTTGTAGTGCTGGGCGAGAATACTGATGCCGTATTCTGCGGACTGGCCACGCTGGAGCAGATGCTCGACCAGGGCACGAAGAAGCTGCCATGCGCAACGTTCTACGACTATGCCGACGTGCAGAACCGTGGCGTCATCGAGGGCTACTACGGCGTGCCCTACTCCATGGAGGTGACTGCCGACCTGTTCCGCTTCATGGCTCGCTACAAACTGAACGTCTATATGTACGGCGCGAAATCTGACCCCTATCATTCGCACCACTGGGACCTGCCCTACCCCAAGCATATCAGCGCAGAGCAGAGGCGCATTGGCATGATGACGGAAGACATGATGCGCCACCTGACGGAGGTAGCCCACCAGTCGAAGGTGAACTTCATCTGGGCCATCCATCCAGGGCAGAGTTTTACTAACGCCAACAGTACGGATGTGCTGGACCGCATCATGGAGAAGTTTCAGAAAATGTACGACCTGGGCGTGCGACAGTTTGGCGTATTTGTCGACGACGTGGGCGTTCCAACAGATGAGCCTACGCTGACGTTGGGTGCCAACCGCCTGACACGCCTGCAGGAGATGCAGGACGAGCGATGGAACAGACCTGGAGCGGCTCCTGCCGACACGGTGAAGCCTCTGCAGTATGTGCCGCAACTCTACGCCTTCAGCTGGGTGGACCAGGAGACGGCACGCAGGTTCTGGGAGAGTCTGCGCCCCGTTTCCGCCAAGACCAGCATCTACACCACTGGCTACAGGGTCTGGTCGGTGCCCAACAGCAAGGATGTCGATGTGCTGAACGACTATCTGGGGCGCGAGGTGTCGTGGTGGTGGAACTATCCCTGCAACGACAACGACATGACAAAGATCTTCGTGGCCGACACCTACAGCAACTTCGCTGATGAAAGCAAGATCGTCAACAGCGACCGCATGGAGCCTGGCCTGAACCTCAAGACCATCATCCTCAACCCCATGCAGCAAGGCGAACTGTCGAAGATAGCGCTCTTCAGCGCTGCCGACTACACCTGGAACATGGCGGACTTTGACAATATGAAGAGCTGGCGCGCGTCGTTGCCAGCCGTGGTTGGGAAAGGCCATGCAGAGAGTTTTGAGCGCATCGTCCCCTACCTGCGCTACTATGACGAGCAGACGCCATTGGCCAGGTATATCAACAACTACGAGCAGGCCTACGAGACGGCCGACAAAGGAAAGGCGGCAGAGGCTGCCCAGGCCATAGATCAGGAGCTGGCGCGCATCGTGGAGAACTGTGACATCGTGGCCACGCTGAGCGAGAACAAGAGCGAGAGCGACAGCCTCTTCTACGTAGACCTGCGACCATGGCTCTTAAAGCTGCGCACCATGGCTGCCAGCGCACAGGTGCTGCTGCGTGCACAAGCCCCCAATGGCCAACAGGCAGTATCGCGAGTGGACTTTGCCAAGGCATGGGCTGCCGTGGAGGACTTGGAACAGAATCCGCAGTATCGCTTTGATGTGCTCACAGGACTGGGCAACGAGATCTCACTCTCCGTCCGCACAGCCGAGCCCGCCGCCAAATCGCTACGCCCCTTTCTCTCCTGGCTCCTCGCCAAACACGAAACGCAACGATGATGTAGCATCAATCATTTTTGGTTAGTATAAAAAGAAATCGGGCGGGCCACAATATGTGACTCGCCCAATTTTATAACTGTTTGCCAATGAATGGCTTTACTTCACTTCCTCGATGATCTTGGCACCCTCTTTCAGGGCCTCCATGTTCAGGGGAATCAGACCGTGGTGACGCTCAGGCAGGGTCTTGTAGAGAGCCTTCTCTACACCCTTGTCGCTGACCACAGGAGCCACCTTCAGGAGTCCACCCAGGATAATCATGTTGAAGACCTTGCTGTTCTTCATCTCAGCAGCCTTGTCCATGGCGTTGATCTCATAGATGGTGATATCCTTGCGCGTGGGTTTGTTGATGATACCAAAGCCATCGTAGATGAGGATGCCACCAGGCTTGATCTTGGGCTCGAACTTCTCGAGTGAGGGCTGGTTGAGCACCACAGCGATGTCGTACTTCGAAAGGATGGGCGAAGAGATGCGCTCGTCGCTCACAATCACCGTCACGTTGGCTGTACCACCACGCTGCTCAGGACCGTAAGCAGGCATCCATGTGACCTCCTTATCCTCCATCAGTCCACTATAGGCCAAGATCTTACCCATTGAGAGCACGCCCTGACCTCCGAAACCTGAAATTATAATTTCTTTCTTCATAATTAACCTCCCCCGACCCCTCCCAAGGAGGGGAGTGCCTGGCGGTTTCAGGGGGATTACCCAGGCTTTCTATTTGTAATTTTGTCTATTACTACTTGGTCCGCAGGCCCTCCCCTCCTTGGGAGGGGTCGGGGGAGGTTGTATCCTTTAAATCTCCCTTGGGATAGAAGGGGAACATATTCTCCTTCATCCATTCGTTAGCCTTAGCGGGCGAAAGCTTCCAACCGCTGTTACAGGTAGAGACGAACTCCACGAGAGAAGAACCCTTACCAGCCATAGAAGCCTCGAAAGCCTTACGCAGAGCCTTCTTGGCCTTGTTGATAGAGGCCACAGACTCAACGCTCTGACGAGTGACATAGCAGGTGCCCTCGAGCTGAGCAGCGATATCGGCCATCTTGAGGGGATAGCCATGAATCTGAGGATCACGACCATAAGGACAGGTAGAGGTCTTCTGACCAATCAGCGTGGTAGGAGCCATCTGACCACCCGTCATGCCATAGATGGCGTTGTTGACGAAGATAATCACGATATTCTCGCCACGGTTCAGGGCGTGGATGGTCTCGCAGGTACCGATACAAGCCAGGTCACCATCACCCTGATAGGTGAACACGAGGCGATCGGGCCAGCAGCGCTTGATACCCGTAGCCAGTGCGGGTGCACGACCATGGGCAGCCTCCTGCCAGTCGATATCAATATAATTGTAGGCGAAGACAGCACAGCCCACGGGCGATACGCCTACAGCCTTGTCTTCCATACCCATCTCTTCGATGACTTCGGCAATGAGTTTATGTACCACGCCATGGCTACAGCCTGGGCAGTAGTGCATATTGTTGTCGTTCATCAGCGTCGGCTTCTTGCAGACGATGTTCTCTGGTTGAACTATTTGATTTCTATCCATTGTTCTTTTCTTTATGCAGCGGACGACAACGGACTTTTTCGGATAATCCGTGTTTGTCCGCGTAAGTCCGTTGCTACATTATTGTTTCTTAATCCGTGTTTGTCCGCGTAAGTCCGTTGCTACATTATTTTTTCTTTAAGAGCGTTAACAATTTCCTCGGGATCGGGAACGATACCTCCCAGACGACCGAACTGCTCTACGGGCACAGCGCCATTGACAGCCAGACGTACATCCTGCACCATCTGACCAGCGTTGATCTCGGCCACGAGGATGCCCTTGACCTTCTTAGACAACTCAGCAATCTGCTTCTCGGGGAAGGGGAACAGCGTGATAGGACGGAACAGGCCGACCTTGATGCCCTGCTCGCGAGCAATCTCGACGCTCTTCTCTGCAATACGGGCGGCAGAGCCGAAGGCCACGATGGCATACTCGGCATCGTCCATCTGCTGCTCTTCGAAACGAACCTCGTTCTCCTGAATCTTGCGATACTTCTCCTGAAGGGCCAGGTTGCGCTTCTCCATAGCCTCGGGCTTCAACTCCAGCGAGGTGATGACCACACGCTCACGGTTCTTGGGCTTACCTGTAGAGGCCCAGGGACACTGCTTGATGACCTCCTCATCCGTACGACGGGGCTTGAAGGGAGGCAGCACCACCTTCTCCATCATCTGGCCGATGACACCGTCGCTCAGAATCATAGCGGGATTGCGGTACTTGAAGGCCAACTCAAAGGCGAGGTCGACGAAGTCGGCCATCTCTTGAACACTTGAGGGGGCTAGTACGATGACCTTGTAGTCACCATTACCACCACCACGCGTAGCCTGGTTGTAGTCGCCCTGTGAAGGCTGGATGGTGCCCAAACCAGGACCACCACGCTGCACATTGATAAACACACCAGGAACCTCGGCACCAGCCATATAGGTGATACCCTCCTGCATCAAAGCAATACCAGGAGATGACGATGATGTCATGGCACGCTTACCAGCACCGGCAGCACCATAGACCATATAGATAGAGGCCAGCTACTCTGCGGAGTAATAGGATAGCCGAAATAGCCGTCGCATCCGCATCGAATAGCAGCGTGGGCAATAGCCTCGTTGCCTTTCATCAACACAACTTCTCTCTTTTCTTCAGCCATAGATTATTCCTCCACTTTTTTACGATACACGGTGATACAGCCATCTGGGCAGACGATGCCACACGATGCACAGCCCACACAGGCCTCCTCGTTGACAGCCTCCACATAGGGATAACCGTGAAGATTAACTTTGTTGGCCAGGGCGATAACCTTCTGAGGACAGGCAATGATGCACAACTGGCATCCCTTGCATCTCTCGGTATCCACCTCAATGGCGCCTTTCAATTTTGCCATAACGTATTTGTTTGATGCATTAAAATCCAAAATTCAGGATGCAAAGGTACTAATTTATGGGGAAAAAGCAAAAGAAAATTGTGATTTTTCGAACGCAACAGGCATTATCTGAAAAAATATTCAGAGGCCATACAAAAAAGATATCGGAGGAACCGTCTGGCTCCCCCGATATCTTCTTTAAAAGGATTGTGTTTTTTAAAGACCTTTGTTGCGTAATGTCACTCCCAGCAGCATCATGTAGGTGTCAAACTGCTCGTCGTTGAGCACCTGTCGCATCTGGTGGGCATCCTTGCGCACGGCCTGGTGGATCAGGTGGCGGCGCTGAAGGCCTCTCGACGTTGCGGCGTCCTGTACTTCGTCATTGAAGCAGTCTTGAATCACTTGCACAGCCTCCATCTGATTAGCATCGAGATCCAACTTGGCTGCCAGACGATGCATGTCGAAACTCATGTCGTAATTGACTGGTTGACGATTAATTCTGTTACTCTCTGTAGTCTCGGCATAACCCATTGCAAACGTCATCACTGTTATCACTGACAATACAATCTTCTTCATAATTTGTTTCCTTTCTTAATTTTTAATTTTGTTATTAATATCGTTTTGTTATCCTGTTCTGTCTCTTTGACGAAGCAGGAATACGAAGGTTTAAACTAAATGAAGAAAAATAGTTTTGTACATTCACGAAATGCCGATAAACAGGGCGTTTCAGACAGAGAAAAAAAAATCCGTAGGAGCTTTCGTCCTACGGATTATACATGTCTTTGCAATAGAATGCCATGATGTCGTCGAGCATACGCTTGGCCTCAACAGCCGGACTGTCGGGGTCAAGCTCTATGGCCTTGATATAGCAGTTGATGGCCTCGTGCCATTTAGATTCTTTACGAAAGGCGTTTCCCTTTTCGTACCATTCCTGTGCGGTAGCAAACTCTACACTCTCCACTCTACACTCTCCACTCTATATTTTTTACTTATAGTATTCTTTCTTGCCTGCAGCGAGGGTGTTCTTCATCAGCGAGCAGATGGTCATAGGACCAACACCTCCAGGAACGGGAGTGATGAACGAGCACTTGGGGGCTACCTCGTCGAACTTCACATCGCCAGTGAGACGGAAACCGCTCTTGCGCGTTGCATCGGGCACGCGGGTGGTACCTACGTCAACAATCACAGCACCATCTTTCACCATGTCGGCAGTCACAAACTCAGGACTGCCAATGGCAGCGATGATGATATCGGCTGCGCGACACTCCTCCTTGAGGGTCTTCGAGCGCGAGTGGCATACGGTAACGGTAGAGTCGCCATACTGCTTCTGCATCATCAGCTGTGCCATGGGCTTACCCACGATGTTCGAGCGACCCAGGATGACGCACTTCTTGCCAGAGGTCTCGATGCCATAGCGCTTCAGCAGGGTGATGATGCCCAGAGGGGTGGCTGAGATGAAGCAGGGCAGGCCAATAGCCATGCGACCCACGTTGATGGGGTGGAAGCCGTCAACGTCCTTGCGATAGTCAATGGCCTCGATGATCTTCTGCTCGTCGATGTGCTTGGGCAAGGGCAGCTGCACGATGAAGCCATCGACATCGTCGTCCTTGTTCAACTTGTCCACACAGGCCAGGAGCTCCTCCTCGGTGATGTCGTCCTCATAGCGGATGAGGGTAGACTTAAAGCCACAGGCTTCACAGGCCAGCACCTTGTTCTTCACATAGGTCTCCGAACCACCATCGTGGCCCACCAACACTGCAGCCAGATGGGGCTGTTTGCCACCCTTGGCCATGATCTCTTTCACTTCCTCGGCAATCTCGGCCTTAATGGCGGTTGCCGTTGCTTTTCCGTCAATTAATTGCATATCTAGTTTTATATTTTTGCAGTAAACGACAGCGGACTTACTCGGACAGTCCGTGTTGTCCGCATAAGTCCGCTGCTATATTACATTTTCGGCATTCCGCCCTTCATATTCTTCATAGCGGCTGCCATCTGGGCCATCTTGCCCCTGTCCATACCGCTCACCATCTTCATCATCTTCTTGGTCTGGTCAAACTGCTTCAGCAGGCGGTTCACCTCATCGAGCTTGGTGCCAGAACCCTTGGCAATGCGCAGTTTCCTGCTCTGGTTGATGATATCGGGGTTGGCGCGCTCCTTGGGAGTCATCGAGTTGATGATGGCCTCGATACCCTTGAAGGCATTATCGTCGATATCCACATCCTTGAGGGCCTTGCCCACACCAGGAATCATGCCAGCCAACTCCTTGATGTTACCCATCTTCTTGATCTGCTGGATCTGGGCCATGAAGTCGTTGAAGTCAAACTTGTTCTTGCGGATCTTCTTCTCCAGCTCGCGGGCCTGCTTCTCGTCGAACTGCTGCTGGGCACGCTCTACCAGAGAGACCACGTCGCCCATACCCAGGATACGGTCGGCCATACGTTCGGGGTGGAACACGTCGATGGCTTCCATCTTCTCGCCTGTACCCACAAACTTAATCGGCTTGGTGACCACGGTGCGGATAGAGAGGGCTGCACCACCACGGGTGTCACCATCGAGTTTGGTCAGCACCACGCCGTCGAAGTCCAGACGGTCGTTAAACTCCTTGGCGGTGTTCACTGCATCCTGACCAGTCATCGAGTCGACCACAAACAGGGTCTCATCGGGGTTGATGGCCTGCTTCAGGTTCGAGATCTCGTTCATCATCTCCTCGTCGACAGCCAGACGACCAGCAGTATCGACGATGACCACGGTATAGCTCTCCTGCTTAGCCTTGCGGATAGCGTTCTGGGCAATCTCTACCACGTTCTTGTTGCCTTCCTCGGTATAGACATCCACGCCCACGGTCTCAGCAACAACCTTCAACTGCTCGATAGCAGCAGGACGATAGACGTCGCAGGCCACCAGCAGGGGCTTCTTGTGCTGACGCTCCTTGAGCATCTTGGCCAACTTACCTGTGAAGGTGGTCTTACCAGAACCCTGAAGACCAGACATCAGGATGATAGCGGGACGACCCTCAAGGTTGAGCTCAGCGGCCTTGCCACCCATGAGTTCTGTCAACTCATCGTGCACAATCTTCACCATCAACTGACTGGGTTTGATGGCTGTGAGCACATTCATACCCATAGCCTTCTGCTTCACAGTATCGGTAAACTGCTTGGCTACCTTATAGTTTACGTCGGCATCCAACAGGGCACGACGTACGTCCTTCAAAGTCTCGGCAACGTTAATCTCGGTGATCTTTCCCTCACCTTTCAATATCTTGAACGACCGTTCCAGTCGCTCACTCAAATTCTCAAACATATCTTATAATTGCAATTATTGGGGTGCAAAATTACAATAAAAAAACGAGAATCACAAATTATGAGTCTCGTTTTTTATGATATCACCTCATCCATCATGACATCATGCTCCTCGGATGGCACCTCAGCCACACGCTGAAAGGGGAAGCAGACACCTATTATATATATATGACGATGAGCACTGAGGAAGCGATCGTAATAACCCTTTCCACGCCCCAGACGATGACCAGCAGCATCGAAAGCCATGCCTGGCACCAGCGCGAAGTCTATCTGGTCGTAAGCATCGAAAGCCTCTCCAACAGGTTCCATGATATGAAAAGCACCTTCCTGCAGGTCGGCACACGAGGTATAGCGACGCAGTTCCATGGTCTCGTCACCAGTCACCTTGGGCAACACGACCTTGATACCCTGCCCCACCAACTGGTCAATCAAAGGACGGATATCCACCTCATCGGGCAAGGGCCAGTAGGCCAGGATGGTTTGATGGCTGATGGCTGATGGCTGATGGTTGAGATGTGAGGCGAGAAAATGCAGTATTATTTGCACAAGCTCCTCAGACATCTTTGCCAACTGGGCCTGATGCTGTTTCTTCGCCTCGCGCATCTGGGCACGCAACAGAGGTTTGGTGTTCGCGCCATTTCTGGCAGAAAACTCGCATCCGCAGTATTGCTGGTTATAGAAGTGGTTCTCCTTGAGCAACTGGTTGCGACGCTCCTGGAGTCCGCCCTTGCGCCAGTTCTGAGCCCAGAACTCAGTTCCTGGAGCAGCCTTTTCTGCCACATGTCCTGCCCGCTCTATCTGTTCCAAACTCTTCCAGCGACTGGAGGCCAGCGTGGTGGCGAAATAGCGGAAGCCCAACTCCTGAGCCTTGAGAGCTGTCTGGGTCAATCGCAACGTAAAGCACTGCTCACAGCGCAGTCCCCGTTCGGGTTGGTTCTCCAACCCGCAAACGCCTGTACGCCACGCCCCATGGTCATAGTCGCCATCAATCCAGTCCAGTCCCAGACCCTCGGCATGGCGCTTACTCTCGTTCTTGCGGATCTCGTATTCCTCGCGAGGCCAGATATTGGGATTGAAATAGAAGATGGTGGGACGCACGCCATTAGCCATCAACCATTCTACAATAGCTGATGAACAGGGCGCACAGCATGCGTGCAACAGCACCTTGTCGCAACCCTCTGGAATCAAAATAGCCGGCTGTTTCAACTCTAAACTCTTACTTCTTACATCAGACATCTTACATCTCAAAGCCCTCTCGCCTTCCAAATACGTTCTTTGGCAGCATTAATCTCCTGGAACTTCTTCTCGGCAGCCTTGCGCACATCATCACCCAATGCAGCCACACGGTCAGGATGATGTTCCAAGGCCAACTTACGATAGGCTTTCTTCACATCGGCATCACTGGCATCGGGACTCACACCCAGCACCTTGTAGGCATCCTCCAGCGAGTCACCCTCGAGATGCAACATGGCATCTACCTCCTGAGCCGACATCTGCATCCACTGGGCCACCTCTTTCAAGGCCACCACCTCCACCTGATCCACACGGCCATCAGCCTGTGCAATCATCACGAGGAAGTTCAGGAGCTGAAGACGACCAGAATAGTCCACATTCATAGCTATCTGCTGACAGGCCTGACGGATGCGCTCGCGATAGACACTCGTACCCTGACGGTCCTGCTCGGCAAACAACTGACGCATCACCTGATCGCCCTGCTGGGCAGCAGCCTCGCCAAAGTTCTGACGAAGCATGCCACGCACCAGTTCCATCTCGGAATGCATCACCTTCCCATCGGCCTTGACGATATAGGCCGACAGCACCAGCATAGAGATAAAGAAACTATTGCGGTCGCCCTGTTGCGACTGCTCGTTGTCGAGGCGCAAGGTGTCACCCTCACCCCTAGAGGTGGCGGTATCGAAAAGTGCGCCAATAACAAATCCAATGATACCCCCCAAGGGGCCCAAGGCGCTCCATCCCAGATAGCCGCCTATCCATTTTCCAAAAGCCATATTTTTTTATTATCCTATCACATTCATCAGGAAGTCAACAGCGCCGTTCACTCCAAACTGCTTGACGTTCAGCGAGATGTCATAGTTGCGGGCATCCTGCCATTCACTACCTGTAAACGTTTTTGTGTAGAGCTCACGACTGTAGTCGTTGTCAACGATCATCGCAGCCGCATCGCTCTCTGAAATATCGTACTTGCGCCCGATACGTTTTTTCCTGCAGTCCACATCGGCATGGATGAAGATCTTCAGGGCGTTAGGATGATTGCGGAAGATATGGAAACCACAACGGCCCACTATCACACATGATTCCTGAGCAGCAATTTTCCTGATAACCTCGGCCTGTGCCTCAAACAACTGACGCGAGGTCTCATCGTGCTCCTGGCCGCTATACTCGGCCTTGGCCATATATGAGCGATAGAACTGGGTGAAGTCATCGCGCCACAACGGATTACGAGACTCAATTTTCTCTACCGCCTCTTCCACAATATTAAACTTGCGAGCCATCTCGTTGAGTATCTGCTTATCGAGAAGCTTCACATTGAGCCTACGGGCAATCTCGGCTCCAATCTCGTGGCCACCAGTGCCGAACTGTCGGCTAATGGTGATAACAAATTTCTCCTCTTTGTTCATAAGCGTATAGATTAATAGGTTTTAAGCGTAAAGTGTTATGTTCTGTGGCAAAGATACGAAGAAAAAATGAATTTCACAAAGAAATCAACCATTTTTTTCTATATACAATGCACACATCTCTGCACAACGCTCACCATCTACGCCTGCCGACACGATGCCGCCAGCATATCCAGCACCCTCGCCACAAGGGAAGAGGCCTTCTACCTGCACATGCATCAGGGTCTCATTGTCGCGAACAATACGCACTGGCGACGAGGTTCTGGTCTCCATGGCAATCATCACGGCCTCGTTGGTCAGGAAGCCATGTGCCTGTTTGCCAAAGGTCTTGAAGCCCTGCTGCAGGCGTGAGGAGATGGGCTTGGGCAACCAGAAATGCAGGGGCGATGACACCAGTCCTGGGGCATAGGAGCTCCTGGGCAGGTCGTAGCTCAGTTTGCCATTGACAAAGTCGGCCATGCGCTGGGCTGGGGCTGTCTGTTTCATATTACCCTGTTGCCAGCAAGCCTTCTCGAGTTCCTCTTGGAAATACATCATGGCAAGCGGGTCGTTCTCCGTTTTCTCATTGTTACATTTTATCATTTTTACATGCCCCAGGTCCTCTGGTCTCACCTCAACCACCATGCCTGAGTTGCTCCACTGGGTGCCACGACTGGCAGGACTCATGCCATTGACCACAATCTGCTCAGGACCGGTGGCAGCAGGAATCACGAAACCACCAGGACACATACAGAACGAATAAACACCGCGTCCATCAGCCTGGGTCACAAAGGCATACTCGGCAGCAGGCAGCCATTGGCCCCTACCCTCCTTGCGATGATACTGTATCTGGTCTATCAACTGCGACGGATGTTCCAAGCGCACACCCACAGCAATGCCCTTGGCCTCCAGATGAATCCTGGCACCATTGAGATAACGATAGACATCACGGGCCGAGTGGCCTGTGGCCAGGATGACAGGGCCCAAATATTCTTTTTCACCAGCCACACAACCAATCACCTTCTGTCCTTCCAGAAGTAGTTGTGTCATCTTGGTCTGGAAATGCACCTCACCACCACATCTTATAATAGTATTGCGCATAGCCTCAATCACCTGAGGCAGTCGATCGGTACCGATATGGGGATGGGCATCGGCCAAGATATTGGTCGAGGCACCATGCTGGCAGAACACACGGAGAATTTTCTCCGTGTTACCGCGTTTCTTCGAACGAGTATAAAGCTTGCCATCGGAATAGGCACCAGCGCCACCCTCACCAAAACAGTAGTTGCTCTCGCCATCTACCTGTTGGGTGCGACTGATATTGGCCAGGTCTTTCTTACGTTCATGCACATCCTTGCCTCGCTCCAGTACAATGGGACGGAAGCCCAGTTCGATGAGCCTCAACGCCGCAAAGAGTCCGCCAGGGCCAGCACCCACCACAATCACCTGTGGTCTGCTGCTCACATCCTGATAGTCCACCTGTTCAAACTCGTCCTCCGTGGGGAGCTCGTTCACATAGGCACGCACTTTCAGATTGACGAAGATGGTACGCTGACGGGCATCGATTGAACGTTTCAAAATGCGCACAGCCTTCAAAGCGCCCATCGCCAGTCCCTGTTCCTCTGCTATATATTTCCTTAGTTTCTCTGCGTCGGCCGCCACCTGCGGCAAAACGCGTAGTTGGTATTCATTTGTCATAGAATGCAAAATTACAACTATTCCACCAAAAACTATCTTCTTTTAACTCCCTTTAACTCCTTTTACGTCTTTATCTTCCCAAAATTATTGTATCTTTGCACCATTATTATATAATAGTAACTGTTTATGAAATGTCCTAAATGCTCGCATCCCAATGAAGAGGGTGATCTGTTTTGCAACAATTGTGGCTCAAGCCTCAACGGGGAAAAGAAAGACTGGAACAGTATTCTGCTTCTGGGCTACTGTTTTTCAATCTTATTCTTTAGCCTTCTCTATATTGTATTCAACTATTTCTTTACGATGGCAGATGTTTCTTGGCAGACAAGGAACTATTTCTATACCGGCTTCCACATTATCCAAGCGTTGCTATTGTTCATTATTCCATTAGGTATACGCAAGGTTTGGATGAGGATTTTAGCTTATATCGTTCTTGGCATTGCTGCGCTCATCAGTATCATCCAGGGCATTAATGTACTTTCGCTGACGATTAACTCGGGGGTATAAGGCAACGCTTTCTGTAGATTAAACAAAAAAAATCAAGTTTTTCTTGTTTTTTCGCTCGATTTGCACTACCTTTGCAGCGCCAATGGAGTAAGCCCCGCTTGTTGAGGGGTACCGTTGGAAAGATAAATTGCATAGGAATATGAAAGTAATGAAATTCGGCGGAACGAAAACAGGGAGACGAGCGCTATCGCGAGGAATTCGACGCGATGGTCAGACGCCACCACTCGATGATAGACACTATCATCCAGGACATCAACAAGCGCGTGGACTTAATCAACAATGTAGATCAGCTCTTCGACCAGTTGAAGAGTATCTACTATGGTGTGTACCTCATTCATGACCTGTCGGAGAAGACCGAAGACACCATCGTGTCGTATGGAGAGCGCCTGAGTTCCCATATCGTGGCAGCTATGGTCAAGAATGGTGTTCGCATGAACAGCCGCGACTTCATCCGTACAGAGAAGAAACAGGGACAGCACGTGATTGATGCCGACCTGACCACAGAATTGGTGAAACAAGCCTTCAGTTCCGTAAGCTGCGACACCGTCGCAGCCAACAAGGTGTATGTCGTCCCTGGCTTCATTGCCCGCGACCGCGACAGCCACGAGACGACAAACCTGGGACGTGGTGGTTCCGACTATACCGCCTCTATCCTTGCTGCCGTACTGAACGCTGAGGTGCTGGAGATCTGGACCGATGTCGATGGTTTCATGACGGCAGATCCGAAGGTCATCAAGAGCGCTTATACCATTAACGAACTCTCTTACGTAGAGGCGATGGAGTTGTGCAACTTCGGTGCTAAGGTCATCTACCCACCGACCATCTATCCCGTCTGCGTAAAAAATATCCCCATCAAGGTTAAGAACACCTTTAACCCCAAGCACCCAGGCACTCTGATCAAGGCCAAGATCGAGAACGACCAGAAGCCCATCAAGGGTATCTCAAGTATCAAGGGTACGTCTCTGATCACCGTCACCGGTCTGTCCATGGTGGGTGTCATCGGTGTCAACCGCCGTATCTTCACCACCCTGGCCAACAAGGGTATCTCTGTCTTCATGGTGTCACAGGCATCTTCTGAGAACTCCACCTCTATTGGTGTGCGCGACGAGGATGCCAAGGCAGCCGTTGAGGTACTGAATGCGGAGTTTGCCAAGGAGATTGAGACGGGTGCCATGTTCCCCATGCAGGTAGAGAGTGGCCTGGCCACCATCGCCATCGTGGGTGAGAACATGAAGCAGACACCTGGCATCGCCGGTAAGCTGTTTGGCACACTGGGACGCTCAGGTATCTCTGTGATTGCCTGTGCTCAGGGTGCCTCAGAGACAAACATCTCATTCGTGGTCGATGGCAAGTTCCTACGCAAGTCGCTGAACGTGCTCCACGATTCGTTCTTCCTGTCGGAATACAAGGTGCTCAACATCTTCATCTGCGGTATCGGTACCGTGGGTGGCATGCTGCTCGAGCAGATTCGCACCCAGCAGCAGTTCCTGATGCAGTCGCGTCGCCTGAAGTTGAACGTGGTCGGTATCTCTGATGTCGCCAACTTCGTACTCGATCGCGATGGTATCGACCTCGATAACTACGAGCAGATTCTGCGTGCAGGCTTCCCCGCTGACACGGAGCACATGCGCGAGGAGATCATCAAGATGAATATTTTCAACTCGGTCTTCGTTGACTGTACTGCCAGCAAGCAGATTGCAGCTCTCTACCAGACCTTCCTGGAGCACAACATCTCTGTTGTGGCAGCCAATAAGATTGCGGCCTCAAGCGACTATGAGAGCTATGTGAAGCTGCGTCAGACGGCTCGCGACCGTGGTGTGTGGTTCCGCTACGAGACCAACGTAGGTGCTGGTCTGCCTATCATCGGTACCATCAACGACCTGTGTAACTCAGGCGACAAGATACTGAAGATTGAGGCTATCCTCTCTGGTACGCTGAACTTCATCTTCAACGAGATTGCTGCCGACGTGCCCTTCTCTGAGACTGTTCGTCGTGCCAAGGAGCAGCGCTACTCTGAACCCGACCCACGTATCGACCTCAGTGGTACGGACGTGATCCGCAAGTTGGTTATCCTGACGCGTGAGGCTGGCTATAAGGTAGAGCAGGACGACGTGGAGAAGCATCTCTTCGTGCCCGACAGCTACTTCGAGGGTTCTATCGAGGACTTCTGGGCCAAGCTGCCTGAACTCGATGCCGACTTCGAGGCGCGTCGCAAGGTGCTGGAAAGTGAAAATAAGCGCTGGCGCTTTGTGGCAACAATGGAAGCCGACGAGAACGACCCATCATCTTTCAAGACCAGCGTGGCCTTGAAGGAGGTGCCCTACGGACATCCTTTCTACGGCCTCGAGGGCTCGAACAACATCGTACTCCTCACCACTGAGCGCTATAAGGAATATCCCATGCTCATCCAGGGCTATGGTGCTGGTGCCGCTGTTACCGCTGCCGGTGTCTTTGCCAATATCATGTCAATTGCTAATATCTAATTTATAGCAGCGGACAACAACGGACTTACACGGATAATCCGAAAAAGTCCGTGGTCGTCCGCTGCAAATAACAATTATGAAGCATATTATCATTTTGGGCGACGGCATGGCCGACCATCAGGTCGACCGCCTTGGTGGCAAGACGCTTCTGCAGTATGCACGTCCTGAATACATGAACCGCCTGGCAAAGGCAGGCCGTTGTGGCCGTTTGGTTACCGTTCCCGAGGGGTTCCCCCCGGGCAGCGAGGTTGCCAACACCGCCATCCTCGGCTATGACCTGAACAAGGTGTACGAGGGACGAGGACCTTTGGAAGCCGCATCGATAGGCTATGAGATGGCTGATGATGATTTCGCCATCCGCTGTAATATCATCACACCACAATGGTGGTAACCTCCAGACGGAGGATGCCCGCATACTCATCGATTATCTCAACGAGACTCTCGCCAAGCCCATCAACGAGAAAGAGGGCTGCGATCGTGTAAAATTCATCTGCGGCATCCAGTATCGCCATCTGCTCATCATCAAGGGTGGCAACAAGCACATCGTCTGTGCTCCGCCCCACGATCACCCCAACGAAGAATGGAAGCCCCTTCTGGTAACCCCCGAGCCCGGTCTCGTAGGCAGCGATACTGTGGTCAGCGATTCGGTCGCTGACACCTCTCATCTCTCCCCCGCAGAAACCGCCTCTCTCATCAACGACCTCATCCTGCGTTCGCAGGAGCTCCTCGCCCAGCACCCCTTCAACCAGGCGCGTGCTGCCCGTGGTGAGCGTCAGGCCAACAGCATCTGGCCGTGGAGTGGTGGCTATCGTCCTTCCATGCAGACCCTCATGCAGCAGTACCCCCAGGTAAAGACGGGTGCGGTCATCTCGGCTGTCGACCTGATTCAGGGCATCGGCAAATATGCGGGTCTGCGCATCATCAAGGTACCTGGTGCCACAGGATTGGCTGACACTAACTACGAGGGTAAGGCACAGGCGGCTATCGACGCCCTACAGACCGACGACTTTGTCTTTGTGCATGTAGAGGCTACCGACGAGGCTGGCCATGATGGTGACCTCGACTTGAAGCTCAAGGCCATTGACTATCTGGACCAACGCCTTATCAAACCTATCTTCGAGGCCACCGAAAAGATGGACGAGCCAGTATGCATCGCCATCCTGCCCGATCATCCCACCCCCGTTGAGCAGCGCATCCATGTCAACGAACCAGTGCCTTTCCTAATCTATTATAAAGGTATAGAGCCTGACAGCGTGGAGTACTACGACGAGGAGTCGTGCGTCACTGGTGGCTACGGACTTCTGCGCCTCCAGCAGTTCATGCAAGAATTCATGAAAATCAATTAGAATTATCACTTGTCCATTATCCATTCATATGAAATACTATAGCACCAATGTATCAACAAACTGCCTCAGCAGTTCTTCACCGACATGCCGAAGATGAAGTTCCAGGACATCGCCTTCAATGTGGCCAGTGCCTTCTTTGGCGACGATGTGGACCTCGACAGTCTGCAGGACCTGGTTTACGACACCCTGCAGTTCCCCTGTCCTGTGGTCAAGGTCAAGGAAAACATCTACTCCCTGGAACTCTTCCACGGTCCCACCCTGGCCTTCAAGGATGTAGGTGCCCGCTTCATGGCGCGCCTGCTGCAGTATTTCCTGCGTCACGGCAGTTCATCCTTCCCCGTAAGCAGCAACAGTGTTGCAGCCAACAAGGAAGTCAACGTCCTTGTGGCTACCTCTGGCGACACAGGCTCTGCCGTGGCCAATGGCTTCCTGGGCGTCGAGGGCATCCATGTCTATGTGCTCTACCCCAAGGGCAAGGTATCGCCCATCCAGGAGTGCCAGTTCACCACATTGGGCAAGAACATCACAGCCATCGAGGTCGATGGCGTCTTCGATGACTGTCAGGCACTGGTCAAGAGCGCCTTCATGGACAAGGAACTCAACGACCACATGATGCTCACCTCGGCCAACTCTATCAACGTGGCGCGTTTCCTGCCTCAGGCGTTCTATTACTTCAATGCCGTGGCACAACTCTCAGCCCTCGGCCATCAGACATCAGACATCACGATTTGCGTGCCCTCAGGCAACTTCGGTAACATCTGTGCCGCCCTGTTTGGCCATCAGATGGGCATGCCCGTGAAGCGCTTCATCGCTGCTAATAATGCCAACGATATCTTCTTTAACTACCTGCAGACGGGCCAGTACAATCCCAAGGCCTCCAAGCAGACGCTGGCCAACGCGATGGACGTGGGCGACCCATCAAACTTCGCCCGTATCATCAACCTCTATTCAGAGAACGGCAAACTCACGCCCGAGGAGACCCACAAGCGTATCACCTCGCTTATCAGTGGCGCCACCTATAGCGACGAGCAGATTAAGGAGACCATGCGCCACTGCTACAAGGAGACGGGCTATATCCTCGATCCTCACGGAGCCTGTGGCTATCGCGCCCTCGAGGAACAGCTCCAGCCCGGTGAGATTGGTGTATTCTGCGAGACAGCCCATCCGGCTAAGTTCAAGGAGAAGGTGGACGATATCCTGGGCATCGACGTAGAGATTCCCGAGCGTCTGGCAGCCTTTATGAAGGGCGAAAAGCAGAGTGTGCCCATGACCAAGAATTTCGAGGACTTCAAGAAATACCTGTTATCAAAATGATGAAGAGACGAATGCTGGCTGAATGGGAGCCACAGCGTATGGTGCAGCTCACGTGGCCCCACAAGGACACGGACTGGGCTCCTATCCTCCCTGAAATCACTGCTGTTTACGAAGAGATGGCACGCGAAATCACAAAGCGCGAGCCCCTGCTCATCGTGGCCCCTGAGGGTACGCCCAATCTTCCCTCTTCCATCTCCCATCATCCATCATCCATCATCCATCTCCCCACCAACGACACCTGGGCGCGCGACCATGGCTTCATCACCGTAGAAGAAACCCTCACCCATCAGCCCTCAGCCCTCAGCCCTCAGCCCTCAGCCCTCATCCCTCAGCCCTCATCCCTCAGCCCTCATCCCTCAGCCCTCCGCCTTCTCGACTTCAAGTTTAACGGTTGGGGCGAGAAATTCGAGGCTAAGCTCGACAACGAGATCAACAAGCACCTCTACGACCAAGGCATGGTTCATGGCGACTATGAAGACCACCTGGACTTCGTCCTCGAGGGCGGTTCTATCGAGAGTGATGGCAAGGGAACGATCTTTACCACTACCTGTTGTCTGATGGCCCCCCATCGCAACCAGCCCCTGTCGCAGGCCGAGATAGAAGCCCGCCTCAAGGAGTATCTGGGTGCTGAGCGCGTTGTATGGCTCAACCACGGCAGCCTGATTGGCGACGATACCGATGGTCATATCGACACCCTGGCACGCATCTGTCCCAATGACACCATCATCTATACCGGAGGTGATGCCGACCATCCAGACCTGACCTTGATGGAAGAGGAACTGAAAGCACTGCGCACCATGGACGGCAAGCCCTACCGCCTGTTGAAACTACCTCTTCCCCGTCCCATCTATGATCCCCCCGTGGCAGAAGGTACAGAGGCTGACGGTGATTCCCCCGTGGCAGAAGGTACAGAGGCTGACGGTTCAGTGATTAACGATGACATCGTTGACAGCGACCGTCTCCCAGCCACCTATGCCAACTACCTCATCATCAACGGTGCGGTATTGGTACCTACCTATGCGCAGCCCGACCTCGATGCAGAGGCCATGCGCATCATCGGTGAGGCCTTCCCCGACCGCGAGATTATTGGCATTGACTGTCGCGCTGTCATCAAGCAGCACGGCTCCCTCCATTGCTGCACCATGCAGTACTATTAATAGCCCTTGTCTATCCCCCCTTGTCCCGTATGCTGCGACACCGTCGCAGCCCCCAAAAATCAAAGATTATGAAAACAGGAATCATACAGCAACACAACACCCCCGACATTGAAGCCAACAAGCAGCGCTTGGCCGAGAAGATACGTAAACTCGCCCACGAGGGCGCAGAACTGGTGGTCCTCCAGGAGCTCCACAATGGTTTGTATTTCTGCCAGGTGGAGGATGTCAACCTCTTCGACCAGGCAGAGCCCATCCCTGGCCCTTCCACCGAGTTCTTCGGTGCGCTGGCCAAGGAACTGCAGGTGGTCATCGTCACCTCACTCTTTGAGCGTCGTGCCGCAGGTCTCTATCACAACACGTCGGTGGTCCTTGAGAAAGACGGCACCATTGCCGGCATCTATCGCAAGATGCACATCCCCGACGACCCTGGCTATTACGAGAAGTTCTATTTCACCCCCGGTGACCTGGGCTTTGAACCCATCCAGACCTCTGTCGGTAAGTTGGGCGTCCTCGTATGCTGGGACCAGTGGTACCCCGAGGCAGCGCGTCTCATGGCCCTTGCAGGTGCTGAGATGCTGATCTATCCTACCGCCATTGGCTATGACCCCAACGACACCCGCGAGGAGCAGGAGCGCCAGCGCATGGCTTGGCAGACGGTTCAGCGCGGCCATGCCGTAGCCAACGGACTACCTGTCATCACCGTTAATCGCGTCGGCGAAGAAGACGGTGTTCCCTTCTGGGGCACGTCGTTTGTGGCTGGTCCACAGGGAGAACTCCTCTATGAGGCCCCCATTGACCAGGAGGTTGAGACCATTGTCGATGTTGACCTCAAGCGCAGCGAACAGGTACGTCGCTGGTGGCCTTTCCTTCGTGACAGGCGTATTGAGAACTACGGAGACCTCACCAAGCGTTTCAGACAATAACAAAAACAAAGCGTCACAGGCAATCACCTGTGACGCTTTCTTTTATTTATAGAATTTCGCATACCACTCAGCGAAGTGCCTTAATCCCTCTCTCAGCGTTATCTTCGGTGTAAACCCGAAGTCACGCTCCAAGGCTGCAGCATCGGCATAAGTCGTAGGCACGTCACCCGGCTGCATGGGCACTAGTTTCTTGTGGGCCTCGAAGTCGAAGTCCTGAGGCAGAACGCCAGCACGCACCAGTTCCTCCTGCAGGATATTCACGAAGTCAAGCAGGTTCTCTGGCTGACCACCACCGATATTATACACAGCATAAGGCGGCACAGGCAGTCCATCCTCACCCTTTTTACGCTCAGGAGCCCCCTGCATCACGCGCACGATACCCTCAACGATATCATCGACATAGGTAAAATCGCGACGACAGTTACCATAGTTGAATATCTGGATGGTCTCCCCCTTCAGCAGTTTGTTGGTAAAACCGAAATAGGCCATGTCAGGACGACCGGCAGGACCATAGACCGTGAAGAATCTCAAACCCGTAGAAGGGATATCATAGAGCTTTGAGTAGCAATGCGCCATCAGCTCATTACTCTTCTTCGTGGCAGCATAGAGCGACACAGGGTTATCCACGCGGTCATCGGTCGAGAAGGGCACCTTCTTGTTGCCGCCATAGACACTCGAGGAACTTGCATAGACCAAGTGCTCCACGGGGTTGTTTCTGCAGGCTTCGAGGATATTATAGAAGCCAATGAGATTACTCTGGATATACGCATCTGGATTCGTGATAGAATAACGCACACCAGCCTGTGCAGCCAGGTTCACCACCACCTGAGGCTTGTAGGTCTCAAACAACTGGTCGATGGTCTCCTTCGAGGCGATGTCACCCTTCACAAAGACATACTTGATGCCCGCAGGCACCAGTCCCTCAATCTCATTCAGACGCCATTCCTTCAGACTCACATCGTAGTAGTCGTTCATATTGTCAATGCCTACGATGATAGCATCCTTCAGGTCCTTAAACAGTCGCTTAACGAGGTTACTGCCAATAAAGCCGGCACTACCTGTTACCAGAATGGTCTTGCCATTCAAATCAATCTTTTCCATATTTCTCTACTGCTTGATAGTATGTATCCAAACTTCCGATGTCAAAACGGCCAGCACTCATGCGCCAGGCATGCATTGTGGTGTGATCCACCATATAGTGCGCCAGGTTACCAGGTGCATCTTTGCCGCAGCCATTCTCCACCGAGTGACGCACCAGGTCCAGGTCAACCTTCCTATAGATATAGAAAGGCGGCACGGCCCAATGACTCTTGGGCACCTGAGGCTTCTCCTCCATACCCAGCACTTTCATCTCTGCATCCAGTTCCACCACACCAGTACGCTGCAGTTTCTCGATAGAAGGCTGCTCATGACACATGATGCACGAGGTGCCTTTTTCCTTTGCGAAGTCAACGAACTCCTGGAAGCTGAAGAACAGCAGATTATCTGCTGCCACTACCAGCATATCATCATCGATATGCAGTTTATCCATGGCAAAGAGCAGATCGCATACGGCACCTAATCGCGTGTCATTTGTCTCAGTCCCGTCATCCACGATGGTGATGGGCTTCTTCCATCTTCCCTCTTCCTTCTTCCATTTTTCAAATATCGGTGCAAACCGATGATTTGAAATAATGATGTGTTCATCAATCTCAGGAATCCGATCGATATCATCAAGCATACGACCGAGAATGGTATTCTCTCCGATTTTCAATAATGGTTTGGGGAAGTTCTTGGTCAACTCGCCCAGTCTTGTGGCATATCCAGCCGCAATTACAATATTCTTCATTCGTATTATTCGTGATATTCGTGTTCGTTATACAAATCTTGCCCCATCATCAGGTTTCACCCAGAAGACCTGGAAAGTCTTTTCGTACTCGGGGAACTGCTCGAGGTACTTCTCCGTGAGGACCTTCTCGATATGCGCTTTCTGAGCGGGATCCACCAGGGCGATACAGGCACCCTTAAATCCTGCGCCACTGAATCTGCCACCATACACACCGGGCAGAGAACGCATAATCTCATAGATGGCAATGAGTTCGGGTGAGCCACACTCATAGTTATGAATCGAACTCTCACACGAATCAAAACTCAGTTTACCAAACAGTTTCAGGTTACCCGTCTCCCAAGCAGTAACACCCTGACGCACGCGACGGTACTCCGAGTAGAAATGTTCTGCCCTGCGCGCAAAACGAGCTGGCATAGCGATACGTGTCTTCTCAAACGTGGCCTTAGGGATATCCCTCAGAAAGGTCTTATCGAAGGTCTTCAAGGGCTGTTCTGTATAGGCCAGCATATTCCAGGCAGCCGTCTTGCACTCATACACACGGAGATTATAGTCCGAGTTTACCAGCGAGCGCGTCAGACCACTGAAGAAGATGCCAATCTCAAATTCCGGCATCTCCGGATGACGCTTGATGATACGCCAATCGTTGCTGTCGCAATCCAGAAACAACAGGCCATCCTTCTTGCCCAGGGCGATGCACGCCTGGTCCAACAGGCCATTATTCAGTCCGATATACTCACGCTCAGCCTCAGAGGCAATCTTGACGACCTCGAAAGGCTGCAACGTGATGTCGTTGGCCTTGGCAAAGGCCATGACATAGGCGATGAGTACAGCCGCACTGGAAGAAAGACCTCCCACAGGCAACGACCCCTGAATGACGCCATTGATACCTTTTTTCAACTCAAAACGCTTTCTCAAGGCATACTTGGCGCCACGGGCATAGTCACCCCAATGACGCTCCTTGACTTGCGAAGGCGAATCGATATCAAAATCCACCGCCCCCTCGAAAGTCTTCGATTCCAGATGCACATGATGATCATCACACACATCAAACCACAGGTCCACGCCCTTGTTGATGGCGAAGCCCGTCACCAGTCCATGCTGGTGGTCCACATGCGCTCCCAGAGGACATACCCTGTAGGGCGCGAAGATATGATATAGAAAATTTTGCATACTGTTGGCAAAGTTACAACATTATTCCGAATCCACCAAGCATTCCACCTTTTTTCTATAAAAACAAATCTTTTCTACAAAAAACTTTGTTGTTTGTGAAATTATTTGTACCTTTGCACCGATTGTCTGAATTATAAGGAAAAACAAAAAGATATGACGTTAGAAGAAAAGAAAGCAAACCTTGCTGAAAACGAGGAGTTGTTGAACGCCGAGAACGATGCGCAATCATGGTTCTCTTTTCAAAACATTTATGCCACTCTTATTCTGAACTGGCAGTGGTTTTTGCTAACCATGTTCATTTTCATATGTGGTGCTCTGATCTACTTGCGCTACACGACCCCCACCTATTCTGTATCAGGTCGTATGCTGATTAAGGAAGACAAGAACGCCCATCGTAGCAATACGAACATATTGGCCAGCATGCAGGATCTCGGTTTCATGACCAATTCTGTAGGTCTGGAAAACGAGATGGAGATTCTGCAGAGTAACGTTCTGCTGCGCGATGCTGTGGTTGACCTTCAGCTCTATGCCGAGTACTTCAGAAAGGGTTACATCAAGAAGGGCCTTGTTTACGGCACGCAGCCCATCAATGTTGACCTGGATGCCGCCAGCCTGGACACCCTTGATCAGGTGTTGTTCGACGAGGTGCGCAGCATCGATCTGTCAATCTCTCGCAAGGGTAAATTAATAGAAGTATCGGGTACCATATTAAAAGACGGCAAGCCTGTCAGCTCTTTCGTCAAGAACATCAAGCGCCTTCCTGACGTCTATCAGACCCAGTACGGCACGCTGACCTTTACCCAGAACACCAACGCGAATGCCGACAGTCTGGATGGCACATGGATTGTGGCCATCAGACCGCCTATGATGGTGGCTCGCAAGTACTTTGCTTCTATGAGCGTGGCTGCCACCTCTAAGCAGACAGACATCGCTGAAATCACGCTGAAAGACGCCAATCCCAAGCGTGCTATCGACTTCCTCCGTGCTTTGGTCAACTGCTACAACCGTCAGGCCAATGCCGATAAGAACGAGATTGCCATGAAGACCGAGGAGTTCATCAACGAGCGTATCGAGAAGATCAACGACGAGTTGGGAACCACCGAGAGCAAACTTCAGAGCTACAAGAAAGCCAACGAGCTGATTGACCTCCAGATGGATGCTGCCCAGTCACTCCAGATGACCAACCAGTATGCCACCAAGTTGACCGAGGCCACTTCACAGATCCAGTTGCTCGACTATCTGCGCGAATACGTAGAGAATCCCTCTAACCAATACAGCATCATCCCCTCAAACGTAGGTATGACCGATGCAGCTTCTACCTCACTGATTGCCAGCTACAATCAGAAGGTGCAGGAGCGTAACCACTATCTGCAGACCACCAGTAGCCTGGCACCTCAGGTACAGGCATTGACGGCCACCCTGGATCAGTTGCAGACCTCTATCCGCAGCGCCCTGTCACAGGCACGCCGTACGGCTGAGATCCAGCGTAAGAGCATCCAGGAGCAGTATGCTAAATACCAAAGCCGAATTGGTCGTTCTCCAGACCAGGAGCGTGTGCTGACCGAGATTGGTCGTCAGCAGGATGTGCGTTCAGGTCTTTACCTGATGCTGTTGCAGAAGCGTGAGGAGAACAGCATCTCACTGGCTGCTACCGTTGACAAGGGTAAGCTCATTGACGATCCCCAGTTCCTGGGTCAGGTTAGCCCCAAGCGCACCATCGTATTGCTGGCAGCGCTCGTACTGGGCTTTGCATTGCCTCTGGGCGTTCTGTTCATCCTGAGCTTCTTCCGCTACCGCATTGAGGGTCGCGACGACGTGATGAAGATCACCACCCTGCCCATCGTGGCCGATGTGCCCGTGGCCAGCGACAGCGTGAAGAGCGCTGCAGGTATTGTGGTTCAGGCCAACAAGAACAACCAGATTGACGAAATTTTCCGCTCATTGCGTACGAATATTCAGTTCATGCTGAAGGAAGACGAGAAGGTAATCCTCTTCACCTCTTCAACCTCTGGTGAGGGTAAGACCTTCCTTGCTGCTAACCTGGCCGTATCGTTCGCCCTGCTGGGCAAGAAGGTAATCCTCTGCGGTCTTGACATCCGTAAGCCTGCTCTGGGTAAGCTCTTCGGCCTGAGCGACCGCAAGTTGGGTGCTACAGCACTGTTGGTCAAGAACCAGGTGACCCTGGCCGATGTACGCGGGCAGGTGACACCCTCAGGCGTTAACGAGAACCTCGACATCCTGTTGGCAGGTCCTACACCTCCCAACCCAACCGAGTTGCTGGCCCGCCAGAACCTCGAGGACACCATCAACATTCTCAAGCAGGAATACGACTACATCATCCTCGATACCGCCCCAGTAGGTCTGGTATCAGATACTCTTCAGATCGCTAAGTTTGCCAACGTATGCTGCTATGTATGTCGTGCCGACTACACACCTAAGGCCAACGTGGGTATTGTCAACAGCCTCAGCGGCGAAGGCAAGCTGCCCAATGCCTGCATCATCCTCAATGGTGTCGACATGTCTAAGAAGAAGTACGGCTACTACTATGGCTACGGCAAGTATGGCAAATATGGCCGCTATGGTTACAGCCGTTATGGCTATGGCCGCTACGGTTATGGCAAGTATGGCTACGGCAAGTATGGCTATGGCAACTACGGCAGTTATGGTAACTATGCCGACTCACGTTATAGCAACAAAAACGACGATAGTATTAAGAAATGATTATAGCAGTAGATTTTGACGGAACCATTGTAGAGCATCGCTATCCCAAGATTGGCGAAGAGATCCCCTTTGCTGTGGAAACGTTGAAGATGCTCGTTCAGGATCGCCACAAGCTCATCCTCTGGTCAGTACGCGAGGGTGAGCTCCTTGAGGAGGCTGTCAACTGGTGCAAGGAGCGCGGATTGGAGTTCTATGCCGTCAACCGCGACTATCCCGAGGAAACGGTAGAAAACAACCCCCACTTCTCTCGCAAGCTCAAGGTGGATCTCTTTATTGACGACCGCAACCTTGGAGGCCTGCCCGACTGGGGCACCATCTATCGTATGATCAAGCATCAGAAGAAGTGGCACCACCTCCTTGACGAGGCCGGTCGCACTTCTCTCGAGGAATACCGTCCTCCCAAGAAGAAACATTGGTGGCAGTTCTAATCACAGAATTCAGAAACACAAACAAATAAGTATATGAAGAAGCTAAGTCTTTTTTTCACCGTATCATTGGTATTGGCATTTTTCTCTTCGTGCGGCAGCGTGAAGAATATTGCGTATATTCAGAACAGCGATAGCGTCAATTACGACCGTTCGCAGTATCTCTATGATGCTAAGATTATGCCTAAGGACGAGTTGACCATCTCTGTCAACACCACTAACCCAGAGGTATCACTGCCCTTCAACCTGCTGATGCAGAACGCCTACCAACAGGGACGCACATTGTCAACCACAGGTGGTACCCTGATGCCCTATCTGGTAGACACCGAGGGAAGCATCAACTTCCCGATTATTGGTCGTCTGCAAGTGGCAGGACTCACCAAGCGCCAGTGTGAGCGCATGATACAGGATAAGATTAGACCTTACCTGGCAGAGAGTGAGAACCCCATTGTCACCGTACGCATGTCCAGCTATTCTATCTCAGTATTGGGTGAGGTAGCCAGACCTGGTAGCTATATGGTGTCACGCGAGGAGATCAACGTATTGGAGGCCCTGGCACAGGCCGGTGACCTGACCATCTATGGTGTCCGTGACCGTGTCAAGCTGATTCGCAAGAACGCCTCAGGCCGCAAGGAGATTCACACCCTCAACCTGAATGATGCCAATATTGTGAACTCCCCCTATTTCTATCTGCAGCAGAACGACATCGTGTATGTGGAGCCCAACAAGGTGAAGGCTCAGAACTCAAGTGTCGGTAGCATGACAACGCTGTGGTTCAGTGCCACCAGTATTCTCATCTCATTGACCTCGCTGTTGTATAACATTTTAAAGTAATACTATCATGCCAGAAGAACATCATCACCATCATCATCATCACAAGAAAGATGGGGCGAGCCTTTTCAAGCAACGTTCTCTGCAGGCCATAGAAACCCGCAAGAAGATTGAGAAATACCTGAAGGTTACGCTCGTTACATTAGCCATCCTCATGGGGTTGGCCGTCATTGCTTCACGATACATCATGTAAGCAAACAACAAACATTATACATCTCATTGCATGTCGCGAGTCCCGCTCGCAGACATTCGAAGAAAAGGATCTTCCAACAGGAGGCCAATGATTTCAAACAATCTGGCACATGTGGAAGATCCTTTTTTTCTAAAAAAATGTATAAGACCCTAGGAGATTTGGAAAAATAATGGTAACTTTGCCAAAAATAAAACGAGAACTATGAATATGATTAGCGATACCATTAAGTATATCGGTGTGGACGATCTCGACATCGATTTGTTTGAAAGTCAGTATGTGGTGCCCGAGGGCATGAGTTATAATTCCTATCTCATCGACGATGAGAAGATTGCCGTGATGGATACTGTCGACCTTCGCAAGGGTGAGGTGTGGAAGGCCAATCTCCAGGCAGCGCTCAATGGTCGCCAGCCCGACTATATGGTGGTTCACCATATGGAGCCCGACCACTCAGCACTCATCGCCTGGATGCTGGAGACCTACCCCAACCTGCAGTTGGTTTGCAGCGCCCAGGCCGTCAAAATGCTGAGCAACTTCTTCGAAGGCGTTGATTTCACAGGACGTGTGATTACCGTGAAGGACGGTGATACACTATCACTGGGTAAACACGAGCTCACCTTCATTGGTGCAGCAATGATACACTGGCCTGAGGTCATCATGACCTACGACAGCACAGACAAGGTGCTGTTCTCAGCTGATGGTTTCGGCAAGTTTGGTGCACTGGGCTTTCCTCCTTCGGGGGAAACGGGAAAGGGGGTCGACGACTGGGCATGCGAGGCGCGTCGCTACTACTTCAACATCTGCGGCAAGTATGGCACTCAGGTGCAGAACGTCCTCAAGAAGGCGGCAGTCATCGATATCCAGGCTATCTGTCCCCTGCATGGTCCTGTGCTCAAGGGCGAGGCACTGACAGAGGCTGTACGCCTGTATGACATCTGGAGCAAATACGAACCTGAGAGCGAAGGCATTCTGATTGCCTATGCCAGCATCCATGGTGGCACAGCCGCTGCTGCCGAGCGTCTCGGAGTTTTGCTCCGAGAAAAAGGCGCCAAGAAGGTCGTGGTGAGCGACCTGAGTCGCTCTGACATGGCCGAGGTCATAGAGGATGCGTTCCGCTATCCCACGGTGGTGGTAGCAGCCTCAAGCTACGATGCAGGCGTGTTCCCCGTGATGCACGATTTCTTGTACCACCTGCAGATCAAGAACTACCAGAAGCGCAAATTCGGTATCATCGAGAACGGCAGTTGGGCCCCCACCGCAGGCAAGGTGATGCGCACCATGATTGAGGCCCTGAAGGACTGCGAGATTGTAGAGCCCATGGTCACCATCCGCTCGCGTATGAAGGCTGCTGATGAGACACAGTTGGAACAATTGGCCGACAGTTTGATTTGATACTCCTATCAAGATAAGAATGGAACAAAATGATCAGCTGCGCACCGCGTGGGACTTCGTCGAGAACACGGGGCGCAGCATTTTTTTGACTGGTAAGGCAGGAACGGGCAAGACGACGTTTCTGAAAGAGGTGATGGCAGGCTCCAGGAAGCGCCCCATCGTGGTGGCCCCCACGGGTGTGGCAGCCATCAATGCCGGTGGTGTCACCATCCACTCGTTTTTCCAGTTACCCTTTTCACCCTATGTACCTGGTGCGAAGGTAGAGAGCAAGTTTGATTTCAGTCGTGAGAAGCGCAAGATCATCGCCTCGATAGACCTGCTGATTATCGACGAGATATCGATGGTACGAGCCGATTTGCTCGATGCCATCGATGCCGTTTTAAGGCGCTTCCGTGAACATAACCAGCCCTTTGGTGGCGTGCAGTTGCTGATGATTGGCGACCTGGCACAGTTGACGCCTGTAGTCACACCAGAGGATGAACGAATGCTGAAGCCCTATTATGACACCCCCTATTTCTTTGGATCAAAGGCCTTGCAGCAGATAGACTATGTCACCATCCAGTTGGAGCATGTCTATCGCCAGCAGGATGCCTCGTTTATCAATATCCTAAACGAGGTGCGCAATGGCCATCCATCGGAAGAGGCGCTGGCGAAGCTGAACAGCCGGAGCCTCACCCCCGGCCCCTCTCCAAAGGGCGAGGGGAGTGGTTACATCCGCCTGACCACCCACAATATCATCGCGAACAACTACAATGAGTCAGAGCTGCAGAAGCTGCCTGGCCATGCCTATACCTATCGCGCAGAAATCAAAGGCACTTTTCCGGATTATTCCTACCCCACAGCCGAGGCACTAGTGCTGAAGGAAGGCGCTCAGGTGATGTTTGTGAAGAACGACCCCTCTGGCGAACACAAATACTACAATGGCCGTATCGGACGCGTGATGGAGGCCACTGACCATCGTCTCACCGTCTATTGCGAGGGCGACAGCGAGGCCATCGAGGTGGAACCACAGGAATGGGAGAACACCCGCTATACGCTGAACGAGAAGACGCGCGAGATTGAGGCCGAGGTACAGGGCACCTTCAAACAACTGCCCCTGCGTCTGGCCTGGGCCATCACCATCCATAAGAGTCAGGGCCTGACATTCGACCGTGCCATCATCGATGCCAACCAAAGTTTTGCGCCTGGTCAGGTGTATGTAGCTCTGAGCCGCTGTCGCACCCTCGAAGGACTGGTACTGGCTTCACCCTTGGAGGCCCGTGCTATCATCAACGATGAGCGCGTGGACTCGTATATCGCCCAACAGGAATATCAGGCTGAGCGCAGCATCTGTCAGTTGCCCCTACTCAAACAGGAGTATGAGCGCTACCTACTGCTGCAACTCTTCGATTTCCGCTCCATCTTTGCCCAGCAGGAGTCGATGGTGCGAATCTTTGCCGAGTTCTTCTACCATAGTCATGCCTCACTGAAACAGTTGCACGACAAAGCCCTCTTAGACCTGCGTCAGCGCGTCCTTGACGTAGCCGGCAAATGGCAACAGAAGATTCAGACGATACCCTACGAAGAGCTGCACGACACCGAATTCCTTGACCGTGTGATGCGTAGTACCGAGTACTTTGCTGACCAGTTGCGCGAGATTCTCGACAAGCCCATCGAGCTCAGCGGTAAGGTTGAGACCAACAACAAACAGGCCTCCCATCGCCTCAGCAATACTCTCTCCGACCTCAAGCAGGCATGGCTCAGCCGTCGTTATCTGCTCGTAAAACTAGCTGAGACGGGCTTCAGCGTCGATAACTACCTGCACGAGAAACAGATGTCGATGCTCGATGCGCTGAGTGAAGGTGACGTCAAGTCCAAACGCCAGCGCAAGCCGAAGGCTCCCAAGGCGCCCAAGGAAGTGAAACCCAAGACATGGGAGGTGTCTCTCCAACTCTATCTAGAGGGCATGAAACCCGACCTCATCGCCAAGACGCGAAGCCTCACGCTAGGTACGGTCATTGGGCATCTTACCCGTTACGTGGACTCTGGCGAGGTCTCCTTCGATGACCTCGTGCCTGCAGACCACCAGCAGGCCATCCAGCGCGTCATCAGTAAGATTGGCGTCACGGAAGGCTCTACGGCCATCAAGAACCTCTGTCCGCCCGATATCACCTACGATGAAATCCGTCTGGTCATGCAGCGTATGCAAAACAACATAGAAAAATGAAGAAATAATATATGATTTGTTGGCCAGAAATTAACGCTTATATCACCTCAAAGTGTCGCAGGGCCTTGAGGATGCCATCATCGTCGACAGTGGTGGTGACATAGTCGGCCTGGCGCTTGAGGTCGTCGATAGCATTACCCATCGCCACGCCAATGCCTGCCTGGAGGATCATTGAGGTATCGTTTCCACCATCACCAAAGGCCATGGTGCGACTGACGTCAAAGCCCTCATGACGGGCCATTGCCAGGATACCCTTGCCCTTGTCGGCACCGTTGGCGGTGATATCGGTAAATTCCGGATGCCAGCGACCAGAGACACATTGTGGCATGCGCGCCATCAATATAGGCTCGTAGTCGGCTGGAAAAAAGGGGGTCAGCTGCAGGATGTCCTGCTCAAGCACGACATCCAATGGCGAAGCCTTGTCGAGGTTCTTGACGGCCAGCATCTGACGGAAGATGCGGTCCACATCGCCCTTGGGGTCAATCACCGCCACATCCTTTCGTCCCACAATGATGAGGCTGTTGCCCTTCGCCTGACAGTCCTTCACACAGGTCATCACGTCCTCCTTGGGGATGGGCTGGCACGTCACCAGCTCGTTGCCCACATAGCACAACGCGCCATTGGTGGTGATATAACCGTCAATCAGGTGCTCAATAGCCCCCAGATTGGTGATAATCAGCGGTGGACGACCCGTGGCGATATACACCCGCGACCCATTGGCCTTGGCCTGCGCCAGCGCCTGAATGGTTGACGCCGGAATCTCATGGGTCTGGAAACTCACCAACGTGCCGTCGATGTCGAAAAACAAAGCATATTTCTGTGTCATAATCTCATTTGAATCCGCAAAGTTATGAAGACTTTCCGAGAATCCCAAACAAAGTAGCAGATTTCTCAATAAACATTTCTCTGATTAAGTACTTTTTTGTATCTTTGCGACCATCAATACCTTATGATATGATACGAAAAACGATTATCTGCTGCCTGCTATACTCCCTGAATGCAACTGCACAGGACACTAAGCCGAGCCTGATGGAACGGCTTCACGAGGCTCAGCAATACCTGGACGCGAAAGCCAAGGCGAAGGTGGACTCACAATACATCGAAGTGCCCGACAAGCCCTGGAGGGTGATTCTCCGCTATAAAGAGAACGTGGTAGATGTGGACTATAGCCAGAGCCTCGACATTCCAGGAACCAACGACCATTCCGACTGGAACCTGTGCTTCGAGCCTCCCGTGGCCTCTTCCGTGGGTTTCTGGGTGGGCTATCGTGGTACGGGCTTCTCCTATTCCAAGTCACTCACCAAGAACGCTGGCCGCTATTATTCTCTCAGTTCGACAGGAGCCAAGTACGGCTTTAACTTCCGACTGAGACGCTTCAACACGCAAGACGCCAAGTTCAGTTCTATAGACCACGAGAAAGGGCAGACTTCCCAGTCTGACACAGCCGTCAACATGCCGGCACCAGTATGGATCCGTTCCGTCTATGTCAACGGCTACTACGTGTTCAACGGGCATCGCTACTCTCAGGCTGCCGCCTATAACCAGTCGGTCATTCAGCGTCGCTCCGCAGGCTCTTTCCTGTTAGGAGCCACATGGTATCAGTCATCATTCGACTATTCTGACATCCGAAACTTCGTCTTTATGATTATTGGTCACGGCATCTATCGAGCCAAAGTACACCAGGCCAACATCGGTGTGGGCTACGGCTACAACTGGGTACCATTGCGCGGCCTTGTTGTCAATGTGATGGCCATGCCCACCGTCAGTGTCTATAACCGTGTGAAAGCCTACAAATACGAGACCAACTACGACCTGTCTCCCAAAGAGCCTGTCGATAACTATGGCGACTGGAACAAGGAGACGAGGACATGGGCCAATGGCAAGACCCACAAACCCATTTTGATGGCTGATACTTTGAATCATCAGTTTGACTACTGGGAGGTAGAGCCAGAGGTTAACCACAGCATGCTCCAGCTCAACCTTGACCTGCGTCTCGGCATAGCCTATAACTGGAGTAATTACTTCATCGGTGCTCAGGCGCAGTACAACAATTTCAACTATAAGAATGATCATGGCAAGGTCAACATCTTCGATGCCTATGCCCGCGTGTCATTCGGTGTGAGACTGTAATATCAGCCGAGAATCTGCTCTGCGTGCTCTTTGGTCTTCACCTGTTTGCCAGCGAAGATTTGCTCAATGATACCCTCTTCATTAATAACAAAAGTGGTGCGGATGGTGCCCATCGTCTTCTTGCCATACATCACCTTCTCGCCCCAGGCACCCATGGCCTCCATCAATGTCTTGTCCACATCGGCAATCAGCGGGAAGGGCAACTCATGCTTCTCCTTGAACTTCACGTGCGAGGCAGCACTGTCCTTACTCACGCCCACCACTTCATAGCCCTTGCCTTGCAACTCGCCATAATGGTCGCGCAGGCTACAGGCTTCAGCAGTACACCCGCTCGTATTGTCCTTCGGATAGAAGTACAGCACCAGCTTTCTGCCCTTGTAGTCACTCAGACGGATGTTCCGTCCCTGTTCGTCCTTGCCCAGAATCTCGGGCGCCTTATCTCCAATATTCATAGTTGTTATTGATTAAATTTTTGTTAAGGAATCCGCTTCGCCATTTCATTGAGCGCCACGAAACGATATCTCTGCGATGTCACAGGGATGGGGGTATAGGCGTAATGCCGGGCCTCTGCCTTACGGCGCAGCGTCTCTTCAACAGCCGCCTGGATGTCAGCATCAAGAAACGACTGCTCGTCCGGTTCCAACAGCAGCAACTGTCCTCTTGAGCACGCCTCGAAATACACGCCCCCCGGTTTGTAGTAACGCTCATGTGGCGACCCTTCCTTCGGGAAACCGTCGTTGAGCAGCACCACCAGCGGATAGCCCTCCTCACGCAAAGTGCGGGCGATGAGTTGCTCGCCCTTACTGATGGCCGCGGTATATGTGACAGTCCCATTTTCCGCTGCCGCCAGTATCTTCTGGAGCTGTTCCTGCACCTCCTTTTCAGTCGTGTTTCGCGATATCTCCACCACCTGATGGTCGGGCCAATCCAGAAGGAAATGATTGCCCATCGATGTAAACGACAGTCCAGCCACCTCCGTCCGTCGGTGCAGTCGGAAGAGCTCCGGATGACGGCTCTTAATCCAAAGTCGCCGCGGGTTATCCTTCACATAGTCAATCATCCGCCGCAACTGTCCCGGTGCATGCAATATCCTTTCATGATAATACGCCGCATCCTGTTGCCATACGCTCCCCCTTCGCTCAAAAATGCGAGCAAAATGCGCGGGCGCATCCACTCCCGTGCCGTTGGCCCTTTCCTTTCCGTCCATTCCAGTGGCGTTCTCGCCACTGCCATACATCTCCTTATACACCTTCGTGCACCCGCTTTTAAATCCCCGCACCACAGTCCCGATGCTTTGCGGCAGCGGTGCCAGCACCTGAATCACCAGATGCACGTGGTCGGGCATCACCTTCTGCGCCAGCACCTTTAGGGCGTACCCCTTCCCCTCATAAAACTGCGCCAGCCCGCACAACATCTGACACACGCGACGTCCATAGGGATTGAGCCTCACGAAAGCCGTCTCCGGACTCTCCCCATCCAGCACGCCAAACAACGGATAGCGTTCCTCCACAGGTAGCGTAAAATGATAGATGGCACGCCCCCTATAGTCCCACCCGTTTTCACGGTGGTGCCTCATGTGGTCAACCGGCCTCCGTATTCCCCGTCCCTTATCTTCCTCCATGTCTCTCATATCTGAATGAAGTCAAAAAAGTGACGATAAGCCTCCACCTTCTTGTCGAACGACAAGGGGTAGGCACGCGAACTGCTGGGCAATCTATACAAAATCAAACTGCCTCCATTCGTGAGATTCGTTAGATTCGTGTTCTCTAATTTATCCGTTTCATCCGTGCCATCCGTGTTCGTTAAATCCACATACGCATTCACCTTCGGAGTCTTCACTATCCCCATCGTCCTGCAAATCGTCTCTGTAGCCTTCTCACCAGTGGTGACGATGGCCTTCAAGTGCGGCAACTGACGAATCAAGGCCGGGATGTCGGTAGGCTCCACCACCTCCAGAAACTTATCGGAGGCATTGTCCTGCAGCCGACGGATGGCCTTTGAGGTGTCGAAGAACGCGAGGCCTTTCTCTTCGCAGAACGCCACAATCTCGTCTATTTTGAAACGCTTGTTTGGCACATCCACGAAATGGTTTTTGTCGCCAAAGAATATCTGTCCCTCAATGCGCCAGTGGTCATTAATGAAGTTCGGGTAATAGAAGTCCATGCACCACCGCTTGCGTTGGGGCGGAAAACTACCCAAGAACAGCAACTTCGCATTCTCTGGCAGGAAGGGCCGCAAGGGGTGGTACTCCACCCCACCCCTGCTACGTTCAATATTCTCTGTGTTCAGATAAGAGATCATCGTCATGCTCGTTTATATAGTCATCCAATGGTTCAGTTTCTCCCAGAATGCGGGAATACGGACACGGATGGGGCTATCTGCATCTGGTTCATGGACAGCATAGCCCCGCTCTTCGAGATACTGCTGGCGAAGATGCTTAACAGCAGTACTAGTCTTGAGCGTGTCAATGCATTCCACGTAGAAACGGAAGAGCGTCGGATATAGGTGAATGAAGTCGGCATCGATTTGCTCTGCCATCTGTTGGTGTTCATCATCGAGTCTGAGCGTTTCGCCCATAAGCAGACGATTACGGAAATGCCGCACATTCTGCTTCATGCGATAAACAGCAACACGGTAGGCCAGATCCGACATATCGAGTGCCTCTGCCATTTCCTTGTTGGGTACCGCCCTTTGTTTGTTAAGCATGGTCAACAAGGAGCGCAAGAAGATAAAACGACCACGGGAATAGAACACCTGATGGGCGTAGGCTATCAATTGCGAAACAACCCGAATTTTCTCCTCATCACAGATTCCCCCTACGCCCGCTATTGCCCAGTGTGCTTCGCAGTTTGGCTGCGAAGATATCCCCCTCCCTTCAGTCTCAACCCGATTACTCAGATAGTTGCGAAAGGTGTTGAGCAGCCAAGTTTCAAAAGACTCCTTTTTCTTGATACGCTTCAGCGGCTCATAAGGATAGCGACCACACTCACGAAGATAGAGGAAGAAGTCATCAATGACATCCTCGTAATCATCGCAGAGATTGTTTTTATAGGCCTCAAAACGCTCCTGTAGCTGATGCTTCAACCGCTCATGCAACAGATAGTACATCGCCTCATCATCACCCTTGAGAATCATCTCCACAAAGTCGGGCACAAGGACGCCCGCAAAGCGATTGGCCTTCGATTCCTTTGCAGGAGCAAAGTCCTGAGGAATATTCAGCCAATATTGTCGTTCCTGTTCCGTCATTTTTTCGATGGCATAGCGCAACATGGTGCGAGGCATCTCGTGGGCGTGTTGACGCAGAAAGTCACGAAGAAGGTCCATGCTTACACGCTTGCCCATCTCCCTTAACATCCAACCCACAGCCTTATGCATCAAGTCGTGCGGATGGTGCAAATGAATCTCAGCATAGCGCAAGCACCACGAAGGGTCGCCCATCTGCGAAGTCTTCCACGAACAGACCATGCTCATCCTCTGTTTCCACAGGTTGTCGCTCTGGGCTAAGCCATCCAGCACCTTTATCTTATAATCCCTATCACCAAGGTTAGTCGGTAGTAACAACCAATGTCCCAGAATCTTATGCACAGACAAATCCACGAGGTCCCAGTTGTTCGCCTGCTCCGCATATCTGAGGTACATCATCAGAATTTCATCGCGCCCTATTATCGCCTCTCCCGTCCACTCCAGCGCCTTTTGCTTTTTCGCTTCCGTCCACTCCAGCGGCGTTTTCGCCGCTGCCCTCTTCGTCAGTTTCTCGAATTTCGCCACCAGTATCAACAATCCGCAAAGCCTCACCTCATGCCATTTGCTCATCAACAACTCAGGCACCTCACTCAAGGGGAACTCCTTCCACACATTCTTGACCACCTCCCTTGTCTGCGGCACCTTCAGTCCCAAGAACTCATCGCCCTCGCCATACTCGCCAGGCCCTGTCTTGAAGAACCCCATGAGCACCCGTCGCTGCTCCTCATTCTGCAGAGACTCCATATACGCGATTATCTCTTTTGCTGTCATCATTATCTTAGTTCTTTTCTGTCATATATTTCCAATAGCGGCGAGGCATGTCCTGCAACTGCTTGCGAGGATTCATGCGTTCCTTGATGCAGATGGCCTTGAAGTAGGTGCGCCAAAGGTCCTGGAACAGCTGGTCGTTGTCGCTCAGCACATCTGCATCCATTTTGCCGTTCCTTAGGTCGAAAGGCACAGCGGCTTCATCCTCGAAGGTGATGCGGATGACGGTTTTCCCGTCATAATAATACCCATAGTGCCGCTTCGCATCATATATCAGCCACGGCTGGTCGTTAAATCGATCCTGAAAGTGGTCGGTGATAATAGGCAACACGTTGTGGTCCGGCGAAACGACGCCCAGATACGTGCCGTCCTTTGCTTTCTGGAAGCGGATAAACTGCTTCATCCTCAATTGTTCATGTAGCACTCTGCGGGCGATATTCGTCACAGCCAATACATCAGCATCAGCGAAGTTCCGTGATATATCGCCTTGTCGGAACACCTTACAGACATATTGGAACAACGGTGTGTTCAACTCCCACAGTTCCGACAGCCAACTGACGGAAATCAATCGCAGGGCCTCACGACTAAGTTTCTTCTCCAGTCCTGCCCAAACTCGTCGAGCCTTCTCCTCATCTGTCGTCACATGATAGGTATGGTCACAAAACAGCGGCAAGGCGTCGCCCTCAGCGAGTAACTGCTCTGGTTGCTCCTTCAAAAGGAATGCGTCGAACACCGCCGTCAGCAGCCCGTCCATCGTTCCATCAAACACATATACCGTCATTCTCCAAAATCCAGTTTTAGTTGCATTTCTTCCGCTGCCCGTTTCTGCTGCGCTTTCGACACCAGCAGCGGTCGCAGTCGCTCAGGTCGCAGTTCGTTGATGCCGACGATGGGCTGCGAGAACTGTGAGGTCAACTCGTTGCACGTAATAAAATACTTCGCCTTCTTCATCACCACGCCCATCTTCTTCAGGTCGAATGATGTGAGACGGTTGAATCGTCGCGAATTCACGATGAGCCAGGCCGACTTGGTGCCGAGTCCTGGCACCCTCAAAAGCATCTCGTAGTCAGCCGTATTGATGTCCACAGGAAAGTACTCAGGATGCCTGAGCGCCCACGCCAGTTTGGGGTCCACCTCAAGATCAAGGTTCGCGTGCATCTCGTCGACGATCTCGTCGACGCTAAAATGGTAGAACCGCAACAGCCAGTCAGCCTGATAAAGCCGGTTCTCGCGCACCAATGGCGGCTGCTTGAGCACAGGCAGTCGCGGGTCGTAGGTGTTCACGCTCACATAGCCCGAGTAATACACGCGACGCATGGTGGGCTGCTGATACAGCGCGTTGGACATTTTCAGGATATCCAAATCACTCTCCTTCGTAGCCCCCACAATCATCTGGGTAGACTGTCCTGCTGGCACAAATCGTGGGGCATGGCGATATTTCTTGCGGTCTTCTTTGTTCTCCAACACACCCTGTTGAATCATCTTCATCGGTTGGAACACGCTCTTGTGGTCTTTCTCGGGGGCGAGGAGCTTCAAGCTCTCCTCTTTGGGTATCTCGATGTTCACGCTCATGCGGTCGGCATAACGGCCAGCCTCATTGAGCAGTTCCTGCGAACAGCCGGGGATGCTCTTCAGGTGGATATAGCCGTTGAAACGATGAACGGTTCTAAGGTCGCGGGCAATGGCTGTCAGCCGTTCCATCGTATAGTCAGGATTGCGCACCACCCCACTCGACAGGAACAACCCTTCAATATAGTTCCTGCGATAGAACTCCATCGTGATCTCCTCCAGTTCGCTGACGGAGAGTGTCGCCCGCTTGATGTCATTGGAGCGACGATTGATGCAGTAAGCGCAGTCGTACATGCAGTAATTCGTCAGCATCACCTTCAGCAACGAGATACACCTTCCATCATCGGCAAACGAGTGGCAGATGCCCACACCACCTACCGTAGAGCCTACCATGCCCTGCTTACCTTTGCGCACAGTACCGCTCGACGAGCACGACACGTCGTACTTCGCCGACTCTGCGAGTATCCGCAGCTTCTCTATTGTCTGTTCTGTCAGCATATCGAGTGCAAAGATAAGACAGGGTTGTCCCAAAAGTCGGGACATCTTTAATTATTTAACATTCTTTATTATCTGATGAGTTTCTCTATCTGTTTCTCTGTCGCCTCAGGCAATAACTTGCTAAGGTGCGCCTTCATCCGCTCGAACGATTCCTGTGGCGTGCGCTCACATTGACAAATATCTCGTAATAGTGACTCTGGTGTTGTCAACAGCGACCAGCCCCAGCCGTATTCACGCCCATGCTTATCAATAGGATACACGAAGTCCTCAGTAACGATGCGGCAGGCCATCTGCAAGCGCGTCACATAACCGTCAAACTTCGAACGCATTTTGGGCCCGTCAAAGCCGCAGGCCGCTCGTAATTCGCGCGTTATCAGACTCCCATGCTCAGCTAATGTCAACAGGATAGCCTCCTCAATACTTCCCTCCGCAGGCGCTGGTCTCGAGGCACGACGATAATTGCACAAATCGGGCCACCACTCCTTGCTCACAAAGCCCGCCTTGCCTGCAAAGAACTTGCCATACACACACCGGCCCTCCGTCACGATGGGTCCTTTCCACTTCCACAGTGGCCAGTCCCAGCCACCGTCGTCGAACACCACATATCGATTGTCTTCATCGACGACATCCTCGGCCGAATAGCCGCGAATGCCACTATCCAGTAGCGGCAGGAATCCTACCTCCTGGATGTAGTCCATCAACTCTGGACAACTGTGTATCTCATCGTTTCTCATATTCTTACTGTTTTTCTGATGTTTTCTTTTGCTGTTGCGGGTTGCATCGCGATATCGAGGGGTAGACCAAGAGGATTAATGCAGGCGACACGAGAGAAACCAGCATCAAGGAGGATTTGTTCGTCAGCTATGCGACCAGCTATCAGCATAACGGGCACGTCATGTCGTTGTGCTCGTTGCAAGATGCCAAACGGCAGCTTGCCCATGAGCGTCTGACGGTCAGCAGAGCCTTCTCCAGTAATCACGAGGTCGGCATCTTGTAGCAGGTCATCGAAATGGATAGTTTCCAACAGAAGGTCAATACCTGAGCGACACTCGGCATTCATGTATTGCAGGAAAGCGTAGCCCAAACCACCTGCAGCACCTGCGCCAGGCTTGTTTTGGCAGTCGCGCCCCAGATGCTTGGCAGAGGCCATAGCAAAACGTTTGGCGCGAGCATCAAGGGCTATTACTTGGTCAGGTGTTGCGCCCTTTTGGGGCGCAAAAACATGTGCCGCCCCATTCTCGCCACAAAGCGGATTGGTGACATCGGTGGCTATCGTGAAGCGAACATCATCCAGTTCGCGCACATCATCCCAATTGCCATGCTTTGTAAAGGCATCAATAATCGCCCGTAGCATCCCTATGCCACAGTCGCTGGTTGCACTACCGCCAAGTCCTACGATGATGTGCTTGCATCCTTTTCTTACGGCATCCACAACCAACTGACCCGTGCCGTAACTTGTGGCTACCATCGGATTACGCTCTTCTGGCGAAAGCAGCGTCAGTCCGCTGGCCTTGGCAATCTCTATCACTGCCGTATCGCCTTGAATGAGATACTGTGCCACGATAGGCCTCATCAGCGGGTCTTTCACGTTAACCTCTACTATCTCGCCGCCTATCGCAGCACGGAACGCCTCCAGCCATCCCTCACCACCATCGCTCACAGGTACCTGCACGACCTTTGCCTCAGGCATCTTTGAAAGAATACCCTCACAAGCTGCCTGATTAGCCTCAGTCGATGTCAGGCAGCCCTTAAACGAATCGATCGCTACGATGATTTTCTTCATTCTTCCGTTGGCACCTTTATGCTTTTACGATACCCCATACCCGTCACATGACAAATGAGCCGTCCGTCCTGATTGGTTACGCACACCTCTACGGCAGGAATCTTATGATGGTCGCAAATGCCGACAGCATCGGCCCGCAGCACATCACCCTCACGTGCACTCGACACAAACATGATGCTATTGTTGATGCCAAACGTCAGTTGTCCGTTGTAGTTCATCCAGGCAGCAATGGCCAAGTCGGCAAGCGTAAACAACGCCCCACCTTGACACACATTACCACCATTCAGGTGCATCGCCGTCACCGTCATCTCTGCCACAGCATGCCGCTCGTCCACCTCCGTAATCCTGCAACCCGCATTGGCCGCAAACCTATCCGTCCGATTCAATAGTTCCTTTATATCCATTGTTGTCATTAATGTTGATACATACTTATTCCATATTTTGAACCAACCGCTTGGCCATCTCATTAAGTGCTACGAAGCGGTAGCGCTGCGATGTCACCGGGATGGGTGTATAGGTGTAATGCCGTGCCTCTGCCTTTCTGCGCAACGTCTCTTCTACTGCTGCTTGGATGCCATCATCGAGGAACGTCTGCTCAATAGGCTCCAACAGCAACAGTTGCCCTTTCGAACATGCCTCGAAATACACGCCCCCCGGCTTGTAGTAACGTTCGTGCGGTGACCCTTCCTTGGGGAAACCGTCGTTAAGTAGCACCACCAGCGGATAGCCCTGCTCACGCAAAGTACGGGCGATAATCTGCTCGCCCTTGCTGATGGCCGCCGTATAGGTGACTGTCCCGTTGTGTGCTGCCGCCAATACTTTCCGCAACCGTTCCTGCACCTCATCGTTAGTTGCACTTCGCGACATCTCCACCACCTGCTTGTCTGGCCAATCCAAGAGAAAATGGTTCCCCATCGACGTAAACGACAGCCCTGCTGCCTCCGTCCGCCTGTGCAATCGGAAAAGCTCAGGGTTATGGCTCTTGATCCAAAGCCGCCGCGGGTTGTCCTTCACATAGTCAATCATCCTTCGCAACTGCCCAGGCGCATGCAGTATGCGCTCATGATAATAGGCCGCGTCCTGTTGCCAGATACTACCCCTGCGCGCAAAAATGCGAGCGAAATACACAGGCGCGTCCGCGCCCCTCTCGTGTCTATCCTCGCCATTCCCGTGCACTCCAGCGGCGTTCTCTTCTCCATTTCCGTGCACTCCAGCGGCGTTCTCTTCTCCATTCCCGTGCACTCCAGCAGCGTTCTCTTCTCCATTCCCGTGCACTCCAGCGGCGTTCTCGCCGCTGCCATACATCTCCTTATACGCCTTCGTGCACCCGCTCTTGAACCCGCGCACCACCGCCCCGATGCTCTGCGGCAGCGGCTCCAGCACCTGAATCACCAGATGCACATGGTCGGGCATCACCTTCTGTGCCAGCACCTTCAGTGCGAACCCCTTCCCGGCATAAAACTGCGCCAGCCCGCACAACATCTGACACACGCGACGCCCAAAGGGATTGAGCCTCACGAAAGCCGTCTCCGCACGCTCACCCTCCAACGTCCCAAACAACGGAAAGCGCTCCTCCACAGGCAGCGTAAAATGATAGATGGCTCGTCCCTTGTAGTCCCATCCGTTTTCACGGTGGTGCCTCATGGGGTCAACCGGCCTCCGCTTCCCTGGTCCTTTATCCATCGCTTGTGCCATATATCTTTATAATGTTTTGTTCATAAGAGTCTTCACAACTTTTACATCTGCTGGTAACCAGTCAACGCTATCCAGCTCATCCTTCGCCAGCCACTTCGCCGCCTCATGCTCATTCAGATGTAGCGCCTCCGTCACCAGCGAGCACAGGAAGCAATGCATCTTTAATCTAAATTTTGGATAATCATACTCAACCGTACACAGAAACTCATCCACACTTATCTCCGTAGAAAGTTCTTCGCGAATCTCCCGCTTCAGTGCTTCCTCTGGCGTTTCTCCAGCCTCCATCTTTCCGCCAGGAAACTCCCACCAGTCCTTCCACTCGCCATACCCTCGCTGAGTGGCGAAAATCCTATCTCCCTTGCGAATAATCGCTGCCACAACTTCTATCTGTTTCATACTCTTATTTCAAATCTTCAATAAACCTGTCAAAGTCAGAGAGAATCGTCTTATCCTGTATCCTCCAAAACTTTTCGTATTCTCCCAACGCTTTGGCTTCGGCTTCCTCGTGGCTTATAGAACCAGAATCTGGCAGAATGTCTCGATCGGATATCTCTAAATATCGCTCCAGCAGATTTCTCCAGTCTGTCATTTTCATTATGATATGACGTCGCGCTCTGTCCTCTGCCATATCCAGGAAAGCTGTCGTCAGCAGATTCAGACTTTCTATTTCCTTATCCGACAGATAGTTCTTGGCAATGGTCACATCGCTCTTCACAACCCGTCCGTCAGGAGCATTCTTCCACGTTGTCAATCCCATGTGCGGTTTCTCGGCATTGGCGCGATTATAAACAATCTCTGCAGCCGTCTGATGACTTACAGCATAGTGCATCATGTTTTGAACGGTCTTATAGAACGTCTTTGTCACCTCACTCTTGGGGTCGTAATCGCTGCTGCATTCGGCATATATATCCGTTATCTTCTGATAGTAGCGACGTTCAGAGGTACGTATCTCGCGGATACGATCCAACAAATCCTCAAAGTAGTCAGCACCAAACGGATTCTTTCCCTTCAGCCGCTCATCGTCCAGCACAAAGCCCTTTTGGATGTATTCCTTCAACACCTCGCGTGCCCAGATACGGAACTGCGTAGCTTCGTAGCTGTTCACACGATAACCAACGGCGATAATTGCATCCAGATTATAGAGGATCGTGCCCGTATCATCGCAATTGTCCGACGGAATCAAAACTTTTTTGATAGCTGTGGACAATTGCAACTCACCGCTGTCATTAATCTGTATCAGATGGTAACTGATGTCCTGAATGGTCACATTATACAACTCAGACATCCGCTTTTGCGACAGCCAAAACGTATCATTGTTGAACAGCACACTAACATTTACCTTACCAGTACTCGTGCGATATATCAGAACATTGCCCTCGAAACTTGTGGCCAGTTCCTTCGAGTCCATCTTCTGAGTAAAGTAATCCTGAGCAACCTTGGTAATGGGCTTCTTCTTGTCAGCATTCAGGGCAATAGCGACACATGCTGTCCGTGAGAGAAGGAATGAAGTCACCTGACGATAACCGCCATTGTTCAACTGAGCCATTTCCTCAATCTCCACCATATGCTCCTTCAGGTCAAGTCCCTTCTCCTGTTGCAGGAACGTAGCCACCTTATCCATCAGCCGCTCAAAGTTCCAGTATTTCATGTAGCCCATCAGCCGTGCCAACTTACGCGAGTTCCACCACTCATGGCCCTCAGCATCCACCTCTTTGATGCTATCAAAGGGCGACTGCATCTCCTCTGGATTAAACAGTTCGTTGTCTATATTCTTTTCTTCCATATTCTTATAACGTTCTCGATTCCCGTTCTATTGCTCTCTTCATATCTCCCTAATCCCAACCGACCTCAGATAATCATATATCCCGTCATACCACTCAGGCTTGCGTGTCTCGTCCGGCGGCACGCTATTATCCCCGTTCGGCACAACTATCACCATTCCCTGACGAGCCCTGATCAGCAACACGCGGTAGGCATTTATCTGATACTCCTTGTTGATTTCCTTATTGATTCTCTGCCACTTGGTACCACTCCGCAGTTGGAAATGCTGCCATGCCGACCAGTCTTCCTTCAGTCGCAGGTCGGCATCCCACGTCACACAAGCCCAGTCAATCTCAAGTCCCTGCACTTTGAATTCCGTCAATGTGTCTTCCAGACAGTTGCTGCTTCTGATGTCCGTATCATCTTCCAAGAACCAATGAACAAAGTTGGGTTGATAACGCACATTGATGCCAATTGCCTTCAGTCGCTCAGCCTTGCTGCTGGCCAACAGTCCCATCCGCTCACTTCCTCTTGCATGGTCGCGAAGCCATTGCTTGGCAACATCAAGATTGCGGGTCAGGAAGATAGGATATTTATCCAGTTCTTTCAACGTGGCCGCAGCCTCATCTTTCTGAAGCGCCAGCAACTGATTGACAAAGATGCTCACCTTCTCAGACCGGAACGACCGCATCGACATCTTCAGGTGCAGGTCCTCCTTCGGAATAAGCTGTTTGCTAATCAACGACAACTCTTCCGCAGATATATCCTTCGACTCAATCAGATAGTCCGACATATAGACATCCCACCCGGGATAACTCCTGTGAACAGACTCTATCCATTCCGTCAATCCTGCTTCACCCTTGTTGATGGCCTGCCCATTACCTACCAGGCACACCACCAGTCCCCAGTCCGTCTGTCTGTCCATGCATGAAATCAGATATTCCGGCTCCGAATACGGGAAATTGCGAATGCCCTTCTTCTCGCGCATAAACCGCTGCAACTCCTCCTTCGTCCAGGCCCGTTGTGCCTCGTCAAATATGGCCACATGCTCCACAGGAATATAAGCCTTGTCCGTATGACTTTGAAAATACCCTTCTATGGGCACAATCTTCTTTCCTTTCACCTCAGTCCCTTCCAGATACAAGTCACGGTAATGGTGAATCATCTGGATGAAAGCCTTCACCTTACTCTTGGCCTCAGCCTTGGTGCATGCCTTGCGACTCTCATCCTTGGCACGTTTCTTGTCCCGACGCACATAGTCGCGAGTCAACGCCTCCTGCAGCACCTCCACCAACGGGAAGTTGCCCGATAGATACACAGCCTTCTCGCCACGGTTAAACTGGTCTATAGCCGTATTGAGACCAATGAGCGTCTTGCCTGCTCCAGGCACGCCCGTAATAAAGCAGATGGCCTTCCTGTTGTTTGCCCTGCAACGGTCAATAATCCTGCAAAGTTCAACCGATGCCTTGTCTATATCTCCACCATGCTTCGTGATGTCCTCAACCGTATTCTCTTCATATAGCGCAATGGCAGCCTCTATGATAGTAGGCGTAGGCGAATATCCGCTCTTGGCCCATTGGTCATCGGTTTGCGTAGGTGCCACATCATAGCGGACAGCGCCAAGCACCATCTCGATAGCCTCAGCCAACCGCTTTGTATTCACCTGTAGCGGCTCATACACATCGTCCCCAAAATGCTTCAACGCCGTCTGGCAACGAGAACCTTTCTCCGCAGGAACCACCAGAATCGGAATCAATATCCTCTCCAAACTACCTTCCTGAAAATTCTTCAGGTCGATAGCGTAGTCCCATACTTGCACAAGCGCCTCCCGTGAGAACTCCCGTTCAGCAGTCTTATACTCCAGCACAAAGACGATACCATCGATAACAGCAATCACATCCACGCGCCTACCCATTCGGGGGATATTGTACTCGAAGTACACGCTTCCCCTTCCATCATACGGGCCCAGCACCTCGCGCATCGTCTCAATCTCCTCCACCCACGACTTCGACGTCTCATCATTCACGTCATGCTGCGACGCCAGAGTCAACGCCCCCACTATCTCGTTATTGCTCCGAGACAGAAAGTCCATAATGGAATCCGAGTAGTAATATCTTCGTGCTGCCATATATTCTTATAACGTTTTTGTTGCTGTCGCTATTATTCAATATACCCTTCTTGGTCATAACCTCTATGATATTTGTTAATGAGGTCTATAAGATTTTGTACTTTGTTGATATCACAATGAAGTTTATGATACTTCTCATATTGTTCGTTGTAACGAGCATTTGATCCTTTTGCCAATCGTTTTTCAATGTCTGACGGAATAAAGAACGATGAACGGTCCCCAAGGTATTGATGGAATTCTGTCAAGAATATGTGAATGCCAGCCAAATCGAAGTCACCAAAATGAACATATCTATTAGGGATAGATTGGAGCCAGGAACGTAAGTCGGTTGATTGAGGATAACGGGAAACAAACAAGAAGCGATGCTTGCCTATTTCTGATTCGAATAACGCTCGCTGTTGGCGAATCATCCGGAAGTTCTCCATATTCTCAACACCTACCACAACGACGTCCTCAGGGATGGAGAACACTTTCCAATCTGTGATAAACAAAAAACTTCCCTCAACAGGATTGATCACGATATCTATAGCATTCAGTTTACACGTTATAGGTTCGAAGGTATTCACAGGAAAGCCTGGGCACGAGCGGACTTTCACCAATTTGGAATTACCTGTTTCCGCTGCCATTGAAGCGCGAGAATCGGATGCATTAATATCAAGCATACGATAGCTTTCATCCTTGTCTATGAGGAATCTCTTTAATGCCTCAATGTCACGAGCCCGATAAGACTTCCTTGAGCCACGAGTCACGACAGATAGCAAACCCTCATCCACCAGTTCTTCAAGCATTTTTCTGCTTATACGAGAACCTGCAACCTGTTCGCCTGCTATCAAAGCTTGTATAGATGCACTTATTGCCATAATTGAGCCTATTTGATCCGTTTCAACAATTTCTCCACTCGCGTCTTCACACCATGCTTACTTAGCAGATAGGTATAGCGGTAATCATACGGATTATACGACGTTGGCGAACTGTTGATAAGATAGATGTTACGTGAGTTGGCAAATTGCAAGATACCCTTGATATTGTTAGGATGCAATCGACCTATCTCGTCCATCATACAATGCACAATGAAGTCACCACTCTTCCTGGCTGCTTTCTTTTTGAACACATTGATGAGCATGATGTTGACCATAGCCTTCACCAGTATGTCTGTACCGTCAGACCCCACATTGTTGATACGCTCCACCCAGTTGGTGTCGTTGTCGTTTTCCTTCACGCGGAACTGCAAGCGGAAGGCATCGCCAAGTGAAACCGTTGGGCGGTTGGGCTCGTTCTGCAACTGATGAGAGAGGCTCTTCAGATAGTCCACCACCTTGCGATTCACCTCATCACGATTGCCGCTTGAGAAGAGGTTGAGTTCACCAATTGAGAGAGCATTCTCGACTGTATAGTCATGAATAGACATAAGCAACTGCATCAGTTTGTCCGACGACTCATTGGCCCTGAGTTCAATACTTTTTATGACACCGGCAAAATTCTTCTCCACAAAATCACGGTTAATATCAAGTATCACACCATCCACATCCGAACGACGTTTCATCAAAGCACCTATCTCCGTTGATATACGCCCCAAGTTGTTGTTGTCCATGAAGTCCTGCAAGTCAACGGCAATCTGCAGATAGTCGTTGTCCGTCACAGGCATTGTGTTGAAATGGAAGGCATTCTGCGGTTTGAAATTGCGATTGAAACTGACGACCGTATCTTTCAGCTTGTCTATCGACTCCCGTTTCTGGTTCACCGTTCCGCGAAGCTGGCTCAACAGCTGCTGGCAATCCTGGTTGGTGATTATCGTCTTATCATCAGAGAGGAAAGTATCAGGCACTAGATGTTCAGTCTCCACCACCTGATGATAAAGGTTTAACCCCTCCCGCCTGTGTGTCAGATTCTTGACAACCGTCTTATGTTGTTCTTCCAATTCCTGCCGCTTCTTCTCTATCCGCGTCCGCTTGTCTTCATAGCGCTGACGCATCATAGCGAGTTGCTGCTCGATGTCCTTGATGGTCTTCCTGATCTCCGGCTCCTTGGCAAACAGGTTTTGCTCTGCGTCGCGGTATCTGATGACGTCTGGGCGCTCTTTTTCAATCTTCGTCAACAGCGCTCTCAAATCCTCCAGCGCCTTGCGGTATTGTTCAAGCAGTTTTACATCCACACCCTTTCCTGCCAGTTCTGCCTTCTGCTGTTCGTTAAGCTGGGCTTTCTGGGCTATAAACTCCTGATTCCTGACAGCTGCTTCTGATGCCTGCGTCTCTTTGAATATGCGTAGTTCTTCGTCGAGCGCCTTTGCAGATTTATTAAAGGCTGTATCAAGGTCTTTGAGGTCTTTTTTGTTTTTGGTCTCCTTTTTCTCACGGACATCTTTATCTTCCTGCACGCTCAAAAGTGCTTCATTGAAGGCGCGTTCGCGAGTCTCTTTCTCTTTTGTGACGAGTTCCTGCTCTTCCATCTCCAGCTTGTGCTGTTGGTTTTGCAGATTCTGCCGCTTGACGGGTATTTGTTCTTTTTCAACCTTTAATAATGTCGCCTTCTGCCGAAGCGGATTAAGCTGTGGAGCATATTTCCTTCCAAGTTTCGAAATATCTTCCTGAAGGGTAACGGGCAGTTGGGTGAGTTGTCGGTTTATCTGCTGCACTTTCTCTTCCAAAGTCTTCTTCTCCGCTCTGTATTCATCAGGCGTATGATGCACTGATTCAATTTGGCCCAAGTTCAGCCGTACGCCAAACAGGCTGTCATATGCAGTACCCAACTGAGGTTCAAGGCCCCCGGCATATAAGATTCGCTCTTCGTCAACCACCTTGCCTATCGTGTCTTCCCAACCTTCCACATTCTCGCAAAGCCAATGATAAAGAGAACCATCCAGATGAGCAAGCAATTCATTGATTTTCTCAATTTGCCCGCGTTGTTGAGTACGTATTTCCACAAGACGTTCCTGCTCACGTTGAGACGCTTGTTTCAGCTCAGCCTCTTTCATCTCATACTCAGCTGTAATCTGAGCAATCTGACTTTTCACAGCAGTCTGCTGAGCATCATTCTCTTTCTCGTTCACAGCCAACTGCCGCAGTTGTTCCGTCACCTGTTGGATAGCCTCAGCCATAGGATGCCATTGACGGAGTTCTTTCAATGCACTGTCGGCTCTATGCTGTTCTTCCAACAACATTTGCAGACGTTCGTCAGACTCATGTCGCCAGCTATTGAAGGCGTCCACGAACTGGTTTCTGTATTTCGTACGTTCATCTTCCAGGCGCTTACGCTCTGTCTGCAACGTGGCTTGCTTCTGATAATACGCCTCTTTCTGGCTATTCTCAAATGTCTGCTGGGCATTTTCCAGTTTTCCTCGTGCAATATTGTATTTCTCCTCTATCGAGGCATGGGTTTTCAGAAGGTCGTCCAACAGCATCTGTTTGTCGGCTGCTTCCTGCTTAATAGCATTCTCACGATTAGCAAGCGTAAGTTTTTCTTCAATGCCCATGGCATCAAAATCCTTTCTTGCCTGCGCTATCTCTTTCAGTTTTCCTTTCTTTTCACCAAGTTGTTCTCGGAGCGAATTGTTCTCCTTCTCATATTCGGTAGTGAGTTCCTTCTCGCGACTACATTCCTTTTCTATGTCTGTTTTCACTTCCGTTGCCTCTGCCTCCAAAAGCGGTATCTGTTGTTCGCTTTCAGCCACAGCATGATTCAGCATCTGCCACACATCCAACAATTGTTGGTCAAGAGCCACTATCTTTCTTCCCTGTTCGGCAATCTTCAGTGCCTGCTGGCGTATAGGGTAATTACCGTCTCGTGTCTGTCGGAACCAGCAGTCTATTTCGTCATACTCGCGTTCGAAATCCGTAACCAGCCGTCTATAAGTCTGCAGATCGATGGGCAAATCTTCATCAGCCATAGACTGTATAATGGTGTTCTTCACGAAGTCTGCATCCAGTTTGGTATTCAGGAACACGTTCTGTATGCTTCGCGGAATGTTCTGATAGTGAGCACTCTGCACCAGAGCATAACGCGTGTATTTATGATCATGAGTATTGCCAAAGATAATGTCCTTGAACATCACGCCAGAGTCTATCCTTGCAGAGACAGCCACATTTTTGTCGATACGCTCACGTATCTTCACCCAGTCGCTCAACACCTGCTTCTCATCGTCAATAAGCCATTCACGCTGATAAGGTGCATCGATGAATCGCCATGAAGCTCGTCCCTGATACCGACTCACCAAAATGGTATAAGCTCCATTGTCGCGCATCACTTCATAGAGGATATGTGAGTTCGACTGACGGAAATAGAACTCATCAAACGACTTCTGCCCCTGCTGAATGCCCAAACGATGCTTGTCGGCATTGTAGAAGAACAGCAACGCCCTCAATACGGTGCTCTTGCCCACACCCTGCGTTCCTGTAAAATGCACATTGCCATCCACAGAAATCTCCGCATACGGTATGTTGGCACTATTGATAAATATGATTTTATTCAGGTACTTCATCTTCGTTGGCTATTTGAATCATGTTTACTAGTTCCTCGACATAGCGAAATGCCGAAGTAATCTTATATGTTTCGTCCTGTTCGCTGATGCACTCGGCAAAGCCCATACTAAGCATTTCCTGAAGCAGTTTGTTTACTATCTCCAGATAGGAACCAACTCCGTATTTCTTAAACAGATGTCCAGCTTTCTCCTTTAGTTCAATGTCCAGACTTATCTGCTCAATCAAATGGCTCTTGCGGAACTGATAGCCGGCTGTGAACGACTGATTATAACACTTCAGGAAATCCAAGTAGTCAAGCCATTTGGAAAAGCTGTCCAGTTTCTGCTCAATAGACTGTTTTCCCTCGCTTATTCGCGAGAAATAGAAATAGCCATTACCAGACTCCAGTTGCAGACCGATTTCCTTGAAATAGTCTGCATAATCTTCAACATTCTCCTCTATGTCCTCATACAGGTGACGGATAGAGGAATCAGTACTGTCAACCGAAAGGAATTCTCCACGGCTCAGTCGTTCGTATATTCTTTGGGTGTTATTTCGCATAGATGATAGGATATTCGATGTCTTGATAAGTTGCGTATTTGCCTGTCATCCTACATTCGTCTGGATGAAGGATGACCAACTGGCAAAAGAGCGCTGCATGATCTTCTATATCACGTTTCGCCTTATAGTCGTATCTCAGGATAAAATCAAACAGACTGTAACTTGATGCAGAGAATGCATTCCACACTTCAGCAGGATCTACCTCCTTCAGTCTTTGAGTATGTTCCTGCAAGTCTTCGTCTGTCAGTGGTTCAGCTTCTGTCCTGGCTGTTTTCTTCAAACCATTACGCTCAGCTATTCGCCTCAGAATGGCTGTTGTCTGGTCATTCTCCCTCAGCATTTCCAACGAGAGGCGGATTTTGCTGTATTGCCGTGATTCCATCCAAAGCGGATTACTATTCTCCAACACCTGTAACAGATTTGTATCAGTCTTGATGAGCAACTGGTCTTGCAGATATTTCAGCTTGCGTATCTTCTTGTAGAGTTGGTTCTGCTGTTCAATCTGATTGATATAGACAATAATCTGTCTGTCAATCTCCATCAGCGCATGATAGGCCTCCACAAAGTCATGCTTTACATTGCTACAGGTCTTGGCCATATGTGGGTCGTTGGCCATCAGAAAGAAAGCGTGCTCGTTATCCATCAGTTTCTCGCACTCACGTATCATCGAGCGGATACTGTGGCTCTTCTCGTCCAGATTCTGCAGTTTCTTTTTCTTGATAATGTAGTTGGGCTCCTGCTTATACGCATTATCCATATTGCGCTTCAAGTCCACCACATTCTTCAGCGTTCTAAATCCGGTCTTTTTCAGTAGTTGCCTTACACTATCCTGATATCCGGCTTTACGATTGGTATTACTCTCTTGCAGGAAATAGCCTATATACTCTTTCAGCGTATTGATACACTCCTGAACGCTTAGCACACTGATTTCCTCGTTCACATTCAGCACCTCCTCGAAGAAGTTCAGGTAGTCGCTCTCAATCTCTATGGTATTCCCAGTTTCTACCAAAACGCCATAATCCACTAATCTTCTGAGACGCGTCTCATTTCCACCAACAAGTTCCAAAGCCAATCCCAACGGAAACTTCATCAGTTTTCGTTTCTCAAACATCTCACTCAGTAGCCCTTGTTCACGCGAGAGTGTTTTCGTAAGCTCTTCTATCGTTCTGAAATGTGAAAGTATCTCCATAGGCAATCAAAATTTCAAATGCTCATACGGTTTTAGCCTCAGCACCTTACCATTCTCGAACTTGAACTGGAACTTTTTGCGATTGAACCTCGGATTGTTGATTATTAATCTTCAATCCTCTCGCTCGGAAGAACACGAACTAGTTCGGTTTTTCTCTCGCTTAATCGGATTGTTCTTGTGGATAATCCGATGGTAGTTCTTGCGTCCCGATGGTAGCAAGCGAGCAGAGCTCAGCCAGCCATTTACCCGTCCTCTTCTGTTCCACGAGAACCACTTTGATGCGATTAATATCTTTAGCCATTGGCAACAAATTATTGATGTTTACCGCAAATTTATAAAATTTCCAGCAAAAATCAGTAAATATCCCGCAAAAACTTCCGTTTTTTGTCATTCTTTCACAAAAAGCAATGCCACACGTACAAAAAAAATGCTGGTACACGTAGGATAAAGTGTGGCTACGTGTACCAGCAAAATGGCGTTCGGAAAGCGGTATTATTCCATTGGCGGCTCCCATAGATGCAGCGCCATATCCACATGTCCGTTGGCCTTGAAGTGGATGTCTTCTTCCTCAAGCAGGGTGCGCTGGCGACTCCAGCCTGGGGCTGTGCGGCCTTCTTTGTTGACCACACGATGACAGGGCAGTTTCTCGGCACCAGGCGTATAGCGAAGTGTGCGACCCACCATACGCGAATGACTGGGCCAGCCTGCCAAAGCAGCGATATGGCCGTAGGTGGTCACTCGTCCGCGAGGTATCTGGCTGACGATGTTCAGCACGGCATCACGAAACGCCCGTGCCTGTTCAGGCGACATCCTGTCTGGGTAGTCGTGCATCAATAGTTATCTTCGATGACTTTTTATCGCGACTCGGCCAAATTGATGCAAGCATCATTCGGCTCTCACTGCTCTAAAAGTTTTCCGCCTTGATCTGGAAATAGCTCTGCGGATGGTCGCATACCGGACACACCTCGGGAGCCTTCTTGCCGATGACGATATGGCCGCAGTTGCTGCATTGCCAGATCACATCACCCTCACGCGAGAAGACAATAGCATCCTCGATGTTCTTCAGCAGTTTGCGATAACGCTCCTCATGATGCTTCTCGATGGCACCTACGAGTTCAAACTTCACGGCAATCTCGTCGAAACCCTCCTCACGAGCCTCCTTGGCCATACGCGCATACATGTCCGTCCATTCGAAGTTCTCGCCATTCGCAGCATCCGCCAGGTTCGTCTTCGTATCGCTCACGCTACCGCCATTCAGGTACTTATACCACAGTTTGGCGTGCTCCTTCTCGTTAGCAGCCGTCTCTTCAAAGATAGCAGCTATCTGCACGTAGCCATCCTTCTTGGCCTTAGAAGCAAAATACGTGTACTTGTTGCGTGCCATACTCTCGCCAGCAAAAGCCTCCTTGAGGTTCTGCTCGGTCTTTGTTCCTTTCAGTTCTTTCATAAGTCTCTTTTTTGTTGGTTAAAAAAAATATTATCTGTTTTGATAGCGTTGTTCGATGACGTTCCAGTCGATAATCTGCCACAGTGCAGCCAAATGGTCAGGACGTCGGTTCTGATAGTCCAGATAGTACGCATGCTCCCACACATCGAATGTCAGCAACGGCTTCAGGCCCTTCTGAATGGGATTCGTCGCATTCGCCTCCTGCGTAATCACGAGTTTGCCATCCTTGTCTGCCGACAACCACACCCAGCCAGAGCCAAAGAGCGTTGCTCCACCCTTCTGGAACGCCTCCTTGAATGCCTCGAACGATCCGAAATCGCGCACGATGGCCTCTGCCAATTGTCCTGTAGGAGCAGGCTTTCTCCGCTCCCCTGCGAATTGTTCAAAGTACAGATTGTGGTTCAGTATCTGCCCTGCGTTATTCAAGATTGCTCCCTCACTATGAAGCACAAGCTCTTTCAACGCCTCAAGTTCTCCAAGGCTCCCCTCGCCCTTTGGAGAGGGGTTAGGGGGTGAGGTTAGCCCATTCAAATTATTCACATACCCCGCCAGATGCTTCCCATGATGAAACTCCAGCGTCTGCCTGCTAATCACCGGCTCCAATGCGTCTATCGCATACGGTAGCGCCATCAGTTCAAACTTTCCCATACGTCTATTTGTTTTAGATTCACGCTGTAAAGTTAGTCATTTTTCCACAAATCTCATCAAAATCATGAAAATATCTTCATTTTCCATGTAACATTTCCTATTTTTCCCTACTTAAAGGTAGAAAGGCGAACGGAAAAAGGATATTTATGACGTACATCATCCAAAATCGCATCGTGCGGATACTTTACAATGACAGGGATTTCAGCGAGCAGCTGAAACGACTCCTCTGTCCAAGCCTGAGGAGCGAGCATCAGAAGCCAATAACTGTAATAAGATTATAAATGAATCGACATGGAGTATATGATACAGCACATCGAAAGTGAGCAGCCTCTGGCAATTGTATTCAATAAGGTAATCTCGAAGATTACCACTCTTTGGATTATGACACGACCACGAATATTCGATGACACCAAAGGTGAAGAAGCGGCCTTCAAGATGATCACTTACTACCAGATCCTCCTTTGGGAGAAATGGCTGCATGAGGTTGTGCAACGTCTGCAAGAATGGATTACTACAATTGATTTATACTTCGGCGAATTTAATGGCAGTTGGGAGTATTATGCCCTCTCTAAACGTCTCGAGTTCATTGATGAGTTTGGAACCGACGATGACGAGGATTACAATCCCGATGGCAGCATAAAGACCACAGGTGTTACTCACGATCAACTAAAATACCATACGGTGTTTTATGACCTCTATCACGAGTGCGTTGACATTGTTCAGGATACCAAGTCTACAGACCTAGCCCCTTTCATCAATGCCATCGAAGCCAATTCGCGCGTTTCCGTCATTGATATACTACAAAAGGTTAGCGGCAAGGAAATAACGGCCTACACTATGGGTGATGACGGTCATCTTCGCCCAGTTACTTTTGCAGATAGAGAACTACATAAGGTTTCTGAGATGGTCGAGGCTCACGATTACGGTCAGATAATCATCATTGTCGCTATGCTCATGGAGCAACTTACAAAAAGCATTGAGACCGCTGCAAAATCAGAAACAGCCTTTTTTGATAATCACGACTTACTTCGGGCTATTCAGACCGATGCCAAGGCTATTCTCTCACTCAACTTCAAAGACACCTGACATTTCAGATCAAGTAAGACAATTTGCTATGACAAATTTTGATAATAGTTAGAGCTTAACCTACTCTGTCTCCCACTGCATTTTTACGAACTGTTGTTGTAACTCCTGAATCTGTGTATCCACTGATATTGCAGGTTTCAGATGGGCCACCTTGAGCGTAAAATCTGCGTTAATCCCTTCCATCGTAAAACCATCTTTCGTAGTGAGCAGACGTTTGAGATACCGTTTCCGCTCTTCTATCATTTTCTGGACATCATCATCGGTCAGACTCTTTAGCGGAGCATATTTGTCATAAAGTCGGGCCCTTTTATGCTTGGCAAGAAACGCATTCACAAATAAAGCATACAACTGCACATCGGTCTCCACTGCCCACGGAGACAGTTCAATGGACAGGGTCTGCAGATGTGGAGTGTGAGTCACGAATATCCCTGTGGCCGACTCATCATACTTGAACAACACACAAGCCTCCTCCCCTTTTTCCTCGTCACATTCCAACGAATAAAAATCATACTGCACATCATCAGGACTTGCATCTTCCTGAAGGGGTTGAACATAGTCCACTACGTCCCAAATTTCAAAAGACTTTGGAACACCAGCAATGGTCAATTTTGAATATTTCATAAGGCAAATGCTTTTCTCATCTTATATCAACGTCTTAGCCCATTCGGGAATATCGTCAGTGTACTGCTTGAATAGCTGGCCATCAGTAGTACGAAATAACAAACGTGGAAGCTGATTATCAATAGAGTTGTCATAAATGTAGGCACGGTCAACAAAGGTGATGGCCTTGTTAGCATTAACGAGCGACTTGTAGTAGCGGGAGATAATCTTGGAGATGGGAACCTCATGACCACCGTTCAGATAACGCTGTGTGATGCGGGCAACGTTGATGGTAGGATCAGATGTGCAAACATAGAACAGGCGGATAAAGAACCCTGCATCCTTAGCCTTACGAAGAAACTCCAGTTTCTCTAGGGCAGAGAATACTGTTTCGAACACGAAGTCGCGCCCTTGTTCCAAACATTCATAGCGCATGCGAGTAGCCTCTTCAGCAGCCTTCAGTACGGCCTCTGGAGAATTCCAGTCGCCAAAGGTTTCCTGTGCGATATTATCTGGATTGATGTACAAGCTGTCAGCAGCCCACTCGTTGTTGAGCAACTGAATGGTAGTTGTCGTCTTGCCCGAACCATTGGGGCCGGCAACAACGCAGAGTGTAGGCCTTCTTCCTGTCATAGTCCTGCCGTATATTTCCACTCTTCAATTTCCTTGGCTACAGCCTGAAGCCTGCGTTTCTTTTCTGCCTCAGCTTTCGCGCTTGACTCGCGAGCAGCCTGAGCCACATCCTCCATCAGAGCCTGTAGCATTTCGTCGGTAGGCTCCTCGTTAGAAGTCAGACGATATCGTTTATGAATTTCAGTCATACGCTACTTTCTTTTGTTTTCGACTGTCATTTACGACTGACAAAGCTGCTGTTAAGCGAGGGGCATGATACTTCTCTGACCTGAAGGTACAGAGTGTGGCGTTGCAATGCATCGATGGCCGAGCGTGAGCAGCTTCGCGGCCTTTGGCCGCAAAGTTACGAATTCTTTTTCAAATTTTGTTCAAAATTACAGTTAAAGATGCAAAAAGCAAACATTTTGCATTTTTTATGCTCCAAAGCCGTAACATTTCCCCTTTTCCCCCACTTATAGGTAGAAAGTCGAACGAAATAAAATAATATAGGCAATGAGGATACAATACATGAGTGACCTCCATATGGAATTGTGGGATAATTCGCGGTATATTCGTGCGAATGAGTTTGAGGTCGTGGGTGACGTTTTGGTGCTCGCTGGTGACACGTTCTACCTGCGGGATACCATTGCTCCACAGAAGAAGTTCTGGAACTGGGCATCAAAGAACTTCCGACAGGTGTTATTGGTGCCTGGCAACCACGAGTTCTACAGCAATAGCGATGTAACTGCTCGAGGCGATAGTTGGCAGTGGATGTTTCGCAAGAACATCGGCTATTATTACAATAAGGTAGTGCGCATTGACGATACTGACTTTATCCTCACCACCCTATGGTCCAAAATACCGGAGCCAGACATGTACCTCGTTCAGATAGGCATGAATGATTTCCGCCAAATAATGTATGATGGCAGACGCTTCACGCCTGATGACTTCAATCTGGAGCACGAGAAATGCCTGAAGTTCTTGAAGCAGGCAGTTGAAGAAAGTTCTGCCAAGCATATCGTTGTGGTCACTCATCATCTGCCGACATTATCAGTGGTGGCAGCCCAGCACATGGGTTCCGTCCTAAACGGAGCCTTCGCCACAGAACTGGGCAACTATATTGCTGACTGTCGAATTGACGTCTGGATTTATGGTCACTCGCATACGAATATCGACACCACGATTGGCAACACCCGAATCGTGTGCAACCAACTCGGCTATGTGTACTATAACGAACATCTTACAAATGGATTTGAACCCAATAAAGTAATAGAATTATGACACCCACTCGCGAACAATTCAAAGATTTCATTGCCTCCATCAAAAAGGCGCAAGAAAAAGAAGATAATCTGGACAAGGCATTCGGACTCATCTGGGATGATGACCAAGGCCAATATCCGCCTTTTTACATCTCGCCCCTATGGGGAGTCGTCTATCAGGCTTTCAACATCATGTTTGGCCTTGAGAAAGATGAATATGGAGAAAGCGAACTTTCTTGGTGGTTAGAGATGGCTCCCAAGAAAGAGGCCATTTATTACATTGACGAAGAAGAATTCAACGTCAGTGACATTGATGCTTTCTACGATTATTTGATTGAGCAATCAAAAGAATAAGACAGTTATGACGCGTAAAGAGTTTTGGAGCAAGCCACCATTGGAGCGTAGTCGCATTGTGGCGGAACGTTTAAGAAAGCGCATGGAGGATCACCATGTGACTGAGGAGCAGGTGGCAAAGTACACACGGATGGATGCCAATAGACTTCATCAAATTATGGCTGGTGAAATTGTAATGAATGTTGGCGATTATTGCGACATCTACTTTGCCATTCTCAATGGGAGATTTCACAAAACTGATGCAAATAGATAGCCTGCACAAAACGATGTAACATACATCAGAAAGCGAGAATAATATGATAACAAAATACAAAACAACATCATTATGACAATCAGAATGGTACGTGGCTGCATACACAATTCACTATGTGTAGATGGCAAACAAGAGATTAACATGACGGACGAAGAACGTCAAGTCGTGTTGAAAACAATTTTTGAGCACTTAAAAGCCCAAGATTTCAACTATGTGCTTCAGGACTTAGTCGAGACCTTTGGCGAATATGAGTGTGATGACAGACCCTGCAAAACCTGTGGCGATTATGTTGAAACCTATACTTGGGAGATATAAAACAACACTATATGAATCGCCTTTATGACTCCTGCCTAACAATGGCATTAGGATGTTCTACTGGACTCCTTATCGGGCTTGCTTTATCCTTACTCTTCGCCTGGCCAGTCCAACTCCTTTGGAATTGGCTGCTACCAGAACTCTTCAACCTCCCGGAAATCACCTTCCTTCAAGCCTGGGGATTGGAACTCCTTTGTGGTATGCTGCTTGGAGGGCGAATAACAATTAATAAGCAAACATCAAAGCAAGTAGAACAATATAGAAGAATTATATGACACTAAAAGTATTAATCATGAAGTACGACTTCGACAGTATCACACCAGAACTGACGAAGAGAGATGACCAAATCAATGAGCGGTTTGCAGGCTACAAAGAGGCGTTCGACATTTTGCGGCAGATGGAGCCAGACAATGATTTCCATCCAGAAGACACGCCACATATCGAAATCGGTTGGCAGAACTCTATTCTTGAAGATGGAGAACGATGGATAGACGTCTATGGAGCCAGTTGTAAATGGGAAAATGCACTGGCAAAGGAGATTAAAGTAGCCAATGATTTGAATCTGACAGAAACTGAGGTGTTGGCACGCATCCTCTGGGAGATGACGTTTTATGGTTTCACTCCAAAACAAAGAGAAGAGGTGTTCGCTGGTTGGGAGCCATGTAAAGAGCCTCACAATCAGTACGAGAAAGCCCTCTGGGCACTACAACTCAGAATGTACAAAAACGAAGTACGCAAGAAGGACCGCTGGTTTGACGAAAGTGGCAAAGGCTGTTACAACATGGATTACATGAAGTCTATGTTCAACAAACCACGTATGAATCGCGCGAAGAGGAAGCGCAAATATCGTCAGGAACTCCGAGAAGAATACTTGGAGCGAATGGCCAAGCACGACTACCTTATCCAGCAACTGACAAAGGATAGTTCGCTCAAACGCCAAGATGTAGATTTTCTGATGAACGTAGAGAATGTACATAAAGTAAATTTACAGTCGCATGTTGTCAATCGTGAGGAACGCATACCATATCTCATGCAACTCATCACCGATTACTACAATTGGAGTTGGGTGGACGGAACGGATATGATATGGCTATTACGGACATCTATAACCGCTCCATTGACTGACCAAGAAAAAGAACGTATCAAAGAATTCTTCTCTATTTTTTCTCATCTGAGATTACACCATGCAGAAGGACTCGATGAGGAACTAGGTAATGATGTGTCTTTAACTGTTATTGTTGCGAAATGAGTTATGACATCAATTTTCCGACTCGAAGAAATCCGAATCTATGACTCCGAAGAGCATTGGTATCGCGATGCTGGCATCATGATTCTGGGACATTACTCCTCGCTCGAAAAGGCGGTAGGAACGATTCCTAAGAACAACAATGAGACATACGATGCCGAGGATATCTTTGTCTATATGGTGAAAGAAATCGCTGTAGACGGTGATATCGGTGACGTACGATGGCTTAGCGTAAGGACCTACGATGCCAACAGCAATCTCATCGACCAATGCCTGCAGAACTACAATCTTGTCAATCAGTTCGAAGGCCGTCAGCCTGAGGCCATCCGTTTTCACGTTGGTGACATCGTGGAAGTGTTAGAGGGGCACCATCTTTTTGCTGCCATTATCGAAGCCTTGCCCCCAACACCCGATGACAATTTCCCTGTGCTCGATGCAGAAGACGACTGCTATCTGGTCCTGCCGTTAGATGACCATCACATAGACCATCTGCACATCGCTCCCACGCATACCTTCTCGTTGAGCAGAACCCTCGAAAAAGAAGCCATCGACTATCTTCACACTCGTTTGGCCATTGCCCTGAAAAAAGAGGCAGACATGAGCAAAATCTGTGCGATTGAGGGACACAGTTGTGCGTACAACTATGTGGGCATTCCTCGCTCAAAATGCATCTGCCGTCGATGCCATCAGAAGTGGAAGGCCGACTACAGAGGCGATCTCATCCACGGTGAAATCTGGAATCCTGTCGATGCTTTCGAGAACGAAATACGAACAGACGAAGAGCTGATTAAGGCTTGGAGCGGTAAATAAACCACATTTTTTCTCAATTCCAACCGTAACATTCTGCATTTTTCCCTACTTACAAGTAGAAAGTCGAACAATAAAGCAATAGAGTTATGAAAAAGAAAAGAAGAAACCCTATTCATGCTTATAAGCATCTGTTGGCCAAAGATTACGATTGGGATTATGGCTATCTCATCGCGTTGGAGAAGAAGAAACTCCAGCGCATGCATGATTATTTCAAAATAAGTGATATTGCGGAGGATAATAAGTATACGACACGTGATTTAGGTATTTGTTTGAAGCTAATCGATATCTTCATGGAGAATGATGGTGTACACAATACTTGGCTTGAACGAGCCTACTCTGGCACGAGAATACAATTCCGTAAACTTGATGATGGAAACTACGAGATGGTCGACGATGATAAGGACCCTCTGCCAGATATCCCTATATATGTGAACACCAGAAACGAGAAGCGCTTCTTCCGTAGCGCTCCTATCAAGGATGCGTTGGCAGAAGACAGACGTGAATACTCGATACATCTGAAGATCAGTCTCCGCCAGCAGAAGGCGTTGCATCTGTATCACATGATTAGAGAATACAAACTCTTTGGGTGGTGGGATTAGATGAATTTTGGAAATTTGCAATGAGAAAAAACAAAATAATCATGGGACAAAGAACTAACCTTCTCCTCTCGATGGAGAACAAAGCAGGCGCTCGCCTCAACAAAGTGTATCACCTCCAATGGGGCTACGGAAAAGTAATGCCTGTTATGCTGCTCAACATCCTCTCAGGACAGCACATCGGTATTGGCAAGGAAAAACAGGACTTCTTCACTTCCGTCATCCCAAAAACGGATGACTTATTTGAGCTGCAACGGGACTATTCCTGTTTCGATTTCACGCGACTTGAAGACTGCCAGAAGGTGCTCCACCATTGCGACAACAATAATGGTGCACTGGTCCTCTGCATCAAGGAACGTGGAGACATATATCGCTTGCAAGATGTCAAATACGGTTTTCTTCTAGGGCCAGAAGACTTACCACACGATGAAACACCTTTCAGTCGTTGGGTGACGCTTGAAGAATACCTAACCCGCCAGCCCAGGTACGAAGAAATCGACATCTTCTTCGCCCGAATCTTCAACAAAATGATGCAATTCTTTAACGCCAAATCAATTTCAAACGCATTATGAATAAACCAGTTACAAAGAAAGACGGCCTATATAAAGAGGCCCTTGCCTGGATGTCATACCGCTATGCCATGGGCATGACCGATTACGTCAGCAGAAAAGGCTATAGCGAACTCGAACACTACCGCCAGTTCATGGATATTGAGTTCGGTTCCTATGAATTCCGTGCTCTCGTGAACGCCTTTTGCGCCTTCCTCAAACGGAAGAAAATCAAAGATGTTATCACCCTCAAAGAGACCTACTTGGAACAAGACCTCATCTGGCTCTCAAAGAACTACGCGATGGGCCGACACAGTTATGCCGCAGCCCATTGGCAGGACATCGTTCGCTACAGTCAGGATGTTCTCACCGAAGCCCAAAAGAAACACAATGCCTTGGACATCCGACGCGAAATAGCCATGCATCTGCAGTTCCAGGATTTCAACTTCTGCATCCCTCACTACTTGAAAGAAATCCACAGTCCGATGGACCTGTTCCTCACCTTCATCACCGAGAACAGTATCGAAACCGTGGAAAAACTCCTGCAATACGAACGCATCGAGGTTTTCGTCAGCAACGAGGGCCATATCGAATATGCCACAACATTGAGAGACGACAACGAGAAGAAAGACACCCATTTCTGGCCTATGATGAGCATCGACGACTATCTGGGCTGGGATGCCCTCGCCTCCTTTTTCTACACGCCTTGCCACAAGGTCTGTCGTACCCACTTCAATGGCAAAGAGGAACTCATCCCCTACTTCGACACCTGGCAATACGATTACTCTAGCGAAGGTAAACTGAAATACAAAAAAGTCAAGCGTCCCCTCGACAAATTCCGTATCGAGCCCTGGGCCGCCTGGTCCATCAATGAGGAATGTATTGTGGAAGATAATATTGAGAATTATAACAGAAAGGAATAAACTATGGGCGTATATGCACACCGTTTTATCGAAGTCATCGACAAGGACAACCAATGGCACTTGCTGCCGCTATGGAGCAAGTACAAAGACAGTAGTTACAACCAGCCCGATTTGGTTGCTGATGACCTTAAGCTCACCAAGCATCATTGCTTCTTGCGTCGTTCATCCTCTGGCTTTTATTCCCCCGGATCAATGTATTCTGTCGACGATATCAGTCACCCGATAGTCCAAAGCGAGCTAAGCGATGAGACCAGAGTATATATCGAGCACTACGACTGGCCTGTCCGCACCGAATGCTTCCTGCTTTCCGAACTCGAAACATTTGCCGACAAATGTCAGGAGCAAATCTATTCCCTTCTTTCCGATGCCTTTCACGACCGTAACATGCAGTTAATCATCAAGATGCTGACCAATACTACTAAGGCCGAGGTCGAGGAAGACGATTATTACCGTTCCCCAAGAGCTACCTTTGATGACTATCTCGAAGATTACATAAGCGTCATGGCCGAAGTGTTCAAGATTCACTTCCTTATCAGCGAAGTCGATTTCATCTACGATCCCGCCAAGGTCCGAGTGGTGTTCTTTTATGCATAAAATAATCATCTAGCAAGTAGAACTCTCAAAAGAACAGAAGCAATGAGAAAAACTGAAGACATAGTTTGTTACGACTTTCAGGGCTGGCCGGAGTACAAGATGAACCTCCGTGAGATTCTACTGGCACTGGGCGGTCAGCAGGATGGCAATTTCATCAAGTTTCCATCCAATACCCCACTGATGGATATCTACCCCAGAATCCTCGTCGATGACGGTATGGGATATGGTGTGGACGAGAATGTCATCGTATCCGTTGACATCGATTCGCAAAATGAGTACATCAACATTTTCCGAGAGCACAAGCCCTCTGACGAGGAGCAGGCAGAATTAGCCCGACAAGAAAACTCTCACATGAACCTGGACAGGCTGGAGGCCTTTATTAAGGCTTTAGAATCAAATAATCAGAATATCAAATAACCTATGCAAGATCTCAAAACTCAAAACAAACCGAAAAACCTTCGGACAGGTTGCCACTTCTACAACGAGAAGATGGAGTTCGACGTGTATAACGGTGAGTCATCTAATGCTGACACCATCAGATATCTCATCCCCTTGAACAAGCATATCCTCGAGCCGCTGGGATTCGAAGCCGTATGTGACGACTACACCTCCGAAATGTACTTCCAGCGCGACATTGAAGGATATCGCGTCAGAACCATTCCTTTGGGAGCCCGTATTATCATCATCGACCTGAAGTATCTCCACACGCTAGTCGATGCGAATGGCGAGAGTCTGAATGAGCTGGAAAACTTCTTCCATGCCCTCGGAATTCCATACGAGAGCATCTTCACCCCAGAAGCGCTCGATGGCATCAACAGCTTCGGCCAGCAATACCATGAGTACTACGAGGAACAGGAAAGGTCCTTCAAACAATTTAATGTCACTATGGAGCCTACACCATGATTGGATACAATGTCCTTGAACTCTTTGGTTGTTACTGGCAATCCTACTGCTTAATAGAACCAATAGGATACGCAAGCACAAACTACAGCAACCTTCCCGACAAAATCAAAGCCCTTCAGATTTTGAATGACAATCTGGAAGAAAGACGCAAAACAGGAACACTGAGAAAGGCTGCACTTGGTTACTAGATATTGTTACACCCAAAACTCAACTTTTTTTCAAAAAGTCTACTTGCCCCCTCCATAAAAAAAGCCTCCGTGTGCAATCACACAGAAGCCTTTATTTTATCATTTAACATTTTAACACCATTCTCACTTCGCCATCGTTACCATCACTCCCGCCAGCACCGCAATGAAAATGCTCATCAGGGTACCGGCAAGCACATATTCCGTCTTAGTGGTTTCCTTGTCACCAAACCTGATAATCGACTTGGCTGCTATCAACAGTCCGATGGCATCATAACGCTGAAGCAACACAAACACCAGAATCAGCCAACGCTCAATATCACCAATCAATGCCCAAGCATTAAAACCACCGGCTTTCTCCTCCGGCATACCCGATACGATTTCCACATATCAATCGCAAAGTGGCTCGCTCAATCAAAGCATGCGCATAGTGATACCAACACTTCCATTTCTTCTCAGCCTTATCCTTGCACACCTTATTACTCTGCAGCACAAAGTCCGCTACCAGATGTGCCAGCATAAGACACAAAAACAACTCTAACCACATATATTCTTATACGTTAAATCCTCAAAATCCTTAATCGCCGTATTAACCAGCCCCCACTGAGCTTTTGTCGACCTCGTATTAACTGACGACTGATAGATACCAAGTTTCTCACTAATCTCTATCTCTCTAAAGCCCAATAGTTTGTAGAATACCACCTCTGCCTGTTTAGCCGAATACGAATCAACAATATTACTCAGCAGCGCCACATACGAATCTAACAAATTACAAAAAGACTCAGGAGTATCCTTTATCTGGAAGGCCGTAAACACGTTACCCTTCCCACTGATCACATCCAGGTTTCTTCCCGACATATATATAGCCTCCCCATCAATAATATCTTCATGCTTATCGGCATATTTGATATCACCGACACCTATCGAGAATCGGATCCCATACTTCTGTAATTCCTCGTCACAATCCACACCGCTTACCTGCATCTTAACAAACAATTTGATTAAAATGGCAATCCTAAGCGCATATCCATATTCAGGAACAAAGCATTCTATGCTATCTCCCCTAACTATTCGGGCCCAAAAGCCACCATAATCTTTCTCAAAATCATTAAGAAGTCCCCTCAACCTCTTACGCAGGTTAATCAAATCACCTGTAGCAAGCGAGGTTGAGCGCACTATATCAGCAGAAATCGTTGCTACCATAAGCATTTCTATCTTTAAATCGTCGGCAAATATATCTATTATTTTTTAGATAAACAAATAATATCTATATTTTTTTAGATATTT
>CADAKX010000028.1 GCA_902788605.1 uncultured Prevotellaceae bacterium | reverse complement strand
CGCTCAAAATGGCACAAACAACACAAAAACAAAATTATTAACTTAACACAAAAACAAAACTATGGGAACAATTGAAATTAAGAAAGTGGAACGTAAAGTGATCGTTGGTAAGAAGGGTGAGCAGCGCCAGCAGGTGCAGAAGACCTACGGTAAGATTATCTATCGAGGCACGCTGAGCCTGGCTGACATGGCCGAGCACATCATGAAGCACGGCTCTGTGTATACCGAGGATGTCGTCATCGGTGTCATCACCAAGCTCAAGACCTGCATGCAGGAGATGCTGGCCGATGGCTACAAGGTGAAGGCTCAGCTCGAAGGGCGTCGACAACGCCAAGGATTTCAGCGCCAACGATGCCGTCACCCGACTGGGCATCTCGTTCCTGGCCGACCAGAGCAAGAAGTCAGTCTATAAGGCTTCGGCCATGCGCCAGGGCGCAACCCTCAGTACCCAGCTGTATAGCGAGCTGACGGGCGAAGAGAGCGGAGCGTCTGGTAACGAAAACCAAAACCAAAACGAAAATGGTAGTGGCAGCCAGAACCAGGGCGGCAATGAGAACCAGGGCGGCACCACCCCACCCTCAGGCGGCGGAAACGAAAACGATTAGTGAGGGCTGAAGGCTGATGGCTGAGGGCTGATGGCTGAGGGCTGAAGGCTGATGGCTGAAGGAAGAGGGCTGAAGGCTGATGGCTGAGGCCCTCACCTCTAATCAAAAACCTAATCTAAGTATTAACTTTTCGATTAAGCGAACGCCATCATGCTTGCATGAATGGCTGAGCGAGAGAAAAGTCAAAATGAAATTTTAACCTTAAAAACTAAACGACTATGAAGAAAGAAGGCGTAAAGACACTCTTGCAGATTCTTGCAAGCATCATCACAGCAATCCTCACCACGCTGGGCACCACCAGCTGCATGGGAGTGTAAAATTCGAAGGTACGGAGGTGCGGGGGTGCGGAGGTGCGAGGGTAGTTTCGAGGTACGAGGTGCGAGGATAGACTGTACGTTAAAAACTCCACGAGCAAAATGGGCGAGTCACAACACGTGGCTCGCCCGATTATTGTTTTTCTAAACTTCCCAAATATTTTGTTCAGTACAGAAGGGACAGGCGAGCGTCTTGCTACCAAAGAGGGAATTTACACATTCCCCAGATACACATGCATGATGCCTTCGGCCTCGGCAATACGCTTGGCTTCTTGAAGGGTATGCAGGGGTGTTGGCGGTATATCTTGCATCTGGTAGCGAGGGAAGAAGCGACTGAAATGCAGGGGAGCCTCAGCCAGGTGGTTTTCTCTTAACCAACGACACATCTGGCGTATCATGTCCATATCGTCGTTGACGCCAGGAATCAGGAGATTGGTGATTTCGAGCCATACGCCTGCATCGCGCATGGCAACAATGGTATCGAGGACGGGCTGAAGATGTCCGCCACTGACGTGCATGTAGATATCATCGCTGAAGGACTTGAGGTCTACATTGGCGGCATCGAGATAAGGGAGCAGGTCGTGGAGGGGCTGCTGACAGACGTATCCCGCCGTGACGAGGATATTCCAAAGGCCTGCCTCATGAGCCAGGCGGGCACAGTCCGTGATATATTCGATATAGGTAAGTGGCTCGGTGTAGGTATAGGCAATGCCAGGGCAATGGTGTTTCTGGCAAAGAGCAACGAGTGCCTCGGGCGACAGATCATAGTAAGGGACATCGGTGGGCAATGCCTGTGAGATATCGTGATTCTGACAGTTCAGACAACGGAAGTTACAACCTGTGCAGGCGAGAGAGAGGCACTGTGTGCCAGGATGGAAATGGTAGAGCGGCTTTTTCTCGATGGGGTCGATGGCCAGGGAACAGGGCTTGGCATAGACCTCGCTAAGAAGGATACCGCCATCATTGCGCCGACTGCGACAGCGGCCTGTCTTTCCATCGGCAATATGGCAGTGGTGCGGACAGAGCTGACACTCGACTGCCCCACCCTCCAACTTCTGATAATACCTGCACTCTTTCATCCGTAAAATCCGTGGAATCCGTGTTCGCTAAAATACGATTGCTTCGTAAACGTAGAGTTCGGCATCGCGCCAGCCATCCCATCCCAGACCGGCCTTGTCCTGAGAGCAATGACCCACGAACTCCTCCTTGCTCCAGTTCACCTCGTCGGCCACCTGGGGAAGGAACGTGCCGCTTCTGCGTCCTTTCTTGATGTAGATGCCGTGACGATGCAGCTGAAACTCGTCGAGACTCTGGATGCGACGCATGGGGGTAAGCACGGATATCTCGATATCGATATCGTCGAGTTCGTCTCTGGTCACAGGCATAAAACGGGGGTCTTCGAAGGCGGCGGCACGGGCCATCTCTGCCACAATCTCATGGAGGGGGTAGTCCTCGCCAAAGTGCCCGATACAGCCACGCAGTCTGCCGTGCTTGTGAAGGGAGACGAAGGCGCCGCACTTCTTGCTGAGCATGGGATATTTTTGCAGCGGACTAACACGGACTGACTCAGACTTGCCGTTCATGGGATATTTTTGCAGCGGACTAACGCGGACTGACTCAGACTTGCCGTTCATGGGATATTTTTGCAGCGGACTAACACGGACTGACTCAGACTTGCCGTTGAGGGAGTCCTTGATGCTTTGCAGGGCGATATCCTTCAGCATCTTCTTGTCCGCTTCGGAGAGCACAAAGTCCGTGTTCGTCCGTGTCTGTCCGCTGCGAAGAATTGCAAATGAGTGATAGCCCACCACTCGGCTGTGATCGTGGTCGTCGATATCGCCTGAGTTCTGATACATGATATGCTTCACCGAGTAACTGTCGTCGAGCATCATCATCAATGTGATAATGGCAAACTCGCCACAGGCACTGGTTGCCAGCTTGCGGATGCCTCGCTGGGCATTGGTCTCGATGGCCTTGATAAACGCCACCACATCGCCCGTTTCAATGGCTTTACCTGTTATGGCGTCCACCTCGCAGGCATCATCATAGGTGGGATAGTGGGAGAAGTCGCTACTGATGACAAAGAGGTTTTCGTCCGTGAAATAGGGTTTTAAGATTTCGGCCATCCGCTTGAGCTTGTGATAGTCGTTGGTTGAGATAATGATAGGTACGATGGGAGGCACTTCCTCAAAACGGCGCTGCAGGAAAGGCAGCTGCACCTCCAGACAGTGCTCACTTTCATGGGCAGAGGGCTTGTATGTAAACACGCTATCGGCATCTATCAGCTGCTGAGCCATCTCACGGTCCACCTTCACTTGTCCCAAAGGCGTGGCGTAATAGTCGGCCTCGCTATTGACGGAGGCACCATCGAGCCATTCATGATGGCTGGGGCCCAGCAGGAAGATGCGTTTATACGGCGTCTTGGTATCCAGCGTCATATAGGCAGACGCAGCCACATTGCCAGAGAAATAATAGCCTGCATGGGGCACAATGATAGCAGCCACATCATTATGCATGATGCATTGAGAATTATGCATTGAAAGCAGGCTATCCACCTCTTCACTCAGTTCCTTGGGGTCTCCCGTATAGAAACGGTCAGCCTGGGTGGCAGGGCGCACCACTGGCTCACGTGTTTGTCCTTTACACGAAGTCATCATAATCAATATTGCTATAAGTGTTCGTAATTTCATATTTGGCAGCAAACTGATGGGCATCACGCTGCAGTAACAGGAAGGTTACAGCGCGATATCCTCGAGACGGATGGTGCTGGCGCGATTGAGATAGTCGGAGCGCATGGAGACGGCACTGCCCCACTCTTTGGTCAGCAGACGACTGACGGGCAGCTCGAGATCCCAATGGCCCTGGGCCTCCAAACGGTCGATCATCACGCCCACGCTGAGATTGTCGAGACTCTCGGCAGGCACATAGGTAGAGGCCTCGCCTTTCTCGTCGGGCGACACCTCGAGGGCCAGACGGGCTTCACAGAGTTTATAGAGCAGGTCGTTAACCACACGGATGGGTATGCCGGTCTGGTCGCGCAGGTCGTCGGCAGTGGGTGCTGTCTTGCCATCGGCAAAGGCTCGGCAGACACGCGACATGAGGATGGCGGCAAGCAGCATCTGATAGCGATGGCTGATATTGTCGGTGTTGGCCTCATAGTCGTAATAGTCGAGATTCTGGGAGGTATAGGTCAGTTCGGCACCAAAGAGGCAGATGGTCCACGATATCTGCACCCACAGCATGAACAGGGGCAGGGCGGCAAACGATCCGTAGATGGCGTTGTAGCCGGTGACCCACATCTGAGAGTGGATATAGAAGAACTGGACGAGCTGCATGGCGATACCTGAGAGGATGCCTGGCACAATGGCGTTCTTGAACTTGACATGGGTGTTGGGCATAAAGACGTAGAGCCCCATGAACATGAGCGACATGAGGACATAAGGGGTGAGGTCGATAAACACTCGCACGGCATGGCCCAAAAGGAGGAAGTCGGTCATGGAATTGGCCATCGTGGCAAGGAAGATGCTGAGACCCGACGACACCACAATGACAATGGGAAAGAGAAAGAACATGGCCAGATAGTCGGTGATGGTGCGGAAGATGCTGCGCTTCTTCTTGACCTGCCAGATGGAGTTGAAGGTCATCTCGATGTTGCTGACCAGCATCATCACCGTATAGAGCATGAACACCAGACCGACACCGAGGAAGATGCCGCTCTTGGTATGAACCAGATAGCTGTTGACAAAGCCAATCATCGTCTCGGCAACCTGGGGCTGAGACGAGAAGGAGTCGCGAAACCACACCTCTATATATTTATTATAGCCAAAACCGCGGGCTATGGCAAAGACCACAGCGAGGATGGGCACAATGGCAAGAAGCGTGGAATAGGTAAGCGCAGAGGCCTGGTTGAGCACGCGCTTGGTGGTGAAGAAGCGGACTGCCAAAAAGGCAGTGCGGACAACTACCTGGTAGATATCTTTCAGTTTACTAAAGTTCATCGTTCGATTAGTAATAAATATAAAAAAGAAAGCATTGCCCCTATAAGCCGGGTTCTGTACCAGAAAAACTGGCGCCTGTCATTTATCTACTACGCACGTCACCGCGCGTCTCTAGCGTTCTACCCTCCATCGCATCCCAAGGGAATCGGGCGGGCAACCCTAACATGGCGATGGTATACATGAACTTGCGGCCTCCAGTGGGAACAGCACAGCGATCACCCGCTGCCTGGTGGTCTCTTACACCACCTTCTCACCCTTACCCCGACAAGCGAGGCGGTCATTCTCTTCTCCCCTAACCAGCTGTCACCAACTGCTTCTATTTTCGGAAGTGGAGCGCCCTGTGCCGCCCGGACTTTCCTCTCGCCTCTCCTTTCAGAAACGCCAGCGACAAGCCGGGACAGTGCTTTCAGCCTGCAAAGGTACGATATTTTTTTCAATTATGCCATAATTTTATTTTAATTTAATTCATTAAACGAATGTAAAAATTGAGAGCCCAGACGCAAACAGATTTTAAACAGCGGAAGTGAAATGTTAAAATGAGAGAAAAATAACCGACAATTTGTCAGTTTCATAAACTTTGAACATATATTTGCATCAAAAGAATAAAACGAAATCGAATTTTTAACACACAACAACAATAGGAACATGAAAAAGATTGCTAACTATGCAGTATCCGCGCTCAGCGTGACTGCCATCGTTTTCTCGGTAGCATCGTTCTGCGAAATCAAGGCAGAACCCCAGGAACCAGAAGTTCAGGAATTGTCAACGGCTACAGCAGTACAGCCTGTAGACCTGACCTATGCAGCAGAAAAAGCGCTGCCAACAGTAGTACATATTAAATATGTGCAGAACTCAAAAATCCAGACCGTTGAGGTGCAGAGCGACCCCTTCGACGATTTCTTCAGCGACCCCTTCGGAGGATTCTTCGGACGCGGACAGCGCGGACAGGGCGGCACTCGCAAGCAGCAGGTGCAGACACCTAAGCGCACTGCCACAGGATCGGGTGTCATCATCTCGACGGATGGCTATATCGTGACCAACAACCACGTGGTGGACGGCGCTGACGAACTGACAGTGACGCTGCACGACAACAAGGAGTACTCGGCACGCATCATCGGTACTGACAAAACGACAGACCTGGCACTAATCAAGATTGACGGCAAGAACCTGCCTGCCATCCGCATTGCCAACAGCGACAACGTGAAGGTGGGCGAATGGGTGCTGGCCATCGGCAACCCCCTGGGACTGAACAACACGGTGACAGCGGGTATCATCTCGGCTAAGGCACGTACTCTGGGTGCCAACGGCGTGGAGAGCTTCATCCAGACGGATGCGGCCATCAATGCCGGCAACAGCGGCGGCGCACTGGTCAACACCAACGGCGAACTGGTGGGCATCAACGCTATGCTCTATTCGCAGACGGGTTCATATAGTGGCTACGGCTTCGCCATTCCTACAACGATGATGAACAAGGTGGTGGAAGACCTCAAGAAATTCGGTACCGTACAGCGTGCCATGATTGGCATCAGCGGACGCGACGTGAAGACGCAGGTGGACCTGGAGAAGGAAGAGGGCAAAGAGCCCATTGACTATGGCACCATGGAGGGTATCTATGTAGGCGAGGTCGTTGACGGCAGCGCTGCATCGGAGGCTGGCATCGAGAAGGGTGACATCATCACCGAGGTCGATGGACAGAAGGTGACGAAATTTGGCGACCTCTCGGGCATCATCGCCCAGAAACGTCCTGGCGACAAGATCACGCTGACCTATCTGCACAACAAGAGGAAGCAGACCAAGACAGTGACGCTGCGCAACGAGCAGGGTAACACCAAGGTGGTGAAGAATGCCGACCTCGACGTGCTGGGTGCCGACTTCCGCGAAATCACCAAGGCTCAGAAGGAGCAGCTGGAGATTTCTTACGGACTGGAGGTCATCAAGGTCAACTGCGGTAAGATGAAGGAGGCTGGCGTGCCCAAGGGATTCATCATCCAGCGTGTCAACGACGAGGACATGAAGACCATCGAGGACCTGCAGGATGCCGTCAAGGATGCCTCGACATCCAAGGAACCCGTGCTCATCATCAAGGGTCTCTTCCCAACAGGAAAACGCGGTTATTTCGTGGTTCAACTGCAGAATGACTAATAAAATTGACGCAGATTCTTGCATTTTTACAAGAATCTGCGCTTTTTTTTTGGTTGTTTCATCATTTTATCTTATCTTTGCACACTAGACTGTAAACTACTACCGCAGCGATGAGACAACTAAAGATTACCAAATCTATTACCAACCGAGAGAGCGAGGCTCTCGAGAAGTACCTTCAGGAGATTGGAAAAGAAGAACTGATCTCTATCGAAGAAGAAGTGGAACTGGCGGCACGCATACGCAATGGCGACCAGAAAGCATTGGAACGACTGACCAAGGCAAACCTGAGGTTTGTGGTCAGCGTGGCCAAACAATACCAGAACCAGGGACTCTCACTTCCTGACCTGATCAACGAGGGTAACCTCGGACTTATCAAGGCCGCAGAGAAGTTTGACGAGACTCGTGGTTTTAAGTTCATCTCCTATGCCGTATGGTGGATTAGACAATCCATCCTGCAGGCCATAGCCGAGCAAAGCAGAATCGTGAGACTGCCCCTGAACCAGGTGGGCTCTGTCAACAAGATCAATAAACTGCTGAGCCGCTTTGAACAGGAGAACGAACGACGACCCTCTGTTGAGGAGATTTCAGAGCGCATAGACCTGCCTGAGGACAAGATCGACGAGGCCATCAACATCAGTGGCAAACATGTGTCGGTGGACGCTCCCTTTACTGACAGCGACGAGAACTCGCTGCTCGACGTACTGGTGAACGACGATGCACCTTCGGCCGACAAACAACTGTTCGTCGAATCTCTCAGACTGGAAATCAACAAGGCTCTCGAAGGACTCAACGAACGCGAACGCAGCATCATCGAGGCATTCTTTGGCATCAATCAGCCCGAGATGACTCTCGAGGAGATTGGCTCGAAGTTCAATCTGACACGCGAACGCGTCAGACAGATCAAGGAGAAGGCCATCAGACACCTGCGCGACACGACGAACAACAAGATTCTGAAATCGTATCTGGGGCAATGACCCGAAGTAGAAAAGAACAAAACATCATAAGAACATTGAAAAAAATAGCATTTATCCTCTTTGCTGTCATGGCCCTCGGAATGGCCACCACAGCTAGTGCCAAGAAAGTGGTCACACCAAAGATGTATATCTTCGGTATGGCTGCCTCGTTTAACGACTCTATCATCTATTTCACCAATATCCAGGAGCTGAACAATGTGTGGGTGGAAAAGAAACACAAGGAACTGGACGTCAGGGCTCTCTATTCTCAGCAGTTGCGCGAATACCTCAAGAAGCAGGGCCTGAAAAACCGCACCTGCATCGTGGTGGCTAATACCAAGCGAGCCAAACTGGAAAAGAAGTTCCTGAAGATGAAGAAGCTCTACACCCAGTCGAAGGACGGCAAGGTGCACTTTGACGTGAAATATCTGGGGAACCAGGACTTCGAGTTTAAGACGATTGATATGTCGGGCTATTATACACCAGAGAATACTGCCACAGAAGAGTAAGCTAAAGAAACAAACTATTTTTCGATAAACTCCAAGGAAAAAGGGAACCTTCTCAGGCTCCCTTTTTCGTACCAATTATAAAAAAATTGGTTTGTAGGGGAAGATTGTTTGTCTCACGACAATCAATCTTCGAAATTAACCTTAATAATCTAATACCATGAAAAACACTGTGCAAATATACGAATATTTATTGAAACAAGGTGTAAATAACACTTATAATCTCGCATATTTAATTATTATTAACCCTTATTTGGCCATTTGTCTAATATAATTCGACAAAAAAGTGTTGTGTATATCACAAAAACGTTGTACCTTTGCACACCAAATGAACCAAGGTCGTCCCAAAATAGCCATTATCGATGCCAACACCCTTTCGGTGCTGGGACTGAAGCAGTTGCTGCAAACGGTAATGCCCATTATGACCGTAGATACCTACGGCACCATGACGGAACTCATGGCCAACAAACCCGAACAGTATATGCACTACTTCGTGGCGATGAACATCGTACTGGAGAACCGTGCGTTCTTCAGTCAGCATCAACGCAAGACCATCGTGCTGACACTATCTCTGGGAGGCAGCAGTCAACTGGCTGAGTTTCATTCTATCTGCATCAACGTGCCAGAAAGTGAACTGGTGCGCCAGCTACTGACGCTACAGCAGATGGGACACAGCGACGGCAGAAACCTGCCGCCCATGCCGAAAATCCTGAGTCAGAAGATTCTGAGCGACAGAGAAATCGAGGTGATGTCACTCATTGCACAAGGGTATATCAACAAAGAGATTGCCGACAAACTGAACATCGGACTGGCCACCGTCGTAACTCACCGACGCAACATCATGGACAAGTTGGGACTGAAGAGCGTATCGGCGCTAACCATCTATGCCGTCACTCACGGCTATGTCGATATCAACAAAATCTGATGTCGAAAGAACTAAAACACTTAAAGAATCTTAAAATTTTGCATATATATAAGGTGCAAGATGCTCATTTCCAAAGATTTTGAGTACCTTTGCACCCGTTTTGTGCCCCAAACGGGGAAATAGGTGGCAGAACAGGCGCTGACGCCTATCAATATTAACCCATTAAAATGTCTGATAAACGTCTGTTCAGACAACAAAAATGCCCACTAAAGGGCGACAATTAATTTTATGTCAGAATTAACAAAGAACGTTCAGCCGTTGCAGGACTTCAACTGGGACGAGTTTGAAAATGGCACCGTGGCCAACATCAGCAAAGAAGAGCTTGACAAGGCCTACGATGAGACCCTGAACAAGGTAGCCGATCATCAGGTGGTTGAGGGTAAAGTCATCTCGGTTGACAAGAAGGAAGTAGTCGTTAACATTGGCTACAAGAGCGACGGTATCATCCCCGCAGGAGAGTTCCGCTACAACCCCGAGCTGAAAGAGGGTGACGTAGTAGAAGTTTACGTGGAGACCGCTGAGGACAAGAAGGGCCAGCTGGTGCTTTCTCACAAGAAGGCTCGCCTGAGCAAGGCTTGGGATCGCGTGAACGAGGCTCTCGAGGCACAGGAGATTGTACAGGGCTACATCAAGTGCCGCACGAAGGGTGGTATGATCGTTGACGTATTTGGTATCGAGGCCTTCCTGCCCGGTAGCCAGATTGACGTTCACCCCATACGCGACTACGACCAGTTCGTTGGTAAGACTATGGAGTTCAAGATCGTGAAGATCAACCAGGAGTTCCGCAACGTGGTTGTAAGTCACAAGGCCCTCATCGAGCAGGAGCTCGAGGCCCAGAAGCAGGAGATCATCTCTCGCCTGGAGAAGGGTCAGATTCTCGAGGGTACTGTCAAGAACATCACTTCTTACGGTGTATTCGTAGACCTCGGTGGTGTAGACGGACTGATCCACATCACAGACTTGAGCTGGGGCCGCGTAGACGATCCCAAGAAGGTTGTAGAGCTCGACCAGAAGATCAACGTTGTTATCCTCGACTTCGATGAGGAGAAGAAGCGTATCGCTCTCGGTCTGAAGCAGCTCACTCCTCACCCCTGGGATGCTCTGGATGCTAACCTCAAGGTTGGTGACCACATCAAGGGTAAGGTAGTCGTTATCGCCGACTACGGTGCATTCGTTGAGGTTCAGCCCGGTGTTGAGGGTCTGATCCACGTTTCTGAGATGTCTTGGAGCCAGCACCTGCGCAGCGCTCAGGAGTTCATGAAGGTAGGCGACGAGGTAGAGGCAGTTATCCTGACTCTCGACCGCGAGGAGCGCAAGATGTCTCTCGGCATCAAGCAGCTGAAGGAAGATCCCTGGGAGGCTATCGAGGTGAAGTACCCCATCGGCAGCAAGCACACCGCTAAGGTTCGCAACTTCACTAACTTCGGCGTATTCGTAGAGCTGGAGGAAGGTGTTGACGGTCTGATCCACATCAGCGACCTGAGCTGGACTAAGAAGGTGAAGCACCCCTCTGAGTTCACTAAGGTTGGTGAGCAGATTGACGTTGTCGTTCTCGACATCGACAAGGAGAACCGTCGTCTGAGCCTCGGTCACAAGCAGCTGGAGGACAATCCTTGGGATGTCTTCGAGGAGAAGTACACCGTAGGTTCTGTACACACCGGTAAGATCACTGAGGTTCTGGAGAAGGGCGCCGTTGTTTCTCTCGAGGAGAACGTTGAGGGCTTCGCTACTCCTAAGCACCTCGTTAAGGAGGACGGCTCACAGGCCCAGCAGGGTGAGGAGCTCGAGTTCAAGGTGATCGAGTTCAACAAGGACAGCAAGCGCATCATCCTGAGCCACAGCCGCACCTTCGAGGATCCGAAGCGTGAGGAGAAGGCTGCAGCTAAGAAGACTCGTACTGCCAAGAAGGACGATACTCCTAAGATTGAGAACGTAGCAGCTAGCACCACTCTGGGTGACCTGGACGTTCTGGCCAATCTGAAGGCTCAGATGGAGAAGGGCGAGTAATCTCCCCCATCCTATCTGATAATAAAAAGGACATCCGATGCCAATCGGGTGTCCTTCTTTTATGTAGCAACGTTTTATATCGGCACAACAGAAAAGGCATCCTGTTCTCGCAGGATGCCTTTCTTATTTGGTACGAAACCTCTTCTTATTTGAGCTCGAAGATACCTGTTGGTTTGGTGCGTTTGAGAACCTCGAGTCCGAAGTCCTTGCCTGCCACAATACCATAGGAACGAAGGACGGTCTCAATGGTCTTGCGAGCCAGTTCGGGATGATTGTTCTCCTCAGAGAGATGGCACAGCCACACATAGCGCAGCTTCTCTGTCATATTCTTGGCGATGGCCTCGCCACAGAGTTCGTTGTTGAGGTGACCTGATCCACTGACGATACGGTCTTTGAGGAACTGCGGATAAGGTCCTTGCTGCAGCATCTCCTTGTCGTGATTGGCCTCGATAACCAGATACTGTGTACGACCAATAAAGGATTCCATCTCTTCGGTAACACGACCTACATCCGTCATCAGACAGAAGGTGGTGTTGTCAGCCTCAATGAAATAACCCACATTATCACTACTGTCGTGGGGAACGGTGAAAGGCGTCACCGTAAACTCGCCCATCTGCAACGTAACGCCTGGCTCCACATAGCGACGAAGCGAGGCATCCACCTTGCGAGCCACGCAATAGTTGCGGTCAATACCATTATGCACAATCTGGGTGGCATAGATGGGCACCTGGAGCTCGTGACTCATGCTGCCCACACACTTGATATGATCAGCATGGTCGTGGGTTATCAGCACACGACGCACCTTTGACATACTCAAGCCATAGTCGCGGAAATGCTTCTTCAGCGTCCTGATGCCTACGCCCGCATCAATGATGAGGGCATCGGTATCAGTATATAATAAATAGCAGTTGCCACTGCTTCCACTTCCAAATGATATGAATCGTAACATTATATATTGTCTATAGAATTCAGGTAATCGTACTCAGAACGGCATTCCTACTGCGAAATGAAAGGCGAAATCGCGACTCAAGCGAGGATGGATGATGGGATAATGCTCATCGTCCTCAATCTCGAAGGCGGGATTAACAGCCTTCATACCCATATCGAAACGCAGAATGAAGTAGTCGAAATTCAGACGGAGACCCAAACCATAGCTTGCTGCCAACTGTTCGTAGAACGTATTGAAATGGAACTGTCCGCCAGGTTGGGCCTCATAGTCGCGAAGGGTCCACACATTACCGGCATCGACAAAGAGGGCACCACTGAACTTCCAGAAGAGTTTGGTGCGATACTCGGCATTGAGGTCGAGTTTCATGTCACCCGTCTGGTTAATGAAATTGATGCGGCCATCCTTCTCCTTGTATTTACCAGGACCCAGTGAGCGCACCGTCCATCCACGCACACTATTGGCGCCACCAGAGAAATAACGTTTCTCGAAGGGCAGCACATTGGAGTTGCCATAGGGATAGGCAATGCCAAAGCCCATATGCAGCACCAACTGGTTGTTCTGGTCAATGCGGAACGAATGACTCAGGTCAACGTCAAACTTGGCATACTGGGCAAAGGCGATATCAAAAAGGCGGTAATGGCCCTGGTCGTCCTTCTCGGCACCAAAGGTCTTGGCGCCCAGAGAAAGCAGGTTGCCCGACGTCTCGACATTGGTCTTGAAGGCCGTATTGTTCTTAGACCACGAATAGCCAAATCCTATCTTGGCAATAAAGAGGTCCTCATAGTTATATCGCAGGAAAGCGTTGCTCGTGTTGTCGTTATCCAGGTAGAGCGAACGGAACGTATCCGAGATCCAAGGCATGAAGACGTAGTTCAGGTCGAGGACATCAAACTGAAAACGATCGCTGCGATGAGGGAAGCTCCACTTGTAGCGCCAGGCTGCAGAAAGGAGTCGGCGGTGGAACTCGGGACGGTTCTGCAGGTCATACAGCAGGGACACCTCACTGGCCGCATCCACCGTCTGACGAATACGCTGGTTGATAAAGGGAGAGATGAAACGGGGGAACTGCAAACGAGCCTCCGCACTATACTCCACGAAATCCTGGTTGGAATAGCCCTCCAGTCCCTTGATGGCTTCATAGGCACCACGCAACTGAATGCTCAGCACCTCACTACCACGAAACAGGTTGCGGTTCTGATAAGTGAGTGATGCTGCTGCACCCAGATCGCCTGCGGTGTTAGTACCCTCAGGCTGGAAGCTGATGGTGGAAGCCTTGTTGGTCTGCAACTGCACGACGCAGTCGAGTGAGTCGGCATCGGGCACCTGGGTAAAGGTGATATTGGTATACTTCACAGCCTGCATACGTCCAAAATGGTTGTAGGTATTCTGCAGGCCAGTAGCCGAATAGGTGCTACCCGATTTCAGGTGGGTACACTCCTCGAGCACATGTCGGCGCAAATGGATACGCGAGTCGTTGACATCGCCACTCGTATAGTTGATATCGCGCATCCAGTAACGCGTGTGGGGCACGGTCGTCATATCGGCCTGCCTGTAACCCATGAGTCGGAGGGTGAGATCTATCAGACGCGAACCAGGAAGGGTGTCGGCCAGATAGGTGATATAATCCTTATGAAAACGGTAATAGCCACTATCGGAAAGAAGTGTGGTGATGCGTTTGCGCTCTGCATCCAGACGAGAGACATCAAACTTCATACCTGCATTAAGAAGACGCTTGGTGGAGTCCTGCACAGACAGGATGTGTGCTATACTGGAGTCCTGAATATCGTAGTCAATACGATGTACGAAATAGGGCTCGCCAGGCTGCAAGAGGTAGGTCATGTCCACCTTCTTGCCATGTCTCTTCTCAACAGCCTTGACACGGGCATTGAGAAAGCCTTCGTTTCGCAGTTGCTGGGTCAGGTCTCCCAAGGTGCGTTGTGTCAGGGTGCTGTCGTAGATGACAGGCGGCTCACCCATATTCTTCAGCATGCGGTTAATCCAGAGCGAAGAGTCTCGTCCAGAAAGAGAATAGGTGGCCAGAGGCAACTTGAACAATGAGAACCAGCGCTGGTTGGGCGTCTGGCGCACGTAGGAACGTAAAGAAAGAGTGTTCAAATCGCGATACTCTCCTTCGGTACTTACCTTTACCTTATTAAGAAGATACTCACCTTCGGGCACATATTTGGTGCTGGAGCACGACGCCATCACAATGAGGATGCTCGTCAGAAGTATTGCGATTCGACACTCTTTTCTCATATATCTATTTCAAACGCATTACGACAGGAAGCCCAGCAGAGCACCTGCCGCAACAGCAGAACCGATGACGCCAGCCACATTGGGACCCATGGCGTGCATCAGCAGGAAGTTATGACGGTCGTACTCCAAACCCAAGTTGTTGGAGATACGAGCAGCCATAGGAACAGCACTCACACCTGCATTGCCAATCAGGGGATTCAGTTTTTTATCCTTAGGCAAGAACAGGTTCATAAACTTCACGAAGCAAACGCCACTGGCTGTAGCAACAGCAAAGGCGAATGCGCCGATGAGGAAGATGAAAACAGTATTCCACGTCAGGAACTCGCTGGCCTGCGTAGAGCAGCCCACGGTGAGACCCAGCAGCACCACCACGATATCGTTGAGTGCATTGCCAGCAGTCTTTGCCAGACGGGTGGTCTTACCACTTTCCTTCAGCAGGTTACCAAAGAACAGCATACCCAACAGGGGCAGAGCTGAAGGCACAATGAAGGTGGTAATAAGGAGTCCGATGATGGGGAACAGGATACGTTCGGTCTGACTGACCTGACGCGAGGGTTTCATCTTAATGACGCGCTCCTTCTTAGTGGTGAGCAAACGCATCAGAGGGGGCTGAATCAGGGGCACCAGAGCCATATAGCTATAGGCACACACGGCAATAGCTCCCATGAGGTTGGGCGACAGCTTCGAAGAGAGGAAGATGGCAGTAGGACCATCGGCACCACCGATGATGGCGATACCTGCAGCCTGATTAGGCTCAAATCCGATTGCCAACGCCAACATATAGGCACCGAAGATACCAAACTGTGCAGCAGCACCAATGAGCATCAACTTGGGATTAGCCAGCAGGGCCGAGAAGTCCGTCATGGCACCAATACCCAGGAAGATGAGTGGCGGATACCATCCTTGACGCACACCCTGATAGAAGATATTCAGCACGGAGTTATCCTCATAGAGTCCAATCTCCAAACCGGCATCAGCACGGAAGGGGATATTTCCAAGAATAATACCCAGACCGATGGGCACCAGCAGAAGCGGCTCGAAATCTTTCTTGATGGCAAGATAGATAAAGATAGCTCCCACTACTATCATAATCAAGTTACCCACCGAGGCATTAGCAAAGCCTGTATAGGTGAGAAACTCGTTGAAATTGTCGATGATAAACTGGAACATAATTATCAATTCATAATTCACAATTCATAATTCATAATTGACAATCATCCAATTGTCAGCAGCACGGAGCCTTCCATCACCGTATCACCAGGTTTCACCAAGATAGAAGCAATCTTTCCAGTGGCTTCGGCTTCGATGTTGTTCTGCATCTTCATAGCCTCGAGCACCAGCACAATATCACCAGCATTCACCTGCTGGCCCAACTCCACACGGATATCCGTGATGGTACCAGGCAGAGGAGCCTTGATGGCATGACCAGCACCTGCTGCAGCAGGCTGGGCTGCAGGCGTTTCTGTTGCAGTTTGAGGGGCATCAGGCTTTGCAGCAGCAGACTGAGGAGCCTGTACCTTTGGCGCAGTCATCGTGGGATGCTTAGCCGCATTGATGGGCTTCTGCAGTTCCACCTCGAAGGGGATGCCATTTACGTTTACTTTAGCGATATTGCCTTCTACCTCGGCGATTTCTACTTCGTAGTCTACGCCTTTTACTTTATATTGATACTTGTTCATAGGTTTAGTATAATTCGGGGGTTGTAGGAATAATTGGTGCGTTGTGGTCGAGCGGGAGGAACGGGTTGTGCAGATGTGTCATCTGACTGTACTCATCGTCCCAATCAGTATCCTTGGGATTAATGGTGATGATACCACTCTCCACATCGTGGACATCATCCTCATATTGGCGGATAGCCATGCCGATGACAGCCATATAGACCTCCATGTCGATACCCTTCTTGTCGAATCCTTCCTGAAGGATATTGCTGGTCATGCGACCAATCTCGGCAGTCTTCTCAACAGTCTTGGTGATAGGCTTGATGGGTTGTTTGTTGGCCACCTTCTTCGCTGTATCAATATGGCGCATCACCATACCGAAGATCGTGAAGAAGATCCACAACAGCGACAGGCAAAGGAACACGATACCCATGGCCATGATAGCCATAGCGAAACCATGCGGGTCTCTGTCCTTGAACTGCTCAATCTTTCCCTTTGCGGCATTCGATTGAACCTTGTTGTCGTGACCTGGTGTAGCATCCCCCACTCCACATACTGTCCATTGGCCGTCGATACGCGCATAACTCTCGTCAGCACCCAAGACAGGTACCGTGACAGAGTCGATGAGCTCCACGCCATTGGCATTATAAAGTGCAAGGAAAACAGCGCCTGTACTGTCGACAGGCAACGAGAGGTGTAACTTTCCCTGAGCAGGGTTGGAGTTACAGAAGAGCATCAGATAATGGCGTGCACCAAGACTGGTACGATCATCACCATTAGGAATGACACTCATCATTGAGATACGCTGAGGAGCGGAGAGCGACTTATCGAGAACCTTGGGATTGGTGGTCAGATACATGCCTCGCACGTTGTACGTGGAGAACGACGTATTGGCCAACTCAACCCAAGCCTCACGACGTCCAAACTCATCCTCAATGCTTTGCGTGTTGCTGGTCATTACCTCGCTGATGACGATGTTACGGGCACCCTGCCCGAACATCGCCACCGAGCCAAGCAATGTCAGCGAACTTAGCATAAGTCTTAAGTTTGTCATATTGGTAATAATTTAAACGTGTATATTACATAGGTTGTAGCATTAAAAGAGTTGCCCACAGCAGAACAGCACGATGAGCTGAGCTGTCAGGATGCGCAGGAACATGGCCAGCGGATAAACCGTAGAATAGCCTACTGCAGGAGCTTCCTTCGAGCAGATGCTGTTGGCATAGGCCAGTGCAGGGGGATCGGTATAGGTACCAGCCAGCATACCAGCGATGGTGAAGTAGTTGAACTTCATCTTACGGGCGATGGGGCCTATAATTAAGATAGGTATTATCGTGATGAGGAAGCCCGTGAGTACATAGAGCACACCGTCACCAGTCATTACCGTATCGAAGAAGTTGGCACCAGCCTTGATACCCACTGAAGCCAGGAAGAGCACCAGTCCAATCTCTCTCAACATCATATTCGCCGAAGTGGTGGTATAGGTCACCAGCTTCATCTTATAGCCATAACGGCCAATCAGGATAGCGATGATCAGCGGACCACCAGCGATACCCAGCTTCATCAGAGGCATACCAGGGATGAAGGGCAGCGAACCGAAGATGATACCAATGATGATACCCACGAAGATGGTAGCAATATTGGGCGCATCCAGACGCTTGATACTGTTACCCATCATGTTGGCTACACGGTCCACATCATCCTGAGGACCTACCACCATGATACGGTCACCTACCTGCAAGGGGAGGTTGGGTGATGCGAAGATATCCATGCCGTGACGAGTAACACGAGTCACATTCACGCCATAAACACTTGAGAAGTGCATCTGACCAAATGACTTACCATTGATCTTGGGGTTGGTCACCAATACGCGCTTAGATACCAGGGGCTGGTCCTGCTGCTCCCAATCGACCTCGATAACGGGACCGATGAAAGCCACGATAGCCTCGTAGTCGGCCTCTGCACAAACGATGTACATCTGGTCGCCCACGTGGAACACGGTGTCGCGGTTGGGGATTGACACGTGGCCATCATGCAGGATACGAGACACCACGAAGTCACGGTTCAGGAAGTTGTGCACCTGAAGCACGGTCTTGCCCTCGAGGTAATTATTCGTTACCTCCAGATGCATGTGGTGAGGCTTCTGATTAACATTGGCACCAGCCTGCTCCTCAAGAACAGCCTCTTCGTGTTCGAGTTTCACACGACAGATATAACGCACCAGGATAGTGGCGCCGATGATGCCCAGCACACCCAGAGGATAAGCACAAGCATAGGCCGAAGCAATCTGGGGCACGGGCAGGTTCATCTGTCCGAACACCGAGTTCAGGGCCTCGTTGGCAGCACCCAGACCAGGGGTGTTGGTCACAGCACCATAGAGTGTACCTACCATCATGGGCAGGTCGTTGACATCATGCTTCTGATAGAAGAAGATAAAGTAGCAGGCAAACATCACGATGATGTTCAGCACGATAGCCGAAGCAGCCAGTCCGTTGAGCTTAAGACCTGCCTTACCAAAACTCTCAAAGAAGCCGGGACCCACCTGCAGACCAATCATAAAGACGAAGAGAATCAATCCGAAGTCCTGAATGAAGGTCAGCGTAGCACCCGGAGCGGCAAATTCCGACTCCGGGCAGTAGATCTTATAGATGTGACCCACCACGATGCCCGCAAAGAGCACGAAGGTAACACCCAGTGAGATACCAAAAATCTTAATCTTGCCGAGGTATACACCCGCAGCAATCACGATGGCGTATATCAACGCGATGTGCGCCACCGAAGTTGTATTAGAAAATAGATTAACAAACCATTCCATATATTATCCTGTGTTATTTTTTAAGTGCGTTTATAGACTCCTTCAGTGCGGCAATCTTCTCTTCCGAGTCAGCCAGCTTCTTGCGCTCCAGTGCCACCACGGCCTCAGGCGCATTCTGAACGAAGCGTTCGTTGGCAAGTTTCTTCTCTACGCCAGCCTTGAATCCCTCAAGGTGCTTGAGCTGAGCCTCCATCTTCTCAATCTCGGCAGCCACGTCGATGAGGTCGCCCAGAGGCACAGCAAACTCGTCGGTACCCACCATGAAGGCAGTAGCCGAGGGGTCCTTAGCCTCTACCACGTCGATAGAAGAGAGGTTGCCCATCTTCTTGATAACGTCGTTGTAGGCCTCAAACTGGTTCTGACCAACGGTCTGGAGTGTGAGCTGCTCCTTGGGAGCGATGTTCTTCTGACTGCGAACGGTACGCACGCCAGAAACCACCAGTTTCACCTGCTCGATATTCTCGATGAGCTTCAGTTCCTCGGCAGTAGGTGCGTCGAGTACCAGGCTGTCGCGCATAATGCTCTCGCCATCCTTACGCTCGTAGATAGCCTGCCACAGTTCCTCTGTGATGAAAGGCATGAAGGGATGCAGCATCTTGAGCAGCAACTCAAAGAAGCGCAGCGTAGCATCATAGGTCTCGCGGTCGATAGGCTGCTGCACGCCATCCTTATAGGCGGGCTTCACCATCTCGAGGTACCACTGAGAGAACTCGTCCCAGAACAACTTATAGACCGTCATCAGGGCATCGTTGATACGATACTTCGAGAAGTGGTCCTTCAGTTCCTCATTGGCCTGCTTGATGCGAGCCTCCATCCAGGCAACTGCGGTCTTGTTTGTGGATGTGCCACAGCCACATACCGAACCATCAGCCACCTGCCAGCCCTTCACCAGACGGAAGGCGTTCCAGATCTTATTGTTGAAGTTACGACCCTGCTCGCAGAGAGCCTCGTCGAAGAGGATATCGTTGCCAGCAGGTGCAGAGAGCATCATACCCATGCGCACGCCGTCGGCACCAAACTTCTCAATGAGTTCGATAGGATCGGGTGAGTTACCCAGTGACTTAGACATCTTACGACCCAGCTTATCGCGAACGATACCTGTGAAGTACACGTTCTTGAAGGGGAAGGTACCCATATACTCCTCGCCGGCCATAATCATACGAGCCACCCAGAAGAAGATGATATCGGGACCAGTCACCAGGTCGCTGGTGGGATAGTAGTACTTGATCTCCTCGTTGCCAGGGTTATTGATACCGTCAAACAGCGAGATAGGCCACAGCCATGAAGAGAACCATGTGTCGAGGGCATCCTCATCCTGACGCAGGTCGGCATCCGTAATCGATGCATCCTTCTGCTGAGCCAGTTTCAAAGCCTCCTCACGGGTCTCGGCCACTACATAGTCGTCGTTCTCGTTGTAGTAGTAGGCAGGAATACGATGACCCCACCACAACTGACGTGAGATACACCAGTCCTGGATATTCTCCAGCCAGTTCTTATAGGTGTTCTTGTATTTTGCGGGATAGAACTTCAGCTCGTCGTTCATCACAGGAGGCAGGGCGATGTCAGCGAAGTGCTGCATCTTCAGGAACCACTGCAATGAGAGACGGGGCTCGATAGCTGTGTCGGGGTTACGCTCAGAATAGCCCACCTTGTTGACATAGTCCTCAACCTTCTCCATCAGGCCAGCTTCCTGCAGGTCCTTGGCAATCTGCTTACGACAGTCGAAGCGATCCATACCCACATAGAGGGTGCTCTGGTTAGAGATCGTACCATCGGCATTGAAGATATCGATGGTCTCGAGGTTGTGGGTCTTACCCAGCATATAGTCGTTGGTATCGTGGGCAGGTGTCACCTTCAGACAGCCTGTACCAAACTCGATATCCACATAGCGGTCCTCGATAACGGGGATGACACGGTTCACCAGAGGAACGATGACCTTGCGGCCCTTCAGCCACTGGTTCTTGGGGTCCTTGGGGTTGATACACATAGCCGTATCGCCCATAATCGTCTCAGGACGAGTGGTGGCAACCACGGCGTAGTAGCCCTTCTCATCCTTGTGGATGACGTTGCCCTCGGCTTCGCTTGCTGCGATGCCATCGCAGCACACCGAACCATCCTCATTGGCAACATAATACTTCAGATGGAACAGATGGCTCTGCTCCTCCTTATAGATAACCTCCTCGGTTGACAGGGCTGTCAGCGCCTTGGGGTCCCAGTTCACCATACGCAGGCCGCGATAGATCAGGCCTTTGTTATACAGGTCAACAAACACCTTGATGACACTCTCGCTGCGCTTCTCGTCCATAGTGAAGGCGGTGCGGTCCCAGTCGCAGCTGGCACCCAGACGGCGCAACTGCTTCAAGATGATGCCACCATGCTCGTGTGTCCAGTCCCAGGCATGCTCCAAGAACTGCTCACGTGTCAGGTCGCGCTTTTTGATGCCCTGACTGGCCAGTTTCTTTACCACCTTAGCCTCGGTAGCGATAGAAGCGTGGTCTGTGCCAGGCACCCAACAAGCGTTCTTGCCCTCCATACGGGCACGACGAACCAAGATATCCTGAATTGTGTTGTTCAGCATGTGACCCATGTGGAGCACACCCGTCACGTTGGGGGGCGGAATCACCACTGTATAGGGTTCACGACCATCTGGCTTGGAACTAAACAATTTGTTGTCCAGCCAGTACTGATACCATTTACCTTCGACCTCTTTTGGGTCGTACTTACTTGCTATTTCCATACAAAATTTATAATGCTTTCTCTTTTCAGCATGCAAAGGTACGAAAAAATAATGAAATGAGAAAAAAGAACACCGATTAAAATCGAGTTAATCGGTGTTAAACTTTAAGCCTGCGGATAAAGCGTTATCGAGCAATCGGAGCCAGAGGCGAAGCGTTCGATGAGTTGTTTCAGATATTGGGCATTCTCCATGACGCGCTCGCGATTGCCGTCATAGCCATTGACCAGCACCACCAGATGGGTGGTTTCCATCGTCATTTTCGTGCGTTCGTTGTCGCTTGTCGGCGTCCCCACTCCACCCTGTGCATCGCGATATACAGGCAGTCCTGCGATATTCAGAGGACCACGCCCGATACCCTCATAGGGTTCTCCTTCGCGCCCGATGCCCAGCGTCAGTGTGTCGCCCACAAACTTATCCGCATCGAAGCCTCCGATGCTGTAGCCATAGGCTATCGATGCCAGGTTCACCAGATCCACCAGCGTATCAATCTGATAGAGTTCCTTGCCCTGCAACATCCTGCGAATCAACTGTTCGCTGGCAGGCCTATAGCGCGAGGGATCCTTGCCGCACGCCTTATACACCCGACGCGTAGCCGCAATACTCGGCATATCCTTCAGCGAGTCGGTGGTCAACGTCTCTCGGAAGCGATTCTCCAAGAGATGAATCTCATCCCATAATTCCTGACAAAACAGTGTATTCTTCACCCTTGCCTCCACAGCAGCCCCAACAAATTCGGGGCATACCGATGCTATTTCGTCTGATACAATGATATTCATTTGATTAAGTCGAGAAACTCATCCTCATTCATGATTTTAATTCCCAGTTTCTGAGCCTTTTCAAGTTTCGAAGGACCCATATTGTCTCCTGCCAAAATAAATGACGTTTTGCTACTGATAGACCCCACGTTCTTACCACCGTTCTGCTCAATCAGCAACTTGTATTCATCGCGACTGTGATGCTGGAAGACGCCACTAATCACGATGCTCTGTCCAGCCAGTTTCTCGCTGGCAGGCGCCATCTGACTCTCAGCCAACTGCATCTGCAGTCCATAGTCGCGCAGTCGGTTGACGATACGCAGGTTCTCCTCGTTGTGGAAATAGCCGATGATGCTCTTAGCCATCACCTCGCCTACGCCTTCCACCTCTTGCAGCTCCTCCAGTCCGGCCCCCATCAGGGCGTCCATCGTCTTGAAATGGCGCGCCAGCAAGCGGGCCGTAGTCTCGCCCACGAATCGGATGCCCAGCGCAAAGACCACCCTTTCGAAGGGCACCTCCTTGGACTTCTGGATGCCGTTGACGATGCGCTGTGCCGATTTCGTGCGACTGCCATCGCCGTTAATCTGCTGCACATCAATATCATACAGGTCGGCCACATTCTTAATCAGTCCTCGACGATAGTATTCATCCACAGTCTCAGGTCCCAACGAGTCGATGTTCATCGCCTTGCGTGCTATGAAGTGTTCTATCCTACCCTTGATCTGTGGCGGACAGCCCGCATCATTGGGACAATACCAGGCAGCCTCGCCCTCATAGCGCACCAGAGGCGCCCCACACTCTGGACACTTCTTGATAAACTGCACCTGCTGGGCGATGATGGGACGTTCGTCGATGTTCACCCCCACAATCTTAGGGATAATCTCACCGCCCTTTTCCACATAGACCATATCGCCGATATGCAAGTCGAAACTGCGAATAAAGTCCTCGTTGTTCAGTGTGGCGCGCTTCACCGTAGTACCAGCCAACTGCACTGGCTCCATGTTGGCCACAGGCGTCACAGCACCCGTTCGACCCACCTGATAAGTCACCTCCAGCAGGCGCGTCATTTCACGCTCCGCCTTGAACTTATAGGCGATAGCCCAGCGCGGACTCTTAGCTGTATATCCAAGTGAACGCTGCTGACTCAACGAATTGACCTTCAATACAATACCATCTGTTGCAACAGGCAGATTCTTACGCTCCTTATCCCAGTAATTGATAAAGTCCATCACCTCGTCCACGGTGTGCACCTTGCGCATACCTTGCGAAATTTTGAAGCCCCACGACGCCGCAGCCTCCAGGTTCTCATAGTGCCCGTCGGCAGGCAGTTGCTCACCCAGCAGATAGTAGAGATAAGCATCCAACTGTCGCTGAGCCACCACCCTTGAGTCCAGACTCTTCAAGGTGCCACTAGCCGCATTTCTCGGATTGGCAAACAGGGGTTCCTCGGCAGCCTCGCGCTCCTTGTTCAGTCGCTCAAAACTGCTCCAGGGCATCAGTATCTCGCCACGAATCTCAAACTCGTCGGGATAGCCCTCTCCAGGCAGTATCAGGGGGATAGAGCGGATGGTCTTCACGTTGGTCGTCACATCGTCGCCGTGCACGCCGTCGCCACGTGTCACAGCCTGTGTCAACTGACCCTTCACATAGGTCAGCGAGATGCTCAGTCCGTCGTATTTCATCTCGCAGCACACCTCGAAGTCCTCGCCAGCCAAGCCCTTCTTCACACTCTCATACCAGTCTCTCACGTCGGCCTCACTATAGGTGTTGGCCAGCGAGAGCATGGGATAGCGATGCGTCACCTGTTGGAAACCGGACTGCAGGTCGCTGCCCACGCGCTGCGAAGGCGAGTTGGCATCATAGAGTTCAGGGTGTTTGGCCTCCAGTTCTTGCAGTTCCTTCATCATGAAGTCGAAGTCCTGGTCGCCAATGGTAGGTTGGTTCAGCACATAATAGCGATAATTATGCTCATGCAGCTCTTTTCTGAGTTGCTCTATTCTTAATTTCTCGTCCATAATTTTCTGAAATTACGCTTGCAAAATTACAAATAAAAAACTGAAAATCTTCAACTTCCATAGAATATTGTTTGCATAATTTAAAAAAAAACACTACTTTTGCACGTCAAAAACTAATTAAAATAGGTAATGAAACGCGGATTGGTATTAGAAGGCGGCGCCTTTCGAGGGCTATTCACCTCAGGCATCATCGACGTGATGATGGCTCACGATGTGTGGCCCGACGGACTCATTGGCGTGTCGGCAGGAGCAGCCTTCGGATGTAATTATAAGAGTCGGCAGGCGGGCCGTGCCATCCGCTACAACAAGGCCTATGCCCACGATCCGCGCTATAGCGGCATTCGTTCGCTCCTGACCACAGGCGATTATTTCAACGCCCAGTTTGCCTATCACACGATGCCTCGCCAACTGGATGTTTTCGACAACGAGGCCTTCAACGCCAACCCCATGCAGTTCTATGCCGTCTGTACCGATGTGGAAACGGGCAAGGCTGTCTATAAGCACCTGGAGCAGGCCAGCGACACCACCTATGACTGGATTCGCGCCTCTGCCTCGATGCCTCTGGTGTCGCGCGTCATCGACCTTGAGGGCTATAAGCTGCTCGATGGTGGCGTGGCCGACTCCATTCCCCTGGCGTATTTCGAAAGCATTGGCTACGACAGAAACGTGGTCATCCTCACCCAGCCCGAGGGTTATCAGAAGGAGCACAACAAACTGATGCCCCTACTCCGCCTGTCATTGCGCAAATATCCCAAGATGATTGAAGCCCTCGACCAGCGCCATCTGATGTACAATCGACAGTTGGACTACGTCAGCGAGGCCGAGCGCGAAGGTCGCTGTCTGGTCATCCGTCCCAAGGAGCACCTGCCCATCGGCCATATCTCCCACAATCCCGACGAGATGCAGCGTGTCTATGATATGGGCCGCGAGGAGGGCGAGCGCCGCATTGCCGACATCATCCGTTTTTACAACGAACAGTAAATCTAAGAAAATGAGAATAGACATCATCACAGTATTGCCCGAGATGCTCGAGGGCTTTGTTCACGAAAGCATCCTGGCCCGTGCCGAGAAGAAAGGCCTGGCCGAGATTCGTTTGCACAACCTACGCGACTACACATTGGACAAATGGCGCCGCGTGGACGACTATCCCTATGGCGGTAGTGCCGGCATGGTGATGCAATGCGAACCCATCGATCGATGCATCACAGCCCTGAAAGCCGAGCGCGACTACGACGAGGTGATCTTCACCTCGCCCGATGGTGAGCGCTTCGACCAGCATATCGCCAACGAACTCTCGCTCAAGGGCAACCTCATCATCCTGGCAGGCCACTATAAAGGTATCGACCAGCGTGTTCGCGACCACCTCATCACTCGCGAGATCTCCATTGGTGACTTCGTGCTCACTGGTGGCGAGTTGGTGGCAGCGATGATTGCCGACGCCGTGGTGCGTGTGGTACCAGGCGTCATTGGCGACGAGCAGAGTGCCCTCTCCGACTGTTTCCAGGACGATATTCTGGCAGCCCCCATCTACACCCGCCCTGCCGACTACAAGGGCTGGAAGGTGCCCGATATCCTGCTGAGTGGCAACGAGGCCAAGATTCGCAACTGGGAGTTGGAGCAGGCCATGGAGCGCACGCGCCGTTTGCGTCCAGACCTTCTGGGCGAGAAATAACCCTCTCGACGAGAAAACATAGAAAACAAATATAAACCATTAAACAACAATGTCACAAGCAATTCAAAAGACACTTCGCGATTCTGCCGCCATGCGGTGGACCGCGCTGCTGCTCTTGGCCCTGGCCATGTTCTGCAGCTACATTTTCATGGACATCCTCTCGCCCATCAAGGACCTGATGCTCTCTGAGCGCGGATGGGACTCAAGTGCTTTCGGCACCATGCAGGGCTCCGAGGTATTCCTCAATGTGTTTGCCTTCTTCCTGATCTTCGCAGGTATCATCCTCGACAAGATGGGCGTACGCTTCACCGCCGTCCTCTCTGCCGTAGTGATGCTCGTGGGTGCCGTCATCAAGTGGTATGCCGTCACCGATGCCTTCATTGGCACAGGTCTGGAAGCCTGGTTCACCAACAACCTCAACTACATCCCCGTGTTCGACGAGCTCGGCGTTTCGCCCTTCTATGAGGGTATGCCCGCCTCGGCCAAGTTTGCTGCCTGCGGCTTCATGATCTTCGGTTGTGGCTGCGAGATGGCCGGCATCACCGTCAGTCGTGGTATCGTCAAGTGGTTCAAGGGTCGCGAGATGGCTCTGGCCATGGGTTCCGAGATGGCTCTGGCTCGTCTGGGTGTGGCCACCTGTATGATTTTCTCACCCTTCTTTGCCCGCCTGGGAGGCACCATCAGCGTCAGCCGTTCAGTAGCTTTCGGCGTGGTATTGCTGTGCATCGCCCTCATCATGACTATCGTCTATTTCGTGATGGACAAGAAGCTCGACGCCCAGACCGGTGAGGCAGAAGAGAAGGACGACCCCTTCAAGGTGTCAGACCTCGGTCAGATTCTCACCTCGAGTGGTTTCTGGCTTGTGGCCCTGCTCTGCGTACTCTACTATAGCGCCATCTTCCCCTTCCAGAAATATGCTGTCAACATGCTCCAGTGCAACCTCACCCTCGAGGCTCCCGCTGCCGACTCTTTCTGGGCCCAGCCCGACGTCACCATCGTCCAGTATATCATCATGCTGCTCGTGGCCGGCTTTGGCTTTGCCAGCAATTTCCAGAAGAAGGCCAACAGCAAGTACACCCTGCTGACCCTCTCTATCCTCTCGCTCATCACCTATTGTTATATGGGTTACATGCGCCAGTCGGCCGAGTCAATCTTTGCCGTGTTCCCCCTGCTGGCCGTACTCATCACCCCCATCCTGGGCAGCTATGTCGACCACAAGGGTAAGGCCGCCTCGATGCTCGTTCTGGGCTCGTTGCTGCTGATTGCCTGCCACCTCACCTTCGCCTTCGTTCTGCCCCTGTTCAATGGCAGCACCGTTGGCGGCGTCATCGTGGCCTATGCCACCATCCTCGTGCTTGGTGCCTCGTTCTCACTGGTACCCGCTTCGCTGTGGCCCAGCGTCCCCAAGCTCGTTGACGCCAAGATCATCGGTTCGGCCTACGCCCTGATTTTCTGGATTCAGAACATTGGTCTGTGGCTGTTCCCCCTGCTCATCGGCAAGGTGCTCGACAAGACCAATCCTGGTGTCACCGACCCCACCCAGTACGACTACACCTGGCCTCTCATCATGCTGGCCTCTCTGGGTGTTGCAGCCCTCGTTCTTGGTCTGCTCCTCAAGGTGGTTGACAAGAAGAAGGGTCTCGGACTGGAAGAGCCCAATATCAAATAAAAATAAGGAATAATAAGAAATGAAAAATGGCACGCTTCACAGCGGGCCATTTTTCTTAATAATTAATCAACTATAAACCTTAACCATGATAATCGCTTTGTGATTGCAAAGGTATGACATTCATTCGATAATCATGTTCAATATTCATTATAATAGGTTCAAAAATCATCGGGTTATCGATTTTCCGACCTTTTCGAACGATTTTTAAACCCTCAGACGCCATTTTTGAGCTTTTTTCTCACTTTATCACCACCTTTTTACCTCTTTTTATATAGATTCCTTTTGCGCTAGGCTGAGAATTCAGCTTCACACCGTTTACGGTGTACCAGGCGTCAGCCAAAATTTCTGCTCTTTCCGCAATTTGACTTCCCCTTCGGCCGTCGACTGTTAGTTCTGCGGGACTAATAATAGTTTCCTCGGAGCCTTCTTCGAAGTTCATCACGAACTCGCGAGCCTTGGCATTGGCATCTGTCAGTTCGAAGAACGCACGGAAGGCATTGAGGTGAGCTCCTGCCAATGGCCAGTTCAGCTGGTTCTTCTCGCCCAGGAACAGGATGCTCGGTGTTTCCTCATTCCATTCTTTTCTGGCGTAGGTGCCCTTGAATGCGCCACCCGTAAAGTTCACGTCGTTGTTGGCATTACTAATGGACACACAAGAGAACACAGGGCTGGTGAGGTCCGTGCCTTCTTTCCACTTGATGATGAACGGCGTGCCGGCAGGAATCGTAGCTGGTGCATCGACGAAGTTCAGCGTCAGCGTGGTGCCGTCGAGTTGGGATTTATCGCCATCGAGCACCATAGCCTTTACGCCATCGCCACCCAGCGGCTTGCTGTCGACGCTCACATCAAACGGCAACACAAGGGTATTCCAGTCGCCATCCTTGTAGAGTGTGCGGTCCTGTAGTGTCACAAAATAGGTTTTGCCGCTTGCCACAGCAGTCTCGATGCCATTGACGTTGTCAGAACCATCAGTCAGTTGCAGTATGTTCTCCTGCCATGTGGCCGAGACTTCAACGTCGGCGGCAGGCATGATGAACGTGCCATCAGTGATGGTCTGGGCGGGCTTGGTCACGTAGGAAGCGGTGTAGCCTTCGCGGTCCTGGCCGAGGATGACGGTGGCTCCGTCGACGTAGTATGCTTTGCCTGGCAGCAGGGAGTTGATGTAATTGGCATCGCTGGCGGTGATACCCTCGCTGAGAGTCACCTGATAGATGGGCTGGGCTCCGTCAACATCAGTTCCGCACACGCCGATGCCAGTGACGTCTGTGTAACTACCCACAATACAGGCGTGGTAGTAGTTACCGATAGTGATGCCGGTACTATTGGTTTTTCTGTTCGCACCGCAGATGGCTCCGTAGCTATTGCCATAGTAACTATCAGTGATTTTGGACACTTTGACTTTATCAGCCAGACAGCCGCTAACGGTACCGCTGTTGGCACCTACGATGCCGCCGTAGTAGAGCTGTTTTTCTGTGTTGAATCCTGTATAGACGGAGGCGGAACTGACGCAGTTGCTCACGGTAGTGCCACTGCCTGCAGTGCCCGCTATGCCGCCGTGAAACTGGGCGCCGTTAAGCTTAGGAGCTTCAACAAATACGTCTCTAGTGACGATGCATCGGTCGATGGTTCCGCCCATGTGGCAGCCTACGATGCCACCCACATTATCGAAGCCGGTGAAGTAGGCATTGCTGACAGTGAGGTCGTGGATGTAGGCGCCGTCACCTGTCTTGCCAAAGATGCCCACGTAGCCGTCAGCTTGTGTATTGCCGTCCCTATAGACGCGAACACCATGGATGGTTTTACCGTTGCCGTCGAAGATACCTCTGAATCTATGGCCGGAATCGCCGATGGGCGTGTAGTTGGTGGACTCGGAACTGCCACCGCCGCAGTTGATGTTAGCGGTGAGGCGGAAATACTTGCCTTGGAAGTCGTTGCCGTTGTTCACAGCGTTGGCCAGCGCCTTGATATCATTGAGATTCTTGATGAAGTACGGGTTGGTGCTTGTACCGTTGCCGTCGAACGACACTTGTCCTATATCGCTGAAGCGGGCGCGGACTGTCACGTCACACACAGGCATAGTGAAGCAATATTTGCCGTTGTCAGAACGAGTGATGACGTGGTCGCTGCCGTCGTTGTAATACACTTCATCAATCATTTTGCCGGTGTTAGGTTTAACGGTCAACGTGATAGTCTCGCCACACTCGGCACTACTCTTATCGCTTGTCACCGTGCCACCGTCAGACGTTTGGATGCTGATGGTATTCGTCTCACCAGCCTTAAACACCCTTACCGTGAAGTCGAAATTCCAGGTGGTTCTGTTTTGTCCTATTGCTGTAGAAGAACCCGTGGCCTTCAAAATCAAACTTTGTCCACCACTCACGGCATTGCAATTTCCACTAGTATTATTAAAACGAGCTAAGACTTGGTCATTGATGATAGTTCCGTCATATACCTTAAAAGAACCTATAAGATTCAACACACTGCCTTCCAGTTGCAATCGGTAGCCTGTAGGAGCAGTCAGCCTTAATATAGACTGATTACTACTCTTCACACTATATGTGCTATTATTTCCGGCAGGGTCATAGACCTTGAATTCACGAACCCCATCTGGAATAACGATATGACTATCGGCAGAGGGCTCTGGTATATTTGTACTGGTGTAGGTGCCGGTACATGTCACGTTGGCATTGCTGCCGATGAACACATAGGATTCGCCCACATTATTGATTTCGCGAACCGCCTTGCCGAAGCCGATGTTGCCGTTAGCCTGAATAGTGCCTTTCTCAATGATAATGAGCGGACAGGTGAGTGTGCCGCTGCCTGAAGTGAAACCATTCCAGCCGGTACCGATGGCAGCAGCCTCTTCACCTCCATTCGTTGCAGTCACCGTACCACCATTGATGCTAATGGCCTTCACTGTTCCCGTGGTGCCGCCGCCAATACCCGCAGCAAGAGCGCCACCTGTGGCAGTCACCTTACCACCATTGATGGTGATGCTGCCTGTGACGTTGTTGAGATAGGTCGTGCTGCCCCAAGTCCCCGACATTGAACAACAACCACTGTTCTCACTGCTGCCGATACCCGCAGCACCTCCGCTGGCTTTCTCTGCCAAAGCGACACCCATATACCATGTGCCTCCCTTAGCCGTGATTGTACCACCATTGATAATGATGGTGCCGCAACCCTGAGGGAAAACCATATTATCCACCTGAGTTCTATGCATGTCGTCGCCTATAGAGCCGATGCCGGCACCACCGCCCATCTCGTCGCCGCCCGTGGCAATCAGCGAGCCTGAGCTGGCAGCGGTAATCTCCAGCGTACATCCGTCTGGCACAGCGATGCCGGCACCACCGCGACCACCTATCAGCGTGTTTGTGCCCTGCAGCGTCAGGTGGAGCGTCGCTCCGTTCAGCAGCGAGATGCCCGATGCCTTCGTCGCCGCTGTCGTGTTAAGCTCTGAGTAATCAGCCGTAAAGTCCTTGATGGTCAGGTTCAGCTCGATACCGTCCACCACAATGGCTCCCTGGGAGATAAAGTTCCCGTGATTTCCCGCATAAGAGGTTGGGGGTACTGTACCCGTGATGGTCCTTCCATCATATATTGCCATGTTTCTGCTGTTGATCACCACCGATGTGTTCTGTGTCATCGTCATTTGTGCCGCCGCTGTGGCAAACGTCATTATCATTCGCAATGACAAATGTTTTGGTTGTCTGTTTCATTAATCCAGTCTTTTTACCTTTAGTACTTGATCACTCTTACCAGTCTTCTTCGTCCCAGTCGTCATCACATCCGCGTGAGCGTCCGCTTTCGCTGCTGCCTCCGCCAAGTTCAAAGATGCCGCCTTTGACATTGGTCACTCGGCCGTAGTTGTATTTTTCGCTTCCAGCTAAGAGTTGTACACTGTGGTTGATGGTTACTACCTGAATCTCAGGCTTCTGATAATTCCTTTTCATTTTGTCTTTTTACCTATGGTTTATAATTTCGGGTGCGAAGTTACAAAAAAATTTCGATTTTCTCACCATTTTCCACCCTTTTTCTCGATAAAAAGCGCGTTATTTTTCATCATCCCTCCCCCCTATCAGGAATAATGAAAATGTTTTCTGTGTTTCAGATAGTTCAGGTCAGCCTGATGATGATAGGCCTCCTCTTCAAAACGGATATGGAAATAAGCCTTCTCCCAATTTCTGTACTTGCAAAACAAGACCAGCCATTCTATGCCGTACCACAAGAAGAACGGGATATACAGCAACTCTTTCTGTTGGGCAGCATGAATCAACTCGTGGTTCACCTCCATTGGCGACAATGGGCGCACAGAAAGAACGAAGCCAAACAGGCAGATGGCATAATAGCCTCTGCACAAAGGCAGTTTCTTCATCACGTATATCCGTTTCATCAGCGTCTTACTAATCGATGCTGCAAAGATACGACGAAGAGAGCAAAAATCCAAAGTTTTTCCTTGGAAGTTTCGCAGAAAGTTCGTATATTTGCAAGCGTAAATAACCAATAACTAAATATAAACCAATAACTTATGAACAAACTTCTTACCGCAACCATGATGGCGCTGTTGACCATTAGTGCCTCAGCCCAAACCACCGACCGCCTGTCGGCCAGCTCCGTATTGCACTACAACCAGAAGGGTGTCGAGACCGACAAAGACCTGATTGAGATCTTCCGCTACGAAGCCCATCTCGAGGGCAAACGCAAGCTTTCGGACTATCCCATCAACCACGAGAAACTGGTCATTGTCAAAACGCCTACCGACCCACCCTTCGCCCTGACCTATGATGCCGAGGACACCACGCTGGTCGTACTGAAGAGCAACGACGAGAAACTGGCGTGGGACAAAACCAAGATATCCGTCACGAAGATGAAGGTCGACGCCCCCACCTATGACGCCATCCAGCAGCTCCACATGCTGGCCATCTATACCGCCGTACCCATGGACCAGCGTACAAGTGGGCGGATAGTCGATATCATCACGCCCAACAGAGACCCGAAGGCTCTGTATTCCCCCTTGTCTATCATCGACCTTGACCGTGTGCGCTGCCATTTCGTGTGGGGCGACCCCACAGGCGACAAATACGCCAAGACCCACAACTGCGAGTCAGAGACGGCCAAGATACTGCAACGCACATTCATCCGCGTTTGCTGGGCAGTCTATAACAACAAGCCCGACCATCTCAACATGCTCGACGACACCATCCGCCTGCTGCTGGCGCAGTACCACAAGCTCCTTCTGCCCGACGTGAATGTCGATGGTGTCACGCTCGACAAGAACCAAAGGTAACTTTGCAGCAAATAATCGGTAAAGGAAAAGCTGGCGTCTTCAAGGACAGCATCAAGCACGACTTCCGCAGTCCCTGCTATACCACCCGCTGGAGCGACATTCCGGAGGCAGAATAAAAAAAGGAAGATTCCTCTTCCTTCAGCCCTCTTCCATCAGCCCTCTTCCATCAGCCTTCTTTCTCCCATAGTGTAACGAGTGTAACGAGTATTTCAAAGTTTCTATATAACAAATATATTCACCTGCAACCAAATGTATTTCTATAATGAAAGTTTAATATTCTCATTACACTCGTTACACAAATATAACAAGTTATATTTGAAATTAATCTAATATTCATCGGAATCATCCGAACAAGTCATTGAAACCATTGCAACAACTCATTCGAATAATCCCTATACCCCCTAAGGAATTATTCGAATGAATCATTGGAATGGTCTCAATACACCATGGAGATTATTCGAATGAAGCAAAGGTGACATAAAGCAAAAAACGTCAAATAAATTTGGTGCTTCGCTGATTCTTCCTTCTTCCATCAGCCATCTTCCATCAGCCATCATTAAAGACACTCGCCTGTCCCAGATGTCTCATGCTCTAGCGTTACTCCACATATGACAGGATCTGATCGGCGATCTGTTCTTCGGTCTTGCCTGCGGCATTGAAGACGAGGTCGTAGTTACGGGTGTCGTAGCGCGTGGTACCTGTGAAGCGCTTCACATAGTTCTCGCGCATCTTATCCACCTTCTCGATGATCTTACGGGCTTCTTCCTCTGAGATATGCTGTTTGGCGACGACACGTGCCACACGGAAAGATGGCGGTGCCTGAATGAGGACGCTCAAATGGTTAGGATGGTTGCGGAACACAAAGAATCCGCAACGGCCTGCAATAACACACGACTCTTCCGCTGCAATCTCATGCAGGATCTCGGTCTCTGCCTTAAACACGTTTTCAGTGGTCAGCACATCGGGCTCCTTACCGTATTTTGCAATACAGGATCTGCCATCGACCAATCCATTACCGATTTCAGCTACGCGCTTGAAGTCCTCCCACCATCTAGTCTTGCGGCCCTTCAGCTTCTCTATTTCATCAGCTGTGAGGTTATACTTCTCTTCCAATGCCTTTATCAGGGCCTTGTCGTAGAAGCTAACGCCCAGTTTCTTGGCTAAGATCTCGCCAACGGTGCGACCGCCACTGCCTAACTCACGATTAATCGTAATGACAAATTGCTCATTCTTATTCATAAGTACAATATTTATAGTTTGTGATAGCGTACGAGACCGACGCACTGGTGACGATCGCCCAGTCAGTTTTGGTACCTCCACTATCTGCAATTAGTATCATTTCTTGTATTTTTTGACGGTTTACGCTGCAAAAGTAATCAAAAAAGATTTAAAACAATCAGTTTATGGCAGTTTTTTCTTATGAATATGTTTTTTTCGTACCTTTGCAGAACCGACCCCATGATCCTTGTGTTTCTCGTTTTTTGTATCAAAATGTAACAAAATCGCTCCAAAATTACGAATAATATTGTTTCATCAGTTTACGTACATAGGTGCCGAAAAAAAGCTTCTCGACAAAGTTGGGCTTCTGGAAGACGGTGCGAAGAACGACGTCGAGGGCGGCGAAACGGCCTCCCAGGTGCTTATACGGGCATTGTTCACCTTGAGGATTTCGCCGGGGACGGCGGGGTTGACATAGGTCTTCCCGTTGCCGCCTTCGCCTGTCTGGACATAGTCATCCAGATTAATTCTCTGCAGTTCTTCGTTCATTGTCTTGTATAAATTTCTCGTTTTTGTTCATAATAGATTTTGTTACATAGTTTATTCTATAACCTCGAAATGTTGATAGATTTATTTTTATTGATTATATGATCAGGGGCCGTGACGAGCGACTGCTCGCTGTGCGTGATTCGCACGGTGATGGGGCGGTAGGGTGCCATCGCGCCGTCGAGCATCTTGCCGATCAGCTGCTGGGCCTTCTCTTCCTTCTCAGGGATGCCGTACTTGTGGCAGAAGGCACTGACAGCCGAGTGCATGCCGAGGAAGTCGAAGTCGGGGCCGTCAATCTCAAACACCTCCTTGCGGATGCGCTGTATGAAGGCCTTAGTGGCACTGTGTATGGGGGCATCGAAAATCTGTTGGGGCGTGCCGTCCTCGTGGATATAGCCGCCCGACATAAAGAAAATGCGCGACGAGACATCGTGGGCAAACTTCATCTCGTGGGTGACGATGAGCATGGTCAACCCCTCCTTGGCCAACTGGCGGATGACGCTGAGCACCTCGCCCACCATCGTGGGGTCGAGGGCGCTGGTGGGTTCGTCGAAGAGGATGACGTCGGGCTTCATGGCCAGAGCGCGGGCGATGGCCACACGCTGCTTCTGACCGCCGGAGAGGCTCGACGGATAGACGTCGGCCTTCTCGGCCAGTCCCACCTTGCGCAGCAGGGCCAGTCCCTGCTGGCGTGCTGTTTCCTCTGGCTCGTGGCGTAATTGGCAGGGCGCGAAGATGACGTTCTCCAGCACCGTCTTATGCTCGAAGAGGTTGAATGACTGGAACACCATGCCCATTTTCTGGCGCAGGCGGTCTGCGGGATAGTCCCGAGCAAGGATGTCCTCGCCATCGACGACGATGCTGCCGCCAGTGGGCGGGTCGAGCAGGTTGAGAGCACGCAGGAGTGTGCTCTTGCCCGTGCCCGAGGGGCCGATGATGGAGATGACCTCGCCCTGGCGGATATCTACGGTGATGTCGTGCAGCACGTCAAGGCTGCCGTAGCTCTTCTTCAGGTGCGCGATGCTGATGATAGGCTCCTGCCGGTCGTTGGGGGTATTGGTGGTTTGCCCGTTTGTGAAAGCATTCCTGCGCCGGCGGACAAACCAGGCGCCACCACCTACTATAATAATAAGCGCCACAGCCCACGGCCAAAGGCGAGTAGGCGAACTTTGCTCAGTAATGAGGCTGCCGTTATTGTCTGCAGCCGACGGCTTCGACGGACTGGTGAGTATCCCAGCCTCGCCCTTGCGCGTGATGAACAAGATGTGCGAATCGAAATAGCCGTCGGAAAAGAGCACCTGTTTCTGCCGCTCCTCGGTGATGCTGATGGCTCCCATGGCTAGGTCGGCCTTGCCCGCCTGTACGGCAGGCATCTGTGCGGCGAAGTCCATCACGAGATACTCCACTTTCCAGTTCCTCCGGTTGGCCCATTCCGTCAGCAGGGCAGGCTCTAAGCCCGATGGTCTCCCCTGGCTGATGAAGTTGAACGGCGGCATGGTGGGAAAGGTGGCCACGCGCAGGGTGCGCCCCGTGCCGCGCGGCTGGGGGATGTCCATAGTCGAGGGGTCTTCGGCCTGCTGCCAGCGGTCGTACAACTGCTGGTAGGTGCCGTCGCGGCGGATGTCGGCCAGGAAACTGTTGAAGTCCTGCTGCAACTCGGTATTGTCTAAACGGAAGCAGGCTGCTATCGGAACTGGTTGCATCCCTGCGTTTACAGAGTCCACCTTGGCAGCAATATCCTTGCAGAATACCAGCGTCAGGCTCTCGCTGCCCCCCACGTCCACCTTGCCGTTCTCCAAGGCGGCCAGCATATCGGTCTGCGTGGTCAAGCGCAGGATGTCGGCATCGGGAGCCCAGCCGGTGACGGCAATGTCCTGGACACTGCCGATGATGACACCGACACTCTTACCCTTCAGTGCCTTGAATACGGGGGGGATATCCTTCTGGTCGCCCGTTTGGGTGACGTTTTCCCCGTCATTAACTATTGTTGGCACGTAGCCTGCCAGACCAAACAGCGTCAGCATCAGGGCGGCCACGATGGCCTTCGTGTGCCGACGCTGCACCAACGACTGCAGCAGCAGGCCGATGAGCCAGGCCATGAGGAAATAGATGAGGGCTGTGACGATGAGGGGGAAGAAGGCATCGAATGTTCGCGAGCGTATCAGGTCCGAGGCGCGCGTCATGTCGGCCACGGCAATGTAGCCCACGATGCTCGTACCCTTCAGCAGGCTGATAATCTCGCCCTGATAGACGGGCATCACCGCACGAACCACCTGTGGCAGCACAATCTTCAGGAACGTCTGTCTCGGGGTGAAGCCCAAGGCCAGGCCCGCCTCCGTCTGTCCGCGGTCTATGCCCTGGATGGTGGTCCGCAGCATCTCGCTGATGTAGGCCGCCGTGTTCATGGCGAAGGTGACGATGGCCACCACGATGCCCGTAGCATCCACTGGTGCCATCACCACATAGTACATCAGCATGAGCAGCACCAGCACCGGCGTGCCCCGCATCAAGTCGATATACACCCGTGCCACTTGCCGCAGCCACCTGCGATGACTCATGCGCATCCAGCACACCAGTCCACCCAGTATCGTACCTAGCACGGCGGCACATAATGTGATAAGCAGCGTCACCTGCAGACCGTCGAGGATCATCCTGTAGCGGTCCTCCACTATCAGGTTGTTGCTGAAGCTCTCAGCCACATTGCTAAACATATCCATAACGCTTTTCAACTTTTATTTATTGTCGTTTAGATTATTATTGTTATTATTATCATTATCAGCAGTGGTGATCACAAATATGTATGGGCAAAAAGCAATCAGACCTCCTTGCAAGTTTGCATGAAAATCCGTACTGGTGTTTCTGCGATTAGTAGTGCCATAGTAAATACGTATTTAAGTTAAAGATTCGGTGCAAAGATAAAAAATATATTCGATTTATGTTCCAATTCGGAAGAAAATTTTCTCAAAAGGACGCATTTTTTCTTCTTTTCTCATCCCTCAGCCATCAGCCTTCTTCCCTCTTCCATCATCCCTCAGCCATCAGCCTTCTTCCTTCTTCCCTCTCCCATCAGCCATCATTAAAGACACTCGCCTGTCCCAGATGTCTCACTTGTCTAACGTGTCTAATTCATTCGCCATCTTCTGTCTAACATGTCTATTCTGATGTCTAACAAAAGGCAAAAGAATCCTCAAAATGCACTTTTCTTCGCTTTTTCTTGGAAGTATCAAAAATATATTTTACCTTTGTACCAAGAAAAGACGAAAGGATATAAAATGGACAAGAGATTTACACCACGTTCAAACGAAGAGATGCTTGCAGCTGTGCGAGCATTTCAGGCAAGGCAGCGTGAATGGTTCGAGGAATCCAACAAACGTCTGGAAAAAAGAGTCATTGAACACGGACTTGCCGTATAACCTTTTATGTACACACTTGATTTAGACCGACTTAATCTCCGTTCTCCCTACTACGTTTGGAAGGTGAAGGACGGAGTTTATGCATTTGATACCGACTACGAAGTAAGCTATGAAATTGGTTTGAGCGTCAATGTTGAGATGCTCCAAATGGAGGTATGTGCTTTTGATATTAACAACATAAATCATAAACCATCAGCCTTCTTCCTTCTTCCCTCTCCCATCAGCCATCATTAAAGACACTCGCCTATGGCATTTGGTAGATTCTACCAAAAGCAGTATCTTTGCACCGTCAAGAAGTAATTCTTGGCTATCCGGTAAACATGTGAGGCCTTAGGGGCTGAGAATGCCGAGAGGAGTAAGCCTTC
>CADAKX010000027.1 GCA_902788605.1 uncultured Prevotellaceae bacterium | reverse complement strand
AACCCTTAGGCGAGCTATTTGTTAAAACCAAACGTCCTCAGAATGACTCCGATGATGGTCAGCTGACCTTATGGTAAAATTTCTTTGGACAGTAGTGATATCTTTGCTAAACTTTCTAAGTATTATCCTCCATATCTTCAACAAATTTCCCAATCAGATTATTGGGATCTTCTACCACATGAAGAAATTCATTAAAAAAGAGTGGTATCCTCTTATAATTCATTCCATCTTTAGTAACTTCCACATAAACTATTCTTCTTCCAGTGTCAAATTCGTAGTTTGTTACTAAGGGAACAATTCTTATCTGATACTTTGGCCTACAGATAATTCCTAGGTTCAATAATAGCTCAGCCATTTTATCTATATTGTCCCAGATATCTTTTGGAAATAGAAATATAGAATAACCTTCAGGAATATCGACATCTTTCCACTCTTCCGAGTCTAAATATTCTTTATAGGAGTCAGAATATGGAACAATGACGCCAAGTTTAATTAACTCTATAGGCTGATTAAATTGTGGATCCTTATGAACAACGACACTGCCCCATAATACAGTTGAGGGACAAAAGTCTTTATACTCTCTAATTAATTCCATCTTCATAATAACTGCGAATATAAAGTTTATATCTTTTTGAGGTGTTTAAGATGAAACTGAAGACGTTCTTCTGCAGTTTATTCTTTTGCTCTGGGGAATTTGGCTTCATGGTCCTCATACCCACATGAAGGACAAGTAGCCATAAACTGTGATGAGTCGAATATTATATCACCACCGTTACACCAAACAACATGACCACCACATTTGGGGCAGATTAAATCAACAACCATTAAACGACTCATAGCACTTAACTATAGTTACGTTATACATATTATTCGGCTGCAAAGATAAAGGGAGAGGCGGACTGTTTTTGTCCGCCTCCGCTAAAGTTTGGTTCTGTCCACAATTTATCCTGAGTTATTACATTATAAGATGTATTTGTGTTTCATGTTCTATTTATAAGAGTGAGAAACTAAATCTTTAAACAGATTGCGTTCCTCACAACTAGTCTAAACTAAACATTTTTTGACGGAAGTTTATAATCATGACAACTGCAGGAACAGTAATACGATATGCAGGGCCACTAATATCCTTGATTAACCATCCCCACATGAAAGCATTGATTGCGGGTATAGCTAAACCTACCAAACGAGGTAAACCTATACGAGCTACAACAAGGGCCAGTTGTGTACTAGTGACACCTGCAACACCAGCAATAGCTCCTGGAACAACGGCGCTATATACAATTTCAGTCATTTTGCTATACAATGTCGGAGATATACTTTTTTGTAGAATATTGTCTATTATTTGGTCTCTATTTTCTTCACCTGTGATACATATTCCTAGTTCATCAGCAATTGCTAATATATCTTCGTCAGAAACTTTCTGGAGTGTTTCTTCAATAATGGATTGGATAAAATGAAACTCAATTCTTTCCGTGGAAGAAGCTTTATTGTAACTTACTTTTTTCTTGTCGCATACATCCATTAGAATCTCTCTGTAAGGCACACCAGGATGTTTTCCAAAGATTTCCCTGGCAGCAGACGCAATGGTGTCAGCGCCATAGCATTGTAATTCTAGAATAATATCGTCAACTGCATTTTTGAGATTGTTAGGATAGCCTTCTAAATAAGACTTTTTTTCTGATAGTTTTTCATTCCAACGTTTCTTTCCGTCTTTGTCAAACACCAACAAATCGGCCAAAACCTTCAAATCTTCATTTGGACAATTCTTTAAGAACTCCAAATCTTTGTCTTCTAAATAGTTACTCATGATGTTATAGTTTTAAATAGATTTGTTTATTTCACGAATTATTTGTGCAGATTCATTTGTAAGTTTACCATCCTTGTTAAGAATTGGTGTGTCAATAACTGCCTTGATAGTACCAGCAAGCGAGAGTGCGCCTGCTACAGCTTTCTTTTCCTCAATATTAAATAACGAATAGTCTGCTCCATGATTATTGATAGCAGTTTCCATTTGGTCTAATAGAGGATTGAACATATTCGTTAATCTTTCCAACAATTCAATGAACAAGTAGCAGCGTTTGCGTATTGCAATACAGACATCACTTGCTGTAATTAATTCTTCTGCAGTTTTACGTGCTGTGGCTAAATTAGCTAATGCTTTCTCCTTTTCTGTGTTGGCTTTTGCTCCAACAATTAAACCCATAATAGCCAGGGCTGGCCCTGCAACAATACCACCAAGCACCATTGTTCCACCAGCAATGCCCAAACCACCAGCAGCTAATGAACCTCCACCAAAAAATGCTAGAGTCGCATTGGTCGCAGCAGCACCACTTAGGTTAGCAATAAGCGTTCCTGTTGATGCAGCAGCAAGTTGTCCAGCAGCTCCCCATGCACCAAAAGCTGTGATAGCACCGCCCAACGTTCCAACCGACATTCCTCCTAAAACAGAAGTAGCAAAGTCTCCCATTTCTTTAAGTTCAGCAAATGATTGCTTGTCCATTTTAAACTTGCTGAGTTCTTGCAACCCAATAGAGTTCTCAATTTCTATATTACGCAATTGCTCGAAAGACTTGACAAAGCGATTAATGCCTTTGTCTAAAATTTCCAGTTTCTGAGTTCCAAGCTTCTCAATAGCATCTCTACTTGAAAGCCTACTTGTATTTAAACGCCATTTGGCGTTCTTAATAATTGAATTCGCATCCTTGTTAGTTCTATTCGCTTTTTTGATGTCAATACCTGCTTTTACTGTCTTACCGATACCAAAAGCACCTGCTGCTAGAACTGCTATTGCAACGGGAATTAATGGGAATGGCATAATTGTATTGTTTTAAAGGGTTATAATTTAAATATATGTTGTTCGTTATCTAAATCACTTAAACTTGTTATGACGGGTTGATAGCCTAAAACTTGTCTGATTTGGTTATTAGCACCTATGAACCCTTCAATATCGTCAATGAGGCCATCCTTGCCAATAGCTTCATTCATCTGTTCAAAAGCGTTGTTAAAAACCTGAATATGTTCTGTTAGATACATATCAACATATTCATTCATTTCTATGCGATACTGGCGAATCATCCTGATTGCCTCGGCACATTCTGCTTCAATTCTAATACGTTCTTCTTTGGCCAGTTTTTCTTCCCGGAGTGCATCTTTTAGCTCTTTATAACAGGCATTGGAGAGTGCATAACCAACCATAGAGCCAACCATCGCACCAACAACAGGAATTGGTATAAGTGCCTGACCTGCTGCGGCAAACATTGCCGCACTGATTTGATTAACTCCCTTTTGCCCTAATTCTTCCAAACACTCTAAACCGTTAATGTCACCTCTTATATATTTATGAATGGTTTTTCCTGTTTCTAATGTGGTCGTTACCATCGTAGAAGCAATGTTTGTCTTTGATAAAGTTCTTGCCATTTGGCTGCCAGAATTCTGCATAAAAGATTTAACAATGCTACCAGAGAAGGCTGTCGCATAGCTGAGAGCAGCACCTTTACCAGTAGTCAATGCTAGCTCTGTTGCGGCATCGCCTACCTGCTTCTTTCCTTTGATAACTGCTACTGTATTGCTTACTAATGACAAACTTCCAGCAATGGCAGCACCATATTTGGCTTGCTTCATACCAGCTCGATGAGCCAATTTACCCATATCAATAGCAGTTGATAGTTTAGGATGTGTTCGAGCAAACAATGCCTCTTTATTAGAAATGCCACTATTACGGATACTTGCTTTTATTTTTTTTAAATTGTCTATCTTCGCTTGTTTTTCAGCAGCCAAATCCTTGTCACCAACTGACTCAGCTCGCTTTAACTGACCTTCAAGTTTTTCTATCTCTTTATCAGCTTCTTCCAAAATACCTTCATAATAATCGCTTGGAACGGTAATTTTAAGGTTTGCATCTATATATTTTTGAAATTTTGCAGAATTAAGTTTGGCAAGACATGCTTTTGGTGAACTTCCCACGAATTTCATTTGTTCGCCCGTTCCAAGAATCTCCACACCTTCACTATCTAATAGAACATGGTCACGTAGCGGATCGTTAGGGTAACCAATATCGTCTGTTCTAGTATATCGTGTGCTTTCACCCTTTATGATTTTTTCCGCATTTTGTCGTGCGCGGTATTTTTCTTCAGCAGCAAATCCTGCCTGCTGCTTGAGATTTGTTTTCTTATAATTTGGATTAACTTTGCTTTTGGCAATTTTCTTTAGCCCTCTTTTCAAAATTTTTCCCCCACCACTTTTTTCGTTGTCAATCCCAGAATAAGCAACAAGATGCTCTTTACCCGCAGCACCATAAAGCTGTACTGTTTCTGTTGCAGCACCTTCTATAGCAACTTTTGAAATACTGTCATATTTTGAGCCTCGTTTTTTCTTCTTGCTCATTTTAGATTTTTCAATCATAATTCTTATAGTTTTACGTTTTATACCTTTGCGACAAGAAAAGAATCTTTATCCTTCCTATAGACTTGCTTAGTAATAGAATATTCACCTATAACAATGCTTTTCAGCCTGTCGTGTAATATATCAAATTGAGGAGACGCTCGTTTCCTCTTAGAATGTTTGGGCAAATATAGGGTATTTTACTTAAACATCCAAGGTTTTTATTCCTTTTTTTATTACTAAGTGAATTTTTCTATTATGCATTCTGTGAAATCAAAAAGCAAACTCCTAAACCAAACAGATGTCTGTATCGCCATAAGGGGGGGAATTCTAAGTATAACTCTTCTTCGGTAAGAGGTATTGACATAATAGCACAATAAACCCAAAACAACGAAGTATAAGTAAAAATTCTAGGGACACCAACCAACACCATAACTGCAACAACAGTCATGTGGAGGAATGGGATTCCTTTTGTTACAATATCTAATTTCATAGTTTTTTATCTTGCTTTTGCAACTATTGCGAAATCATCTTCTTCCTCAGACTCTTCACCGTCGTCAGTTTCTATATAGAAACCTATTCTTCGTGGTTTGATTTCTCTGGACTCTTTTTTCAAACCTGACAAAATCTCATCCAGCTGTCTTAGGCTACTTACAAGCTCGTTTAACCGCTCACAGAATATTTCCAGCATCATCTTTGTATTCGTAAAATAGAAGAAGGTTTCAACTTCAACTACATCGTTGTATGCTTTAACAACACAGCGATTATCCTGATCGATATTTACCCGATCGGCCAAAAGAGCCTTTTCTTTACCCTCTAAATTCTGATAATCTTCATCTTCACAATCCGATTCTATGATACATTCTACATAATTATCATATAATTTGAATACTGCATTGAACTCGAAATCACCATAGTCAAAATTCACATGGCCATCCTCTAATTTACACTTTATACCTTCCTGGCGAAAGTAATCCATCAGCGCAATTCGCAGATTTACCACATTGGGAGTGAACCAAAAGCGTTCACAATAACTCTTAATGCTATTCAAGTTTATCATTTTCATAATACTTCGGAGTTAATTATTCTTTTCTTGTATTTTCTCTCTAAGACTTCTGTATTGCCAGGAGTTTTTCCAGCGGTCTATCTCCCAGGCACGATTCACCATTTGGGGATGGGTGTAAAAGGCAACTCGGCAGTTCTGCTGAATGCGGTCTAGCCATGAAGATTTTTCAAGGCGATGGTACTCACGTGCCTGCTCAACAAGCTGATAGGGACTACCCTTTATCTCCTTCATTCCACAAGTGAGTTTTAGCATTGTCATCTGGAATGTGCGCTCACCCACTACAACTGCAGCACAACGATCAGCAGATAATTCACTCTTGCGGCTCCAGTATTGCATTGCCATCAAGGTTGGTCCTAAAGTGGCATACGACAACAACTGCAGCCAATAGCCTAGCTCGTGGATGGTTCGCAGCAATGTATTATATAAAGTGTGTTGGCATAGGATATGCCCACACTCATGGGCAATGACGCAACGCAATTCGTTGATATTCATTCGCTCAACTAATGAACTGCTTAATGCTATGAACGTATTGGTTTCGCCATAGGTATAGGCATTCATCACAGGATCGTTGTAGATATAGAGCTCAGGCTCTCGAATACCAACAGTCTTCACAACTTCTTTGAAGGTTTGAAAGAGTAAAGGGTAATTTTCTGTATTAACTTTCAGCAACATACCAAGGTTCTCACCACGATAAAGCTGCTCATAGCCATATTCCATCGAGAGTCTGATAAGTTCATCGAATCCCTTTAGCTTACGGAGCACTTGTAACGCTTTGGCATCCTCTGGATGCATAATGTCCTTTGCTTGCATAATACCTATATCTTTTGGGGTAAAAATACATTCTGACGGAAGCGCATAGAAGCCACCATGATAACAGCTGGAATCATTACACGATAAGCAGGCGAGGCAATATCGCTAATAGTCCAACCAGCCAAAAGAGTCCATCCTATAGGGCCTGCTGCCATTCCCAAATATCGACTGACAGCGCTCATACCCATCATGCCAATCCAGCGACCTAACAGCATACTGGCAATTCGCGACGTAACATAATAGATCATCTCTGTCAGCAAATAAGTGTTTCTGCGGATGGCAAACAAAATGGTAGTTACAAGCATTTGATGGTTCAAACTCTTGTGGGGAATACCAGCCTTGTCAGCCAGTTTTCTAAGTTCTTCATCAGATAGTTTGCTGGTAGTCTGTTCACAGATCGTGGTTAGCAGTTCATACTCCATAGTTTGGGTGTTATCGCAGTCATCCACCTTTACGCTCATCTTTTTACACACTCGTCGTACTATAGTCTCGTAACTGTCTGCTTCTCCTTTTCTACAGATTGTTCTTATAGTATTACTACCAAACTTTCGCAACTCTTCCGCAATCTCTGCCGCCATCAGGTTCATTCTGTCTGGATAGCAGTTGAGATAGGCGTCTGTATTTGTCAGTTGCTCACTCAGTCTTATCTCACCTTTATTATTATAGGTGAGAATATCACACAACGTGCGAAGGTCATCATTCTGGCATCTAGCCAAGAACACTAAATCTTTGTCTTGTTTCATATCTTTACCCTCTATTTTAAGTTTCTGGGTGCAAAGATCTGGGGGACGACGGACATAATGTGTCCGACCTTGATATTTTTTTGTAATACTCCAAAAATAATGGGAGTAATAAGTCAAGCAGAATAACTCGGAAAATTCAGAACCGTCCTGCTTTTCATTCCTTGTTGGTTATCTAGCACGAAACATTTACGATATCATTTATTAGCCTGTTATTGCGTACTATCTCCATATTGCTTTGATTTATTCTCTTGACATGGCAACATTCAGCACAGATTCTTGCTTGCAATGCCGCAAACTGGTTCCTTAGAAGGGTGTAGCCTAATACGCACTTTTCTATGGAATGCCACACAAAGATGCTTGTCTGATTTCTGATGAGCAAGCTCGGCAGGCATTAGGTTTTTGTTTCCCTGAAGTGTTATTTCACAATAGAGAATTATCAGAAAGGGTCTATCTGGAAATCATAATGTACCTTTGTGCGCAAATTACAAAAACTAAACAAAATATGGAAGTAATATCAATTGAGCGCAGTACCTACGAGGAACTGCTGACAAGCTTCAATAGCTTCGTTGTAAAGATGAAGGAGATGGCTAAATGAGGTTACGATTTAGAAACCTAACTCCTTCACCAATCCTCCCAATTTTGCGTTGTCCCTATTTTTGAACTTCCACGTTCTTCCCCTCTTTGCCTTTATTTTCAGGCTGAATTGCGTTAATCTTCCAAAATCGCTTCGCTTTTACAAGCTTTTTTTGTAACTTTGCATGTCGAAATAAAAAACAAACTAAAAACAAAGATGAAAAAGGGAATATTACTAACGATTCTGCTGCTGATGTGCTTGGTAGCGGGCGCTCAGACCAAGAGCATGGCCGTGCTTGGCGACTCGTATTCAACATTTGAAGGGGCTATACCTGAGGGGAATGCTATTTGGTATTTCAAACAGAATAATCCGAATCAGACTGATGTGAACAGTGTGGACCAGACATGGTGGACACTGCTGACCAAGCGTCAGAGATGGACGCTGCTGATGAACAATTCGTATAGCGGCTCGACCATCTGTAACACGGGTTATAACAAGGCCGACTATAGCGACCGCTCGTTTACCAAGCGTATGGACAACCTTGGCGGCAATCCCGATGTCATCTTTATCTTCGGTGCCACAAACGACAGTTGGGCGCATGCACCCATTGGTGAGTTTAAGTATGAGAATATCACAAAGGACGACCTGTGGAGCTTCCGTCCGGCCATGGCCTATATGTTGGGCTGGATGAAGGAGCACTATGCCAAGAGCAGCATCTACTTCCTGCTGAACGATGGATTGAGTCAGGAGGTGACAGAATCGTCGAAGACCATCTGCGAACATTATGGCGTGAAGTGCATCGAGCTGCAGGCTATCGACAAGAAGGCCGGTCATCCCTCGGTGAAGGGTATGCAGCAGATTGCCGATCAGATTGTGGAAGCCCTGAAATAAGGATACGCCATGCAGAACAATCGTCAATCGTTTATCTATTTCATCTGCTCGGTGTCGGCCATGGGCGGTCTGCTCTTTGGCTACGACTGGGTGGTGATAGGAGGCGCAAAGCCTTTTTACGAACTCTTCTTTGGTATCTCTGAGTCGCCAGTGATGCAGGGCGTGGCTATGTCGACGGCCTTGGTGGGCTGTCTGGTGGGCGCCATGGTGGCAGGTGCATTGGCCGATCGCTATGGGCGAAAGCCTCTCTTGACAACGGCGGCAGTGCTATTCACCTTGTCGGCAGTGGGCACTGGTCTCTTCAATGATTTCTCCCTGTTTAATATCGCCCGCTTTATCGGTGGGGTGGGCATTGGCGTGGCGTCGGCCTTGTCGCCAATGTATATCGCTGAGGTGAGTCCCACAGAGATTCGTGGCCGTATGGTGAGTCTGAACCAAATGACCATTGTGCTGGGAATTCTTGGTGCGCAGATTGTCAATATGCTGCTGGCAAGAGACACCAGCGTTGCAGAGAACATGGCGTGGAATGTAGAGTGGGGATGGCGCTGGATGTTCTGGGCCGAGACGGTGCCTGCAGCGCTGTTTTTGGTGATGAGCTTCTTTATCCCGGAGAGCCCGGTGTATTTGCAGATGAAGGCTGCGATAATGTCGCAGCGTATAGGGAAGGAAGCAAGACTGCGTGAATTGCTGCAGGGTAAGTATGGACGGGTGTTGCTGCTGGGTCTCTTCATTGCCGTGTTCCAGCAGTGGTGTGGCACGAACGTGATTTTTAACTATGCACAAGAGATTTTTACGGGTGCTGGCTATGATGTGGACGGCATGTTTATCGATATCGTTATTACGGGCATTGCCAATGTGGCCTTCACCTTTGTGGCCCTCTATACCATCGAGAAGTGGGGACGTAGGACGCTGATGCTGATTGGTGCTGGCGGACTGGGACTGATCTATCTGACGCTGGGCACCTGCTACTTCTTGGAGGTGAAAGGCTTCGCTATGGTCTGCCTGGTAGTCACGGCCATTTCGGTCTATGCGATGACGCTGGGTCCCGTGACATGGACGTTGCTGGCCGAAATATTCCCCAACCGCATTCGTGGTGTGGCGATGGCCACCTGTACGTTTGCCTTGTGGGTGGGCTGTTGTACGCTGACGTTCTCGTTTCCATCGATGAACGCTGCCCTTGGCTCCAGTGGGACATTCTGGATTTATAGCGGCATCTGTGTGTGCGCCTTTATCTTCCTCTGGCGATACTGTCCAGAGACTAAGGGTAAGACTTTAGAACAATTGGAGAAAGAACTGGTAGAATCCACCCCTAACCCCTCTCTAAATGGAGGGGAATAGATAGTATAAATCACTAAAGCAAATATATAATCAAGATGAACGTAAAACACAATAAGGTAACCGCTCCCTCCCTCACAGGGAGGGTTGGGGGAGAGTCCGTAAAAGCCTGGAGAGAAATAGTTACCATACCTACCTATGAAATAGGAAAGGCCGAGAAGAACCCGATATTCCTGGAAAAAAGAGTCTATCAGGGGTCCAGTGGCGTGGTCTATCCGTATCCTGTCATCGAGTCGATAGCCAATAAACCCACGCCACACGAGTGGAAGGTGGTGTTCCTGGAGAACGAATATATCAAGGTGATGGTGATGCCCGAACTGGGTGGACGTATCCAAATGGCGTACGACAAGATCAAGCAGCGCCACTTCGTCTATTATAACCACGTCATCAAACCCGCGTTGGTGGGATTGACTGGTCCCTGGATCAGTGGTGGCATCGAGTTTAACTGGCCCCAGCACCACCGTCCGTCAACCTATCTGCCTGTGGACTGCGACATTGTGGAGAACGAAGATGGCAGTGTGACGGTATGGGTGAACGAGATGGAACGTATGTTCCACCAGAAGGGCATGGCAGGCTTTACGCTTCGTCCCGGTTGCGCCTATCTGGAGATACAGGGACGCGTCAGCAACCGTACGTCGTTGCCTCAGACTTTCCTCTGGTGGGCAAACCCTGCCGTAGAGGTGAACGACGATTACCAGAGCGTGTTCCCACCAGATGTCAATGCAGTGTTTGACCATGGTAAGCGTGCGGTGTCGAGCTTTCCTATTGCTACGGGTACTTACTACAAGATGGACTATTCCGCAGGCGTAGATATCTCGAACTATAAGAATATCAAGGTGCCTACGAGCTATATGGCTGTCAACTCAAAATATAACTTCGAGGGTGGCTATGAGAACGACACTAAAGGCGGTATGCTCCATGTGGCCAGTCATCACTTCTCGCCTGGCAAGAAACAATGGACTTGGGGTAATGGCGACTTTGGTCGAGCATGGGACCGAAACCTGACAGACAATGCCACAGAGACTGATGGCATACCTGAAGGGTCTATACGCACAGGCTTCCGTCCTTATATTGAGTTAATGGCAGGCGTCTATACGGAGAACCAGCCCGACTTCACATGGCTGATGCCCTATGAGGAGAAGCAGTTTACGCAGTATTTCATGCCGTATCGTGAGATTGGTATTGTAAAACAGGCCTCAAAGGACTTCGTCTTGAATATCGAAGAAATGGAGAATGGCGTGTGCCTCAAGGTATTGGCTACGTCGAAACAGTCGGCGCGTGTGTGGCTTAGAAACAAGAAAGGAGAGACCTATTTTGACCAGATGGTAACGCTCTCGCCAGAGGAGGTCTATGTTCAAACAGTGGCGTGTCCAGCAGTTCGATTGCAGGATTTGCTGTTCTCTGTAGGAAAACTGTCGTGGCAGGCTGAATCCGACGAGATACGTCCGATACCTGATGCCGCAGAGGCAGCCCTGTCGCCTCAGGATACGAAAACCAACGATCAACTCTATCTGACGGGTCTGCACTTGGAGCAATATCGCCATGCCACCTGGAGCGCGCTGGACTATTATGAGGAGGCACTTCGTCGTGATCCCAATGATGTGCGCTGTCTGAATCAGACAGGACTATGGTACTTGCGCCGTGGACGCTTTGACAAGGCAGAGAGCTATCTCCGTAAGGCTGTGAAGATATGGCAGAAACGCAATCCGAATCCTTATGATGGTGAGGCTATCTTTAACCTTGCCCTTGCCTTGAAGTATCAAGGCCGTTGGGACGAGGCCTATGACTTTTTCTGGAAATCGACCTGGAACAAGGCATGGGCCGATGCCGGCTATTTCGAGGCGGCAAGAATCAGTGTGGCGCAAGGCCGCTATGATGATGCATTGGATGAGTTGAACCGTAGTCTGATTTTCAATGCTTGCAATCATCAGGCACGAGCACTCATGGCTGTTGTCCTCAGAAAACTGGGACGCAAGGCTGAGGCGCTGACATGGATAGAGAAGAGTCTTTTGGTGGACCATTTTAATTATGGTTGTCGTTATGAGAAGTATCTGCTGACTGGTGAAGATACGCTGACCATGCTGATGCGAAAGAGTGGCGAGAATTACGAAGAATTGGCCTTGGAATATGAGCAGGCGGGTCTGAGCGAAGACGCCAAGGCTGTCTGGAAAATCGCTGAGAGTGAGGGTGCTGTGACTCCAATGAGTTATTATTATATGGGTGACTGCAAACATGCAGAGACTGTATCGCCATACCTCTGCTTCCCCAATCGTCTGGAGGCTGTGGTGGCTTTGGAGAAAGCAAAAATCCAGAATCCCACTGGAGCAAAGGCTCCCTATTATCTGGGTTGCCTCTACTACGATAAGCGTCAGTATGACCTTGCCATTGAGAACTGGGAACTGTCGGCAAAACTCAATCCTAGGTTCCCCACCGTATGGCGTAACCTAGCGTTGGTCCGCTTCAACAAACAGAATAAGCCAGAAGAGGCGGTGGCATACATGGAGAAGGCCTTCCATCTTGACGAGACGGATGCTCGCGTGCTGATGGAGTTGGATCAACTCTATAAGCGTATGCAGAAACCGCATCAGGAACGCTTGGACTTCCTACAGAAATATCCGCAGATGATTGCCCAGCGCGATGATCTGGTGCTGGAAGAAATCACGCTGCTTAACCAATTGGGACGCTATGAAGAGGCGATGCATCTGCTCGATGCCCGCCAGTTCCATCCGTGGGAAGGCGGCGAAGGCAAGGTGAGTGGGCAGTACCAGTTGTGCCGATTAGAACTCGCTAAACAAGCACTTGCCCGTGGTGAGAACGAAAAGGCGAAACTGTTGCTGGAGGAGTGTTTGGTCTTCCCGCCCCACCTGGGTGAGGGTAAACTCTATGGCGCGCAGGATAATGATTTCCTTTATCTGTTGGGACGTTATGAGGAAGGTACCGCTGGTCCCACAGAGCCCGCAGCTGCGATGTACTACAACGATGCGAAGCCCGACAAGATTTTCTATGCCGCCCTGTGCTATCGCAAACTTGGGCAGGAGGACAAGGCGCGCGGTCTGTTGCATAAGCTCATTAATTATGGCAAACAGCATCTCTTTGAGCACCAGACGATGGACTACTTTGCCGTGTCGCTGCCCGACCTGCTGATATGGGATGGCGACCTCGACAAACAGAACCGTATCCACTGTCTCTATATGTTGGCTCTGGGCTACTATGGTATGGGTGATTCTGAACGTGGCAACCGCTATCTGAGTGAGGTGGAGTCGATGGACATCAATCATATGGGGGCGCAGGCCTTGCGTTCGCTTATCCGGTATCAACTACTATAAACAAATGATATGCAAACTACTATGAAACTAGTGAGATTGGTGGCTGTGGCCGCCCTAATGATGACAAGCATTGCCACTGAGGCACAGCGCGATGTGAAGTGGGACAGGCTGAGTCTGATTATCGACGGACATCGTGTCGTGCCAGTGATGGGCGAGGTGCACTATAGCCGTATCCCTGCTGATGAATGGCGACAGGAGGTGAAGAAGATGAAAGAGGGTGGGGTGACGATGATTGCCACCTATGTGTTCTGGAATCATGTGGAGGAGGAAGAGGGCATCTTCCGTTGGGATGGCCAACGCAATCTGCGCCGCTTTCTGGAGATATGTTCGGAGGAACAGATGCCTGTGATTCTGCGCATGGGCCCGTTCTGTCATGGCGAGGTGCGCAATGGCGGCATACCCGACTGGATGTTTGAGAAGGGCTGTAAGCTTCGCGACCGGAATCCTGTATTCCTGAGTTACGCGGAAACACTCTATCGCCAGATTTTTTCACAAGTGCAAGGTCTTCAGTGGAAGGATGGTGGTCCCGTCATTGCGGCGCAGTTTGATAATGAGTATCGTGGACGTGGCGAATACCTGATGGACCTGAAACATATTGCTCAGAAGATTGGCTTCGACCTGCCGTTCTATACCCGTACCGGTTGGCCTGAATTGGCAACGCCTGTACCTTTCGGTGAGATGATTCCTTTGTATGGCGACTATGCTGATGGCTTCTGGGACCGCACACTGGGTGAGACCGATGGCAACTACTATAAGGCTTTCAACTTCAAGGCCTTTCGCTCGTCAACGGCGATAGCTACAGAGCAGTTGGGAAAACAGAGGGCTAAGGTGAACGACGGAGACGAGTCGTATCCCTATTTTACGTGTGAGTTGGGAGGTGGTATGATGCAGGCCTATCACCGTAGGCCTTATGTCTATCCTGAGGATGCCTATTCGATGGCGCTGGTGAAACTCGGCTCTGGCTCTAACCTATTGGGCTATTATATGTATCATGGTGGTACGAACCCAGAGGGCAAGACCTATCTGAACGAGAATCAGCGTACCAAGGGCACCAACTACAACGATATGCCTGTGAAGAACTATGACTTCCAGGCACCCTTGGGCGAGTTTGGACAGAAGAACGTGCATTACTATATGCTGCGTCCCCTACATCTGTTTATGCAGGACTGGGGCGAGACACTGGCCGAGATGGAGGCATCGTTCCCTGCTCCGCAGGATATCAAGAAGGGTGATGACAGTCATCTGCGCTGGGCTGTTCGTTCAAAAGGAAACAGTGGCTATATCTTTATTAATAACTACGAACGCCTGCAGAACCTCTCTGTCAAGAAGAATGTGGTGTTGAAAGCGTGTGGCGTCACCCTTCCCAAGCTGTCTATTCCTGCTGGTTGTATGGCTATCTTCCCTGTGAATGTTGACGGCATCAAGTATGCAACGGCTCAACTGGTGGCAAAGCGTGATGGAAAAATCTATCTGATGCAGATACCAGGTATCCCCACCACTATCTGTATGCAGAATGGTAAAGTGCTGAAGAACGTGAAGGTTCGTGGCACAGAAAAGCCTGTCTATGGCAATCTCTATCTGTTGGACTGTGTTGAGGCTGAGAGATTGTTCTTGGAGCCAGAACCAATAGTGATGACAGACCTTGCTACGATTCGAAAGATCAAAGAGGCAGGACCGCTTAGAAAGATATCGATGGGTGCGCAGCGCGTGGCAGAAGAGCCCTCTGATGAGGACTTCGATCAGGCTGCGGTCTATCGGATAACACTCCCAGAACTGCCTGCTGGAGCCAAAGAACCTCTGATGAAGTTCGATTACCAGGGTGACTGCGCCCGCCTTTATGCCAACGGAAAACTGATAGCAGACCATTTCCAGTATGGTCGGCCGTTCCTGTATGGTTTGTGGCGCCTGTCTCAGGACACCAAGGAACTGGAGTTGCGCATCCTGCCTTTGCAGAAGGATGCGCCTGTCTATCTGCCAAAAGAGGCTAATAAGACTCTTGGCGAGGGCGTGGAAAGAATAGAAATACAATATGTCAAGGATTAATATATGAAGCGATTCTTAGGTATTTTGATTGGCTGTTGGCTGATGACTGCAGCTCATGTGACTGCCCAGCAAATCATCAGTCTGGCGGGAATGTGGGACTTCGCCATCGGTGATTCGGCACGATACACAGACTTTGTGATGCTGCCAGGCTCGATGCTGACCAACGGCAAGGGCGATGACGTGGATGTCCACACTCAGTGGACGGGCTCGCTCTATGATTCGTCGTATTACTTCAATCCCTATATGGAGCCCTATAGACAGAAAGGGCAGATGAAGTTTCCATTTTTTCTGACGCCAGAGAAACACTATGTGGGCAAGGCGTGGTACAGACGTACGGTCTATGTGCCGCAGGACTGGACTGACCAGCGCATCACGCTGTTTCTGGAGCGTCCACATATTGAGACGACGGTCTTTGTGAATGGACATGCTGTGGGCCATCAGATGTCGCTGTCGGTGCCTCATCGCTATGATGTGACGAGGTATATCAGGAAGGGTGCACGCAACGAGATTGTGATCTGTGTGTATAACGGTATAGAGAACGTGTGTGTGGGACAAGACTCGCACAGCGTGACCGACCAGACGCAGGGCAATTGGAATGGTATTGCTGGCAGAATGGAGCTACAGGCACAATGGAAGAAACTGAATTTGAAGGGTATCCGCGTGAAGATGGACAGTGTCAAGGTAGCCCTGCCTGATGCGTATAAGAATGGCCGATTGGTTTCTGGAGGAACGAAATGGCAAAAGGTGGGTAGGATAAAGGTGCTGTTGGAAAACCATACGGATGGGCTGCAACTGATGCCCCAGTATCAGTATGTGGTGAATCTGACGCTGAGATATGCGTTTGGACCTAAAGCTGGAAAGGTGATTGGTGGCTGCTCGATGGATGCAGTGGGGAATGAGATTACGGCCGAACTTCCTATCTATACGGATATTGAAGTGTGGGACGAGTTTCATCCGAACCTCTATCGACTGACTATTGAGGCTGGCGAGGATGTGGTGGAGACGCTCGTAGGTTTCAGGGAGATCAGCATCAGAGATCGCCAGATGTTTATTAACCAGCGTCCCTTGTTCTTGCGTGGCACAGTGGAGAACTGTTGCTTTCCTGAGACAGGCTTTCCGCCTACTGATGAGGAGGAATGGCTGTATCTGTTCAAGAAATGCAAGGAATATGGGTTGAACCATGTGCGCTTCCATAGCTATTGTCCACCAGAGGCTGCCTTTGCTGCTGCCGACCGTGTGGGTATCTATCTGCAACCAGAGGGCCCCTCATGGCCTAATCATGGTGTGAGGTTGCGTCGCGGACAGAAGATTGACCAGTATCTGTTGGAGGAATCGAAACGCATTGTGGACGAATATGGGCATCATCCATCGTTTGTGATGATGGCGGCGGGTAATGAGCCGGCTGGCGACTGGGTGACCTATTGCAACGACTGGGTGAAGCAGATGCATAAGTATGATGATACGAAGGTGTATTGTGGTGCCTCTGTCGGTGGAGGATGGGCCTGGGACAATGGGTCGGAGTATCATGTGAAGGGTGGCGCCCGTGGGTTGGACTGGGATAGTCGTGCGCCTCAGTCGGCGGATGATTATTTGGCTGGCATCCTGCGTCCTCGCAACTATAAAGGAACGGATAATAATCTGTCGCCCATCATAGCGCATGAGCAGGGACAATGGTGTGCTTTCCCTGATTTCAAGGAGATGTCGCAGTATACGGGTATTTACAAGCCTCGCAACTTTGAGATATTTCGCGATCTGTTGCGTGACAATGGCATGGAGCAGATGGCTGAAAAATTCCTGATGGCCAGTGGTAAACTGCAGACGCTTTGCTATAAATATGAGATTGAGCGCAACCTGCGCACAAAGGACTATGCTGGTTTTCAGTTGCTGGGACTGAATGATTATAGTGGACAGGGCACAGCCTTGGTGGGACCGCTGAACGTGCATTGGCGTGAGAAGGGCTATTGCACGGCTCGCGATTGGCGTGAGTTCTGTAATTCGGTGGTGGTGTTGGCGCGTTTCCCCAAGTTTGTTTATACGAATAATGAAACGCTTGATGTGCCGCTGGATATCTATAATGCATTCTATGGACGCTTCTCTTCTGTCAATCTTCATTATCAAATTTCGGACGACTCGCTTCGTGTTCTTACATCGGGCGATATGAAGATTGATACTGTGTTTGTTGGAAAGAATGCTTTGCTAAAAGGAATTAATTTCCCACTTGGTGGTGTGAATAAACCAACGAAGTTGACCCTTGACGTGCAACTGGAAAATGCGATTATGAACCATTGGGATTTCTGGGTTTATCCAGATTCTTTGGAATCTACGAGTGGCTCGTTGCTTGCTGAAACCCAGATAGTTGTATCTGATTCGCTCGATGAAAAATGCTTGAAGGCACTAAGAAAAGGAGGCACTGTGCTATTGACGGCGGCAGAAAAGGTGATGCTGGGCAACGATGTGGTGCAGCACTATCTGCCTGTGTTCTGGAATACGTCGTGGTTTAAGATGCGTCCACCTCATACCACTGGTGCCTATATCAACAAGGAACATCCGTTGTTTAAGTATGGCTTCCCCACTGATGATTGGAGTAACCTGAACTGGTGGGAACTGCTGAACAAGGCGCAGGTGATGAACCTGATGGAATTGCCCAAGGATTATCAGTCGCCCATCCAGCCTATCGATACATGGCATGTCAGCCGTAAGTTAGGTATGGTGGTCGAGGCAAAGGTGCTGAAAGGAAAACTGCTGATGACCACGATGGACATCAGCAGTGACTTGGAGCATCGCATCGTGGCTCGCCAGATGCGCAAGGCTATTCTTGACTATATGCAGAGCAGCGACTTTAATCCGTCGCTGGTGCTGGATGTTCAGACCATCCGAGACTTCTATACCAAACGGGCGCCGCAAGTGAATATGTTTACTAACGACTCGCCTGATGAGTTGAAACCAAAGATAAAGTGAGCTGCAATGAGCAGCTCACTTTTTTGTTACTTGTATTGGCTCAGTCCCTCTTTCAGGAACTGTACGTACTCGGCAACATCTTCCTTGTAGGCACGACTGCCGCAGAGAGGCTTGCCGTCGTTGTCGAGGATGACGTAGTAGGGCTGTGCGTTGGCACCGAACTTATGGCTCTGCAGGTAACTCCATTTAGCACCAACGGTGCGAAGCATCTTGATCTCACCCTTCTCGTCAGTAATGGTGATAGGTTCTGCAAGAGGTGTCTTGTCGTCGACATAGAGTGAGATGAGCACATAGTCCTTGGTGATGAGGTCGGCCACCTGAGGGTCGGTCCAGACTGAGGCCTCCATCTTGCGGCAGTTCACACAGCCAAAGCCAGTGAAGTCGATGAGTACGGGCTTGCCTTCAGCCTTGGCTGCGGCCATGCCTTGCTCGAAGTCTGTGAAGCGAGCCTCAACAGTCCTGGTGTAGAGGTTGAAGTCCTGTGTGTTCATGGGAGGTGCAAAGGCACTGACGGCCTTGCAAGGAGCACCCCACAAGCCAGGAACCATATAGACAGCGAAGGCCAGAGAGACGAGTCCGCCCATGATGCAAACCACGGGCATGGGCTTGCTCTCGCCATTCATCTCGTCGGAAGGGAATTTCAACCAACCACAGAGATAGGCGCCCAACAGACCGAAGATAACAATCCAAAGTGAGAGGAATACCTCGCGGTCTAGCAGATGCCAACCATAGGCCAAGTCGGCCACAGAGAAGAACTTCAGGGCAAAGGCCAACTCTACGAAGCCCAACACCACCTTAATGGTGTTCATCCATGAGCCCGACTTCGGAGCCTGCTTGAGCCATGAGGGGAAAAGGGCAAAGAGGGTGAATGGAAGGGCCAGTGCTACTGCGAAGCCCAGCATGCCCAGGGCTGGTGCCAGCCAGTTGCCACTGGTGGTTGTCTCGACGAGCAGCAGTCCGATGATGGGGGCTGTGCACGAGAAAGATACCAGCACTAGGGTGAAGGCCATGAGGAAGATGCTGATGAGACCGCTGGTGGCCGATGCCTTGGTGTCGACGCTGTTGGCCCAGCTCTCAGGTAACTTGATCTCAAACCAGCCAAAGAACGACAGGGCGAAGACCACGAGCAGCAGGAACAGGAAGATGTTGAACACCGCATTGGTGGACATGGCGTTGAGTGTGTCGCTGCCAAAGATGGCTGTGACGCAGAGACCCAGTGTCAGATAAATGATGATGATGCTAATGCCATAGGTGACAGCATCGCGGATACCCTTGCTTTTGTCGTCCTTGGAGCGCTTCAGGAAGAAGCTGACTGTCATGGGGATGATGGGCCAGATGCAGGGCATGCAGACAGCCAGCAGTCCGCCAATGAAACCCATGAGCAGGATATAGAGCAGTGACTTGTCTGCAATGCTGACACCCTCGCTCATGCTTTGCAGTTCCTCGACAACGGGTTGCCAAAGGTCTGTGTCGCTGGGAGCACTTGTCGTGGCAGCTACAGCAACAGTGTCGGTAGAGGTGGTGTCTTGCACATGCTCTTCGGGTGTGGCCTCAATCTCCTTGAAAACCTCGTTGGAAGTGGCGCCCTTTGCCAGTTCGATATCACCCTTCTTGCGGAACGTAACCTGAGTGGGCGGCATGCAACTCTCATCGTTGCAGGCACCATACTCCAGATAGCAGTCGATGTCGTAGTGTGACTGGGTAAAACGAATCTTCTGCTTGAAGACAGCCGTCTGCTCAAAATAACGCAGTTCCATGCCGAACAGCGGGTCGTACTTCTTAATTTCTTTGCCTACGGGTTTCAACTTTCCCACGCGCTCGGCACCTTCCATCTTGTCTGCGTTGAAGGTGGCCTCCACGGGCCCATCGTTGCCAAGGTCGGTGGAGTAGACGTGCCAACCTGGGTCGATGACGGCTTTGAAGATAATCTCGGCCTCATTGTCTGAGAGCATCTTTAGTTCGGAACTGAAGTGTACGGGATCGGCCATTTGAGCCTTTGCTGCCAACGTCAGGATGGCAGCAACGAGAAGAACATAAAATCGTTTCACTGTGATTGTCTAGTTATTTTCGAATTACTTTTTTTGCTTGTCCGTTTTCTACGATGATATAGATGCATCTGTGCTGAGGAGCAGCCTGCAGTTTGCGGCCCTGAAGGTCATAGATGCCATCCTGGATACGTGAAGGCTTGCTGGCCTGGATATCCTCGATGCCAGCCAAGATCTTGGTGTCGCTGGTGTCGAAGTTCTGGGTGCCACCGCTATAGGTGATAGTACCATCGGCCACGATAGCTTTGCCTTCGTAGTTGCTGATGGTCAGTGTGCCATTAGCCATATAGAAGTTGCCTGAATCCTCTTCCTCATGTTGGGGCATGGCACCTGTAGAGGCATTGCCGCTCAACTCGACCTGGATGCCGTCGTCGCCAGCACCACTGATACTCACGTTTCCACTTTCCATGAAGAAATACTCCTTGCAGTGGATACCGTCTTTGACGGCCTTGGTGATATTGATATTGCAGTTCTTGATCTCCAGATACTCCTTGCTGTAGATGCCGTGCTTGCTGTTGCCAACGACATTGAGGGTGCCCTTGCCCTTGAACTTGGTGTGACCCTTGCTGTGGAAAGCGCCGTTATAATCCTCGTTGGCACCGTCTGTCAAGGTGTTGGTCGTACTTTTCTTGATGCTGACCGACACACGCTTGCCATTCTGAACATTGATGGCAGGGCCGCTGGGGTTGGTGATGGAAACACCGCTTAATTCTACTGTGCACTTGAAAGCTCCCTCGAGATAGAACTCACCATTGCTGGTGCTACCTGAAAGTACATAGATAATCTCACCGTCTTCATTGTCTGCACTGGCATTGATGCCTGAGAATGATTCGCTCTGCACCAACTTGACATGCGAACTACTACCGCTCTGATTGGTGACATAACTACTGATGTTATTGGCAATGTTTACGGTTGCCGAAGTACCATTGAAGATAACCTCAACGGTGTTGTCCTCGATAGCACTCATTGTGAGTGTTCCTGCCAGGCAGGCAAAGATGCTTGTAAGAAGCTTTCTCATGACTTGTCGTTTTTGTTAAAATGGTTGTGAAATTCTGATTTCGACCGCAAAATTAAGAAATAATTGTTGAAATGAATAAAAAAAATGGAAGAATCCTTTGCTTTTAACAAATTATTTGCTATTTTTGCCCAATCTTTAGGAATTTAGTCTATTAGTCTATGATACAGAACATGATAAAGACCAGAGTCGTTGGCGTCGGTATGTCGATCGACGAGACCGACTATGCCATTGTTGATGTGCGTGGTAACATTATCGCGAAGGACAGTTTTCCTACGACTGACTTCCCTAATGTTAACGATTACGTCACGTTCTTGAGTGACCGCATTGTCGAGTTGGTTGAGAATAACGGTGGATATGAGTCCATCCGTTCTGTCGGAATCAGCTCTCCCAGTGGAAATTTCCGTTCTGGATGTATCGAGCATTCTCCCAACATGAGTTGGAAGGGACAGATACCCATGGCTGCAATGCTGCGCGACAGACTGGGCTTGGCTGTGGCTTTGGGCAATGATGCACATGTGAGAGCGTTAGGCGAGTATGTCTTTGGTAGTGCGCATGGTTTGCGTGACTTCCTCTTTGTCAATCTAGGTCATGGTGTGGGTAGCTGTATCTTTATCAATGGACAGGCTTTCCTCGGTTCTGAGGGCTTCTCAGGTGAGGTCGGTCATACGTGTGTTGCACCTGGTGGCCGTTTGTGTGGCTGCGGCAACAAGGGCTGTCTGGAGGCTTATACGGGTTCTCGTGGTGTCGTAAGGACTGCTAAAGAACTGCTGGAGTCAGACCCGCGTCCTTCGATGATGCGCGAGATGGATATCCAGACACCAAAAGATATATTTGAATGCTGTGAGAAAGGTGATGAGTTGGCTATTGAGGTGTTCCGCCATACAGGTGAGATCCTGGGCGTGGGATTGGCTAATTATGCTTCAATCCTGAATCCCGAGGCTATCATCATAGCTGGTGGTATTGCTCATGCCGGCAAATGGCTTATTGAACCTACTTACGCATCGTTTGAAGAACATGTATTCCATAACGTCAAAGGTAAGGTGAAGTTTCTGACATCTAATCTGAATGAACAGGAGCGTGATGTGCTGGGTGCCAGTGCCTTGGCTTGGAACGTGAAGGAATACTCGCTGTTTATCTAACAAAAAAGAATGAACGTAGACAGAATAAAAGACATTATAGAAGCAAAGCCAAATCTGAGTACCGCCCTCGGGATGGAGTTTATCTCCACTCCCGAGGACGATACTTGTATGGCTCGTATGAAAGTGGATGAACGTAACCGACAGCCTTTCGGATTCTTGAGTGGCGGCGCCTCGCTGGCATTGGCCGAGAATGTGGCTGGTGTGGGGTCGTCGGCCCTCTGTCCGGGTTGTGCCTGTGTGGGAATCGAGGTTAGTGGTAGTCATGTGAAGGCAGTGGCCGAAGGCGACACAGTGACGGCCTATGCGCGTATGCTGCACAAGGGTACTACACTCCACGTGTGGAACGTGGATATCAAGGATACGACAGGTGATTTGATTTCCAACGTACGTGTTACTAACTACATTATCAAACAGAAATGACGGGATTTGCTCTCTATAGATTGCCATATGAGAAAGAGGTGACGTTGGTGGCTCAAGCCGAGGACGAACCATTGGAGTTGCCATCTTACGAGGCACTTAACGGACAAACAGGCTTCGTGGTGGCCCCTTTTTCTATTAGCGACACCTGCCCGTTGGTGCTTATCCGTCCTGATATCATTCAGGCATATCCTTCATATCGTGAGTGCGTTTTAAAGAGAAACGACCTTTCGCTGGCAGAGAAACGACCTTTCTCTGCTCGAGAAACGACGTTTCTCAATCGCGATACCTATTCCGATGACTTTAAGCGTTTCTTTGCAGGTCTGTCCGACGGACGTTTCAGTAAGTTGGTGTTAAGTCGTTGCGCAGAACAGGAGGCAGACGGAGATGAGCCTTTAACTTTGTTTCAGCGGGCATGCGAGATGTACCCACGTATGTTTATCTCGTTGGTCTATACGCCTCAGAGTGGTATGTGGCTCACAGCAACACCTGAGATACTGCTTGAGGGCGTCGATAATCAATGGCGTACGATTGCGCTGGCTGGCACGATGAAACTGCGGGACGAGGACCTGAACGGTGAGGGTGAACATGCAACATGGAGTACGAAGAATATCCAGGAACAGCGCTATGTGGCTACTTATCTGAGGGACTGTCTGGAACAGTTTGCCACGGATATCTGCGAGGAAGGACCTCGAACGGTGCGCGCAGCAAACCTGGTACACCTGCGTAGCGACTTCACCTTTGGCCTGCTGGAGAGTGCTGGGGTGGGTGATGTCCTTCAGCGATTGCATCCTACACCTGCTGTCTGTGGATTGCCCAAGCAGGCGACTTATGAGTTTATCCTTGAAAACGAGCATACGCCTCGTCTCTATTATAGTGGCTTTATGGGCCCTCTCAACCTCCGCTTGCCTGAAGGATGCTTGCTAGGCAAGAAACCTCAAACACACCTCTTTGTGTCTCTACGCTGTATGCAGATTACTGATAGCCAGTATCGGATGTTTGCTGGGGGCGGACTCTTGAAGGACAGCATTGAGGAACAGGAATGGCAGGAGACGGAGGCTAAACTCGAAACCATGCGGCGGGTGTTGACAGAATAACTGTTTTTGTTTAAAGACATCATAACAGACGAATAGATTCATGTATAGTAGTAAGCAGAATGTTAATATATTGACGAGCTTGTTGGTGGCTCACGGTATTCATCATGCGGTGGTGTGTCCTGGCAGTAGGAACGCACCTATCGTTCATAACTTGAATGAATGTCCTGATATCCAGTGCTACCCTGTGACGGATGAGCGTTCCGCAGGCTTCTATGCCCTGGGCATGACGCAGGCCTTGAAAGAGCCGGTGGTGGTATGTGTCACTTCGGGCACAGCCTTACTGAATCTTTATCCTGCTGTGGCCGAGGCTTATTACCAGCATCGCTCGTTGGTGGTTGTCAGTGCAGACCGTCCGCAGCAGTGGATAGACCAACTCGATGGACAGACACTGCCGCAACCTGATGCTTTGGGATGCTTTGTCAAGAAGGCTGTCTCGCTGCCAGAGCCTCATGATGAAGACACTCGCTGGTACTGCAACCGACTGATTAACGAGGCGCTGATGGTGAAGCATGGGCCTGTGCATATTAACGTGCCCATCACGGAGCCACTATTCGACTTCTCAACACCCGATCTTCCCAAAGAACGAAAGATAGAGTTGTTGCCTGCTGACATCTCAAATGTGACATTGAGTCATGTGTGCAGGATGTTCATGCAGGCCAAACGTCCGATGCTTATTGCCGGACAACCCATGAATCCGCTGATGGATGAGGCTGTCGTCCAGATAGGCGATGATGTTGATTATATACCAGACTTCGTACTCTATACAGGGGGCTCTATCGTCAGTAAGCGTCTGAAGCATTTCTTGCGGAAGGCGAAAGAGACATGGGTGGTCAATAGCGAGGGCGAGGTGGCAGATACGTTTATGAATCTGACACATGTCGTTCAGGGCGATGGTGACGTGGTGGCTGATATGGTTCGCTCTAACCTGGAGGAGACGCCACATCCCTTTGTGCAGAAATGGGAGGCGCTGTTGGCACAGATACGTCAGCAGGTGGTAGCCAATGAGCCGCCTTACTCGTCAGCTGCTGTCGTGAAATACTTTGAGCAAAAACGTGGGGCAAACATTGTGCATTATGCCAACAGCATGGCTATCCGCTTGGCAAACACTTACTCAAAGACACCCGTCTATTGTAATCGTGGCGTGAATGGCATCGAAGGTTCGCTGTCAACAGCGGCAGGCTTCTCGTGTGTGACGGATGAAAAGGTGTTCTGCGTGATTGGCGACCTGAGCTTCTTCTATGACCAAAACGCCTTGTGGAACCAGAACCTGCGTGGCAACCTCCGCATTCTCCTGCTGAATAATGGCAAGGGTGGCATCTTTGATATACTGCCTGGTTTGGAAAAGAGTCCTGCTCGCGACAAATACGTGGCAGCAGAGCATCATGCCACAGCCGAAGGCATCTGTCAGCAGAATGATATCTACTATCAGCAAGCCACAACAACAGAAGAGATGCAACGCGGAATCGACCTGTTGCTCTCTTCCGAATTCTCTCGTCCGATGGTGTTGGAAGTTCTTAATATTTGAAGCTTGAGCCTCCCACAAACTCACGCATAATAGAGGTGGGTGGAATCTCCTTGTCGCTGACAGGCAGGAAGAAATGGATGAACTTCATCAGGCGATGCGCCTCGGCATACTCAGGACAGTTCTTGGGAACTGAGGCAAGGATAAGTTCAGCGTGAATACGCAGCACAGCAAATTCGATGTTAAGAGCCGAGTTGAACATTACATCGGCACTTTCCTGGAAGGGGAAGATCCATTTGTCCTCGGCCTCACACACGTTCTTCCACTGAGCGATGGTCTCTTGGGCGGTGAATGCCCCTTTGTTATAGTCGCGGATGATGCGGCGAAGCAGTCGGTTATCACGCACAGGAATCCAGTTGTGGTCATCCAGTGAGATGCTGGTCAGGGCTGAGATGTAGATCTTGTATTTCAGCGAATCGGGAATCTTCTTCGTGAGCAATGGGTTCAACGCATGGATACCCTCGATAATCAGTACGGTGTCGTTGGAGAGTTTGAGTTTCTTGCCATTCCACTCGCGTTTGCCAGTGACGAAGTTGTATTCAGGAATCTCTACGCGCTCGCCCTGCATCAGTCGTAAGAGATGGTCCTCCAGCAATGAATACTCTACGGTTTCGATATTGTCGAAGTCATAGTCACCATTAGGCAGTTTGGGCGTATCCACACGATTCACAAAATAATCGTCTGTGGAGAACGATACAGGACGCAAGCCACAGGCCAGCAGTTGTACGCTCAGTCGTTTGCAGAACGTCGTCTTGCCTGATGACGAAGGGCCTGTGATGAGTACCATCTTGACGGGATTCTCCTCACGATGGAATCGGCGTTCAATCTCCTCGGCAATCTGCACAATCTTCTTTTCCTGCAAGGCTTCTGATACCTGAATTAGTTCGGAAGCGTGGCCACGCATGATGGCTTTATTGACGTCGCCGGCATTACTCAGTCGCATGATGATATCCCAGCGGGTCTTCTCGGCAAACATCTCGAAGGTTTTGGGCTGTGCCACTTTCTCGGCCAACTGGTTGGGATTGTTCCAATCGGGCACACGCAGCAACAATCCTTGCTCATAGCGCTCCAGTCCCCATATCTTCAGATAGCTGGTGGATGGCACTAACGGTCCGTAGTAATAGTCTACGGTGTCGCCCAGTGTGTAATAGTCGGAGTAGATATGTCCGCTAGTCTCCAGTAGTTTGACTTTATCAGAGAAACCACGCTCCTGGAACACGCGGATGGCCTCCTCGTTGGTGGCTTCTGTACGGCGGAAGGGCATGTCGAGATTGATGATCTCCTGCATCCGTTGCTTGATCTGATCTACGTCTTCGTCTGTCAGAGAACCTCCGTCTTTCTTCTTGAAGTTGCAGTAATAACCGCGACAGAGCGAGTGCTCGATGAAGAGTTTTGAGCCAGGGAAGATGTCTTGTGTGGCTTTGTAGAGTACAAAACTCAATGAGCGCACATAGACACGATGTCCACTGCCCTCGCGAGCGTCCAGAAACTCTACGTCACGGTTCTGGTAGAGTCGGAACTTTAGTCCTTGCGAGGCATTGTTCACTTTAGCAGAAACAACGGGGTAGGGCAGTTTGATGTCATCGGCAAACTCCTGATAGACATCGAGCAACGAAGTTCCCTCGGGAAAGCTCTTCGTTACATTGTTATTCTTGCAGCGTATTTGAAGCATAGCGTAGATAAGATTTTGCTGCAAAGATACAAACTTTCTGCGAATCTTCCAAATATGTACTTGGAATTGCGATTTTTTTGCTAATTTTGCATCGACTTTAAAACAGCATAGAAGATACGTTATGGAATATATGTCACAAGAAGGCTACGACAAGCTCGTGGCTGAACTCCATCACCTGGAAACAGTGGAACTGCCCCTGGTGAGAGATGCTATTGCCGAGGCTCGCGACAAGGGTGACCTCAGCGAGAACTTTGAATATCATGCAGCCAAGCGCGAACAAGGCCGCTTGCTGAGTCAGATACGTTTCCGTCAGAGGGTACTGGAGAATGCACGTGTCATCAATAAGTCTCTGCTTGGCGATGGTAGTGTGGGACTGCTCTGCAAGGTGGAGATGACGAACATGAATACCAATAGTCGCATGACCTATACGATTGTCAGTCCTCATGAGGCTAATCTCCGTGAGGGAAAGATTTCTATCAAGTCACCCATTGCCCAGGCATTACTGGGCAAGCGTGTTGGTGATGAGGTGGAAGTGCGTGTGCCTGCCGGCATGATGAAGCTTCGCATAGAGAATATTACATTGTAATCAATAAAAAAGAGGAATACAGATATGGCACAAAGAGAATGGAGAGAGATTCGTAAGTTCGAGGAGATTCTCTTCGAAGAGTATAACGGCATTGCCAAGATAACCATTAACCGTCCGCGCTATCGCAATGCCTTTACGCCAAAGACGACGTTGGAACTGAGTCAGGCTTTCGCACAGTGTCGTGAGTTGCAGCGCATTCGTGTGGTACTGCTGACGGGTGCCATGAGTGAGGTGCCTGAAGGAAAGTCCCTCGCCGATGTGAAGCATGCTTTCTGCTCTGGAGGTGATATGCATGTGAAGGGTCGTGGTGGCTATATCGATGATGAGGGTGTGCCCCGTCTCTCAGTACTCGATGTGCAGATGCAGATTCGTCGTCTGCCCAAGCCTGTCATCGCCATGGTGAATGGCTATGCTATTGGTGGCGGTCATGTGCTCCATCTGGTGTGCGACTTGACCATTGCTTCTGAGAATGCTATCTTCGGTCAGACAGGTCCCAAGGTGGGCTCGTTTGATGCTGGCTTCGGCTCTTCGTATCTGGCTCGTATCGTGGGACAGAAGAAAGCCCGCGAGATCTGGTTCATGTGTCGCCAGTATTCGGCCAAGGAGGCAGAGGAGATGGGTATGGTCAATAAGGTTGTGCCCATTGAACATCTGGAGGATGAGTGCGTGAGTTGGGCAGAGACGATGATGGAGCGTTCGCCTATCGCCTTGCGTATGGTTAAGGCTGGTCTGAATGCAGAACTTGATGGACAGGCTGGCATTCAGCAGTTGGCAGGCGACTGCACCATGCTGTATTACTTCCTGGATGAAGCACAAGAGGGTGGAAAGGCATTCTTGGAGAAGCGTAAGCCCAACTTTGACCAATATCCCCAGATTCCATGAAGATAGAGATTGAGGAGCGGGTGCTCCATTTCAAGCAGCCGGCAGGAACGAGTCGTGGTGTCTATACAGAGCGTCGCATTTGGCTAGTTCGCGTGTCCGATGGTTCGTCTGTCGGAATAGGTGAGTGTGCTCCATTGCCCGACCTGAGTTGTGATGCTTTGGACCCCTATATATATAATAAGGTGTTGCGTGACTTCTGTGACTGCTTGGAACAGACGGGCGAGATTCCTTATGAGGAGATGCGTGACTATCCCTCCATGCTGTTCGGATTGGAGACGGCGATGCTTGACGTAAGATGTAATAAGGAAGATGGAAGAGGTGTCCTCTTCGATACCCCTTTTGCGCGTGGCGAGCAAGGCATTCCCATCAACGGACTGGTGTGGATGGGGTCGTATGAAGAGATGCTGAAACGTATGGAGGAGAAGTTGGCTCAAGGCTTCCGTTGTGTCAAACTGAAGGTTGGTGCCATTGACTTTGACCATGAACTCGATCTCGTGAAGCGTATTCGTCAGCGCTTCTCGCATCACGAAGTGGAACTGCGACTGGATGCTAATGGCGGTTTTAAGCCCGATGAGGCTCTTTATCATCTGGAGCTGCTGTCGCAATATGCTATCCATAGCATCGAACAGCCCATCAAACAGAAACAGTGGGCCAAGATGGCAGAACTCTGTCGTGATGCGCCATTGCCTATCGCTCTTGATGAAGAGCTCATTGGCGTAAACGACCCAGAGACGAAACGTCAGTTGCTGCGTATCATCAAACCGGCCTATATTGTTTTGAAGCCTTCGCTGCATGGTGGAATGATGGGCTGTAGGGAGTGGATAGATATAGCTCGTGAGGAAGGTGTCGGTTCGTGGATTACTTCTGCCTTGGAGAGTAATGTGGGACTGAATGCCATCGCACATTTCTGCAGTGAGGTCTATGGCTCGGATATCTCCTTTCCGCAAGGACTAGGAACAGGACAGCTCTTTACGGATAATATTCCCATGCCTTTGGAAATCAGGGGTGATAAGCTATGGATCTCGAAGAATTCCTAGACGAATGGCGCAACGATAGCCCCACGGTGCTGGTTCATACCAGCGGGTCAACGGGTAAGCCAAAGCCGATGCTTGTGGAGAAACGACGCATGGAGGCTTCGGCACGTATCACGTGTGACTTCTTGGGATTAAAGGCGGGTGATACGGCTTTGCTCTGCATGTCGCTCGACTATATCGCAGGCAAGATGATGGTGGTGCGTTCACTCACCTGTGGCCTAAGGTTAATCACCGTGAAGCCTAGTGGAAACCCGCTGGCAACAATGAAGGAACCTGTGGATTTTGCGGCGATGGTGCCGATGCAGGTCTATAACACCTTGCAGGTGCCAGAAGAACGAGAGCGCTTGATGCAGATAAAGCATCTGATTATTGGTGGCGGCGCTATTGATGATGCCTTGGCAAAAGAACTGAAATCGTTTCCAAATGCTGTGTGGAGTACGTATGGCATGACTGAGACGCTGTCGCATATTGCCTTGCGTCGCTTGAATGGTGATGAGGCCAGCGAGTGGTATACACCTTTTGAGGGCGTGAGTCTGTCTCTAACAGAGGAAGGTTGTCTGGCTATCGATGCTCCTGCTGTGCACGAAGGACGTTTGGTGACCAATGATATCGCTGAGTTGTCGGACAAGGGCTTCCGCATCTTGGGACGCAAGGATAACGTCATCTGTTCGGGGGGTATCAAAATTCAGATTGAGGAGGTGGAGCGTTTGCTGCGTCCTCATGTATCCTCTGCATTTATGATAACGAAACGGGCTGATAAGAAATTCGGTGAACAAGTGGTCTTGCTCACCGAATCGAATGATATGGATGTCTTGCGTGGGGTTTGCGAACGGGTGTTGCCCAAATACTGGCAGCCACGATGTTTCTTGCATATCGATAGGCTGCCCATGACAGAAACAGGAAAGCCTGCTCGCAAGGAAGCAGAGAATTATGCATTAAGCATGATGAATTAAGCATTATCTTATCCCTCGCGGTAGAAGTCTAAAGCTTCCTCTATCTCTTCTTTTGTTGCTGTCTGGTTGATACGGATGTCTCCAATGCCGCCAAGCAGGGTGAAGTTGATGCTGCTTCCCGTGTTCTTCTTGTCGTGCGTCATCAGTTCCAGCAGGGTGGGGTAGTCGTCGCAAGTGATGGGCATACGTCCGTAGTGGTCGAAGACAAAATGTGTCATCTGACGCATCTTGTCTACGGGGAATTCCGTCTTTGCCACGCTGAGATAGAGTTCGCATACCAAGCCCCATGCTACGGCGTAACCATGAAGAACAGGTCTGCGCTGCAATGCCAATGACTCGAATGCATGGCCTACGGTATGACCTAGGTTCAGTGCCTTGCGGATGCCTTTCTCTGTGGGGTCTTCGGTCACGATACGTTCTTTCACCTGTACGCTCTTGGCCACCAAAAGGCCTAGTTCCTTGAGATTAGGCTTTTCGATGTTGAAGTTCATCAGTTCGCTCCAATGCTCTTCTGTAGAGATGAGACCATGCTTCAGCATTTCGGCATAACCAGAAAAGATGTTTTCTTCGTCAAGTGTCTGAAGGAAAGTCGTATCAAGAATCACGCAATCGGCATTGTTGAAGACGCCAATCTCATTTTTCAGTCCACCGAAGTTGATACCAGTCTTTCCTCCCACAGAAGCATCGACCATTGAGAGTAGGGTGGTAGGAATGTTGATAAAATGAATGCCACGCTTGAAGGTGGATGCCGCAAAGCCACCAAGGTCGGTCACCATACCTCCTGCGAGGTTGATCATGAGCGAGTGGCGGGTAGCTCCCATCCTCTGTAGTTCACTCCAAACATGACTGATAGATTCTAAGTCTTTATGAGTGTCACCAGCTTCGATGGTAATAGTCTTGACTCCAGTAAGGTAATCGTAGTTCCTGACTACAGGCAGGCATAACTCCTTGGTGGTGTTGTCTGTCAAGATGAAAATGTGGTCTGGGTGACATGCGGCGATGGCCTCATGGAGTTCCTGTTCCAACTGTTTGCTGATGATTACTTTCTGCTTCTCCATTGTTAATGTGTCGTTTCGCACGTGCAAAGGTACACTATTTTTTGTGAAATAGAAAAAAATAAGTCAAAAAGTTTTGCTATTTCGCTGATTTGTTGTACCTTTGCAGCCGATTTGCTTAAAATAGCTTAATGAAGACAGACAAAAAACAGAATCAATACCGCGTCAACGAACAGATTCGTGTACGAGAGGTCCGCATTGTAGGCGAAAGCGGATCCACGGTGATGCCTACAAGAGAAGCATTGGATATGGCTCGTCAGCAGGGTGTAGACCTTGTCGAGATTTCGCCTAACGCCAATCCCCCTGTGTGTCGTCTCATTGACTATTCTAAGTTCCTCTACCAGCAGAAGAAGCGTGCTAAGGAGATGAAGGCCAAGCAGGTGAAGGTGGAGGTGAAGGAAATCCGTTTCGGACCTCAGACCGACGAGCACGACTATCAGTTCAAGCTGAAGCACGCAAGAGAATTCCTTGAGGAAGGTAATAAGGTTCGTGCGTATGTGTTCTTCCGTGGACGTAGCATTCTGTTCAAGGAACAAGGCGAAGTTCTGTTGCTGCGTTTTGCAAATGACCTGGAGGAAGTTGGTAAGGTTGAGTCAATGCCAAGTCTTGAAGGAAAGAAGATGTTCCTCTATCTGGCTCCCAAAAAGGCTGGCGTAGCAAAGAAGAGTCAGCAGGCTCGTGACCGCGAAGCAATCGAAGCTGAGCAGAAAGAGCTGAAGAATCAGAAAGTTCAGGCAGAGGTAGACGTAGAGGCACCTACTAATGGTGGTTTGTTTGCTAATGCTAAGATTAGTGCTGATGCGCTGAAGAAACTGACAGAGACAGAGGATTAAATTATCCGTTGTCTATTATCGATTAGAAAAGAAGGGTGGCGCGCCCGGTATATGCGTAGCTGCCGATTATTAATAACAATTTAAAAATTAAAAACAATGCCAAAAGTAAAGACGGTACAGGTAAGGTTAAGAGACATCACGCTTACCACAGTCACATTCTGACTAAGAAGACCAAGAAGCAGAAGCGTAACTTGGTAGGTTCAACAATCGTTGATCAGACCAACATGAAGCAGGTTCGTGACCTGTTGTGTCTCCGTTAATTAACCCTATTGTCTAACATTTAAAGTAAAGAAACTATGCCAAGATCAGTAAATCACGTTGCATCAAGAGCAAAACGTAAGAGAATCCTGAAACTTACTCGCGGTTACTTTGGTGCCCGCAAGAATGTTTGGACAGTAGCGAAGAATACCTGGGAGAAGGGTCTGACCTACGCTTATCGCGATCGTCGTAATAAGAAGCGTAACTTCCGCGCACTGTGGATTCAGCGTATCAACGCTGCCGCTCGTCTGGAGGGTATGAGCTATTCTAAGCTGATGGGTGCCCTGTCAAAGGCTGGCATCGAGATTAACCGTAAGGTTCTCGCTGACCTCGCCCTGAACAACCCCGAGGCTTTCAAGGCTATCGTTGAAAAGGTGAAGTAAAAAGATTCTTTTTGAGAATGATCAAGGGAGAGTGTGCTGAAGCACATTCTCTCTTTTTTTTTGTTCTATTTGTCCGCATTGCGATTTGAATATTTGTTGCAAAAATAGCCGTTTTTATGAAATATTGTCGTTTTTAACATGATAAAAGTAAAAAAAATGCGTTTAAAATGCGTTTTTAATAAAAAAATAGTTGAAATTAAAAAAAATGTATTACTTTTGCAGTTCGAAAATTAAAAAGTGTAGAAATGTGGTTTCAAAAGAACCATAAACTAGTGAAAATAGGAAAAAAAACATAAGAACGAAAAAAGATTGAAAAGTATTAGTTAACTTTATGGAGAAAAGATTAACAGCATTCTTGTTGTGTCTGTTGCTCTCTATTGGAGTGTCAATAGCGCAAAACAAGATTACAGGTACGGTTATCTCACAGGATGACGGAGAGCCGATTATCGGTGCCACTGTGAAAGTGGCCGGTAGTAGTCAGGGTGTTACTACCAACATTGATGGTGTGTTTACCATTAATGTGCCAGCAGGTAAAAAGCTGGAGTTTAGTTACATCGGTTATAAGGCACAGCGCCTGACACCGAAGAACGGCATGAAGGTTACGATGGTCTCGGATTCAAAGATGATTGAAGAGGTTGTGGTAACAGGTGTGATCAAGCAGGATAAGCGTATGTTTACAGGTTCTGCTTCGAAAATCGATGCCGACAAGGCTAAACTTTCTGGTATGGCCGATGTGAGCCGCTCGTTGGAAGGTCGTGTTGCAGGTGTGCAGGTGACCAATGTGAGCGGTGCATTTGGTGCTGCACCAAAGATTCGCGTACGTGGTGCTACCTCTATCTATGGTAACTCAAAGCCTCTTTGGGTTATCGATAATGTGATTTATGAGGATAACGTCGATGTGTCGGCAGATGAGTTGTCGTCTGGTGATGCCAAGACGCTGATTTCTTCTGCTGTGGCAGGTCTGAACTCAGACGATATCGAGTCATTCACCATCCTGAAGGACGGTAGTGCTACCTCTATATATGGCGCGCGCGCAATGGCTGGTGTGATCGTTATCACCACCAAGCGTGGTACCAAAGGTCGTGCTTCGGTGAACTATACTGGTGAGTTCTCTACTCGCCTGAAGCCCAGCTATCGTGACTACAACATCATGAACTCTCAGGAGATGATGGGTGTTTACAAGGAGATGGCTGATAAGGGCTGGTTGCAGATTGAGACAATGGCCAATGCTCAGAATACAGGTGTTTATGGCTATATGTTCCAGCAGCTCCGCAACTACGATCAGACTTCTGGTAAGTTCGGTTTGGTGAATACAGAAGCTGCTCGCAATGCTTATTTGCAGGAGGCTGAGTTCCGTAATACTGACTGGTTTGATTTGCTCTTCTCAAGTGCTGTTACACAGAACCACTCTGTTTCAGTGTCTAATGGTACCGAGAAGTCTCAGACCTATTTGTCTATGTCGTTGATGAACGACCCTGGTCTGTATGTTAATCGTAGCAAGGTGAGACGTTACACCTTCAATGCCAATACCTCTTATGATGTTCGTAAGAACCTGACTGTTAAGTTGGCAGCTCAGGGAAGCCATCGTTCTCAGGAGGCTCCTGGTTCTCTGAATCAGACCACCGACGTGGTGACTGGTGAGGTGAAGCGTGACTTTGATATCAACCCCTTCAGCTATGCTTTGAATACCAGTCGTTGCTTGGATCCCAATACCCAGTATACTCGTTTCTATACCGGCTTTAATATCTTTGATGAGTTGGAGTACAACTACAACGATATTACGGTGAATGAGTTGATGTATCGTGGTGAGGTTGAGTATAAGCCTATTCAGACTGAGGAGAACAGCTTGACTTTGAGTGGTCTGCTCTCTACCCGTGTGTCTCACACCCGTCGTCACCACAATGTGATGGACAAGTCAAACCAGGCCAATGCTTATCGTGCAGGTGTTGATGCTACGGACGATAACTCTACCATCCGTGACTCTAACAACTTGCTGTTCACTGATCCTGATGATGATTTGGCTCTGCCTGTTTCTATCCTGCCCAATGGCGGTATCAAGTATCAGAACGACGACGTGATGCGTTCTTACTTCTATCGTGCAATGGCTGAGTATCGTGGCAACTTCAATGATAAGCACCAGATTAATGCGCTGGCAGGTACAGAGCTGTCAAAGGTTCGTCGTACTGCTAATACTTGGACTGGTTGGGGCTATCGTTATGATTACGGTGGCATCACTGATACACCTTATCTGTGGATGAAGCAGATGAACCTGGAGAATACTGATTACTTCAGTGAGAACTTTACACAGAACAACACACTGGCTTTCTATGGTCAGTTGGCTTACAACCTGTTGCAGCGCTATACCATCAACGGTACTCTGCGTTATGAGGGTACCAACCGTCTGGGTAAGGCTACCTCTTCTCGTTGGTTGCCTACTTGGAACGTCAGTGCCAGCTATGATATGACCAGCGAGCCTTTTATGCAGCAGTTCTCAAGCTGGTTGTCACAGGTTAAGTTCCGTACCAGCTACTCTCTGACTGCTGATACAGGTCCTTCTTGGGTAACCAATGCTACCGCTATCTATAAGACTCGTAACAGATGGCGTCCTACCACTTCTACACGTGAGCCAGAGATTTATATCTATCAGATTGCCAACACAGAGTTGACCTTCGAGAAAAAGCATGAGTTCAACTTCGGTGTGGATCTGGGCTTCTTTAACAACCGTATCGCTGTTACAGCTGATGTTTACTGGCGTAATAACTTCGACCTGATTGGTCAGACCTTTACTCAGGGTGGCGGTGGCGAAACCTTTAAGTATGCCAACGTGGCTGACATGAAGTCAAATGGTGTTGAGCTCGGTCTTTCTACCGTAAATATCCAGACTGCTAACTTTAAGTGGACTTCTGATCTGGTTTATTCAAAGGCTAAGAATGAGATTACCAACCTGAAGACCGCAGGTCGTGTGGTTGACCTGGTAACCGGTACTGGTTATGGTGTTGAGGGTTATCCCGTTCGTGCACTCTTCAGCTATCAGTTTGATGGTCTGACCTCAGAGGGTCTGCCTAAGGTAATCAATGAGAAGGGTGTTTCTACAATGGGTGACGTGAACTTCCAGGAGACCAAGGATATTACAAAGTATCTGGTTTATGAAGGTCCTACCGATCCTACTTGGTATGGTTCATTCAACAACTCATTCAGCTATACCTTCAACAAGGCTGGTAAGTTGAACCTCGATGTGTTCATTACCTATTCTGGTGGTAATGTGGTTCGTCTGGATCCTGTGTTCCGTTCAAGCTACTCAGACCTGTCGTCTCTGCCTCGTGACTTCAAGAACCGTTGGATGGCTCCTGGCGATGAGCTTGTGACCAACATCCCTGTGATTGCTTCACGTAGCCAGTATGATCGCTATGGTTCTACCACTCTTTCTCAGGCTTACAATGCTTACAACTATTCTACAGCACGTATCGCCAAGGGTGACTTCGTTCGTCTGAAGGAATTGGCACTCACCTACACACTGCCTCAGCAGTGGCTTGCAAAGAGCGGTTTCTTGAGCACTGCTTCAGTGAAGCTCGCCGCCACCAACCTCTGTCTGCTCTATGCCGACAAGGACTTGAATGGTCAGGATCCTGAGTTTGTTAACTCTGGTGGTGTGGCTTCGCCTATCTCTAAGCAGTTTACGGCAACAGTACGTTTGGGTTTCTAAACTAAATCAGAATTAAACTAATTATGAAAAAGAACTATATATATAATGGTGTTAAGGCCATCGCCCTTTTGATGACGGCAGCAAGTCTTACCTCTTGCTTCGACGCATTGGACGAGGTGCCTGATAACCGTACCGAGATTGATAGCCCAGAAAAGGTGAGCATGCTGCTGGTGTCGGCATATCCTGAAGAGACACCTGCTCTGTTGTGTGAGCTTTCTGGTGATAACTATATTGATGACAACGTGGTGGTTCCCGCCACTCACAACGATGCCAGAAGCAAGTGGCATGAGGAGGCTTACCAGTGGAAGGACATCAATAACTATTCCATGGGTGAGCAGGATACGCCTAACCAGGTGTGGGAGACCTATTATGCAGGTATCTCTGTATGTAACCACGCTATTCAGGCTATGCTGGAGATGAGTGAGGATCCTGCTCATGATTTGGAACTGTCTCATTCTTGGGGTGAGGCTCATGTTCTTCGTGCTTACCTGCACTTCGTCTTGGTGAACACTTTTGCCGAGGCTTACAAGGATGAAACGAAGAGTGCTGCTGATCGTGGTATTCCTTATGTGACCAAGCCAGAGACCACCGTACATGTGGACTATAGTACTTCTGAGTACCTGCACAGTGTCAAGGAAACCTACGACTTGATTGAGAAGGACCTTCTTGAGGGTATTGACTTGATTGATGACTCTAAGTATAAGGTTCCTGCATACCACTTTAATCGTAATGCAGTAAATGCCTTCGCAGCCCGCTTCTATCTCTACAAGCGTAACTACGATAAGGTTATCCACTATGCTGATCAGGCATTAGGCACTAATCCTTCATCTATGTTGCGTAAGTGGAATACCATTAATACCAACACGATGGACTCTCGTTTGAACTGGTTTAATGATCATCAGGCTCCCTGTAACTTCTTGATTCAGTCTACATACTCTGTTCAGGACCGTATGTTGTCTGCATGTCGTTTCGCTATCAATAATGGTAAAAAGTTTACTGATAATGATGGACGTGAGTGGACTGTTCCTTCAACGTTGAAGTCACTCATCGATGGTGGTGGTCCAAACTGGAGTGGTCAGTTGCCCGCCTTCGACAGTAACCTGTTTATCTTCGGTGGTCAGGAATTTGGCGTTTGGTTGTTCCGCGTTTACGAGTATTTCGAGTATACCGACAAGATTGCTGGTATTGGATATGTTCACATGCTCTATCAGCCGTTTACTGCCGATGAGACACTGCTTTGCCGTGCTGAAGCAAAGCTCTATAAGGGAGATCAGGCTGGTGCTATCCAAGACCTTGGCTTCTGGACAACCTATCATGGTGTAACGAGTGCTTTGAGTTTATCAGGAATTAAGGGCAAGTATGCTCATGATGGTAAGCACGATGATTATGTCAGCGCTATTCATCCTGCAGAGATGGGCTTTGAGAAGGTTCTGACAGGCGATGATTTGGCAGTACTTGATTGTATCCTGCACTTCCGTCGTATTGAGACTATGTTTGAGGGCTTGCGTTGGTATGATATCAAGCGTTATGGTATCACCGTTTATCACCACTACCGTGGTGCCAACGAGGATGAGATTCATACAGACTCTTTGACCTACAACGATGCTCGCCGTGTGCTTCAGGTTCCTAATAATGTGATGGAAGCAGGTTATCCTTCAAACCGTACAACAGGTGCTTCTGGTGGTTCTGGTGGCGGTGGTTATCAGACTCATGCACTTGAGACGAAGCCTTTTCCTTTTCAGTCAAAATAAAAAGTAGATAATGATGAAAAAGATATTATATTTCTTCCTGGCTACCAGCATGGGTTTAACCATGTCGTCATGTAGCAATGATGATGACTTCACAAGCACCATCTTTGATACGACTGTTGGTGCTGTTGATACCACATCAGCAACAGCTCCGTTTGACCAGTGGCTTTACGACAACTTCGTGGTGCCTTATAATACGGAGATTCAGTATAAGTTTAATCTCCCTGCATCTAACATGGATTATCAGCTCACCCCTGCTGACTACAAGAAGTCACAGTTGCTGAGTCACTTCATTAAGTATCTGTTCTATGATGTATATAATAAATATGGTGGCGAGGATTTCATGAAGAAGTATGGTCCCCGTATGTTCCACTATATCGGCTCTGCTGCTTATGCTCCTTCAACAGGTACTGAGACGCTGGGTTATGCATCGGCAGGTGTGAAGATCACGCTGATTAATGTGAACAACATGAAGTACTGGACTCCTGAGACTCCTTACACGGATGTGGATATGGACCAGTTGAACAAGGACCAGTTCCATGTGATGCACCATGAGTTCTCACATATTCTGCACCAGACAAAGAGTTATCCTGTTGCCTTTGGTCAGGTTACTTCTGGAACTTATCAGCCACGTGACTGGCAGAAGCGTGACTCTATCGAGACTCACATGCTGGGTTATCTGACCCACTATGGTTCTTCTGCGACCTATGAGGACTTTGTGGAGACTCTGTCTTGCACCATCACTGATACAGACTATCGTTGGATGACCACGATTATTGAAGCCTGTTTGAATGGTGGCGTGAAAGCTGGTGACAAAGAAGCTGTGTATGAGTTGATTGATTCTCTTGGTATTCGTGATTTTTATAATCCAAATAAGGTTTGGAATAACTTCTCTATTTACAAGGAGTTATCTAAGGCAGACAATGAAAAAGAGTATACGGAGACTGGTCGTTATGTACCAGATTTCCATTTGAGTGAAGCTCGTGAAAAGAGCGAGGCCACTTTGAAGTTCGAGAAAGTAGCTACTTTTACTTCTTTCAGAGATTATCTTGATAAATGGGTAAAGGATGATGTTGAGGATAAGGCTGCTGGTATTAATGCCATTCTGAAGAAATTGCAGATTGCTCAGAAATGGTATAAGGAGAAATGGGGGCTTGACCTGTTCAAAATCCGCAATGAGGTTCGCTTGCGCCAGGATAAGGTGAACGACTTCGTCAAGGACAATGTGACCATTTATGACCTGAAATAAACGTTGAATCACAGAAAGAAAGACAATTATGACATATAAGAAAATATTTCTCACGCTTCCGGCCTTCATGATGGCTACGGCTCTCACGACCAGTTGCTCGTTTGAGCAGGATGAGTATTTTGATGAGAGTGCTTCGTTGCGTGTCACTCATCAGAATGAGAATATTAAGAACCGTTTGGTTGAGCAGAGTGCAGCAGACAAGAATGGCTGGGTTATCCAGTATTTCGTCTCTGGTACTGATGACTACAACTTTGAGGGCTTCAACCTCTTTGGTCGTTTCTATAAGAATGGTGCTGTAACATTGGCCAGCGACCACAGGTTCCTGCGTAATGGCAATGCCAATAAGTATACTGAGAGTAACAGTTACTATGATATGCTTTCTGAGGAAGGTTCTGTGCTGTCATTCAATACATGGAACGACATTCTTACCGTTTTTGTTGATCCTGTAGATCCCTCCAAGGCTCCAGGTTCGCTTGTTAACGATGGTGAGGGTATGTATGGTGACCAGAACCTGGTTCTCAAGAAACTGACTGATGATGAAATGCAGTTCTATGGCGAGCGTCATGGCGCTATCAGCCGTCTGATTCCCTGTGATCGTCCTTGGCAGCAGTATATTGCTGACACAAAGGCAATGAAGAATCATATTGCTACTTCTACACTGCCAAGTCATTATGTAATCAATGACAAGGATACGATGTACTTTGCTGATCTTTACAAAGGCCTGTTTGTTTATGGTGAGCGCATTACTGATCCTTTGCAGAAGAAGACGTTTCCGTCTGGAGCGTCCCGATTCTCTCGCAGATGCTGCATTCCAGGAGTTTAAGATGAGCAGTGACTCAACTTGCCTTCTGAATGAAGATGGCAAGGTAAAGGTGGTTGCTTGCTGGGATAAATATATGGTGTCAAGAACCGATATATGGAACTTTGACGACACAGAGTATACTGACGAGCAGAAATCATTATTATCTCAGATTGATACTGAAATTAAAAAGTTTGATTCTCGTTGGTCACTTAAAAGTGTAGGTCTGGGTAAGAGTACTGGCGGTGGCGCAGTTAGTGGTTTGGTTATGACCTTCTATACCAACGCACAAAAGACGAAGACCAATACTGTAGGTCTTGAGATGGCGCTAGCTCGTTTGAAATACGGACAGTTTGACATGTCTATGGCAGAAGAACCTGCTTGCGATAAGAACATGGATGCCATTGTTAAGAAGGCTGCCGACATGTATACTCTTGCAGTGGAGATGGCGAAGTATTACGTTGGAACATATGATGTAGTGCCCAATGACTATTTCCTTCCTACTGGTGCTAAGTTTACTTCTCTTTCAGGAGGTCTGACCTTTAATTGTGCAAAATAACATTCATTGGAACATTATTAACTTTATAAATTATATTAATTATGAAGAAATTTTTCCTTTTCTCAATTGCTGTACTGCTGGCGGGCTCGTCAGTAGCTCAGACTCTTGGCAGACAGAATATGCCTGCTAAGTCAAGAACACAAGTTGTGAACAAAGGTACCATGAAAACCTATGTGAACAAACCTGTTGCTGCTGGTATCAGCCAATATGTAAAGAAGGCTGCACCTGCTACTAATTTTGTGAAGTTGGCTGCTACCAATAATATCAGCTCATCGACTCCTCGTAAAGCAGCAGCCTTGCAGGGTGTTTACAATGGAACTGGTCGTAATTACCAGACGCAGGAGCCTGCAAAATGGGTGATGCAAACAGCTGTAGAAAAAGGTACTACATATTTGATTGACATGATTCCCCTGCCTTCAGAATGGAGTTCTTTGGAAGCGATCGCTGTTAAGTGCGAAGTTTCAGGAAATACACTTACTGTTGCTCCTCAGTGCGTTGTAAGTGGTGAGTCACAGACTGGTGAAAAGATCTACTATTTTATTCATAGCTGGACATCTGAAGATGGTTCAATTGTATTGACCTTGGGTGAAGATGGCTCTCTCAACACTATTGAGGGTGAGGATATTGCTTACTCTGCTTTCTCTGCCAATGAATTCAGCCTTTTGAAGGATGGCCCATATCTTGGCTTGGTCTTGGATATTGAGAAGGTGAAATATTTTATGGAGGGTCAGGTAGTAACTCCTGTTGCCGGCTATGAACCCGAGTCATTCTTCTTGCATCCCGGATGTAACGTGAATGGTAATTACTATGATAATGTGTTGATGCCTGCTTTTACAAATATTACTTTGACGAATAGAACAGACATCGACTGCGATTCATACGCATGGTCTGTTCAGGCCGTTGAGTATGATGCTGCAGCTAAGCAGTTTGTTCCAACTGCAGATGCTATTACCGGTTCAGCCAAGGATTTCACATTCCCTGTAACAACTGGCTACTATTCTCCTGCTACACTTGTTTCTACTTACCAAGGCGCTTCTTCTACTCCCTTTGCATGGAATGAGGGCGTATGGACGGCAGGTGGTGATGCCGATTCATGGGATGATGGCAGCTCTCCTACCTGTACTTTCACAAAAGCTAATTCTGCTAACGAACTTTCTCTTTTGAATCCTGCAGGTTGTTCTGCTATGATTTACTATCAGGGAAAGCCCTCAGCACCTCTCTACTTTACGGGTGTTAACATTGCCATTTATCAGTTTGCTGTTGCTTCAGGAAAAGAGCTGAACATGACAGCTAAGATCTGCAAGGCTCATCGTGATGTGAACGGTGTGTTCTCTTTGGGCGAGGTTATTGCTCAGTCTGATTGCGATAAGGAAGTTGAAACTGGTTCCTTGTTTACCCGTGTTAATTTTAATAGCTTCTATGTTGAGGATGAGTTTGGTATGACTTCTGATCTTGACTATCTCCTTCTTGATGAGGAATTTGCTATTGTAATTGATGGTTGGGACAATGAGACCTTCTCTGGCAGACCTATTATCGTTTCATCATCACTGACTACAGGTTATTCTTCTACCTATGCAATTGTTTCAGGAGAAACTGAGTACAGAGGTGCTGGTTGGAGTAACACAGGTGTATGCCTAGTTGGCTTCAATAATGCCACTTATGGTTATCTGCACACAGAGAATCCTACCGATTTGGTGATTCCTGCTGAAGGTGGTACTGCCCGTGTTGATGGCATCTATCCTATGTTCTGTACGTTTGATGATAATGAAAATAAAACTACCATGCTTTGGCTAGAGAATGAGGATTATCCTGATTGGGTAGAGGTGAATATCGCAAACGAGTCTTATACAGATGAAGCATGGGGCTTCGATTTGACCTTTACTGCTGAAGCTCTGCCCGAGGGTGTATCTGGCCGTACTGGTAAGTTCGTATTTGCTCAGCGTGGTGCTAAGCTTGAGGTTACTGTTTCTCAGGGTGCTACTGAGGGCGTACAGACTGTTGTAACCTCTAAGGTTGCCAACGGTAAGACCTATGACCTGAGCGGTCGCCAGGTTAACGGCAAGAAGGGTCTTGTTGTTCGCGACGGCAAGAAGTTCATCGTGAAGTAATTTATTTCACTGACTATATAGAAGGGAAGGCCATAGGGTCTTCCCTTTTTTCGTATTATAAAAGATTCGATATAACGTATCAAAGTTATAATCACGTCGTGATTAACTAAAACCACGACGTGATTTTATTATTTCACGGCGTGATTATTTATTTTCACGTCGTGAAAAAAGAATTGATATGTACTCTTTCTATGTTTCTATCTCCTTAAAAATAGCTATTTTAGACTAAACAAATTGAGATAGTACTTGGTTATATTGAAAAAAAGTGTTACCTTTGCGAACTCAAATACTAGATTTATGAAAAAGACAATAATTTCTTTGACATTTGCCATTGCCTTAGGTATTCAATGTGCATTGGCTGTGCCAGCACAAAAAGGGGCTGTGAAGATGAAACAGCCCGACGGAACAACCGTAACCATTAGATTACATGGCGACGAGTATCTGCATTTTAATACCACCACAGATGGCTATTCTGTGGTGAAGGATGCGCAGAATCGATATGTCTATGCCGAACTGAAGGATGGACAGTTGACCCCCACACGTTTTGTGGCTCACGATGCCAGTGAGCGTACTTCTTCAGAAAAGGCCTATCTGGCTGGTGTTAATAAATACCAGACACCGAAGATGACGAAGGCCGTGAGCGAAGAGAAGAGTAGGGAGTTGACTCGTCGTGCTCAGGCTCGTCAAGCAGTCGTGAAACGTGCCCCCCAGTATGACTATAACAATTTCCGTGGCCTGATTATTCTGGTGGAGTTTAGTGACAAGAGCTTCTCACGCGAGGACTACGCTACCATAGCCAATGATATTGCGAATGCCGAAGAATACGGTGGTTTCAGTTCTCAGTATCCTTTCACAGGTAGTGTTCACGACTATTTTAATGATATCTCGTGTGGCCTGTTTAAACCCGAATTTGATGTAGTAGGTCCCGTCAAGGTGAACAGAAATCAGTATTATGCTAATGGCGTTAAGAATGCAGCTCAGCTGATTAATGATGCTGTCAAAGCTGCAGATTCAAAGGTAAATTTCAAGGACTATGATCGTGATAATGACGGCATGGTCGACATGATCTATTTTATCTTTGCTGGTTATGGTTCTAACTATGGCGGAAACGATGAGCGTTATATCTGGCCGCATGCCAGTTCTGTGTACAATCCTCAGACCTATGACTGGGTGTGGAAAGATGGTGTCCGATTGGGACGCTATGCTTGTTCCACCGAACTGTATGGATGGGAACAGCAGGGATATGCCATTATTGATGGCATTGGCACCATCTGTCATGAGTTTAGTCATGTGCTTGGCTTGATGGACGCCTATGATACTGATTATGAAGAATCGGGTGGCGAAAGTCATCATCCTGGAGAGTGGGATATCATGTCCGGAGGCAGTTACCATAATTACAGTCGTACGCCCGTTGGTTATTCGCTCTATGAGCGATATGCTGTTGGCTTCGCTACGCCAGAAGTGATTGATAACGTTGGTTCTTACACGCTCCAGAATGTGTCAACGAATACGGGCCTGAGACTGAATACCCGTGAAAAGAAGGAGTATTTCCTTTTGGAGAACCGTCAGAAAGATAAGTGGAACAAATATGTACCAGGACATGGTATGCTGGTGTTCCGCGTTGACTCTACGAATACGCAAGTCTGGACTGACAATAGGGTCAATGCGAACCCTTCGCATAACTATTTCGAGTTGCTGCGTGCTGGAGGAAGTAAATCTGGCGATACCGATTCAGACCCATTCCCTGGCACCAAGAAGGTGAAGAAGTTGAATAACCAGACATCACCCGCCAATCTGAAGACTTGGAAAGGCAAGGAGTCTCCCTTTGGTCTTGAGAATATCAAGGAGACGAATGGCGTGATTACCTTTGATGTGATTGATGTCAACATCCTCACCAGTGTGAAAATGCTTGAGACGGCAGAGATGCACGTGGGCTTAAGCTATAAGCTTGAGGTGGAGTGCTATCCGGAGACAGCACCTTGTACGCTGGCTTGGTCTTCTGACAATGAGGCTGTGGCTACTGTTGATGAGAATGGCGTGGTGACAGCTGTTGGCGTGGGTACTGCTAACATCACGGTGATTGCTAATGGTAACGATGCGCTGAAAGCCACTTGTCAGATTACGGTGAGTGAATTGACAGAGTATGCCAATATCGGAGCTGTCAAGACCGTTGAGGATGGCGAGTTCGGAAAACTGTTGCTTGCCGATGCCCAGGTGCTCTATGTGCATGATCAGGATATCTATGTCCGTGACTTCGTGGGTAGCATAGCACTCGTGAATACTGGTTTGAACGTCAAGGCCAATGATGTGTTGAATGGATTCATTGCTGGTAAGCCCAGTGTGGCCAATGAGATTGCTCAGTTGCTGGCTGATGAAGGTGTGGACAATAGTGCCAACATCAGCGTTATAGAGGGTGACGCTGCAGAACCCCATGTCCTTGCTGTCGATCAAGTGAATAAATCCTACTATTCTGACTTGGTGACGATTGCAGGTGCTGAGATGAAGAGCACCACTGTAGAAGGTCTTAAGGGCGTATTCCTCATGGGAGATTCTGTCTCAATTCGAGTCTATAATACCTTTGGCCTCACTAAGAATCAATTGACTATGCCCAAGAGCTATGCAGGCAAGAAGTTCGATGTGACAGGTATTCTGCTGAATACAGTCAGCAATGGAAAGATTCTTTATGAGTTGGCTTTGGTGAAGAGTCCGGAGGAGTCGCAGATTATCAATGGTATTCTTCAGACAGAGAACGACACTCAGCAGAGAAGCATCTTTACCCTTGATGGGCGTCGTGTGCAGAACATGACCAAGCCCGGCTTCTATATCATCCGTCAGGGACAAGAAAAAAGGAAGGTCTTTGTTAAGTAAGACCTTCCTTCTATAGGATAAACAACGTAGCAGACTAGTCTTCTGCGAGTTGCATCAAGTACTGGCCATAGCCGTTTTTCAACATCGGCTTGGCCAGTTCTTTTATTTGTTCTTTGTCAATCCAACCTTTCTTATAGGCAATCTCCTCCAGACAAGCCACCTTCAGCCCCTGACGCTTCTCGATGACCTCGATAAAGGTGCTGGCTTCCGCCAAAGAGTCATGCGTACCCGTGTCGAGCCAAGCGAAGCCACGCTGCAAGGTCTGCACCTTCAGTTTCTTCTGTGCCAGGTATTCCTGATTGACGGTGGTAATTTCCAACTCTCCGCGAGCGCTGGGCTTGATGTTCTTGGCAATGTTCACCACGCTGTTGGGATAGAAATACAAACCCACCACGGCGTAGTTGGACTTAGGCTTCTGAGGCTTTTCTTCGATGCTCAGGCAGTTACCGTCCTTGTCAAACTCTGCCACGCCATAGCGCTCTGGATCGTTGACATAATAGCCAAAGACCGTAGCCAGACCGTTTTTCTCGGCATTCTCAACACTCTCGCGGAGTAGGCCACTGAAGCCCGAACCATAGAAAATATTATCGCCCAATACGAGGCAAGCACAGTCGTCACCAATAAATTTCTCACCGATGATGAATGCCTGGGCCAGTCCGTCGGGTGAAGGCTGCTCGGCATACTCAAAACGAACACCCAGCTCGTGTCCGTCGCCCAGCAGACGCTTGAATCCAGGCAGATCGTGTGGGGTAGAAATGATGAGAATATCACGTATGCCAGCCAGCATCAGTGCTGATACCGGATAATAAATCATGGGCTTGTCGAAGATGGGAATCAACTGCTTTGAGATGCCCTTCGTGATGGGGTAGAGACGTGTTCCGCTGCCTCCCGCTAATACAATACCTTTCATTTTTTCTTTCTTTTAATACATTTTCGCGTGCAAATATACGAAATATTTGAATAATTTCGTAACTTTGCAGTCAAATATTGAAATTTAACGTTAAAGAAATGAGTTTTATAAGCAAAATCCTAGGTAAGAAGGAGGAGGAACAAAAGGTTGGTGGCATGGAAGATTTCATGACACTTATCCGTGTATATTTTCAAGCTGTAATGGCATCTGATTTGGGTATTACTAACTTGAATGCACTGCCCGACCTGCGTGTGTTCAAGACCACGCTTCGCATACCCACTCAGGGTGGTAAGCTGGGTATTGGCGAGAAGGCCCGCTGTAAGAAGATGCTGAAGGAGCTTTATGAGATGGACGATCAGTTCTTCAAGGAGATTGACCAGAGCATCCACCGCCGTTGCAAGAAGATTCAGGATGTGCAGACCTATCTGCTGCAGTTCCAGTCATATATCCAGGACATCATGATGCTGTCTGGCAACCTGATGAAGTTTAAGCTTCGTCTGCCCAGCTTCTTCAAGAAAGCCATCTATGCCGCAACGGAAAAGACCGTTCACGACATCTTTAACAAGAACGACTATAAGGATGCCGGTGTGCTGAAGACCGTGGTGTCTGTGCGTGAACTCGACAAACGTCTTGGATTCTCAGAGAAGTGGACGACTGATTTCGTTTACCGTGTTGTGATGCTGGCAAAGAAGGAAAAGCAGCCACAAACAGACGAGAAATGATTAATAAATATTAAATATGTAGCACAAAGGTGAGCATTTTAACTATTTTTGTTTACTTTTGTGGAATAAAAGTATAGGCATGACTCAAAATGAGAAGGTTTTAGCCACGTTCCAGACCCGTGTACGGCAGATGATTCTTCGGTTTCAGGAGCTGAAAAAGGAGAATACAGACCTCTATGCGATGGTTGAAGAGGGCGAAGAGCGCATCAAGCAGCTTGAGGCAAAGCTGGCTCAGCAAGAGCGTGACTATCAATCGTTGAAGATGGCCCGAATGATGGAAATCACCGATGGTGACTTGGATGGAGCCAAGGAACGGGTGGCAAAGATGATTCGTGAGGTCAATAAATGTATCGACGTCCTGATGGACGAGAAGTAACAGAAGAGACGATAAATGGCAGAGGAAAGTGTACTCAATATAACGTTGCACGTCTATGACGAGGAAATCGCAATGAAGCTCCACAACCGTGAGGATGAGGAGTACTATCGTGCAGCCGCCAAACTCATCACAGAACGCTATGGTGCCTATGCACAGGTCTATCGTGGTCGCAAGAGCGATCATACGATTGCCTTGATGACGCTTATCGAGATAGCCTTGCGTTTTGAAAAAGAGAAGGCGAAGAATGACACTACGCCTTATGATAATATTCTCTCCAAGTTGACTTCCGAAATTGAGGACGCCTTAAAAGCAGACAAGTGATGAGTGAAAAGTCATCTGATCGCTCAATCTCGAGAGAATATTAACAATCTATATATATTATTATGGACATTACTTATGTGATTTTAATAGCCGTTGCCGCGCTCATTGTGGGTGTGGGATGCGGATATGTTGTGTTCCTGAAGGTTATCAAGGGAAAATACAACGCCATGGTTGATGCTGCCGCCAAGGAGGCAGACGTCATTAAAGAAAAGAAATTGTTGGAGGTCAAGGAAAAGTTCCTCAACAAGAAAAGTGAACTGGAGAAGGAAGTGCAGCAGCGCAACCAGCACATCCAGCAGAGTGAGAATCGCCTGAAGCAGCGTGAGATCTCTCTGAACCAGCGTCAAGAGGAACTGGGACGTCGCAAGAACGAACTTGATAACCAGCAGCAGCGCATTGACAACGAGAAGAAAGCCTTGGCCCTGAAGCAGGACGAGTTAGGCAAGATGCAGCAGAAAGAGCGCGAGAAGCTCGAGGAACTCTCAGGACTGAGTGCCGAGGAAGCCAAGAACCGCTTGGTGGAAGCTATGAAGGATGAAGCCCGTACAGATGCTGCTGCCTATGTCAATGAGATTATGGACGAGGCGAAGCTCAATGCCAATGCCCAGGCCAAGAAGATTGTGATTCAGACCATTCAGCGTGTGGCCACAGAAACAGCCATCGAGAATAGTGTGTCTGTCTTCCATATTGAGAACGACGATGTGAAGGGCCGCGTGATTGGTCGTGAGGGTCGTAACATCCGTGCTTTGGAAGCCGCCTGTGGTGTGGAAATCGTGGTTGACGATACACCTGAGGCTATCGTTATCAGTGGTTTCGATCCCGTTCGCCGTGAGGTTTGCCGCCTGGCTCTCCATCAGTTGGTAAGCGATGGTCGTATCCATCCTGCCCGTATCGAGGAGGTTGTGGCCAAGGTTAAGAAGCAGCTCGACAACGAGATTATCGAGACTGGTAAGCGTACTGCCATCGACCTGGGTATCCACGGTCTGCATCCCGAACTGGTACGTATCATCGGTAAGATGAAGTATCGTTCAAGTTACGGACAGAACCTGCTTCAGCATGCTCGCGAGACAGCCAACCTCTGTGCAGTGATGGCTTCAGAACTTGGTTTGAATCCTAAGAAAGCAAAGCGTGCCGGCTTGCTCCACGATATTGGTAAGGTGCCCGATGAGGAGAGCGAGATGCCTCACGCACTCTATGGCGCTAAGATTGCCGAGAAGTACAAGGAGAAGCCCGATATCTGCAATGCCATCGGTGCTCACCACGATGAGATGGAGATGCAGACCTTGCTGGCTCCTATCGTGCAGGTTTGTGATGCCATCAGTGGTGCTCGTCCTGGTGCACGTCGTGAGATTGTCGAGGCTTATATCAAGCGTCTGAACGACCTTGAGGCCATCGCCATGAGCTATCCTGGTGTGACGAAGACCTACGCTATTCAGGCTGGTCGTGAGTTGCGCGTGATTGTTGGTGCCGACAAGATGGATGATGCCGAGACCGAGGCACTGAGTGGCGAGATTGCTACCAAGATTCAGAATGAGATGACCTATCCTGGTCAGGTTAAGATTACAGTGATTCGCGAAACAAGATCTGTTGCTTACGCGAAGTAATGACATACAAAAAAAAGGCGGTGGTCAATTGATCACCGCCTTTTTTATATCGTTTATCTTTATTTTGCTTCTTCCATATCGCCTTCGATATAGATGCGTGTCATTTCCACTTTTCCGTTAGTGCGTACGGTGATAGACTTCTTAAAGTGTCCGGGGAATTTGCCTGTGCCGTTGTAAGTCACTTTAATCTGTCCCTTCTCGCCGGGTTTAACAGGATCCTTGGTATATTCTGTCACCGTGCATCCGCATGAGGGCATGGACTGATGAATAACCAGATTCTGCTCACCAACATTTGTGAAGTTGAAGGTGTAGGTCACCACGGGGTCCTTCTCTGAGAACTTACCGAAGTCGTGTGTCAGCGTGTCGAACTTAATCTCCGCTGGCTTCTGTGCCATTGCGGTCATGCCGCAGATAAGCATCATTGTAAAGAGAATGAGTTTCTTCATATCGTTTATGATTTTATTTGTCGTTAATATCTTATTTCTGTCTTTTTTCTACTTATTTGACGCAAAAATACAAAAAAGTTAATAAAGACTTGTGACGATTTAGGAGTTTTTAAACTTAGTTAGTAGTTTATAATACTCCGTTGCGCCCAATAGGAAGCATCCAGTGCCATAATCCTCAAAGTCAGGAATGCGTGTGTAACTCAGAGGTTGTCCATCCGAAGGGTCTTTTCCTGTGCCCTGCATCCAGCCCAGGAATCCATCATTGTGCACGCTGGTTTTAGCCATTGCAGCCCAGGCACGATCACAGGCCTCACGATAGTCTTTTGCTTTGAGCAGTCCGTTGCGGATGCCCCATGACATGCCATAGAGGAAGAGTGCTGTGCCACTCGTTTCTGTCATGGCGTAATTGGTTGACACGAGGCTGGGATTCCAGAATCCATCCTCACGCTGACACTTCTTCAGACCTTCACTCATCATCAGGAAGTCCTTCTTCAGTTCCTTGTAGGCTTTGTCTTTCTTGTCCAGTTGGTTCATGCAACGCACCAAGGCCGCATACACCCAGCCATTGCCGCGACTCCAATAGCAGTCTTTGCCGTCTGGCTCCTTGTAGGGGGGCACGTAATCAGCGTCGCGCCACCATAGACCATCCTTTTCGTTGAAGAGTCCTCCACCACATTCATTTCTGCTCCAGCGGTACATCTTCATGGCGTGGTCACGGTATTTCTCGTCTCCCGTCATCTTATAGACCTGCATATATACCGGCATCGCCATTTGTATAGCGTCAATCCATGTCCACCAGCCATAGACAGACTGGTTCTTGGGATTGGCTCTTTGCATCTGTTGGTCCAGGTTCTCCAGCGTGGTGGACAGAATCTTCTCGTTCTTGTTCACCTCATAGCGCATCAGGTATGTCTGTTCGCAGCACTGGTCATCGGCATCACAGGTCTTGACGCCGTTTCTGGGCGTCCATTGGTGAAACTCAGCCCATCGGTCTGTGTAGTCCATATACCGAGGTTGCGGGTCTATTTCATTGAGAGCCATGAGTCCTTCGTAATAGACGGCACGCGTCCACAGATTCGATGGTCTCACCTTTTTGACGTTTGTGGGTAGGGTAGGGTCGGCATACTTTGCCATGAAGTAGTCATTCACCTTCTGGGTGGTGCTCAGCACCTGCTGTGCTGCGTTTTGTGCCGACAGGGTTGTCGCCATCATCAAGGCCTCCAAAAGGATAGCTATTTTTTTCATCATGTTTTAGTTTTTAGATTTTGTGCCGCAAAGTTACGAATAAGTCGGCAAAACACCAAATAATATGAGGATTTTAGCTGTTTGTAGGCGGTTTTTTAGTCAAAGTGCTTGTGCGATTAAATAAAAAGGTGTACCTTTGTGGCATTATAAAGACAATCACTACAATATGACAATGAAGAACCTCAAACTATGGTGTGCAGGTCTGTTGACTTGCGCCACGTTGAACGCTACGGCCCAAACCACGTCGTGGACTGCCGACAATGGAAATGGCACATTTACCAATCCCCTGTTTTACGACGAGTTTAGTGATCCCGATGTCATCCGCGTGGGTGACGACTACTATCTGGCGGGTACCACCATGCACTCTGTTCCAGGACTTGTGATACTTCATTCCAAGGACCTGGTGAACTGGGAGAACGTTAGCTATTGCTTCGACCGTTTTGACTTCAACGATGATAAGTTTGCCTTGAAAAACCATCAGGAGATCTATGGTCAGGGCATCTGGGCACCCTGCATCCGTTATGCCAATGGCATGTTCTATGTCTTTTCAAACGTCAATGGCAAGGGTCTGCAGTGCTATACCAGTGAGAAGATCGAAGGTCCTTGGAAGCATCATAACATGCAGGGTAATATCTACGACCTGGGCGTGCTCTTTGACGACGATGGCAAGATTTACGCCATTCATAAGTATGGCGAGGTACACTGCACCGAGTTGAAACCCGATATGAGTGGTCCTGTGGAAGGTAGTGACCGTGTGATTATCCCCGAGGGTAATGGCATTGGCGAGGGACACCATATTTATAAGATAAATGGTATGTACTACCTGATCTCTACCGACTATTCCCCCAATGGCCGTACGCTCTGCTCACGTTCTAAGAGTATCTGGGGACCTTACGAGACCCGCGTTATCCAGGCCGACGAGACCTATGGCTATCATGGCGCCGATCGTACACAGGTGCCTCGTGGTACTAAGTATCGTATCGGTGAGGACGGCACCAAGTTTGGCGTGTCGAAGGCAGGTTCTGATGCCACAGGCTGTGATAATGCCCATCAGGGTGGTATCGTTCAGGCCACCGATGGCTCGTGGTGGGCACTCTTTATGCAGGACTTCCACAGCATTGGCCGTACGGTATGTCTGATGCCCATGACTTGGAAGGATGGCTGGCCAATGGTCGGTTTGGAGGGAAATCTGGGGCGCGCCCCTCGCACGTGGTTTAAGCCAGCTGTTGCGTCTGTTGCTGTGCCACAGCAACAAACGCAACCCCATGCCCCTTACAACCGTTGTGAGGATTTTAATGGAAAACAGTTGGGCCGAGTGTGGCAGTGGAACCATAATCCCGAGGAGAAGATGTGGAGTCTGAAGGGGGGTAAGTTACGTCTGAATGCGATGCCTGCCGAGCAGTTGATGTGGGCCCGTAACACCTTGACTCAGCGCGTGATTGGTCCCAAGAGTATCACTACCGTGGAACTCGGTGTCAAAGGGATGAAAGACGGTGATGTCTGTGGTCTTGGTAATATCAATGTGCCTTGTTCGTGGATTGGCATCGTGAAGAATGGCAAGAACCTCACTTTGCGTTGTTTCGAACAGATGACCAACGACACGATTGATGTACCCGTCAGTTTGCCCAACGGCAAGATCTGGCTCCGTTGCATTGGCGAGTACGATGACGACCAAGCCCAGTATGCCTATTCTACTGACGGCAAAGCATTCCAGACTTTGGGACGCATGATGCCGTTGACCTATCAGCTTATTACCTTCCAAGGCTCTCGCCATGCCCTCTTCGCTTTCAATGTCAAGGGGCAGAACGGTGGTTATGCTGAATTTGATAACTTCACCGTGGAAGAGCCTTGTGCCGATCGCAGTGGGAATATACCTTATGGCAAGACTATCCGCATTATCAATAAAGCCACAAATCGCCCAGCCATTGCCTTGAAGCATGGTTTACTTTATGACACCCATGCTGGCGATAAGAGCGACCAGACCAAGTTCCGCGTGATAGATCGTCAGCAGGGCCGTGTTGTCTTGCAGTGTGCCGACGGTCGCTACGTCAAGGTCTATGGCGAGGGCTTGCCTGGTGACGTGCGTTTCACCAATAACCCGCAAGAGGCCGAGGTGTTCCTTTGGCAGGACTATCTCAACCACGACTTCATGCTTCTTTCGCTGACCAATCATCGCTATCTGGGCAAGAGTCCCACCACCGGTAGTCCCTATTCTTTGGACTATGCTGGAGCCGACCCGGCATGCCGTAATGGTGCCGTGTTGCATTGGGAAGAGTAATCTTTTTAATTTTTAGCAGTTAAAGATGCCGTTTATTACGGAAAAATATGTAACTTTGCACCTCAATAGAAAAAACATATCACAAACAATGTATAGAACAAAAACTTGTGGTGAGCTTCGTCTCACCGATGCCGGCCAAGAGGTAACATTGGCAGGATGGGTGCAGCGCACTCGTAAGATGGGAGGTATGACCTTCGTCGACTTGCGCGACCGCTATGGAATCACACAGTTGGTGTTTGATGAATCTGGCGATACGGCCCTTTGCGACCGTGCCAATAAATTGGGACGTGAGTTCTGTATTCAGGTCAAGGGTAAGGTCTGCGAGCGTCAGGCCAAGAACCCCAAGATGCCCACTGGCGATATTGAGATTATGGTGAGCGACCTGAATATCCTGAGTGAGAGTCTGACTCCCCCCTTCACCATTGAGGATAATACCGATGGTGGTGATGATATCCGCATGAAGTACCGTTATCTGGATCTGCGTCGTTCAGCTGTCCGCAAGAATCTTGAGTTGCGTCACAAGATGACCATCCTGATTCGTAACTTCCTCGATGCCCAGAACTTCATCGAGGTAGAGACGCCAATCCTGATTGGTTCTACCCCCGAGGGTGCACGTGACTTCGTGGTGCCCAGTCGTATGAATCCTGGCCAGTTCTATGCGCTTCCTCAGAGTCCTCAGACCTTGAAACAGTTGTTGATGGTATCAGGCTTCGACCGCTATTTCCAGATTGCCAAGTGCTTCCGTGATGAAGACCTGCGTGCCGACCGTCAACCTGAGTTCACTCAGATTGACTGCGAGATGTCGTTTGTCGAGCAGGAAGATGTGCTTCAGATCTTCGAGGACCTGGCTCGTCATCTGTTCAAGGAAATCCGTGGCATCGAGTTGCCCGCCCTGCAGCGTATGACATGGCATGAGGCTATGCGTCGCTTCGGTTCCGACAAGCCCGATCTTCGTTTTGGTATGGAGTTCGTGGAACTGATGGACGTTTTGAAGGGCACAGGTACGTTCCCTGTGTTCAACGAGGCCAACTATATCGGTGGTATCTGCGTACCTGGTGCAGCAGACTATACCCGCAAGCAGCTTGATCAGCTCACCGACTTCGTGAAGCGTCCTCAGGTGGGTGCCAAGGGCCTGGTTTATGTGAAGTTCAATGCCGATGGCACTGTGAAGTCATCTATCGATAAGTTCTATGAGCCCGAGGTATGGCAGAAGGTGAAAGAAGCAATGGGTGCCAAGGATGGTGACCTGGTGCTGATCCTCAGTGGCGACAATGCCAACAAGACCCGTGTTCAGCTTTGCACATTGCGTCTTGAGATGGGCGACCGTCTGGGCTTGCGCGACAAGGATAAGTTTGTGTGCCTTTGGATTGTTGACTTCCCCCTGTTTGAGTGGAGCGACGAGGAGCAGCGTCTCATGGCTACCCACCATCCGTTCACGATGCCCAACCCCGATGATATCCCCTTGCTCGACACTGATCCTGCCAAGGTGCGTGCCGTGGCCTACGACTTCGTCTGCAATGGCGTAGAGGTTGGTGGCGGTTCACTGCGTATCCACGATGGTAAGTTGCAGGAGAAGATGTTCCAGATCCTGGGCTTCACCCCCGAGCGTGCCATGGCTCAGTTCGGCTTCCTCATCAACGCTTTCAAGTATGGAGCACCCCCTCACGCAGGTCTGGCCTTCGGTCTCGATCGCTTCGTGAGCCTCATGGCTGGTCTTGACAGTATCCGCGACTGTATCGCCTTCCCCAAGAACAACAGCGGTCGTGATGTGATGCTCGATGCACCTGGAGAGCTCGATCCCAAGCAGTTAGAGGAATTGCAATTACAAATTGACTTACGTCAAGAATAGTTAAAAAAATAGTAGAAACCACCAGATTTTGGCTAGTTTTCTTAACAGAATGTAGTAATTTTGCCAACAGAATTTGAACATTCAACTTCAATAGTATTAATATTTAAGTATTATGGCAGAAAAGAAAGCTACAACAAAGAAGGCTGCTGAAACAAAGGAAGTTAAGGCTCCTGCAGCAAAGAAGTCAACAACCAAGAAGGTCGCAGCCGTTAAGGCAGACAAGGCCACAGTAGCAGTAAATGCTGAGAACATTGGTTTTAAGGCTGGAGATGTATATCAGACACTGGCAGCTGCAGAGAAGGCTCTCACCGTTAAGGAGATTGCCAAGGCTGCAAAGATTTCAGAAGAGGAGACTTTGCTGGGTCTCGGTTGGCTGTTCAAGGAGGGTAAGCTCCTGAGCACAGAGGACAACAAGGTTGTTCTTGCCTAAGAGACGAGCATTTTAACAATAAGAAAGGGTCGGTAAGCACTGTTTTACCGACCTTTTTTATAGTGATATATGACATACGAACAGCAGATATTGCACATCCTTTCCGATGTAGGTGAGCGTGGCATCAGCGTGTCAGTGCTTGCCAAACATGTTTATAATATGAACTGCACCCTGTTTACCCAGCCTGATTTGCAGGAGGTAAAGCAGTTCGTTCAGCAATATCTGTTGAAGAATTCCAAGTCGTCTCTCTCCCTGATAGAGAGTACTGGTCGTCGTGGCTATTACCGCCTGAATACTCAGAATAATGCTGATGCTCGTCAGTTGATGCTCGAATTCCGTGAGGAGGAGAACAATGTTGAGGAGGCTCAGGAAGAGATCAAACCTCAACAGGATCTCTCGCTCAGTCTGTTCGGGGACGAGTTCTAAGTATTGTCGATTAAGATCAGCCTTCGCCTATCTTTCCATATAGACCTCCTGATAAAGATCCAGCAGTTGTTCTGCCGTCTTTCTCCAAGAGAAGAGTTCGGCTCTTTCCATACCCCATTCCTTTTTCTCCTGATAGAACATTGGGTCGTTCTCCAGTTTAATCAGCATGTCTGCAATCTCGTCAGCACTCTCTGGGTTCACCAGGATGGCGTTGATGCCTCCAATCTCTGGCATTGACGAGGTGTTACTTGTTATCACCGGTGTTCCGCAGGCCATAGCCTCAAGCAAGGGGATGCCAAAACTTTCTCGCAAAGAGGTATAAAGAAAGGCAAAAGCACTATTATATATATAAGGTAAGTCCTTGTTCTGGATATATCCTGGCATGAAAATCTTCTCACGAATGTTTTCTATGTGGTTGCGGCTGATGATGCCGTTCAGATAGTCCTTGTCGAGGTCAGCCATCAGCAGCGGCCGTTTTACTTCAGAGCGTTCCAAGTATCTTGAGTAGGCCACCAAGGTGCGCTCCGTATTCTTTTTCGGGTCTGTGTTGCCCAGGAAGAACAAGAACCCCTTTTCCGGCATATATCTCTTATAGACCTCATCCACGTCGTCCACGGGTTTAAACCATTCGTTGAAGCCATTATATATCATGGCCATGCGTCGTTCCGGTATATGAAGTTTGCTGATGATATTGTTCTTCTCAAACTCGCTCACGGTGATAATGCGCTTGCACTTGTGCAGGATGCGGGGCACCACCAGTCGGCGGTAGAGCCATCCCATGTTCTGATACAACGACTTGTTTTGTTTGTCTCGAGGCTCCAGGAAGATGATGTCGTGCAGGGTTAGGATGAGTGGTATTTTGCATCGGATGGGTGCAGTGTTACTGGTGCAATGCAGGATGTCCACTCCAATCTCCCTGGCCGCCTTGGGCAGAGCATACTGTTCCCACAGCGGGTAACTTGGCGTGTCAATCTCGATCACGTGTACCTTTCTGGAGTCCTCGACACAGCGGTCGGGCCCAGGTTTCACAAAGACATAGTATTCATTCTGATGATCCATCTGTTGCAACTGCAGTATTTCCTGCAGCACCACATAGTCCATGCCGTGCTTGTTGCTGCGGAAGATGCGTTGTGCTTCAATGCCGATTTTCATAGTATTATTGTCGTTATTAAGTTAACTAAAGCTTCTTGATAATAGTTGCAGGTACGCCCCCCACAATGGTGTTGTCCGGCACATCCTTGGTGACAACGGCACCAGCAGCCACCACAACGTGCCTGCCGATGGTTACTCCAGGTAGAATCACTGCATTAGCCCCAATCCATACATCGTCACTAATGACGACGGGCTTGGTAGCGATCCCCTGTTCATCAATCCTTTTCGTTGTGTCATCGAAGTTGTGGTTGAGGGCTGTAACCGTGATGCCCTGGGCCAGATTGACGTGATTGCCAATGGTCACAGGCCCAATAATCGTATTGTGAATGCCGATGCGCGTGTGGTCACCTATCACCACGTCGCCCACCGCATTGTTGATGCATGAGTAAGATTCCACCACACTGTGCTGCCCCAGCGCGAACCGTCTATAGGGTGGGGTGTCCATTCTCACGCTGCCATAGATTTTCGAACCCTTGCCCCTATGCTGATAGAGCGGTGCCAGCAGTCTGATGTACCATCGGGGCCTTGCGTCTCGTTGGTTCATAATCAGGTAGTCCAGTAGCTGTTTGACCTTTGGACTCCCCTTTATCTGTGTTCTGAAATCCTCTTTATTCATTGTTTTATTCGATGATGTCTTTCCATTGTTTTACGATAGCCTTCACGTCAAATCTGGCCGCAATAGTCAGTGCCTCTTCCGATCTCTGTTGCCAGTCAATCATGGTAGCCTCCTCCAGACGGCGGGCCAAGTCATTGATATCGCCATTTTTGAAATATTGAGCAAAGTCGCCCATGATTTCCTTACTCATAGGCAAGTCTGACGACACGATGGGAAGTCCGTGTGCCATTGCCTCGATAAGCACCAGTGGTAGTCCTTCCCAGCGGGAGCTGAGCACAAAGACCTGTGCCTCATGGTAGTATCTTTGAATATCGTTGGTAAAGGGATGAATCTTAATCCTGTCCTCCAAACGACTATTGGCGATGAGGCTGCGATAGTAGATATCCTCTTCACCTTCACCCACGATGTCGAGCGCCCAATCCTTGTTGTCTTTGGCAAATAGTGCGAATGCTTGAATCAAGAGGTCGAACCCCTTGTGCTTGGGTGAGAAACGTCCTATGGCCAGGAATTTCTTGGAACCACCTGCAGACGGAGCTCCTGGTACCAATGTCAGTGGGTTGTAGATGACGCTCGTGGGGATATGATATTCCTGCGCATCATGCTGACACAGCACAACGGTCTTGTAGAGTTTATCCAGTTGCCACTCATAATGCGTGCGTAGTTCAGGTCCCAGATAGTGTGAGCCTTCACCAAATAGTGCTTTGTATGAGTTGTGAATCCATCCAATCAATTTCGTGTTGCCCAGTTCCTTCTTGCATGCAACTAGTCTGACGGCCAAAGGTGCATGAACACCAATAATGACATCAAACTGCCCCTGCTGTAACTCCTGTGTCAATGCCTCCCTTTTCTCCGAAGGAAAAGAACTGTGGGCATAGAGGCCTGACGTGAACCGCGTCTGTGGCAGCACCTTTCGATACAGATAGCTATAAGCCTTGCAAATCAGTTGCTTCCATTTCGGCGTCTCTGGATATTGAAAGAAACGATAGTGAATGTCTGCTTCATCCAGATGATAGAGCGAAGTGTCCTTATCCTCCAGTCTGTCCCGCGTCACGATGGTCACGTCATAGTCCTTTGCCAATTGCTTGGCAATGACTGCCGTCACTCGTTGTACGCCGCCAATCGAGAAGATGGAATCGGTTAGGAAGCATAGTTTTTTCATTTCTGCGTACAATTCCAAATTTTCTCCGTATATTTGTGGCATTAAATTCTATATATGAAACAAAAGCCTTTGAAAATAGTATATCTTACACCAGCCCTTTATATGGCAGGCGGTGTGGAACGTGTACTGACACTTAAGGCTAATTATTTTGCAGAGCACTTTGGATATGATATTACTATTATACTGACTGAAGGCAAGGACAAACCGTTGTTCTATCCGTTGTCAGATAAGATTCGGGTTATCAATCTCAATATTGGTTTCGAAGAGTTGTGGACATGCAGTTTCCTAAAAAAGATATTTGTATATCTGAATAAACAACGAAAATACAAAAAACTGCTTAGTGAACAATTGATGCGGCTGCACCCAGATATTACTGTGAGTCTGTTGCGTAGGGAAATCAATTTCCTCAACTCTATACATGATGGTAGTAAGAAGGTTGGTGAATTGCATATTAATCGTGCTAATTATCGCAACTTTAATTCTGAGCAGGCTGGCATTGTAAAACGCTTGTTTTCCAAGATATGGTCTGGAAAACTGCTGAGTCATCTGAAGAAACTCGATAAAATGGTGGTGCTTACTGAGAAAGACCAAAAGGCCTGGATGGAGTTGGATAACGTGGAAGTTATTCCTGACCCTCTGTCACTTCAGCCATCAAACATTAGCCATCAATCATTTAAACGTGTCGTTGCTATTGCCCGCTATTCTCATGAGAAAGGTATCGACCTTTTGTTGCAGGCGTGGGCGTTGGTGGAAAAACGAACTGATGGTTGGCGATTGGACGTTTATGGTGATGGTGATAGAAGCAGTTATGAGCAACAGGCTCAAACGTTAGGGTTGAACAAGTGTCGATATCAATTGCATGAACGTACCAACGATGTAGAAAAAGCTTACTTGGAGAGTAGTCTTTTTGTGCTCAGTTCTCGTTTCGAGGGTTTTGGTATGGTAATAACTGAGGCGATGGCGTGTGGACTTCCCGTTGTGACGTTTGACTGCCCGTGGGGGCCTCGTAGTATTATTACAGATGGCACTGATGGATTATTGGTCGAGAATGGAAATGTGCAGGCGTTGGCTAATGCACTAGTTCGGCTAATTGATGATGAACGCCTAAGATGTTCGATGGGGCAGGCTGGAGTGGAAAATGTGAAGCGTTTCTGTATCGATAGGATTGCTGAACGTTGGAAAGTATTATTTGAAAGTTTGTAGGCTATGAGAATATTATTTTTAGTTTATCATGGTTTTTCGCCTCATAGCGGTATCTCGAAAAAAATACACTATCAGGTTAAAGGCTTGAGAGAAAACGGACACGAAGTACGCTTGTGCTATTATGACTTTTCAGCAAATGGACATAGTTGCCGATATGTCGACGATTTGGTGATTAAAGACTATGGGAGGGGCGTGTTGGCTGGTATTCGTCAGCGAACGGATTATTACTGTATCTACGATTATTGCATCCGCGAGAAGATTGAAATGGTATATGCTCGTTGCTTCCAAAATGCAAACCCCTGGCTCATTCGTTTCTTTATGGAACTAAAAAAGGCTGGTGTCCATTCTGTCACAGAGATTCCAACTTACCCCTATGATCAAGAGTTTAAACACTTTGAGTGGAAGATGCGCATAGGTTTGAAGATTGATCAATTATTTCGTGATAGTTTGTATAAGCAGATGGATGCTGTTGTGACTTTTTCTGATTGTGAGCGTATTTTTGGTCAACGTACTATCCGCATAAGCAACGGTGTAGATTTTGATAGTATCCCGCTCCATCATTCATCAGTCATCGGCCATCAGTCATCAGAACTCCATCTTATTGGTGTGGCAGAAGTACATCCATGGCATGCTTTTGATCGCGTGTTAACAGGTCTTGGGTGTTATAAAGGCTCTCGAAAGGTATATTTCCATATCGTTGGAGGTGTACATCCTGATCATATGGAAAAGACCTTTCTTCCTCTAATTGAAAAATATCATTTGCAGGATAAAATAATATTCCATGGTCAGCTTTTTGGTGACGAACTTACTAAGGTATTTGACCAATGTCAATTTGCTATCGGCTCTTTGGGACGTCATCGTTCTGGTATCACTGATATAAAAACTCTGAAGAACCGTGAATATGCTACGCGTGGCATTCCTTTTATCTATAGTGAAAATGATTCTGATTTTGATCAGAAACCATACGTATTAAAGGCTCCTGCAGATGAATCGCCTATTGATATTCAAAGGATAATTGAATTTGTAGACAGCTTTAATTTACATCCGATAGAAATTCGTAATTCTGTCCAGCATCTTACTTGGAAAATTCAGATGCAGAAAGTCTTGGATTCCATTAATTTTTTTTAGAAATAGAAAAATGAAATATGAAGTTACAATCGGAATACCAGTCTATAATGTAGAAAATTATATTCGAGAAACTCTTGAGTCGGCCTTGAATCAGAGTTTTGAGAGCATTGAGTTTCTTGTGTTGGACGATCGTGGTACCGACGGTTCAATGGCCATTGTTCGTGAATTACAAACATCGCATCCTCGTGGATGTGATATCCGTGTGATTACGCAACCCTATAACATGGGAATAGGCCACGGTCGTAATCGTATCATTGATGAGGCCTCTGGTCGTTATCTTTTTTTCTTGGATTCAGACGATGTCCTTCCTCCTCATGCAATAAAACAGTTATATTCTGCGGCACAGACTTACCAAGCTCAAATCGTATATGGCTCTCACTATCGTATTGAAGAATATGGTGTTGAACGTAGGATTATTGCTAATACCAATGAATTTATGTTGTTTGTCAAGGTAGACGATTTTGCAAACTATGCTTTCGAGAAGTATGGTAATATCTCTGCCAATGTATGGAAATACCTAATAGATATTAATATCTATCGTGAGAATAACTTGCGCTTTCCCATAATTAATTTCTGGGAAGATTTTTATATGACGATTGATTTACCAACATATATTCAACGTGCTGTTTTTATCCCTGATGTTACTTATCATTATTATTCTCGTTATGGTACATTATCAAACAATCAAAAACGCGACCACATTAGTAAGCAGGAAGTTCTCGATATAGTTCATGCTATTGGACATTTGAAAGAGAATGGTGCTCGCATAGCTGCAAAAAGCTATTTCTTGAAGCGAACCCTTAAAGTAATGATGACGGAGTTTTATATGGTTTGTTATATTTTAAAACACCATGATGTCATTCATCCTTCATTTACGGCCTGTGAGTTGCATGACATGATAAAATCTCCTCTTCGGATGAATGAATTATTGGGAATCTCTTCTTGGAAGTTGAAGAATTTGTGCTTTTATATATTAGGTGTTTTTCCTTCTTATGTGTCCGTTTCTGTAATCAAAATAGTTGGTAGATTTAAACATTTAATTTGATTTCGATGCGAATAGTATATGTATTTCCCCATTATGCCAAGAAAGCAGGGACGGAGCGTATGTTGATAGAAAAAATGAACTGGCTAGCTGGTCAGGGACATCATGTTGTGGCTATGTCTTATGAACAAGGAGATCATCCTTTTGCATTCGCATTATCTCCACGTGTAGAACGTGTTGATCTGAATGTACGTTTCTTTCCGTTGTATCGGATGCCTAGAATTAAGCGAGTTCTCTTGTCGTATTTAAAACGTAAGACTTTAAAAAATGCATTAAGTACGTTTCTTTGTGAACATAAACCCGACTTGGTGGTTTGTACCACTTATACTCCATTTGTCATTAGAATGTTGGGCAGGCTTTGCCCATCCATGAATATTCCGTATGTGGTTGAGTCTCATGTGTCTTGCTTTTCTAATTGTCTGGCTTATAAATATAGTCATTACCGCATCCTTTATTTTCTTGCTTCATTATATGACAAGTGGATGTTGGGAAATATATCACGTGCAAAACTACTTGTTGCTCTAACGAATGGCGATGCTTCAGAATGGCGCAGATATACAGATAAATTGTTCGTAATTCCCAATCCTTTGTCATACTATCCTAAATCAGTCCTTTCTCATCTTGATTGTCATCATCGGATTCTGTGTGTAGGTCGTTTGCATGAACAGAAAGGTTTTGATATGCTAATTGATGCCTTTGCCATGATTGCCGATCAATGTCCAGAATGGACAATTGATATTTTTGGTGAAGGATCTGAAAAAGATCTTTTAGAAAAAAGAATTGCTCGTTACAATCTAGAAGGACGAATTAATATAAATAGTCCTACTGATTATATCTATGAAGAGTATCAAAGAAGTGATTTCTTTGTTCTTAGTTCACGATACGAAGGATTTTGTCTCGTGCTGGAAGAAGCTATGTCTTGTGGAATCCCGTGTGTTGCTTTTAATTGCAAATATGGTCCAGAGGATATCATTGAAGATGGTGTGGATGGCTTACTTGTAGAAGACGGAAATGTTAGGGCTCTTGCAGAAAAGATGCTTTGGATGATTACTCATGAGAAACAACGTCTGGAAATGGGAAGAAAAGCTCGTCAATCTATTGCAAGATATAGTAAGGAAGTTGTGATGAAAGAGTGGGAGAGAGCTTATTTGTCTGTGTTAGATTCAAAATAGTATTATTATGACAAAGTGGTACGATAAATACATGACTATCTATGGGAAACCTTTCAGCGAGGTTCCTCAGGATGTGATTGATGGCACCCGTCAGCGTTTGGCTGCGTTGCAAAGTCCAGAGCCGTTGGCCAGTATTGTGGTGATAGGCTATAACGAGGAAACGCATCTGCAGGCGTGTCTCTGGGCTATCAGCGAGATACAGTGTAAGTATCCCGTTGAGATTATCGGTGTTGATAATGACTCGAAGGACCGTACGGCTGAGATATATGAGAAGTCGGGTATCCCTTATTATACGGAATATCAGCATTCCTGTGGCTATGCGCGTCGTTGTGGCTTGCAGCATGCTAAGGGTCGTTTCTATTTTGATGTGGATAGTGATACGCTATACCCTCCACAGTATTATGAGATCATGCTCGACCACTTGTTGAAACCAGGTGTGTCGTGTGTGTCTGCCACATGGAGCTATTTCCCTGATGCCAATCATTCTGCTTTAGGGCTGAAGATGTTTGAGATGGCTCGTGACCTTTTCTTGTGGATTCAGCATTTCAAACGCCCGGAACTCTCTGTGCGTGGCTTGGTTTTTGCCTATAATGCTGACTATGGACGTAACGAACCATATCGTGTGGACATTATCCGTGGTGAGGATGGTTCAATGGCGCTGAACCTGAAAAAGTATGGCAAGATTGTGTTTGTACGTGATCGTCGTTGTCGCGCTATTACCGGTTATGGCACAATTGGACATGAGTCGCTCATAAAGAGTTTTTGGAATCATGTGAAGATTCAGATGAAAGGTATAACCCGTATCTTTTTCAAGACTGACCATTATCAGGACTCGCCAGATAATTTGGTAAAGTAGTGAATAGACACAAAAAAAGACATTGCCTTTCAGCGATGTCTTCTTTCGAGGGTGCCCGGTGGGAGTCGAACCCACGACATTCAGAATCATAAGCAAGTTGTCTAATTGCCTAGAACCCCTGTATCTATCGGCATTTTGCGTTTCTGCATTTTGCTTTTGCGCCAATTTTGCGACGAATTTCCGCAGAGTTGTAATTTACATAATTTCAAATTTGGAAACATCCTCTTCGCTTGAGAATGCCTATTCCCTCCATTTTAAAGGAACGATTTTCTAATCTGATTGCAAAGATACGAATAAGTGAGCAAAAATCAAAATGCTTTTTGGTTTTTCGAACGAAAGTATTTTCGAGACAAAGTCTCAAAGATAAAAAATAATTTTTAAATCCGTATAACTTTCCAAAACTTTTTGTATCTTTGCAGCCGATTTATACAGAGATTAAGCCTAATAAGATGGCAGAAGAAAGTAATAACGAGTTTCACAATGTGGTGCCGCTGCAGATACGTTTCAACGA
>CADAKX010000026.1 GCA_902788605.1 uncultured Prevotellaceae bacterium | reverse complement strand
TGATTCCGACAGGCCGAGAATCAAACTGTCCCTGCGATTCTCTGGCATATCTCTTAGGTCTATTAGGAATTCTGATAGTTGTGTAAAAAATCATTGTGCAAATTGTTTAAACATTGTTAATACTTAGTCATTTTTCTGTGGATTACTTGGATGCTATCAGATAAAGGTATATCTTTGCAAAGGTATTAAACTTCAACCATTTATGAGGAATCATTTGGTATTATTTCTTTTGTTGGCATGTCCCTTAATTTCTGCCCAGGCAACACATTATCCTGTTGCGACAGTTCATTCTGTGAAATGTATTGAGCATAATGATACAAGTATTTATGTTCTGATGCCCGAGGGGATAGAGGTGATTAACAAGGTCACTGGTCAAAAGACAATCTATAAAAAGGAAACTGGCTATTTCGTGGACCAATGGAATGCCATAGAGCAGTCTGGTGGCAACTTGAACAACGTTGGACAGAATGCCTTAGCCATTGTGCGCAACACCATTTTTGTGGGTGGCAACGATGGCGTGCTAACCAGAATCCACGACGGCATAGCTGATACAACGAGACATTATCTTGACCTGTCGCTCTTGGGAAATGGCACAGGTGAGAACTTGTCGCCTATAGGCATTGAGAGTATTGTGGTAGATTCGAATGGAACTGTAGTCATTGGTGGTACAAACTGCATTTCGGTTGTCTACCTCTCTGGTGAAAGACAAACGCTGCTATTCCCCAAAGACCACTATGGTACTCAGGTGTGGAAGATGGTAATAGATTCCAATGAGGATATCTGGATTTCGTGCACAGACTCAGGCTTTGGTAATGGTTTGATGAAGTATCATGTAGGCGGAGAACTGCAGGTGATTAGTGACAGGGATAATCCTGACTTACCCTTTAAGAGTGGTTATGTTAAAGGTATGACTATTGATAATGACGGGTGCCTGTGGTTTGCCAGCAGTCATAACGATGATAACGGATGGAGAGCCAAGCTGTTGAAGTACAATGGCAGCAGCTATGCAAGTTATGATGTGGGAGAAAGCAACAATGTACCTATTTCTGTAAAATGTGACAGTCAGGGCCGTATCTGGTTCCTCCCTACACTTGGTAACAAGACAAAATACGAACAGTACTCCAAGGGTCCCCTTTGCTGCTTTGATCATGAAGAGATAACCCGCTATGAATGGGATGTTGAGGCTGGATACTGCTATTGCGTGGATGTGGATGGCGACTCCGTCTATGTTGGCACAGACAATGGCGTGTTGGTATTCTCTGATGGCTCGTTCCATTGGCTGTATGACACAGAAGCTGGAATGGCAGAACCCACTGCAAGCAAAAGGATGCCATCACAACTCTATGACCTTCAAGGCCGCCCCGTCCAAGGCTCGCCCAAACATGGGGTGTATATTCTCCTTCATCAATAATAGACATATAATAAAAAATGTTTAAGTATATGAAACATACAATTCATAAATTATCTTTGCTTCTTTCCATAATTGTTCTTTTTTGCTCCTGCGAGCTCCGTGAGGATGAAGATCATCATTACAAGATATACTTTGAGAATTCATGGAACAAGTCTATCGTGATTAATTATCATATTGACTGGCATTGGTATGATAATCCTTTTGAAGCATATTCCGATTCGCTATTTTTTGAAGAAAAACCAATATCAGAGGATTGGAGACACCATGAGATAAAACCAGGAGGGTTTGATGATAAACTTATGGAATACAATGATTATTATGAAATAGCACTCGAAAAACAAGATTCTGTTGTAATATATGTGTATGATGCAGAGCAGCCTGATAAAAAAGATTCGGAGTGCTTTCTTGTAAGGTATCATTTATCAAAAGAGGATTTGCAAAAAGTCAATTTTCACATATCCTTTCCTCCAACAGATGCTATGAAGGGGGTTTACATGAAACCTTCGTTTGAGGAACTCAAAGAAAACTTGATGAAGTAACTGTGCACACAATCATGTATATATGTGCCTAAATGAAATTATAATATAGAAGGAAATGATTATTTTAAAGTTATCTTTTACTATTTGCCTTTCAATAATATATTCCCTCGCTTCATTTGCAGAAGGGGAAACAAATGGCAACATTATAATCGAAAGTTTCGATTCTATCCCATCAGAGATAGATGGTGGATGTTGTGTCTTTTATAGATATCCTAGTGATATGCAGAATGATGGCTATATAATGGTAAATGATCTTGCAAATACTGCCTACATGATGATTAATCATCAACTTGAGGAATTTACTCTTGTAGTCAATAAGAAGAATACTTATTGGTATAGGAATAGTAAATACACCTTAAAAGTGAAAATAGCTCGAACACAGAGCAAAGTTCATGATGAAAACTATGATGTAAAAGGAAATCTGATTATTGAGGATAGCAATAAAAACAAAAAGAGCCTATCTTTTTGTGGAAATTGCAGTTGGTAAATAGAAAAATTCTCGCGTACGTACATGTGTACATACGCGAGAAACTCTTTATACCATAAGAATAATGTGTCACTCACGAGACATCAGATGACTACAGCTGTGCCGCTGGTGGCCACCATAAGCATAGAGCCACCGCTGCCCACCGTCTCGTAGTCGATGTCAATGCCGACGATGGCGTTGGCACCCATGGCGTTGGCACGCACCATCATCTCGTTGAGCGATGTATCCTTGGCCTCGCGCAGCACCTTCTCGTAGCTGCCAGCACGGCCACCTACGATGTCGCGGATGCCAGCAAAGATATCCTTAAACATGTTTGCACCAATAATCGTTTCGCCTGTCACCACGCCCTTGTATTCACGAATGGGGTGACCTTCAATTGTGGGGGTTGTTGATAGTATCATAATTGTTTCGTTTAGATGGTTTTATTCATTAGACGCACAAAAGGTGCGAAAAGTTGCACGCAAGACCAAGTTTTTTTATTGATTTCTCTTTACCGTTGGATAACTGGCTGGAGAATAGACAAATGTGAACTCGGTGAGATTGGGATGCGAGGCATACCATGTGGTGAGGGAAGTGTTTAATGTTGCAACAAGAGATTTGACCAAAGCCTCATCAAAAGACGTTATATCACTGGCCTGATAACAGCCGATGGTATTGCCGTGGTCCTGGCCTATGAGCCTGTTGCCATTCGAGAGACCTGTGTGATAGCAGGCATAAACGATACCATCATTGGTGCCAACGAGTGCACCACCTGTGGTTTCTACATCGTCAATCACTTTGCAGCCACCAATGACACCAGCATTTGTCTCTGCCAAAGCGCCCCCACCAGAGATGCTGCCAATGGTGGTGACATGCAACTGCTCGACAACCGCCTTCGTACCCAGATTCAGGAATAGCGGACTACCACAAAGGCGATTGATGTAGCGATCGCCTCCCAACAAGGTGCCATGAAAGGCATGAGCGGCATCGCCAATGCCAATCCAACTCACAGGGCTGACCTTGGAGTCGGCGTCCTCTGCACTGGTCTTTGCCGTGCTGGCCTGCATAGTGATGTCAGCATCCAGACGGATATACTTGTCCTCGAATGTCATGCCACCCTTGACCTCTTTAGCAAACGAGAGCAACTGAGAAGCAGAGGTGATGCGATAGGGGTGTTCTTGCGTGCCATCATTGCCATAGATATCCTTGACAGCATCACCCGAAATATAGAGCCACGTGGCATCATCGATGGTGGCTGTAGGCATGTCGTGAGTGGTCACAGCGCTGTTGATATCCATAAAGGTGGACTTCTTGCGCAACTCACCCAGGTCGGGTGTCGATACAAAGTTCCAATCGGTATACGTCACATCCATAAACATCTGCTCGTCCCTGTGGTTCAGCGAGATGTTGAGGGTGGTGCAGACGCCAGAGTTGAAGTTCACCGTTTGGCCAAACGCCCCCTGATAGGTCTTGACCAGCGGAGCCCCCTGAGGATTCATGGGGTCTGGATAGGTGACCGTGAACGAGAACCCCAAGGACTGGTCGTTGCCATTGATGGCATGAAAGGTAGCATCCTGAGGCGTGGTCAGGCCATAGAACGTAAAGGTCTTACTCTGGTTATCTCCCTCGCCATCGGGCTCTGGGCACCACAGCTTGACACTCTTGGTGGTCTGACTGGCATCGTTGAGGTTGAGCACCCTGAGGTTCTTACTGTCGCCACCCCATGTGAACTTGGCAGGCTGATTGGTCAGGACCATATCGCTGACACCGACCTGCGTATCGACAGCACCAGAACTGGCGGCAAAGTTCTTGATGTTGACCACCACCCGCACATTGCTCAGGGCATGCGTCAGGTTTATCTTGGTGGACAGGCCGTCAGGCTCGGCCATCGTATTCTCGCTATAATAGAGCAACAGATCCTCTTTCACGAGGGCATCGTTGCCTGAGGTGAAGTCGAGTTCAGACTTGTTGAAACCCAGTTCTCCTGCATAGGTATCGTTGCCGTTGTCAATCCAATGATAACCCTGAGTCGGCAGACTATAACCAATAAACGTATGTGCTGAGGTGCCATCTGTCCAGTAGATTTTCTCTGGCAGATTGCCCTCAACTCGCTCCCAACTCTTTCCATCATACGCATATTGGATGTCGCTATATGTAAAGGGAGTCAGGGGCGAATGGGTGCGTCTGATGGTGGTAAACACAATCCTGTCTGTGCTGGCAAACGTGGTGCGACCAACATCGACAGAGAGCTTGTCGACAGAGCGGGTGGCAGACATCCCGTTGTCAACAGAGGCCACAAGGCCCTTGATCTCAAGTGCTGTATCTGACGTCAGAGACTCGTCCTCGTGACTGCAAGCCACGAGGAGAGTCATCATCAATAGAAGAAAGAATATTTTGTGAATCTTTATCATATTTTCATCGTTATCTTATAGAGTTTGCCTGCCTCAAAACTGGTCTGACTCAGCGACATGCTGTAACGTTTCTCACCATCGCGAAGCCAGAAGGTGGCCTGTTTGCTCAGCGTGCCTGGGGGAACGATGAGACGATAAGCCCTCTGACCAACATGACAGGCCGTATAGGTACCCGTCTGAGCCACACTGCCAATAGGCTTTGTATAGGCCCTCTTCTGACTGTCATCGACGACAGCCACACCTATGACCTTGCCATTATCATCCTTGGTGCAGGCGTGCTTGCTCTTATAACCATAGTCATTTGAGTTCACCTTACTCTTGGCAGCATAATAGTCGCCTACGATAACCTCTGCCTGGTCAATGTCAGGCATATCCTCGAGGGTCAGCACGGCATCATCGGAGATGCCGAGACTGGCATTGGCATCAACAGAAATGAGCAGAGCCGACATCACATGACGGAAGCTCAGGTGAACGTTATACGACCCCGTCTGCTGAATGGTCTGCGCCCACATCAGGTCACTGGCCTTATAGTTGGCCTCCTTGGTCTGGTTGGCATGAAACACGTTGCTGTATTGCTCCACACGAGTGCCTGCCCCAGCAATAAAAATCTGTTCTTCGCTCCAGGTCTGTGCCGTATAGACATATGGAGTCTGCTGGGCTTCATAGCGCTCATAGATGTCTGGCGAAACCGAAGGACTATAGTCTCCATTGATATCAAAGCCATCGGCCGAGGTCAACGTGGCCCACTGGCCAGCGTTCCACTTCAGCAACCAGAATGCATCGAAGCTGTTGCCATAGGTGGTCTCGCCAAACTCGGTATGTGACGAGAAGGGACAGATGATCTTCAGTTTCATCTTGTCGCCAGCCTCAAAGGCATGGCCCTCAAGAGTGGTACGTGTCAGGGGCTCGCCATCAAAGTCTTCTATAGAGGTAGAGAACGACAGGATGCCCTGTTGCTCGCGCTGAGCCTCATCGGCAGAGCAACCAGCCAGCATCATGGCTATTCCCAAAAGAATCAACTTGCTTGTTTTCATAAATGCGCGTCAAAATTATTCGTGATACACCAGCGTGGGATACAAGTGGGTATAGCCCACAGAGGATGTCTGATAGCGCATCTTGCAGGGATACTTGCTGCCCGTCTTGGAACTGTTGTACTTCTCGATGCCCTGGTTCATGGCCTTCCAGGGGGCCAACCCATACATCTCTTTCTTCATATTCTCGCTCAGCAACGACATATCGACGTCATCGCCAATCATATAATCGTTTTTGGCCTTGAGGATGTGCGACATGCTGCCACGAATATACTGATCATAGTCGTAAGCGTCAGTCAATGTGCCTACGGCATTGGTGCCTGGCGACTTCTCGACATCATAGTAGCAAAAGAGGAAATCGCCCCATTTGGCACTATTGTTGCCCACCAGGGCGCCTGTGCCAGCGGTGATACCCGATGCCGCCTGCATACAGCCCAGCATGGTGATGCTGCTGGCCGAGCCCACCAGAGCCCCACCTGCATGGCCCACGTGGATGCATCCCACCACATAACTTGTGCCATTAAGCGAGGTCGCTATGGCGTTTGTGGTGCTGTTGCACAGCATCGAGATGCCTGCGATATAGCATCCCCACCCTGTTTCTCCGCTGGCTGTTGCCGAACGGAGCAGGCTGGTGTTGTGGGTTGTTTCAATCTTGAGGTTGGTGATGGCACCGTCTTTCACATTGTCAAAGAGGTAACCACTCGCCATATTCAGATTGGTCAGCGTATGACCATTGCCCTTGAAGTTTCCCCTGAAAGGCTTATCGCCGACCTCACCAATGCTGGGAAGCAGCCAATCACAGAGGTCAAGGTCCTGGGTCAGGTTCACCTCATAACGATTGCCAAAGTCCGTATCATAGAAGTCCATCGGCCCCGTCACATAGTCCTCTATCACATGGGCAGCCTGGGTAGAGACGGTGGGATAGAAGTGGGGATAGAAGACATAGCCCATCGCCTCTGCCTCTGCCATCGTCACCTGTTTGGGATTGCCATTCTCGTCTGTCTCGCCATCGACTATCCACCAATAGGTCTCAAAGCCGTCCTCGTCCTTGATGTCATTACCATTATCATCCTGGCGCACCTTGCCTCGTGTCAGTCCGCTCATCCTGGTGGCTGCCGTGCCGTTTACCAGATTGATAAAGGTGATAAATTGTCGCTGGTCGGCAATGCTGAACTCTGGCAGGAAGTCTTTTCCTTCAAACAGGGCTTTCTTGGCAGCAGTCCTGTAGGCACCCGTCCACCAACTGAAATCAAAGTCACTCTTGGTCTTCGCTTCGTTCTGAGCATCCTGCGTGTTGAGGTCCTGAACGTCCCAAGAGAAGTCGTTGACTGGCGTAATGGTGAGATGGTCATAGTGATAACCCACGCTGAACAGATAGCTATAGCCGGCCTTCAGCGTGAGGCCATTGGGAAAGACAGGGTCGCCATTATCCTTTTTAATATCGCTCAGCGTAAAGATATGATAGTTGTTCTCGCTGCCTGTAGTCCCTGTGGTGGTGTGTCTGTCACCGTTGTTCACGTCATAAAGCCACACCTTAAAACGGGTGCAGGCTGGCAATACCAGTTCCTTGCCGGCATCCGTACTGCTCATGTCCATGGGGATGGCCATCATATAGAGGCGACCATCATTATGATTGAACACAGGATGCTGAACACTGGATGCGATATCGCTGGCAGACAGCTCACCCATCTTGACGATGCCATCGGTCTGCTGATAGGTCTCGATATTCTTGAAGTCGGTGTTGTCGCCATGATAAAGCGCTTGCGTCATTGTGGTCAGCAGAAAGGTATCGTCGTCAACGCCTGCTGGCATACACATCTTGTTATAGACCGTCAGCACCTGGTCCAACTCACGCTGGGCCTGTTCGTCGGTCTTTGCCGTCTCAGCATCATCATGCGCCTGACTATCGGCATTGTCTTGGCGACGATAGTCTTCCAGGTCTGTACATATCTCAGCACCAGCAAACTCATTGCCAGCCTTGCAAACAAGTCCGATACGACAAGCGATATGGCGCATGGTGAGCGGAATGCTCTTCGTAGGACCAGAAACGGTGACCCAGTCGGAAACGGTGAAATCGGGATAAAAACTCTCTTTGGTGCCAGCATCCAGTCGGTCGGCCAGATTGCTGCGTCCCCAAGCACGGAAACGAACAGTCTTGCCATTCTCCCACGTCAGCGAGTCGGCTGAGGTCTGGGTGGCAGTAGAGCCAGGCTTGTCTGATTTCAGTTTTCCTGCCTTGGGCACCCAGTCGGAGTTTAGCGACACAGAGGTTCCTGCAGCATAGTTCAGCTTCAGATAATAGGTGCGGAAGGCCTCGGTGGTGGCATCAAATGACGCACCTGTGGCATCCGTCGCATACTGGCGGAAGATGCGCATCTGGTCACCCTCATTAAACGAGCCATCGTGATGATAGCTGGTACGGGTGACAAATGGGTCGGCTATCGATGTGCTGAAGTTCACGGCCTGTCCCATCAGCGACTGCTGCTCTTGACTGAGCAACGCATCATCGTCGGCCGTACAGGCTGTCAGCACCAACGTGGCAAACAAATATATGATTCTTCTTATCTTCATCTTCTCTAATAGGTTGGGAGGGCTGGTATGTTGTTTTCTACTGCCCCATTGGCATCCTGACAGTTATTGACATAGCCTGAGATGGCTGTTCTGTCCTTGAAAAGTGCTCCTCCAGAGACTGTTGCATTGACAATCTCTGAACGCCATCCCGCTGTCGGCACCCAGTTGCTGCCTTCAAGATGTACGTTGGCTTCCCAAGAGGCATTCCTGTCGTTTTCCTGAGCAGTGGTATAGATGCCGTTCTGTCCTGCAAACAGCCAGTTGTGCCCATTGGTGGCTCCTGTCAGGGTGATGGTATGGTCTAAAGCATCCAGATGGCCTGTAAAGACGAAAGCCTCATCAAACTTCGAGAGGTCGATGGTGATGTCTTTCTGAAGGATGAAATAGTCGCCATGATGCTTGCCGTTGGCATGGGCCTCAGCAAGCATCTCAACAAACTTGTCGTCGTCCACATACTGAGCTTCCTTGTCTTCTGGGTCTGCATCATAATAGTGACCATCGGTAACGCCTACGCCCAGGGTGCTGTTGGTATAGGCACGCTGCCAACTGCCACCAGTTTTCGACAGATTGTTACCGTTCTGATTGTTGACACCATAATACTCATCATGATAGCTGCTCTCTTTCCAGAGGCGTGCCCCCGTGCTGTTATAGTCGATTCGCTCAGGACTCACACGAAGATAGACCACCGTCTCGTCGTTGGCATTCAGGTCAAAGACAAACTGTTTCTCGTACTCCAAGTCATTGTCGAGCGTCAGTTCGAAGTCAATTTTGTTGGTTCCCTCGGCAGAAGTGCTGGCTTCGTCATACATCACATGGGTGCCTGTTGTGGCCTCCGTATAGGTGGGACAGACAATAAGGTCATAGTAGGGAGCAGAGCCATAGTCCATACGGGTATAACTGCTTTGATTTCCCTTTGACACATAGTCGGCATGAGCATCGTCCCAATTGTCATCAGTAGGGAAGACGAGTTTGCCTATTGACTTGTCCTTATACAATGTGACGTTCTGCTCACCCAGATAGTTGGGAATCGCCTTTCGCTCTTCTTTCCATACAGGCTGACCATCGGAAGAGACATAGTCAAGGGTCTTCACGTGACAGAATCGCAGTTTGGTGTCTGCGGCGTTGTAATGGTCTTTGTCATAGCCCTTCAACTGGGCATTCAGACTTTTATCTATCAGCACATAGGCCACCACACGAGCCAGACGATGTTGCAGGGGAATAGTGATGCGTCCAACAGTGGCGGAAATCTTGGTCGAGGGCGGGATGGCTGTATAATGAGTCAGATCATCGTAGGTATGAGCTGACTGCTGCGTCTTGAGCCCTGTGGGGACAAAGACACCCTGAAAGGTGTGTGCACCATTGTCCTGCCATTTGGCTGGTATGGATGTCAACTGCCCATTGCTGTCGTAGGCGTTGAGACTGTATATTGTGACGCCGCCATCCGAGGTCTGGATATTACCAAGGGCATCCGTCTCCAGCTTGAGTCGTGCTTTCTGTTTGGCGCTCTCAGCCTTGTAGTAGGTGATATCCATGCCTTTCTTCAGCGCGTCTGTCAGCCAGTCAACAGTCTCGGCAGCCACACCAGCACGGGTGACAGCAGCTGTTGTCACCATATCGTCGGTGCTCACAGCAGCAACATGGATGACGTCTGTATCATCGGCAGTTGTCAAGAGGCTGTCGTCTTGAGAGGAGCAAGCAGCCAACATGAAGAGGCCTACTGCCAGAGAGAGAGATTTTCTTAATTCCTTTTTCATCATTAGAATGGTTTTTCTGAAGGCGTGATGGCATTGCGCTTGCCAATCGTTGCCTCTACACTTCCGATAAAGGTGCCAACGCCATTGCAATCCAAAGGCCACCAGTTGCCCTGACAGTCTTTGGTAGCATTGGTGTTAGTGCCAGACAGCGCATTACCTAAGATGCCACCATGATGGCTGTCGTCAGCAACCTTTGCAAAACAGGTACAGTCTGTGATGGTCAGGGCTGGCTCGTCAGACGAACCATCCTTCTTCTCAATACCACCCACAATGCCACCATAATAGATAATACTGGATTCAGAACCCGTCAGCGTGCTGTTGATAGAGTGGAAGACACATTGGGTGACAGTGGCCTTTGAGGCTGTAGAGACAATGCCACCAGCAAACTTACGGCCTTGGGTAATCGTAGAAACCACCCACGCCTGAATATCGGCCTTGACCTCACAATGACGAATGGTGGCGCCTCCCCAGGCCCAAACGACAACACCAGCAGGATTGGCTGCTTGGATACGTGTGCCATCAGCCATCTTCACCTTGATATTGCTGAGTTCTGATTCCTCGCCATGAACCTCAAAGGCCAGAGGGGCGATGGCATCGGTAGCGGCATTCTCGTCTGGCTGAGCAACGAGATCCTTTGACACAAAGATGGTGAGGTCGTGCATCTTGCCTGTGATGGCATTAAAGATCATGGCCTCTGTGGTAATCTGCTTGTCGTTGCCATCCAGTTCATAGACCACATCACCTGTGGTAGCATGGACGGTGATGTCCTGGGCCAGGCGGAAACGCATGGTGGAATTAGTGATCGTCGTAGAGGTACGGAGTTCTGCCTCGCTGTCGATAATACCTGAATACCGTTTCTCTGTTGCTGTGGCATTGTCAAGGTCCAAGTCGGCATCGACCGTTGGCCACGCATTATTACTAGCTGTGAAGGAATGACTGGCGTTCTTGACACCAATGATATTCTTGTATTTGTCTTTGTCCTGCAACCACGTGATGCCATACTCAAAGGTATTGTTGGTAACATAGCCATTGGCATGCCCCACAATGCCACCACCACAGGAACCACCACTCACGCGATTGGTCACCGTGCAACCATCGATGATGGCAGTGGAATTGTCGGAGGAAAGAGATGTGGCGGCAATACCTCCCACATATGTCGCAGAGGTGGTGCCATTGACTTTCAGGGCAGAATGGCATTTTGAGATGCTGCCCATGTTGTCTATGACGACACCTGCCACGGTGGCCTGAGCCTCTGCACCTTCTTTTGCTGTGACGTCAACAGCCACGATGCTACCATGATTCTCCTGGGCAATGGCTGCATCTACCAATCCGCCAATCTGGATGGTGCCATTCTGCAGACTGGCAGCATCTGTCATCTTGTTCAGGAAACGGTAGTTGCTAAGCAAAGTGCAGCCACCAAGACTCAGCGTACAATGAAGGTCGTAGGTCTGCGACCAGTCCTCAAGGTCAATGTCATTGGTGACAAGGGCGACATTGCCTGCCTGGTTCTTGGTGTCATCACTAAGAAAAGCTATCAGTTCCTCGCGAGTCTTGATCTTGATGGGCTCGCCAGCATTACCATAGTCGTCACAGATGGTGTTGGTAACGTCTTCTGTCCAATCCTCAATATAGGCCGACATCATCACCATTCGACTATCGCGACTCAATGTCACCGTGATGATCAGGTGTTTGCCTGGCTCCAGGTTATAGCTATCTCTATTGTTGTTATCGGCATCATTAAACCTAAAGTCGTTACTGGCATAAAACGAGTAATGCTGACCAGAAAGGGTAATCTTTGCAATGAGGTCTGTTGAGGGGTTGGCAGAGTAGTCGTATGGCTCAACGATGGCATCATAACGCGTGGTGCTCACCTGACTCTCAACATCTCCGTTCTTGTCTTTCTCATAATCAACAAATGCTTCCTTGGCCAGAGGGGTGATGGCCAACGCCTCTGTGGAGTGAGAAAAGATCTGAGCGCTCAGGTCGTTCTCTGCCACGTCAAAAGCCAGCGCCTTGCGACTCACGCCCTCGCCTGCCTTCAGGATGATGGTAATGAGTGAACGCTGGTGGTGCATATAAAGGGGAATCTTCTTGTAGTCCTCATCATTACTGACAAGTTTCGTTTCTTTATTATATGCTTTCCATTCCTTAGCGGTCTTATAGCCATCAGCATCTCCTTCCAAGCGGTCTTGCAATAGCCACTTTTCTTTCGTGGTCTGATCAGTCTCCAAATCTGTCGTGCCAGCAGTTGCCTTGAAGCCATAGGCCGTTGTGGTGCTATGCCAATACAAAGGCGTTTCGGCTGCTAACGTCCCTATCTCATCTCCAACGATGGTGTTATATGTGCCTTCGCCCACCTTGTGCGTATCATCAATATACATACCGATGGTAAACTGATAATTCTCTTGGGGAACACTATATCCTTCAACAGAACGTGTAACGACATCTGTTGACAGCGAAGTGGCAAACAGGACTTCCTCACCTTCTTCGATATCATTTGAGAATATGCCATCCATTGTCTCGCGGCAGCCCGTAGTCATTAACACGAAACAAGCCACCAGGACTATCTGGAAGATTCGATGTATGTAATTCTTAATCATTCTATTCGTTGTTAATCGTGCCATCGGTCTCATAATCTGTCTCGTCCATCTCCCAAGGGGTTATCTTGGCTGTGACCTGGGCTATCAGACTACGACGCAACTCAATATTATATATGTACTTCCTGCTGCTCTCAAGCGCCAGGTTCTTGACGCCTTTGTAGGTGGCAACATGTTTCACGGCATCGGAAGCATTGGATTCCTTCCAAGTGATACGGATGCCCTGAAGCGTGCCAAAGGCAATACCCTCGAACGATTTCAGATAGCCGGCAACAGGGGTCGGATGCTGGAACATCTTAAACGACGAGCCATAGGGATTGTCTTTCTTGGTGCTGGCGTATTTGGCATCATCGACATTGATGGGGGCAGAGGTCGTGGAAGGAACGGAGCCATCGGACTTGATGCAATAGGCCACATAGCCTGTTTCGGCTACACCAAGCAACTCGACGCTTTCTATCATGGTCTCGTCGATGGCGACGGATGCGTCTTGTGAGTTCTTCAGGTTGACCTGAATCTGCGAGAACTGATGCTTGAAGAACAGTTTTACACGATTGGCTTCGGGCGTGGCTCCTGAGGGACATGCTGTCGCTATGGCCTGGATGGGGTCTGGCTGTTCTGTCATCGCCGTCTTGTTGCCTCTTGTCAGGTCGTAGGCCAGCATATATTGCCCCTTATACTGACTCGTAACTTCTGGATAGAGTTTTAGCGTGCCTGTGGTACCATTGTCCGAACTCAGTTGGTGATAGTCTGCCAAAGCCAAGAAGAGGTGGTCCAGACGGTTCTGCCAATAGAAACATTTGGCATTCTCGTCGAAACCATAGATGTCTGTTTTCAAGGCTGCATCATAGGTACTGTTCCAATATACGGCATTACCTATGGTATTGTTAATCTTCAACCAGGTGGTTGCCATATTGACATCCTCAACAGGAATGCCATCGACAGCATAGAACGCTGATTTATTGGTATCATTGGCACCAGCATGGAAGAACATGGAGCAAACGAAGCGACTGTCCTGAGGCATATAGGTAGCGGAAGCACGAGTAAGCGCAACGTCGCTGTTGCCTGCCGAGAACAGCACAGGCATCCTAACCTCTGACTGCAGGGGGGCGTCGCAAGCATCCTGTTCAGAGCAAGCGCTCATCACCAATGCCAAGGTCATATACAGATACTTTCTGATTGTCATTGTTCGCAATTCTTTTTCCATCACGGTACTTAGTCCCAATCAAGTGTGGCATTTCCACTGCCTGTCTTCTCTATCCAATCCTCTACCAAGGCTCGGAACTGGATCTGCTCTTTCTTCAGACTGATAGTATAGGTGTATTTGTTGCCACTCTGCCATCTGGCAACAGCCTTTCCTGATGCGTCCTCACACTGGTTCAGCAGCAATGAATAGGTGGTGCCGTCGGCAAGGGTTATCTTCAACTTGGTATTGTCGCCAATCTCTTGAGGTAGCATAATCGCTTCTCCATCCAGAGTCTTGTCTGATGGCGTATCATCATGGGCAATAACGCCTGTGGCAATGTTTACCGTACCATGATGATGCAATGAAGTCAGCGTCACAACAGCATCCTTCAGATCTACTGCCGATGCATCACTGCTCGTTTCTAGGTTTACAACCACATTACACATGGCGTGTTTGAAAGTCAAAGGCACCTGACCTGTACGAGGATTAATGGCAGCTCCCTCTGCATAATCGTGGGTCGTCTTGCCATCAGCCTCAGTTCCAACATGTTCTGCTGTGGTGCCCCACAACAGGTCTGTGCCTTGGGCAACGGACATCGTCGTTACGGCTTCAAGGGTCTTGCTGGCTGTCTTCTGAGCTAAAGCACGGAAAAAGAAACTGTCGGAGCCATTAGGCCAATAGATGGCAGGCGTATTGACGAACTTGCTTCCATCGTATTCTGCCGTTGTTGTCAGTGTGCCATAATCGGTCTCATTGGCTGTCATCCACAAAGAGAAGGAATCGCCAGTCTTCAGGCCGGTTGCATTGTTGACATTGATACTCTTAATATCAGCATCGAAAAGAATTTCACCAATGCCTGCGGCACTAACATTTGTCCAGTCGGCCAGGGTTGCCACCACACTGATGGCCTGCTTATTCAGCGTAATGGTGAGTTTGTAGTTAACACCACTCTGACTCTGCTCCTCCTTGATACCGTCTTTCCATCCTTCAAGAATAGTATCAGTAAGACGAACCTCATAGTTGTTGCCATCCATGTTCTCTATTGTTGCCAACAGAGCGCCGGAAGTAAGTAGTGTCTTGGGGACTGTCACAGCCTCGTAAGCACGGCAAGGCATTACGTCTGTCGTGGTGGAGATGGCATTGGCATACATCTTGACGGCAGTTGTGCCTTCTGACGTCACAGTAGTAGAGGGGGCAGAAAACAAACCCTTTTGACTCATACCTTTAAGCGTAACACTTGCAGCATATAAATCTGCAGACTGAAAACCTTTACCTGCCACAACGACAATAGTGAACTTACTCATGGCATGGGTATAAGGAACTGTCAACGTGCCATGAGCATCTCTGGCATGATCATAGGTAATAGCAAGTTGCTCTGCAGACCACAACAGATCGTTGGCTTTCATGACACCAACGACCCGTTGATCATCAGCTGTTGTCCAGCCAAGAACACCCGTCGTTTCAACAAGTGCCGTTGTTGGGGTGCCACCGTTATAGCAATAGCCATAATATGACTGTAGACCATGACCTCCTGTGCGGAGGTCCTTCGAGCCATCGCCCGTTGATACGCTGAAGTCATCCCAGTAAAGAGATTCTGTGGGTTCATCGTTCTGGATGGTTACGAGTTTCGATTGTACTGCCTCGTTTCCTGAGACGTGGCGCACATAGCACAACAGCATATCATCCTTTTCAAACTGACTGCCTACAGCACGCGTTACAGGACGACTACCAGACAAGTTTATCTCGAATGTCAAGGGCAGACGACTCTGCTCCTGCGAGACCTCTTCATCACTGGTGCAACCTATGAACGTCAGGGTTGAAAGTGCGAGTATGATAGATTTCTTGATTGTCATTTACTTATCTGTTTGTTTAGAACCACACCTCTTCGCTTGCTTCTACTGTCTTCCAATCAGTGAGAGAAGCCGTTGCCTTTATCTCTGTCTTCGTAATCTTCAGATTGTAGACGTAATGCGTGCCCGACTCCCATGCCGTGACAGCCTCTGATGTTGAGGCACCAAGAGCTTTCACCTTAACAGGAGCCACGTCGGCATAGTACACATCTTTGTTTGTATGCGATGCATCATCATAGACAGTAATCTTAAACTTCACCTTATTGCTCTTATCGGCATTTACCAATGCCTGGGGCACAATAACGCCATGATAATGTGTGCTGCTGGTACCAGGAAGAGTGTATGTCTGGTTGTCCTTCATGACAACAGCAGAACGGTCGCTCAGAAGGATATGGCCTTCTGTTCCAATGTTCACCAATTCCACCTGACACTCAGCAAGATCAACATAATTATCGGCAGTTGTCTCACTTGAGGATAGTTTCACTTCCACCTGACTCATCATATAGCGGAAGTTCATGTTGATAGCGGAAGAACGGGCACAGATGCCATAGATTCGCATGTCCACAGCGTCATGGTCTTCATTGTTGCACATATAGTCTTTGCCACTGAATTCTGGCATACCCATCAAGAAGTTGCTGGGAAATGACTTTTCTGAATAGGCGTCGTTGTGGACCTCTACATACTGCTGGCCGTTAGTATCTGTCGTTACCGCCGTGGTCGTTGGGAAGATTCCACGGAAATGATAATGCTGATTGTGGTGCGTCCAATATAATGTGTTAGAGAAAGTCCAATCGGTTGTACCATCAGGGGTGCCTGTTAAAGTAGCTTCATGCTGATAGTCCTGAGCGATTTTCTCACTACGCCAGAAGGTAAAAGCGGTAAAGTCTTCAGGAGAGGCATTGCCAGCAAGATCACCGATAAAGGCATCTACGTTGATAATGGGATGAACCTCGTCTGAATTAACCTCGTTCCAGTCGGCAACAGTAGCAGTCAAGCGCGCACCTGTCTTATTGACCTTGATATTAATGATGTAGTTATAGCCTGGCAACGTCTTGAAGAGAGCATGCCCGTCCACTTTCGTCATAGCTTCGCGAATCTCTTTGGCTCTGATATAATAGATGTTGTCATCGGCATTCAACACGGCAATCACAGCATCATCACTGGCACCGAGTGGGGTGCCAGGATAGACGATGGCCTGCTTAACAACAGTAATCGTCTGGTTTGATGTGCTGGTGGTTCCCGCAATATATTTAGACGTTTTGTTGTCACTCTCGGCAACTGCCTTTTGAATACTCACCGTACCTGTGGCAAGAACATAGTTATTGGCTTCTTTTTCAATATCCGCCAAGGTGGTTGCATTGGTCAACCAAAGGATGGGTTCCTTTTCGAACTTGTTGACTGTCGCACCAATGGTGCCTTTAGTAAAGCCCTCACCAGCCGTTATATTAAAGGTGATTTTGCTCAGTGGATGGACAAAAACCATCTTTTTGGCTTCATCATCTTTTCTTTCAGCAAACTTGTAGGCCTTCAGGTTGTTGGAGACGATGATGTCGCTATTCAACACATTCTCTCCATCTATGGCGACAGGCCAGGAAAGACTTTCCCACTCAGACTCGGTGTTGACCTCAGGAGCATGACTCATGCCGTCTACAGCCACACCAAGAACACGGAGACCTTGATCGGTATTGGCTTGATTATCAGGATCGCCTGTGCCATAGTCATCCCAGTAGAGTGTCTCTTCATCGGAGAACGACAACTTGTTAACAGTAGAGGTTGTCGCTTCTGATGTGCACGTAGTCTTCTGACTGATGTTCTTAGGGTCTTTTCTATTCCACACGCCGTCAACCTTCAGCCTGACTTGTGTGCCTGCCTGCATAGCAACATATGTAGGCGAGGCACTACGAGTAATGGTTCGGCTGGCAGGCGAAACCTCAACACCCACGTTGAAGTCGATGGTGCCATCGGCAGTCCTATCAAACGAATCACTCATATCCTCACTTGTGCAGGCACTAAGCGCCAACACAAATGAGGCTATCAGCGTATATATGATATTCTTTCCTGTCATTACAGAGAATTAGTCTTCGAGAGTGATATCCTGATTGTTGGCAGTTACTTTTACCCAATCCTCAACTGTACAAGTAACATTCTTGATACCTGTCTTAGTCAGAGTGAAGGTATAGGTGTAGTTGTGGTTGGGATACCAGAAGGCAATCTTCTCACTTGCGGTCTGGTTCTGACTGCCACCATTTTTAGAAGCAACAATTTCGCTCAACTTCTCAACAACATAGTATTGATTGTTATCGGGAGTCTTGATAGTGATACCTACATAGAGATTAGGCCCCGTTTCACGAACCAAAGCCTGAGGTACAACAGCAAAGGTAAAGATACCAGTTGTATTATATTTGGTATCTGATGTTACATCAATTCCTGTATATGGCTTCGTGAATGCTTTGCTGCTTTCTAGGTCACCTGATGTACTTACTAAACCATTACCCATCTTAACCTGACCGTTTGCATAGAAGTAGGTCAGAGATACCTCACACTGGTTAGAACCAACTTCCAGCTCCACATGATCAGGACTTGTAGACTTGGTAGTACGCAGTACCACATTGATGTTGCTCATCATGTGCAACTCTGTCAGGTTGATGGTAGAGTTGGTGGCACCAATTGCGGGACTAAGGAAAGAGGTATAACCATCCGACGTGCTATACTGGATGGGACTGGTGGTGGTATTGATAAACGGAGCACCCCAGTGATAATCGTGGTCATCATCCTGTGCACCAGAAGATATTTCGAAGTAGTCGTCTTTATCTGTATCCTTCTCCTTAATTTCAATTCCCTCTTTTACAGTACGGAAGTGATAGAAAGATTTATTGTTTTCGAAGAACCAGCTGGTCTCCCACTTGCCATCTTTTTTCTCTTTAACAGCCTTATCAGTATAGTTTCCGCCCCAGTTTGTCGCATCACTTGCACCTGTGTTGATCTCGACGGACGTATCATTCAGTCTGTATAAATCAAAGTTGTCACATGCCTTACCATTAGTATTGGTAAAGAGGTTGAGTGTGATATGAGAGTTATCCATTGTCTGGTCTTCTGCAGTCACATATGTCCAAGGCTCGAGTGTGGCAGTAACGTTGATAATCTTACTCTTACCCACAGTAATCGTGAAGACATAGTTCTTACCCTTTTCCATTGTAATAGAGGTTGCATTTGTCTTCTGACCTTTATTCAGTGCATCGAGCATCATATCCTGTGTGATAAAGTACTTATTGTCATCGATAATGAATTCCAATACATTATCATTAACTCCTTCTTTAATCTCATAGCCAGGCAGAATCTGAGCCATCAAAGAATATGATGCGCCAGAAGCCAACTCAGTAGTGCCCATCATGGTGATGGTACCTGTTTCAACTTCTTTCCATTCGCCAGCCTCAATGTCTAAATTACCAGAGGTAGGTGCTTTCAGAAATTTTACGTTAGTGCCTGTAGCAAAACTGAAAGTTCCTTCTCCATAACCAGTACCCTTTTTCAGGTTGATGGTTACACGGCTCAAGGCGTGGTTGAACTTCAGGTTACCCTGATCGAACTTACCAGGACCTTCTGAAAGATTGTCATCCATCAGGCGGAACTTCAGATAACCATCATTTGGGATTGTATATTTTTCGTCAGTGTAATTGTATGACTTAGCGCCACCTTCACCGTTTTCGCTAATATTATTACTATAGGTAAGGTCTTCATCGTCGATAGTGGTGGTACCACTCTGGTCGGCTGAAACAGTCCAAGCAATCTCTTCTGAGAGTTTTCCAGAACTCCAAGTAGTGCCACCTGCAAGCAGGTCAACGAGCGTTTTTCCGTTGTTGGTTGCAGTCGTGGTTTTAGGAACCGCTACAGCGAAAACCGACAGTTGAGCATCGCGACCATAGGCATCATCCCAATAGCGAACATTTTCGTCACTAGGAGCCAATATCTCAGAATAAGTATCCGTTTTCATAGATCCATCTTTTTTTGCAGTCGCCCAAGTGCGAGTTTCACGGATTTTTGAATTATCCTTGGCATGTGTACTACGGATATGCATTGCAATCTGTGTTGCATCAGCAAATCCGAAACGTGTCATTGCTGCGGAGTTGTCTTCGCCTACAAATGAGATAGCGGTCTTATTACTGGGATCGATGACATTGGCATCACTCTCCAAGTCGTTTGAACATGCTGCTGATACCAGTACGGTAGCAAAAAGCAGGGGGTAGAAAAGGGGTTTCATTTCTTTTATTCTTTTTTGTTTTGATTCTGTTTTTACTATTGTTCGAGATTAGTCTCGATACTGCCATAAACTTCTATCCAAGGAGCTAACTCGGCACTAAACTCGATGGCCAGCGGATTAATATCGCTGATATTGATAAGATAGGTATATATTTTGTTCGACTCCCAAGTGAAGGAATCGATAGTATTTTCTCCGTTTTTGACAGCGATAGGAATATCGCTATGGGGGGTATTGTTGATATCGAACGATATCGACAACTTAACATCCTGCTGAGGTATCTGCAACATACCATCTTTGCACTGGAACCAATAAGGTTCTGATTTATCAAATGATGCAGCATTGTCGAAGCCTTCATCGATAAGCAACATGCAGCCTGTATTTTCAGCAGTAGTTTTCGTGAATTGCCCTGAAAGCATGTCTGTTGTAGTAAGATCGGCTGTATAGCCATTGGCAGATGTAATGAAGCCATCAGTTCGTTGAGCCTTAATCTTAATATTGCTGAGTTTAAATGTAGCACCATTGCTACTATAGATGGCAAAACGTACCTTTGAGGTAAGATGATGGAAGGGCAATGCCACATAGCGCTCGTAAGTAGTGGTAGCGCCATTCTGGGTGTGGTCCTTATTAATTATTGCATTGCTGTTTAGTAAATCAACATCATTATTGTTAGAACCATCAGGGCACTCCACCTGTGCAGGCATATAGGGCTCAGCGCCTGTAGTTAAGACGCCGTTATTGCAGGTCTGGCAAACATAGGTTGCTGCAGTTGGAATCTCCAACTTTGTATCTGTCAACGTGAAGTTATCGATATCTGTAGCAGCAGGACAGGGACTAATAGCATAGAAACGGTAAGGGAAAGCCGATGCATCCCAATAACGCTGATACTGATCCTGATAATAATCATCGGTGGACTTCGTGCCCACATAGTCCCACCTTGAATTATTAGTCCATAAGTCTATGTTATATTTTACCTCGTATTTATCCATCACCACCTGCTGATTGGTGCTGGCGAAAGCTTTCCAACAGCTAACCAGAAAGCCTGTTGTTAAACTATTAACAGTCTCAGCACGAGTTGCAGGTGAATTAATTTCAGCCTGACTAAACTGCATAGGAACATCGTCATGATGCTCCTCAACATCAAGAATTGTTGTATCAGAAGAACATGCCGAAAGGCTGGCACACAAAAGTGCGCCAACCCACCAGCATGATATAGAGTTTAAATGATTAAATGCCATTCTCTTTTGAAACAGCTTCGTAATCTGTGATAATTGCACCATCAAATACAATAGGAACAACAGTACCAACAGGAACTGTAGGATCATCAAGGTTTGGAGTAACAGTTGGATCGGTTGTTCCTGTTGAAACCTGAGAGATTGTAAAGTTATAAGTATAAGATGTGTTTGACTCCCAACAAACCTGAGTAGCAGGAACAAATACACGTGCATCACGAACAGTAACTACCTCACCATTATCCTCGGCAATCAGATTATAAGAAATGTGGAAAGTAAAACCAGTTTCACTATCTGTTGGCTGTACTACAGCATAATAAGTTGTAGGTGATACTGCATATTTGTTATCAGACTCCTCAGGAAGTACTTTATATGTTTTACTATTCTTAGTAAATTCTTTCAAACCTTTTTCGCCTACTGTTGTAGGAATATCAAACATCAAGTTGTCTGATGAAGGAGTTACGTCTGAATCATCTACTGTAACTTTTGGCGAAGTTATACTCGAAGTTGTACTATTATTAAAATCGATAGTAGCTTTACAACCGGTCAAATAAGTTACGTATGGAGCATTAGAATCACCAGTAGAATGAATATATGTGGTGCCACTTACTTTTGCTGATGTTGCCTGAACACCTAACTTTTCATTTGGATCAGAGCTACTTTCTTTTACGTTGATCAACTGTACTTTATAACCGTTCACATTCTCACGGAAAGCAACCTTAACGATAGCACCAAGGTGCTTGAAGGTGAGTTTTACATCCTTTTTATCGGCATTAGTAGCCTGTGCACCTGCGTAGATAAAATCATGCTCTTCAGGATTATCATAACCAGCTGTATTGGCACTCTTACTTACAGTAATCTTTGAATCTGCAAAAGTTACACCATTCGCGGTATTACAATAAGGTGCATAAGCGTAGAAGTTTGTATTGGTATAAGCCAAGTCCCAATAACGAAGATACTGATAATCGTTGGCAGACATAAAGGCAGCATCAGCAGCATCGTTTTTATAGTAGCCATCAGTACCGGTGTAAGTATATTCTTTATTACCAAGCTTCTCATAGAACCAAGGAGACGTGTGATCATCTTGGTCACCAATAGTACCTGCCCATGTAGTACTACCAGAGTGTTCGTAACCTTTCTTGTCTGTCTCATTAGAGTAACCTACCAAATAGTTATCCATAACAAGCTGGCTTGTAGGATCACCCGAAGTTCTTGTTTTGTAAGCCCAAACACCAAAGTTGTAGTGACCATTCTTTTCAAGATTCTTAGAATCATCTACATCAGCACGTGTGATGTTCTTTTGGCCTACGTTGAAGGCGATAGGAGCCTCGTTGACTGCAGAGTTGTTTACCAACTCGTCGCTACTACAGCTGGCCAAAGCCACAGCAGCAGCTGCTAAAAATACTGTTTTTTTCATTTGTAGAAAATGTTAATAATGTTGTTAATATAATGATTAAATCTCTATTTCCCAGAAAACCTCATCGTAATCCTCTACCGTAGGAATGAACAGACTACCACTGCCCGTTTCTCCTGGATCTGGTGGTGTTAGCGTCGAACAGTCAATCCATACGGTGAGAATGCCACCATGCGCCTGAGACAGGCATTGGTCTGTAACATCAAACTCATAGGTCTGCACCTGGTTATTACTCCATATCAGATCATAATACAGGTAGTTTTTCAAGTTAGAACGTGAGCCTGTGTAAAGAGCACCTGAGCGAGTAAACGGCTCATTGTCACAGAGTCCGAAAGTCGTTAGCTTACCTCCGATAATATCACTCTTCTTACCCTTCACCATGATATCTTTCTTCATACGTGTATTGAAGTATACCAAGGCTGGCCTATAACTCGTATGTCCAGTGTTTACGTTTGTACTGCTCGCCATCGACGAAAGGGCAGCATTGCCATTGATACCCTTGATTTTGCCATCCTCATTGTTGTAGAGGATAAACTGCACCAGATAAATGTATACCAATGGGCGCAACGTCGCTTCCAAATGCTTAATATAGACATTCTCCAGAGGGTCGTACTCATAGTCACTCAGGTCGCGCGATATATAGATGTTCTCTGGATAAGCACCATAGAATATTTCTGGCTGGTTAAGAAGTCCGATCGCTCCCGTTGAATCGTTGGCAGACCTACTTTTATCCAGGATACTTCGTGAGATGCCACGAGTACCTGTTGTGGTGGCTGTGATAGAGTCCAACGTCTCGTTCATCACCAAAACCTGCGTGCCGTCCTTCGAGTCGATATCACTATAGAACAACATATCGTAATATCCAAACTGGAAATAGCGACGGAACTTATTGGTGCTTGTTGTAAATGCATCCACGTTGTCGTGCTTGGCATAGAGATCCTCTCCTTTATAATAACGACGCACCTCAAAGCGTAAAGGCGTGGGATAGCCAAGACTCCCCCACAGAGAGTCGTCTTTCAGGTCCCAACCATAGTACCATTCACTCTGAAGGTCAACCTCATGGTCCCACACCACAGAGAGATCAGTCTCTACTTGTGGAAACAAAACCTCCAAATCCTGTCCAGGCAAATGCAAAGGTGGTTCGATGCACGAGGTCATGCATAGCAGCAAGCCTACTATATATATAAGGTGTAAACGTTTCATTTCATGACCTCCTTTTTCTTCCTGTAAATAATATCGTAGGTCAGATGGATGCCGGCATTCGTTGGGCCCCACCACATGAAACGGTGATTGCGCTCTCTGAACTTACTGGTGCTGCCAAGATAATCATAATAGTAACGTCCGTCAATGGTTCCATTTATAGGATTGCCCCATACATAAGGGTCGTAACGGGTAATGAAAGCACCAACACTCATACTCAACTCCAGACGCAGACTGCCCTTCTTATTCAGGTTGCAGGTGTAGCCCAAAGAAAGACCTGCGCCTCCACCTTCACCTTCCCAACCTTTTGTGGCACTGAATCCAATGCCATATACTGTTCCTTCCAGATAAGTTCCCACATAGGGTCCAAGAAAAGCACCATCTCCTTGGAAGTATCGACGCAGTTCCAGTTGGGCGTCACGCATTTGAAAGAATTTGTGTGTACTCCAATGACGATGATTGTGAAAAGTAAAACCAGCGTTAAATGTATAATGCCCCAAAAGCGGATAGTACTCTAACTGGATATTTCCACCAGATGCAAAACCAAACTGCGGTACATAGAGGAAATCATGCAACAGGTTTGTTCTTGCTGCAATCATGTGGCGTCTGGCATATTCCTTCACCACCTCTGTTGTTGGTGCTGTTGGTAACGAGATGAAAGTAGGAAGATCGGGGATGTCAAGTTCTTCAGTCTTAGCCGTAAACTGATAGGCTGAAATTGGCAAGTGCTTCGGACTGACAGCAAACCATAATACCACACGACTTTGACGAAGGGAGGGAAAATAAACTTCTAATAGACGCTTCCAAGTCCGTCCACCATTCAGAGCCATCAATTTGCGCTTGCAAAGACGTTCATCGCCGTGACTTTGCTCCCAGATAGCCTTCACCCGTTCATATTCTGCATCACCAGCCAGTTCCATCAGTTTCACCAGATAAGCATAGTCCTCTGTCACACACTTGGCATTCATAGGACGGTCAGCAATAGGCTGGTCAAGATTGCTACTCAGAAATTCTATCAAACGTTTGGTACGTTCACGACTCAAACGGACGTTATTGTCGTATGGTCCCTCTGGTGAGGCTGCTCCCCTGACAAACACCTCACGCAGCACCAGATTGTTTTGCTTGAGCCAGGGCACCAAGCTATCGTTGTAAAGAGGGATAAAGGGATCGTCATTCAGTAGTTCGGTGCGATTAACACGAAAACGGATACCACGTGCAACGATGTCAAACAAGGAGTCGGTAATGACAGGCGGCGATGTAACAATGGAATCTGATACGAAGACAAACGGATACTTAGGTAACTGTTTATAGAGCGACGAATCTGGCATCTGAGCCAATGCAGACGATTGACCAGAACAGAAAAAAGCCAAAACTAATAAGTTTTGTAGTATACCGTTGACTAATCTTCTCACCTTTAGGAGTTATGTTATTAACATCGAAGCTTCTTTTTTTGATTTGGATGCAAAGTTACTAACAATTTTTGTTGAAAACAAATATCTGTTCATATTTTACAAAGATTAACGAAAATGTTGTAATAATGTCCAGCAGATTGTTCGATATTGACCCATTTTATTGAGTATGTAGCAATTGCTTGTACATTTTTAATGTAGAATTTTTGTTGACGTATTTAAACTTGAATGAAAAGAAATCATAACTTCGTCTTGGTAGTATGCGCACTTATTCGTAACTTTGCACTCAACATGACAGAGTTTCACCCTTTACATAGCTCATTGCCTCGACCAGAACGGATGAACAATCCGCTGGACTACGAGCCTCATCCGCTTTGTTTATTGGCGGCCAATGAGGTGCGTGCCTATTTGAAGGCACACGAGGAATGGGCCGAAGAGGTGGAAAGCGGGAAGATGTTTGGCGTGCTGGTGTGTGAAGACCAGCAGGGCACACTTGGCTTCCTGGCTGCCTATAGCGGACAGATTGGAGGGCGCGAGGACTGGCCTTGGTTTGTGCCTGCCGTGTTCGACTACCTGCAGCCTGATGACTATTTCAAGCAAGAGGAAGCGCGCATCTCGTCAATCAATCAGCAGGTAAAGGCGTTGGAGACGTCATGTCAATATTTGGACCTTCAGAAAGCGTTGGCAAGCATGAGACAGCAGGCCACACAAGAGACAGAAGCCTATAAGGCCATGATGCAGCAGGCTAAGGCCCAGCGCGATGCCCAGCGCAAGGCTGAGGGCGAGACGGAGGCCATGATTCGCGAGAGTCAGTTTCAGAAGGCAGAGTTGCGACGCCTGAAGGCCCGCTGGAACGAGCAGATAGCAGAGGCCGAGAATGGCCTGAAGCCCTTTGACGACCAGCTGTCGCAACTGAAACAGGAGCGCAAACAACGCTCTGATGCATTGCAGCGCTGGCTCTTTGACCACTTTCTGATGGCCAATGCCCAGGGCGACCTCCGTTCGCTCACGGACATCTTTATAGATACGCCCCAAGGGGTGCCCCCATCGGGCTCTGGTGAGTGTTGCGCTCCCAAACTGTTGCAGTTTGCCTTCCTTCACCATCTGCGTCCGCTGAGTATCGCCGAGTTCTGGCAAGGGCGCTCGCCTCGCATGGAAGTGCGTCATCACAACCACTATTATCCCGCCTGCCGAGGAAAGTGCAAGCCCATTCTGGGATGGATGCTGCCGATGACATCAGAAAAGTCTGCAGCCACGATTCGTCCCACGATTATCCACGAGACGACGACCTTCCTCGTGGTCTATAAGCCTGCAGGACTACTGTCTGTGCCTGGCCTCATCGAGACCCCATCGGTAGAGAGCATCCTCAAAGCAGAGCGTCCTGAGGTCTATATGGTGCACCGACTCGACATGGACACATCAGGAGTGATGGTGGTGGCGCTGACTAAGGACGCCTATCACCACCTGCAACAGCAGTTTCTGAGTCGCAGTGTGCGAAAGGAATATGTGGCTGTGTTGGAGCACGACGTAGAGGGGTGCGGCAAGATAGACCTTCCCTTGCGGCCCGACCCAATGGATAGGCCTCGACAGGTGGTGGATACAGAGAACGGCAAGCCTGCCCTGACTGAATATCAAGCCTTGGGGAATCATCGCATCCGACTCATTCCCCACACAGGACGCACCCATCAGTTGCGCGTGCATTGCGCCCACCAGCAGGGCCTCAACAATCCCATCAAGGGCGACCCGCTCTATGGTCAGGAAAAGACAGACCGTCTGTATCTACATGCCGAGACGCTGTCGTTTAACGACCCCACTACAGGCGAACGTCTGACGTTCAACTATCCCGTTCCTTTTTAATTCATTATGAGTACAGAGATATCATCACCTATATTAGAACTACAGCGCCAACGCACCTTGCTACAAATGGAGTACGACGAGGAGAAGCGCGCCTTTCAGCAGCAGACCGAGGCCCAGGGCATGTTGCGCCGAGTGAAGCGTGGCGATGCCTGGATGCCCCTGCGAGTGGGCAAGTCGTATTTCAACTCGCTGAACCAATACTGCGTAGAGGTGTTTCGCCAACCTGACGATGATACCGATCATAATTTCGAGTATGGGCGCCCCGTGCAGTTCTTTGTGCAGCACGAGAAGACCATTCGTTTCTTCTCTGCCACAGGTACGGTGAGCTATGTCGATGGCGACAGGATGGTGATTACTGTACCCGATGGCTTTTCTGTGGCCGACCTCCAGATTTCAGACGGACAGCTGGGCGTGCAACTCTTCTTCGACGAGACCTCCTATCGCCTGATGTTCGAAGCACTCGACAGGACAATGCGCGCCAAAGGGCGTCTGGCCTATCTGCGCGACCTTTTCTATTCCAAGCAGAAGGCCGAGACCTTCTCGTTTCCCGACATGGGCTTTTCGTATCTGAACGCCACCCAGCAGCATGCTGTCAACGAGGTTCTGCGAGCCAAGGATGTGGCCATCGTTCACGGTCCTCCAGGCACAGGCAAGACAACAACCCTGGTCGAGGCCATCTACGAGACGCTGCGACGTGAGAGTCAGGTGCTGGTGTGCGCCCAAAGTAATATGGCTGTCGACTGGATTAGCGAGAAACTGGTAGACCGCGGTCTTAACGTCTTGCGCATTGGCAATCCTGTGCGTGTGGACGACAAGATGCTGTCGTTTACCTATGAACGCCGTTTCGAGGCCCATCCCGACTATCCCCAGCTATGGGCCATCCGCAAGAATATACGCGAGTTGCGCAGTCAGCGCAAGCGCACAGACAACTGGCACCAGAAGATGGACCGACTGAAGAGTCGTGCCACAGAACTCGAGATACGCATCAATGCTGAACTCTTTGGCGAGGCACGCGTCATCGCCTGCACACTGGTGGGCTCGGCCAACCGACTGCTCGACGGCATGAAGTTTGGCACGCTCTTCATCGACGAGGCTGCCCAGGCCCTTGAGGCAGCCTGCTGGATTCCCATCCGCAGGGCCGGACGCGTCATCCTGGCTGGCGACCATTGTCAGCTGCCTCCCACAGTGAAGTGCTATGAAGCCCTGAAAGGAGGTTTGGGACGCACACTGATGGAGCGTATTGCCGAGCAAAAGCCCGAGGTGGTGACGCTGCTCCGCATCCAGTATCGCATGCACGAGGATATCATGAGGTTCTCGTCAGACTGGTTCTATCACAACCGGATGATTGCTGCCCCAGAAGTACAGCATCGCAGCATCCTGGACCTCGATCTGCCAATGACGTGGATAGACACCTCTTTATACGAAGGTAAGGAGGAGTTTGTGGGCGAGTCGTTTGGACGCGTCAACAAAACCGAGGCCGAACTCACGCTACTCTCGCTGCAGGCCTACTTCGAACTCATTGGCAAGCAGCGCATCCTGGACGAGCGTCTCGATGTGGGTATCATCTCGCCCTATCGTGCCCAGGTGCAGTATCTGCGCTCACAGATACGCAAGAAGGAATGGCTGAAGCCCTTCCGCACCCGCATCAGCGTCAACACCGTTGATGGCTTCCAGGGACAGGAACGCGACATCATCGTCATCTCGCTGGTGCGCTCTAACGACGATGGACAGATAGGCTTCCTTCGCGACCTGCGCCGCATGAACGTGGCCATTACTCGCGCTCGCATGAAACTCATCATCCTGGGAGACAGGCAGACGATGACCCGTCACCCGTTCTACAGGAAGCTGTGGGACTATGTCTCCTCACTGAAACAAGACAAATGACAGCAAAGGATCTATACGATATTATTCAGGAACTGGCAACAGGCGAGCCCTCTGTGTCGAACCTCCGACAATTGCACGAGGTGATCTCGCTGGCTGCTGCCGAGGGCTGTCGCTCGCAGGGTGGCACCTTTGGCAACATCTTCTCGCAGGTGGACTTCGTGTGCAAGCACTATGGGTTGAAGTCTGCTCAGAAATGGGCCATCCAACAGGCACGCCATCATACCAATGGCAGAGAAACGTTGTCTCGCGAGGAGTGGTACTACGATTTACGGGCAGTAACTCTACTTATCTCTGCCGTCTTCCACGAGGATGTGCCAGGCAGTCTGTTAGAACTGCTGCCTGTCAACCTTCAGCCCCAGTCCTCACAACTCAGCATTGACAAGCGTTATATCCGTTGCATCGTGCGTTCGTTTGACTCATCCACGATAACAGCCGATACGGAGGAGGGAGAGGTGATCGTTGACTATGCCAACACAGAGGGCGGACGCGATTTTGCCTATCTGCAAAAGGTGCTGCGCGAAGGTATGCAACTCAACCTTCTGGACTGCCATCTGTCCTCCAACACCGTGATAACGCCTGGCCTCATCGTTGTCGAGCCCGACTTCATGCTCGACATCTCATCGCTTGCTGCCTGCTTCACAGCCTATGGCCATCATCCGTTGCTCTATACTGTCAGCCGGCTGAAGCCACGTCTCAACACACAGGCCATCCTCTTAGGTAACTTCGCAGGCACGGCTCTCGATGATATCATCCACAATCCTGAGGTCACCCTCCAGCAGTCGCTCCAACGCTCTTATCGCGAACAGGCAGAACTCTTTGCGGCCTGCGTCGACTTCAACCAAGAGAAGTTCGAACTGATGGCTGCCGAACAGATGAAAAACATCCGCGAAGCTGTGAAGATTCTTGCACCAGCCTATCGTTCCTACCTCCTTGAGCCCTCTTTCGTTTGCGAAAAGCTGGGCCTTCAGGGACGTGTCGACCTGATGACTGCTGACATGGGGCTGTTGGTGGAGCAGAAATCGGGCAAGAACCAGAAGATTGAGTATCAGAGTCACGATGCCCACGGCCTGCAACTGGAGAACCACTATGTGCAGTTGCTGCTCTACTATGGCATCCTACGCTATAACTTCGACAAGAGCGACAGTCAGGTGGACACCCGTCTGCTGTATTCACGCTATGCTCCCGAAAAGGGGCTGGTGGCAGTCAACTACTATCGCACGTTGTTTCGCGAGGCCATCCGCCTGCGCAACCAGATCGTGGCCACTGAATTGCTCATCGCCCGTGATGGTTTCGGACGCATCGTGCCCTTGCTCAATGCCGACATTATATATAAAGGTATAACCCGCGATGGCTATTTCCACCATTATATCCTGCCAGAGATTGAAACCCTCAGGTCTCAACTCTCAAACCTCAAACCCCTGGAGCGTGCCTACTATGAGCGCATGATGACCTTCGTCTATCGTGAGCAACGGGCACAGAAGTTGGGCAGCAGCGAACAGACTTTGCATCATGCTGGTGGTTGTAATAGTGACCTGTGGCTTCAGCCTCTCAGCGAAAAGCAGGAGCAGGGCAATATCATCATGCCACTGAACATTGTGGCGCAGGAGAAAACCGACCCCGATGGGGGCTTCGACCACATCACCCTGCGTTTCGTCACCGTTCCCAACGGTTCTCCGTTGGGAACCCTCAACTTCCGCACTGGCGACATGGTCTATCTCTATCAATATACAGACACACCTGACGTCAGGAAGAGCATTCTCTATAAGGGCTCTATCAAAGACTTCCGCGATGGACAGGTCATCATCCTCTTGAACGATGGACAGCAGACCCCTGACATCTTCTGTGTGTCAGACCGCCTTTGGGCAGTAGAGCATGGTGGCAGCGATGTGGGAACCAACAGTAATATCCGTGGCTTGCACCAGTTTATACTGGCCTCACAGCACAAAAAGGACTTGTTGCTGGGACAAAGGGCACCTAAGGCCGACACCTCACTCACGCTCTCAAGGGCATATAATCCCCATTACGACGACATCGTGCTCAAGGTAAAGCAAGCGCGCGACTATTTCCTATTGGTGGGTCCTCCAGGCACAGGCAAGACATCGATGGCTCTCCGCTTCATCATAGAGGAAGAACTGGCCTCCCACAACTCATCTCCCACCCCTACCCCTTCTATCCTCCTCATGGCCTACACCAACAGGGCTGTGGATGAGATTCGCTCGATGCTCGAGGAGGCAGGACTGGCCAATGACGAGCGCATCCTCGTAGGCACCACTTCGATGATGCAGGCACGCCCCTTCCTGCTATCGGGCCGTCACTTCTCGCTGGCCATCGTCGATGAGGCCTCACAGGTGTTGGAACCAGGATTGATTGGCTTGCTGAGTAGCGACCAGATAGATCGTTTCGTACTCATTGGCGACCACAAGCAGTTGCCTGCTGTGGTACAGCAGAACCCAGAGGAGACTCGCGTGGAGGACCCTCTCCTGCAGGCCATCGGGCTGTCCGATTGTCGCCAGTCGTTATTCCAGCGCCTATACAACTGGGAGTGTGCGCAAGGCCGTAGCCAATTCATCGGAACGCTGACCCACCAAGGACGCATGCACCCCGAAGTGGCAGAGTTTGCTGGTCAGCATTTCTATGGTCCGTGGCTTACACCTGTACCCCTGCCCCATCAGCAAGAAAAGGCATTGAACTACGACCTGCCTGCTCAAGACAAGTTGGACGAGATTCTAAAGAGTCGGCGTATGGCCTTCTTTGACGGCAACTCGTCGATGGTCATTGACCTAGCCCTGCGCATCCGTCGCTTCTATGGTGATAAGTTCAACCCTCAAAAGACCCTCGGCATCATCGTAACCTATCGCAAACAGATTGCTGCCATCCGCGAGGCCCTTCCCGATGTCGCCATTGACACCGTAGAGCGTTATCAGGGTTCGCAACGCGACGTCATCATCTATGACTTTGGCATCAACCGACTCTATCAGCTGGACTTCCTGACGGCAAGCACCTTTGTCGATGACGAGGGACAGGTGGTAGACCGCAAACTCAACGTGGCTCTGACGCGTGCACGACGCCAGATGTTGATGGTTGGCAACACACGGATATTGATCCACAACGCCTTATTACGACAACTTATTGATAATTTTTCGACAAAACTGTAGGTGGTTTCCTAGAAAATGCTTAAATTTGCCACGAATTAAACCTTTAAATAAACTAAAGATATGAAGAAGATTAGTTTAAGCGCAGCCTGTGTGCTGCTGGCAGGTAGTTTCCTGTGCAGTTCGTGTATTGGTTCATTCAGCCTCTTCAACAAGTATGAGAAGTGGCAGTGCAACATGACCAGCAACAAGTATGTCAATGGTATCGTAGGCTTTATCCTCCAGCCCATCGTGGGTGGTATCTGCCTCTTCGTTGACTCTGTCGTTCTCAACACCATCGAGTTCTGGACAGGCAGCAATCCTATGGCTGCTGGTCAGGTGAAGACCGTGATGGGACAGGACGGCCGCTACTATGCCATCAAGACTCTGAAGAACGGTTACGAGGTGAAGTCTCCCACTGGCGAGAAGACCCTCTTCATCCATAACGACCAGAACGACTCTTGGTCAATGACTCAGAACGGCATCACCAAGGAGATTATCCGTTTCAATGCTGATGGTACTATCCAGGCTACTCTGCAGAACGGTGAGAAGCTGACTGTCAGCAACGACGAGGCTGGACTGATGCAGGTTCGCGAGGCTGTTTATAACGAGAACTGCTACGCTCTGCGTTAACAAGAGCTATCAATAAAAAAGTTGGAGAGCCTTACTGAGGTTCTCCAACTTTTTTATGCTTAATAGCGATCTTTGGTCTGTATGTCATCTGCCCAACGATGATCCTTGGGGAAGGGCTGTCCGTTCCAGGCTTTCACCTGCGTCCAAGGCTCAGCAGGACAGGTCCAGAAGTCGTGATCGGCAGGCAGACCCAAAGGCATCAACGAGAGAGAGGTCAGATAGAGCGACCCGTTATTGGTATACCAGTCGGCCGTCTCAGGCTGGTGGCCACAGAAGCCAATGGTGAGGAAGCCACCATCGTTATAGTTGTTCTGTTGGTCATACATGCGATGCATCACCTGTGTCAAGGCAGCACGCACCTGACCATTACTCAGTTCCTTGGGCAGTTTCTGATACCAGGCCATGAGTGCCATGGGCTGCAAGGCTGCCAGACGATAGGGAATGGAGCGTCCAACAACAGGGAACGTGCCTTCTGGCGAGATGAAACGTTCAAGGATAATGCTGTATTTCTGGGCTCGTTTCAAGGCACGGTCGTAATACTTCTTGTATTCCAAACGCGTACTGGCCTTGGCGTCAATCATATTTTGCAGAGTCTCCAGAAACATCGAATGGAAGACATAGCTCGAATAGTAGTCGAAGGCAAAGTGGGGGCCATCGGCATACCAGCCATCGCCCACATACCATTCCTCCACCTTGCGGATGGTCATCATCACGCGGAAGTCGTCATACTCCTTCAATCCTGCGGCCTTAGCGATGAAACTCTCGATGACAGAAGAGAAAAGGAACCAGTTGGTATAGGGTGGTTCGATGCTGCGAAGCTTCTTGAACTCAGCGATATAACGGTCTTTCGTCACCTGGTCGAGGGGCACCCACAGGGCATCGTAGCCTCGAACAAACGACTCTGCAATATAGGCGGCATCCACCAGGTTCTGACCAGCAGAGCCCCAGCAGAGATAGTCTGGACTGTCAGGGTCAACGGAGTTCTTATATGAAGCCAGCGCCCATTCGCGCAACTGCCTACGCTGCTGTCCCTCTGCTGTATCGTCATCGGGCAACGACAGCCAAGGAGCAATACCTGCCATCAGTCGGCCAAAGGTTTCCATATATACCACCTTACGGTTACGATTGTCAAACGAGGGCGAGAACTCAGTCTTCATGTTCTTCTGCAACTCACCCTTGGCCATGTTCTCCAAGACGGGTTGTGCCATTTTCCAAGCTTCCTGACACCAGTACTCACGCTCTGTCAGCTGTTTGGTTTGTTTTTTCTTGGCATTCGCAGGTGTAAAAGCTAAAACTGCGCAAAAAGTAAATAATAGTAAGAGAATTCGTTTCATTTTGATAGTTTTTATTAGTTTTATTGGTGCAAAGATACGAAATTATTGCCCATTTCTTTGTCATAACGAAAATAATCGCTACCTTTGCATCGATATTTTCATAAATTTTAACTAAAACTATAGTATTAAACGCGGTATGAAAAAACAAACATGGATGACGGCAACACTCGCAGTAACGATGGCCGTTTTTAGCAGTACAGCTGCAATGGGACAACAAAGGTCGGATGCAGACATCGACTGGATGAAGGACTTTACCAGTCGCATCACACTGAATGGCTATGCGCAAGCAGGCTGGTCGTACCAAGACCCCAGTGGACAGAAGACCAACTCCTACAACCTGAAACGAACACTGCTCTGGGCCAAGGCCCGCATCACAGACCGATGGTCGTTCCTCTTTATGCACGACTTCTCGAGCGTTCCGCAGGAATTCTATACTGACTACCGCGTGACCAAGAACAACGCGCTGACCGTCCGCTTCGGACAGTTTAAGCACTCCTACACCATGGAAAACCCAATGTCACCCACTCAACTCGAACTGATTGATGTCTATTCGCAGGCCGTGCTCTATCTGGCTGGCGAGGGTCCTGACCCGTTGAATGGCGTGAACTATGGTCGCGACCAGGGCCTGATGGTCTTTGGCGACCTCTTTAAAAACACCTTGCACTATGAGCTGGCGCTGATGAGTGGCCAGGGCATCAATCGCAAGGACCAGAACAATCAGAAAGATCTTATTGCGAAACTGGAACTCCGTCCCATCGACGGCCTGCGTATCGTGGGCTCTGGCTATCTGGGCACAGGCAATGCTGTCGACTCGGCCGCCTGGAACACCATCAGAAAGGGACAGAACTACAAGCGCAATCGCTATAGCGCCCAGGACAATACAAGGAGGCCCGTCCTGCCAGCATCCGTGCTGAGTGGCTGGGTGGTAAGGATGGTGATGTGAACAGTCGTGGCGGCTATGTCACCACGTGCATCCCTGTCTACGACGCCCTCGATGTGGTGGCCTCTGGCGAGACCTTCGATCGCAACACCAAGGTGGCAGGCTGGGACCAGACCAACCTGACGCTGGGACTTCAGTATTGGTTCTATAAGAAGTGTCGCGTACAATTGCAATACACGCGCTGCCTCTGCGGCGAGAACATCTCGTCAAAAGACTACAACTGGCTGCAGGCCCAGGTACAGGTGGCATTCTAAGAAACTCCCGTAATAACAACATAACGTCATAACAAAACATGATCATCAAAGTTCTTTTAACGATTATATTCCTGGTCGTCATGGTGGGCGTGGGTCTTTACTCACGCAAGCAGGCCAGCAGTGTGGATGGATTTGTGTTGGGCGGACGCTCGGTGGGCCCGTGGCTCACGGCCTTCGCCTTTGGCACGAGTTATTTCTCGGCAGTAGTCTTTGTGGGCTACGCTGGACAGTTTGGCTGGAAGTACGGCTTGTCGAGTACCTGGATTGGCGTGGGCAACGCCGTCATCGGCTCCCTTTTGGCTTGGATACTCCTGGGACGACGCACCAAGCTGATGACTCAGCATATCGAAAGTCGCACGATGCCCGACTTCTTCGGCACACGTTTCCAAAGCCAGGGTCTGCGTGTGGTGGCCTCTATCATCGCATTCGTCTTCCTGATTCCCTATACGGCAGGCGTCTATAAAGGCATCTCAACCCTGTTTGAGATGGGCTTCGGCATTCCTTATGAGTATTGTGTGGTCATCATGGCCATCCTCACAGCCGTCTATGTCATCTTGGGTGGTTATAAGGCCACAGCGATGAACGACTTCATTCAGGGTATCATCATGCTCTTTGGCATCGTGGCTGTCATTGTGGCAGTCATCGCAGCACAAGGCGGACTAAGCGAGGCTGTATCGAAACTCGCCGTATTGCCTGCCGATGGTGCCACCGAAGTTGGTAGTGGCATGTTTGCCTCCTGGTTTGGTCCAGACCCATGGGGATTGTTAGGCGTGGTGGTGCTGACGTCATTAGGCACGATGGGCTTGCCCCAGATGGTTGGTAAGTTCTATAGCATTACTGACGAGAGCGCCATCAAACGCGGCACTATCATCTCTACAGTCTTTGCCTTTATCGTGGCTGGTGGCTGTTATTTCCTTGGTGGCTTCGGCCGACTCTACGACCCAGTGATTGGGGCCAATGGCAAGATAGCCTTCGACTCTATCGTGCCTGCCATGCTGGTCACCCTGCCCGATGTGCTCATCGCCCTGGTGGTACTGCTGGTGCTGAGTGCCTCTATGTCGACGCTGGCCTCGCTGGTGCTCACCTCATCGTCAACGATGACCCTCGACCTTATCTATCGCGATAAGAAGTCGCTCGACGGCGAGGTGGAGGAGGGTGCCATCGACGATGTGGTGGCCGAGAAGATCGAGCGTCGCAAGGTGGTCATCATGCGTGTGCTCATCGTCTTCTTCATCGCCATCTCACTGCTCATCGCCCTCAATCCGCCTACGTTCATTGCCCAGCTCATGGGCATCTCATGGGGTGCGCTGGCTGGTGCCTTCCTGGCTCCGTTCATGCTGGGACTCTATTGGCGTGGCGTCACCACGGCCTCTGTGTGGGCTTGCTTTGCCTGGGGTGTGGGCCTCACTGTGGTCAACATGCTTATGGGCAATCCCATCAACCCCATCAACTGTGGTGCCATTGCTATGCTAGGGGGCTTCCCTGTGGTGTTTCTGGTGAGCTTGCTCACTCCTAAATTGCCACAGAAGGATGTGAATCAGATTTTCTTGTGCTATAAGAAGTAACCCTATTTTGACACACCCTCTTGTTTATTTAAAATAAATATCGTACCTTTGCACCCATGAAAATACTCATTACGGGAGCCAGTGGATTCATTGGTTCATTTATTGTGGAGGAGGCTCTTCGTCAGGGAATGGAGACGTGGGCTGCCGTCAGAGGGAGTAGCAAGAAGGACTTCCTGCAGGACGAGCGCATCCATTTCATCGAACTGAACCTGAGCAATCAGACACAGTTGGAAGAGCAATTGAAAGACCATCAGTTTGACTATGTGGTACATGCCGCAGGCGTAACCAAATGCCTAAACACCCGCGACTTCTATCGCATCAACACGGAGGGAACAAAGAACCTGGTGCGTGCGCTTATCTATCTGAAGATGCCGTTGAAACGCTTTGTCTATCTAAGTTCACTCAGCATCTTTGGTGCCATTCACGAGCGTCAGCCCTACAAGGAAATCAAAGAGAATGACACACCACGACCCAATACGGAGTATGGCAAGAGCAAGCTCGAAGCCGAGCAGTGGCTGGATTCCCTCACAGAGGAGTCTGAATTCCCCTTCGTGATTCTGCGTCCTACAGGCGTCTATGGCCCTCGCGAACGCGATTACTTCCTGATGGCGAAAAGCATCAAGCAGCATTCTGACTTTGCTGTGGGCTTTAAACAGCAGGACATCACCTTTGTCTATGTACTCGACGTGGTGCAGGCTGTCTTTCTGGCTTGCGAGAAGGGTCAGACAGGCCGTAAGTACTTCCTCAGCGATGGCAAGGTATATCAGTCGGCAACCTTCTCAAACCTCATCCGCAAGGAGTTGGGCAATCCCTGGTGGATTCGCATCACGGCACCTATCTGGCTATTGCGCATCATCACCTTCCTGGGCGACAAGTGGGGCCACCTCACAGGCAAGATATCTGCCCTGAACAACGATAAGTATCACATTTTGAAGCAACGCAACTGGCGTTGCGATATAGAACCTGCCCGACGTGAGTTGGGCTATGAACCCAAATACACACTGGAGCAGGGCGTGCCCCTGACCATCAAATGGTATCAAGAGAACGGATGGCTGTAAAAACTAAACGCGGACTGATTGCGGCGGAGTGGGCAACAATGGCCTACACGCTGTTTACAACGATTTTCATACTAGTAACTTACGTACGACTGACCAACCCTGTCGACATGCTGATGCTCAGGGCACAGGCTGTGGTGCTGACGCTGGCACTGTGGGGCGTCTATAGGCTCTGCCCCAGCAAACTCACCATGCTTTTTCGCGTCACAGGACAGCTGTTGTTGCTGTCGTGGTGGTATTCCGATACCTACGAGCTGAACCGCATCTTCATGAATCTCGACCATGTGTTTGCGGGCTATGAGCAGTCGCTCTTCGGCTTCCAGCCCTCGCTGTCGTTCAGTCAGGTCTTCTCACATCCTATCATCAGCGAACTTCTGTCGATGGGCTACGTCAGCTATTTTCCATTATTCGTGGGCATCACACTCTTCTATTTCTTCTGTCGATACGAATACTTTGAGCGTACGGCCTTCATCATCATGGCCTCGTTCTTCCTCTTCTATCTCGTCTTTATCTTCGTACCTGTGGCCGGCCCGCAGTTCTATTTCAAGGCAGTGGGTGTCGACCAGATAGCGCAGGGCATTTTCCCCAATATCGGCGACTATTTCAATCGGATACAGTTTGATGTGCATAATCGAGACTTCATCACGCCTATCCCTGGTTGGGAGGACGGCTTGATGTATAAGGCCCTGATTATGACCCACGATGCAGGCGAGCGCCCCACGGCGGCCTTCCCCAGCAGTCATGTGGGCATCGCCACTGTGGTGATGTGGCTGGCGTGGGAGTGCAAGAACCGTAAGGTCTTTTATATCTGTCTGCCCTTTGCTGTCCTGTTGTTCTTTGGCACGTTCTATATCATGGCCCATTATGCTATTGATGCCATTGCAGGTATCTTCTTCGGCACCTTCTTCTACTTCCTGCTGAAGTGGGCGTATAAGTTGACTTAGAAGACTGTTGGATTCTGATTCCTTTTAAGAAAGAATTGCTTGGTGGCCATGAAGAACAGGGCCACACCTGAGCCGTTGACGAGAACGACGGTCCAGAAGGCGGCAGAATAGCCAAGGAGTTCGCTGATGACGCCTCCCAACAAGATGCCAAGACCCATACCCAGGTCCCACGACACGAGGATGGTGCTGTTGGCAGTGCCACGCTGACTATTGCTGGCCACGCTGATGGTCATGTTCTGGAAGGCAGGCCACATATGACCATTACCCAGGCCAATGAGCAGGGCCGAACCATAGTAGCCAATGATAATGGACCATTGATAACTGACCAATGACAGTTGGTTGAGCGTGGGCATCAGTATAAATAAGGTATAGCCCACTAAAGAAATCACCATGCCGCTACCAGCATTAAACGTCAGACGTCCCTGTCGCAAAGCCTTTCCCCCTTGCAGTCGCGAAAGAATCAGTCCCACACTACACAACATGAAATAGGTACCTGTGCCGCCAGTGATGCCCATCACCTCTTTGCCATATATAGCCAAATAGTTGCTCAGCACACCAAAGCTGAAGCCGAAGGCCACCATATTTATGCCCAGAAGCCAGCCACGCAGCAGGAAGAAACGGTCCCATGAAAGGGTCTGCGGCTTGTTCTTAGCATTGCAGTCGTCCTTCTGTCGATTGGATGTCGGCTGTTTGGTCTTCACCGTAGCATCGGTCAGCCAGCCGGCACAGGCCACGGCCAGCGCCAGCCAGAAGAGCAACTCAAAACTATCGGTGAGTTTATAGATGAAGATGCCCACCGTGGGGGCTATAGCCATCGCCAGATTGTTCGACAGACCATAATAGCCAATGCCCTCCGTACGCCTACTGCTGGGCAGCACGTCAATAGCTACGGTAGAGTTGGCCACCGTCAGCGCCCCAAAGGGTCCGCCGTGCAGCGTTCTCACGATGGTGAACAACAGGAGCGACGAGGCTGCCAGATAGCCGGCAAAGAAGATGGCGAAGGCCGAGAAGCATACCATCAGCACCGTTTTACGAGGAAAAGTATCGACCACATAGCCACTGAACGGGCGCACCACCAGCGCCGTGATGGTATAGCCCGAGAGCACCAGTCCTATCACGTCCTTGGTGGCGCCGAAATGCTCACTCAGGTAGAGCGGCAGCAGCGGCGTCAACACATAAAAGGCGAAGAATAGCGTGAAGTTGGCAGCCATCACCTTGCAGTAGTTGCGGTTCCAAAGTCTGTCTTGTGTCATGTCGGGTGCAAAATTACGAAAAAAATCATAATTCGTAATTCATAATTCGCAAAAAAGTAGTACCTTTGCACCCACAAACAAAAACAGCATATAACAAATATGGGCGGATTTTTCGGAACCATCTCCACTAAGGACTGCGTAAACGACTTGTTTTACGGAACGGACTACAATTCTCATCTTGGTACTAAACGAGCAGGTCTTGTGACCTTCGACAAAGAAAAGGGCTTTAGCCGCAGTATCCACTCGTTGGAGCGCGACTATTTCCGCTCAAAGTTTGAAGACGAGCTCCACGAATTTGCAGGCAATCAGGGCCTGGGCGTCATCAGCGACACCGACCCCCAGCCTATTATCATCAACTCGCATCTGGGCCGCTATGCGGTGGTTACGGTCGCCAAGATCAACAATCTGCGCGAAATTGCCGATGAGCTGCTGGCACAGCGCATGCATCTGAGCGAGCAGAGCGCCAACAACCTGAATCAGACAGAGCTTGTGGCTTTGATTATCAACATGGGAAGTACATTCGTCGAGGGCATCAACATGGTATACCGCAAGATTAAAGGTTCATGTTCGATGCTCATTTTGACTGAAGACGGTATCATTGCCGCTCGCGATGTGTTGGGCCGTACACCTATCGTTATTGGTAGAAAAGAGGTGCATAAGATGTCACCCATCGGCACCGACGACTGGGAGAAGGCCTATGCCGTGAGCAGCGAAACCACCAGCTTCCCCAACCTGGATTACAAACCCGTGCGCGACCTGGGTCCTGGCGAGATTGTTCGCCTGCATGCCGACAACTTCGAGGTGCTGCAGCCTGCCTTCAAGCGCTGCCAAATTTGTTCGTTCCTCTGGGTTTACTATGGATTCCCCGCTTCTAACTATGAAGGTATCAACACCGAGTTTGTTCGCGAGAAGAACGGACGTATGATGGGTGAAAAAGATGATATCGAGGCCGACCTCGTGTGTGGCATTCCCGACTCGGGCGTTGGTATGGCTCTTGGCTATGCCGAAGGCTCGGGCATCCCCTACAAGCGTGCCGTATTGAAGTACACTCCCACCTGGCCCCGCTCGTTTACTCCTGGCAACCAGAGCCGTCGCGACCTCGTGGCCAAGATGAAGCTCATCCCCAATGCCGCCCTGCTGAAAGACCAGCGCGTGGTATTCTGTGACGACTCTATCGTTCGTGGCACCCAGTTGCGCGACAACGCCCGCGAGTTCATCCAGAACGGCGCCAAGGAGGTGCACGTGCGCATCTCTTGTCCGCCACTGGTCTATGGCTGTCCGTTTATTGGCTTCACCAACAGCAAGAGCGACCTGGAGCTCATCACCCGTCGTATTATCCGCGACTTCGAGGGCGATGACAAGGCTAATCTTGATAAGTATGCACAGACCGACTCTCCTGAATACAAGCGCATGGTCGAGGAGATTGCCCGTCGTTTGGGCCTCACCTCGCTGAAGTTTGCCCGTATTGAGGACCTCATTGAGTCGATAGGCCTCCTCAAGAGCCACGTCTGCACCCATTGCTTCGATGGCAGCAGCTACGACCAGCAGGGCGAAGGCGAATTCTTTGGATAATTCACTAGGTTTTTATAGACGACCGAGACTGTCTTTACTGATGGTTTTGGTCGTTTTTTTATTTTCATCAAAAAAAAATCATAGTTGTTGTAACAAACCTTTGGCAATTTACGTTAGTACTGATAGAAGCGTTCATCGATAACACTTTAAAAAAGAAAGAAACAACAACTAAAATAAAAAAAGATGAAAAAGTTATCAACAACCATCAGCCCCATGCAGGCTTTGAAAAAACTGGCCCTCTGTGCCGCATTAGTATTCGTTTGTGTCAACATCAACGCCCAGAGCACCAACTTCGATAAGTTGGCCAAAATGAAAGGCGTGGAGTTCCAGCACGTTGACAAGGAGATGATTGGCCTTGCCGCAAAGACAGGTCAAGCTCTGCAGTTAGGAGAATATGTCAACGTGGGTGGTGGCGACGATGACGGAAAGTTCCTTGAGCAGTTCGATGATGTGAAGGTTTTCTCGTGCGAAGGCGAAAGCAACATCAAGAAATTCCAGAAGGCCACAATGAAGTTGCTGAAAGGCAAAGAATGGGAAACACTGGTCGACACGAAGGGCGATGATGGCGAGATTGTTAAGATCTATCTCTCAAAGAATGGAGAGCGTTCTACCAATGTCATCCTGGCAGTCGAAGACGACGAGGCTCATCTGGTGGTTATCAATGGCACCTTCGACCTCATGAAATTGATGGGACAGGGCATGAATGCGAATACCGAAGCTAACGACTAATCAAACTCATAACAATATGAAACAGTTATTACTGTCCTTAACCATGCTGCTCTGCGTAGGCAATGCCTTCGGACAGACGCCAGCCAAGTTGATTGAGAAATACAAGGCCGTGCCTGGTGCAGTGTATGAGAATACGACACAGCAGAGTCTCAAGGATCTTGATAAGGAGGATTCCATCCTGACTGCCGAAGACATCGCCATGCTGAAGAAGTACTTCAAGAAGAGCGAACAGGTGCAGATTCAGAATGTCAGCGAGGAGTTACTGGACCAAATCAACAAGGACATCAAGGCTCTGAAGAACTACGAACTGCTGTTCGAGACAATCCGCAATACTGGCAAAGGAACTTCCGAGGTTCCTGTAAAAACTGGGAAACTGTTCGCAGAGGTGGTCAATGATTTACTGAACCCAAGTATCAAGTTTCAATGCTACGGCAAGGTGGAAGGTAATATGGTCTCAGACCTTCTGTTACGCGTTGACATCTGGAATACGGTAGCGATATCGCATATTGATACCAAGATTGACAGGGATATCTGGATGAAGGCTCTGGAGAAGAGCAACCTTTCCTTTGACAGCAACGTGGAATACGATAAAGAGCAGGAATAACGGAATGGACGCACGAGAGTTCAAGCAGCGATACATGCCCCACCATCAGGTGCTCTATCGGGTGGCTTATCACCTGACGGGCAATGCACAGGACGCCGAAGACCTGCTGCAGGACCTATACCTGAAGCTATGGCAGAAACGCGACGAACTGCCCGATGAGGCAATGAAGGAAGCTTATCTCGTGACGATGATGCGCCATCTGTTTGTTGACCAGCACCGATTGAAACGCCTGGACGACTCGGCAGAACTGAAAGAGGAAGCCTCGCCACCCGACGAACGGAGTCTGGACCATCAGATAGACGCCAAGGACGAGGCGCAGCAGATGGAGGGACTCATCAGTCAACTGCCAGAGCGCGACGCCAAGATCATCCGGATGCACGTGGTGGACGATCGCTCCTATGAGGAGATAGAGCAAGACACCGGACTCTCTCAAGGTAATATCCGCATCATTGTGATGCGAACGAAAAAGAAACTTAAACAGCAATTCAATAATATCACGAAGACATGGACGAACTGAATCTGAAAGCGTTAGAACAAATTCCCATCCCCGAAGGACTGGAAGAGCGTCTCTCTGCCAAGATTGACGAGTGGGAGCGTGAGGAGCTTCAGCAGAAAGCACCAAAGGCCCAGCGCCGCTCACTCCTGCCCAAAGCCCTGCGTTATACGGCTGTCGCAGCCAGCGTCGCCCTCGTCTTTGGAGTGGGATACCATCTGCTGAATCAAGATAAATACACGAATCTGGCCGAGCAGGACACCTACCAAGATCCCTTGCTGGCGCAACAGGAGGCTGAGCGTGCTCTCACCCTGCTGGCTGTCAACCTCAACAAGGGTATGGGACACCTGGAAAAGGCAAAGGCCCTGAGCGACGAGACGGAAGAACGATTAAACGAACAACTAAACCTATTGAAGTAATATGAAACAGACGATCATAAGATTTCTCCTTTGCACGGTGGTTGCCATGTGCAGCCTCAACGTCAATGCGCAGGTAAAGGCCTTCGAGAAATATGCCGATATGAAGAACGTGACCTATGTGTTCATCTCGAAATACATGCTGGGCATGGCTGGCAAGAACGCCGGACTATCCGTTCCTGGTGTCGACGTCAAGACCCTGAGCAAGAAGCTCTCTGGCATCCAGATCATCACCAGCGAGCACAAAGCCTCTCAGGCCAAACTGAAGAACGAGGTCAAGGCCATCATGGCAAAAGACAAATACGAACTTCTGATGCAGATGAACGAGGACGACAGCAAAGTCAACATCTTCCATCACATTGGCAAGCAGCAGTCGGCTGTCATCATGCAGGTGGAAGGCGACGATGACCTGTCAATCCTTGTATTCTCGGGCAAGTTCACCCTCGAAGATGTGATGAAGATGACGGAATAGCATCTTACGAGAAATGCCGTTTTGCCCTACGAGAGATGCCGTTTCGCTCATTGCGAAACGGCATTTCTCTATTCCTAGTTTTTGGATTTTTTTGTTTTTTTCGGCCACCCTCACCCAAATCGCTGGAAAAGCCTTTGTACACAGAGGTTTTGGAAGATTGAGGGTGCTCTTCATCCTCACCACACCCTCACCACACCCTCACCACATCCTCAACCTGAATCATCAATAGAAATTCTAAGAGTCATCCCAAAATACAAATAAGGCTTGCAAAAATCCGTCCGTAGGCCACGGACTGTCAGTCCGCAGGCGTCGGACTGTGAGTTCGCTAACGACGGACTTTTTCCTGTCTCACGCACCTGCTTTGACTCGTTCGTATGAACCGAAAAGCCCCATCCGCTGTTGTAAGCCAAAGCGGCCTGAGATTGGTGAGGGTTGGGTGAGGGTGTGGTGAGGATGAAGAGCATCCTCAATCTTCCAAAACCTCTGTGTACAAAGGCTTTTCCAGCGATTTGGGTGAGGGTGTCTAAAAAACAAAATATCTTAAGAAAAAAGTCGTTTTGTTCATAGATGCTACCTTATTACGGGTCGTTTTTTGGATATTTATTTTGTGGTAAGAGAATATGTTATTATCTTTGCATTCTCTAATCAAAAACGAAAACGGCATGAAGAAAATCCTCCTAATCCTTATCATTGCCTTGACCGCGAATTCATCACACGCGCAGTTTCTCTTCCGCATCAGCGGCAACGGGCTGGCGGAGCCATCGTATCTGCTTGGTACGATACATCCTCTGTCCGCTTCGCTGCTCGACAGCATACCAGAATATCAGGAGGCCGAGGCACAATGTCAACAGATGTACATTGAATATCTTCCCCCCAAAAACAACCTTCAGGAAACGATGAAAAGATCGTTTCGCCCGAAGCAAGAGCAACAAAAGGTCAAGTATCCTGATGGCAAGAATATCTTCGACGTCATTGACAAGGAAAGTGCCGAGATTCTGAAGGTGAAGTTCAAGGAGATAATGCCCATCAATCTGGATGACCCAACCTGGAAGGAAATGTGGAACTGGACTCCATCCTCATTTCAAGAATTTCTGTTTGGCCCCATCATGAGAGAATACCTCAAGAAAAACCAGAAGAAAATTCCTATGGATTTTGAACTCATGCAAAAGGCGAAGGCACGAGGCTGGCAGGTGGGAGGACTCGATGGCGAGAACTTGTTGGCACAAGACATCATTAAGCCTCTGATGCAAACATCTCAGACTATCGAGGAGCAGGCCGACTCGCTGATGGCTTTTCTGAAAAACTACGATGAACGCAAGCAGATACTCATGGAAAGGGTAGAAGGGACAGATGGTTATCTTGATGAAATCTGCAATTATTGGATAACAGGCGACTACGATAGTTTTGCCACTTTCTATCTTCCGGAAACCAACCAGCCGATATTGAAGGACCGCAATGAGAAGTGGCTCCCCAAGATACTTACAGCGATGAGCGAAAAGCCGACGATGTTCGTCTTCGGTTCTGGCCATCTTGTAGGCAAGGAGGGCATCATCTCGAAGCTCCGAGAGGCGGGTTATAAGGTCGAACAGATAAAGAAGAGATACTAACGATACCCATTGACAGAATTAATTTGAGTAAAATGGCAACGCAATTTGAGTAAAAACGCAATAAGAAAATTGATTGAAAGATGTGAGGCCTCAAAAAAGAAGTTTGAAAAACAAGGCGAAAGCAATAACGGCGCTAATCGTCAACCGATATCACGCATCAAACGAGCTGCCGTTTTGATAGACGTTATGACTGGAAGCGCAGCGGAAAGCATTGTTAAATTCGTCAAGAACTACAGCGATCGCTGCAAAGTCTATGGTATATGCAACACCAACGGCTGTGACCTGACAGGCAACTGCCGAACGGAACCATTACCCAACAGTCGTCTTGGTATATTCTATGCCACGTCCGTTGATTCTGGCTTTTACGAGAAGGACTTCTCGTCTGAAGGTCTTGGCAGCGTGCCCGACATTATCATCCCCTTGCCCATTGCGAGGAAACTCACCGACAACATTGACGATTGGGTCCTGTGGGTGGCAGAGGACATGAAAAAGTAATATAACACAGTTGGTCAAAGCAGCCCGAGATTGGTAAGGATGTGGTGAAAATAGTTTCAAGTCTCTATTTACTCACACAGCCGACGGGCAATATCATTGAGGACGAGGCACTGGTCACGACGAATCGCTAAACGTTCGTTATGATGCTCCCAGGGGGCAAGGATAAGGAGTTGACCTTTGGCGCAAGCCTCCATTCTTGCTCCACCTGGCTTTGCCAAACTGGTAAAGCCATTCTCCTGTAAATACACCAAAGACAAACCTTCGTCGAACGCAGCACGCATAACAGCCTTCTCACCAGGAGAGATGGCTGGCGACACTAGTACGGCTCCTTGTCGTGCAGCAGAAAGATAATACTGAACCTTTGCTTGTATCTCATCCTTTGTCAATCGACGAGAGCACTGAACCTGCAAGCGTACGGGGCGGTTTAGCAAGAAACGGTTACCAATAGCAGAAAAGGTGATGCCTGCCATGCTCAGATTTCTCTGTACACGGAAAAAATCTGGATGCTCACGCTTCATGAGTAATCGGCGTGGGTTGTCTTTTAAATAGTTGAGCCAAGTATCAAGCTGGCCAGAGCGAAGAAGGAGTCTGTCGTTATACCCACGAGCAAAGAGAAGACCATGGGAACGGTCTTCGCCACGGCGGTCGCGCTTTGGTTGTCTTTCCGTTTGTTGCGTTGACAACGCAACAGACGGGACGGAAGGGGACGACGAAACGGAGGGGACGGGAGGCTGGCCGAGAATCAGCTCGCGATAATGGCGGTTGCAGCTCTGCTTAAACCCTCGCAGTGCCATGCCAAGAGGGCGCTCCATCTTTTCTTTTACGAAGAGTATACCATGGAAATGGTCTGGCATCATCTGTAAGTCCACCACTTCTATCTCTGGATGATGAGTCGATGTATTCCACCATTCCTCTGCCACACGCCGCCCTAATTCCGATAGAATAATACGGGGAGCATCTAGGTCGGCCTCAGAGGCATCACTTCTACCAGAAACATGTCCAAAAAGGGGGCGACGCCCTTCGGTCACCATGGTAATCATATATATCTGGCGTCCTGTGTAGTCATGGCCCACACAACGACGAAGCATGGAAGGCTTCTTGTCGCCGGCAAAGGCTTTTTGGGATTCATAGGTTTCTTTCTTCATTGGTTACGAGAGAAGGGGTTATGTTTGTTGCGTTGACAACGCAACAGACGGAACAGAAGAGGACAACGCAATAGACGGAACGGAAGGGGGCAACGCAACAGGCGGGAGGACGGTGGGAACGCTATCCCAGGAGAAAACAGGGAGGAGCTCGGAGGGCGTGATGGGAGTTGGCGCAGACTGGAGGCCTGCCAAATAAGCCAGGAGACCGATGACATCAGGAGCCGAATGGCTCTGGCGGAGAGAGGCCATATCGAGACCACCATCACGCTTTGATAGTCGCTGACCCTGAGCGTTGCACAACAGGGGCAGATGGATGAACTGCGGAGGAGTGAAGCCCAAGAGCTGGGCCACATACATCTGCTGGGGCGACGAGAGCAGCAGGTCGCAACCACGCACCACCTCAGTAACACCCATCAGGGCATCGTCGATAACCACCACCAGCTGATAGGCCCAGGCACCATCCTTACGACGGATGATGAAATCGCCTACATGATGAGCCAGGTTGACACTTTGAGGTCCATAGTGCCCATCAACAAAGGTAATGTCCCTATCGGGCACGATGAGTCGGGTGGCAGCAGGCTTATCGGGCTGTAGCGGCAAGTGTCGACAGGTGCCAGGATAGACCACGCGTCCATCGCTCTCGTGAGGCGCCTGGGTGGCCAGCAAGTCAGCACGGGTGCAGTAGCAGGGATAGGTCACACCCTGACTCTTCAACATCTGGAAATAATGCTCATAGATTTCCGAGCGCTGACTCTGATAGACTGGCGTGCCGTCCCATGTCAGTCCCAGCCACTCAAGATCGTCCATCAACTGGTCGGCAAAAGCCTGTCGCGAGCGGCCTGGGTCGATGTCCTCGATACGCAAGAGCCACTGTCCGCCCTTGCTCTTGACAGACAGCCACGAGAGTAGCGCACTGAACACATTGCCCAGATGCATACGGCCTGTTGGCGAGGGTGCAAAACGTCCTGTTGGTGTCATAATGATGAAAAACGGGTGCAAAGGTAGTAAAAAACTGCAAATTCCTTTTCGTTTTCTCTCCTTTTTATTACCTTTGCAGCCGAATCGGCTATAAATATCGACTAACGACGGATGAAGAAACTTTTCATAACGATACAGATGGCTGCCACAATGCTGGCAGGATGCAGCACCAATAATGATATGGAGAAGCAGATTGACGAGCTATACAACAGCATGTCGCAGGAGGAGCGTATCGCTCAGTTGCGCAGCATGTATATGGATGACCTCTTTGATGACGAGGGGCAGTTGGACACCACCAAGTGTCGTGAACTGATTCCCAACGGCATCGGCCATTTCTCGCAGTATGCCAGTCAGAAGCCACGCGAGCCAGAGGACCTGCGCAACCGTGTGGCCCAACTTCAGACGTGGCTCATCGAAAAGACCCCTCACGGCATTCCTGCCTTGTTTCACGAGGAGGTGCTGTCGGGCATCAACACCCGCGGTGCCACCATCTATCCCCAGCAGATTGGCCAGGCCTGCTCGTTCAACCCCGAGTTGGCAGAGTTGAAGACCCAGCAGACGGCCACCGCTATGCGAAAGATGGGTGGCGTGCTGTCGCTGTCGCCAATGGTCGATGTGTGTCGCACGCCATCGTTCAACCGACTGGAGGAGTCGTATGGCGAGGACGGCTATCTCTCGGCCATCATGGGTACGGCCTTTGTCAAGGGCCTGCAACAAGGTGATTTGAAGAAAGGCGTAGGTGCCTGTTCGAAACACTATCTGGGCTATGGCGGTGGTGGCGATGCCAGCGAGAAGGAGCTGATGGAGGAGATCCTGCTGCCCCACGAAACGATGATTCGCTTGGCTGGCAGCAAAGCCGTGATGCCAGGCTATCATGCCATGAAGGACTGCCCCATCACTTGTGTGGCCGACAGCTTCGTACTTCAGGATATCCTGCGCAACTACCTCGGCTTCGACGGCATGGTGGTCAGCGACTATACTGCCATCGACCAGATTCCTGGTTTGGAAAGTCCCATGGAGAAGGCCGCAGCAGCCATCAATGCTGGTAACGACGTGGACTTCCCTCACGGCGACAACTATAAGTTCCTGCAAGAGGGATTAGACCAGGGGTTGGTGAAGCCCGAGGCCTTTGAGCGTGCTGTAAAGGATGTGCTGAGGTATAAGTTCCGTGCCGGACTGATGGATGAAGCCCCTTATCTCTATAGTCAGGAGCCTATCGTGCTCGACACGCCCGAAGAGCGTCAGACGGCCTACGACATTGCCACACAGAGCATCGTACTGCTAAGGAACGACGGCATCCTGCCCCTCGACGAGGGCAAGTCGCCAGAGAAGGTCTTTATCACGGGTCCCAACGCCAACACGATGTGGGCCATGTGTGGTGACTATTCGTTCCCTGCGATGAGCTATTTCTGGAAAAAGGTGACAGAAGACCTGGATCATCCGCATGTCATCACAATGCTTGAGGGCATGAAAGACCGCAAGCCCAGCCACATGAGCATCTCGTATTCGCGTGGCTGCGACTGGACAGACACCATCGAGACCGACTTCAAGAAAGGCGGCGATATCAGAGCCTGGGAATATGACATCCTGCACCGCAAGGTTGACGCTGGCGAGAAGGCCGACAAGCAGGAGGCCCTCCGCATGGCCAAAGAGGCTGACGTTATCATCGCCTGCATGGGTGAGAACGTGATGCTGTGTGGCGAGAACCGCGACCGTCAGGGACTGCGCTTGCCAGGACAGCAGGAGCAATACGTCAACGAACTGCTGCAGACGGGCAAACCCGTGGTGCTGGTCATCTTTGGTGGCAGGGCACAGGTGATTGGAGACTTGGCCAATCGTTGCTCGGCCGTCATCCAGGCTTGGTATCCTGGCGAAGAGGGTGGTCATGCTGTGGCAGACATCCTCTATGGTAACGTGGCTCCTTCGGCCAAGCTCTCCATCAGCTATCCCAACACCGAGGTCTATGAGCCCCTGTGCTATAACTACAGCGACGAGCAAGACCCACGCGTGCAGTGGCCCTTCGGCTTTGGCATGACCTATACCACCTTTGAATACAGCAACCTCAAGATAGCCCAGGAGGCAACGACCAAGGACGAAAGCATCAGCCTGACATTCGAGATCAAGAACACAGGCGAGATGGCTGCCGACGAGATAGCCCAGATCTATCTCTCGCCCACCAGCAAGGAGCAGCACATCCGTCCTATCCAGCTGCAGGGCTTTGCTCGTGTCAGCCTGAAACCAGGCGAGAGTAAGACCGTAACAGCCAAACTCAATGCAGAGCAGTTTGGCTACTATGACCAGCGCCAATGGCACATCGACCCAGGCACCTTCGTCGTGAAGATTGGTGCCTCGTCGGCCGATATCCGCCTGAAAGAACAGGTGAGCCTGAAGGGTGAGCCTGTACAGAAAGCTCTGAGAGAGTATTATTTCTCAAATATCATCATTAACTAACAAAAAAACCTTTAAACCAAAACGAACAATGAAAAAAGCATTAATTTCGTTTATCATGCCGTGCCTGGCTGCTGTAGCTATGGCACAGCCTGCAGGAGGCTTTGGTGGCTTCCAAATGCAACAAGTGAAACTGGAGACCAGCCAGGAGTGGAAAGATGTGAACTATGCAGGCGACGACAAAGCCTATCACACCTGTGACATCTACCTGCCCAAGAAAGAGGCTGCCAGCTATCCAGTGGTGATCCACATCTATGGCAGCGCATGGTTCAGCAACAGCAGTAAGGGTGCTGCCGACCTGGGCACCATCGTTAAGTCTCTGCTCAATGCTGGCTATGCAGTGGTTTGTCCTAACCACCGTTCAAGTGCCGATGCCAAGTGGCCTGCCCAGATCCACGACATCCGTGCCGTCATCCGCTTTGTACGCGGCGAGGCTAAGAAGTACAAGTTCGACCCGTCATTCGTAGCCACCAGTGGTTTCTCAAGCGGTGGTCACCTGGCTTCAACAGCAGCCACCACCAGCGGCATCAAGCAGACCAAGGTGGGTACTGTTGACATCGACCTCGAGGGCAACCTGGGCAACTATACCAAGGAGAGTAGTGCCGTCAACGCTGCCTGCGACTGGTCTGGCCCTGTTGACCTGACAGCCATGGACTGCGGTGAAGGCATGAAGATGGGCGAGAACAGTCCTGAGGACGTGTTGCTCAACTCAAAGCTGAGCAAGGAGCCCGATAAGTATAAGAGCCTCAGCGCTACCTACTATGTCAACAAGAAGAATCCTCCTATCATCATCTTCCACGGCGAGAAGGACAACGTGGTGCCTTGCTGCCAGGGCAAGATGTTCTTCGAGAAGCTGCAGGATGCTGGCGTGAAGACAGAAGCAACCTTCGTACCTGAAGGCGGCCACGGCATGGGAATGTATAGCGAAGAGAACCTTCAGAAGATGGTGAACTTCCTCGATGCTGCAAGAACTGCCAAGAAAAAGTAACATCATTAGCACACCCTAAACACAAAAAAGTGCTGCAATCGTTTGATTTGCAGCACTTTTGCTTTTTAAGCTTGTACCCAGACCCG